>CAZBUD010000005.1:0-10123 GCA_964495015.1 uncultured Enterobacteriaceae bacterium | reverse complement strand
GTGGTACCAGACCATGAGGTCGTTCATGGCCTGCGGCAGTTGAAAAAGATCTACTGGAGTATGGCTAGCACAGGGAATCACAACGTTGTGTTGCCGGTAACGACCAGCATTCTGATCGTCGATATTTTTCCATACTAACTGGTGAACGTATTTAATTTCCCCTTCACCCAGAGCTTCTTCCCCAGAGACCATGGTTTCAACGTGGTGAATTGCCTCATGATGGTTTATTGCCTCGAAGTGCTCGCGAATGGATTTGCCACCGATGGTGATACCTTCTAGCACTACTTTGGTTTCTTTGAGGGTAAGTGTGTTTCCCTCAATAGCATTTGAGTGGTAGGTCCACTCTAAGACTTGTTGTTCATGCAAGGTGCGGACCGTGTGTTCCGGTGGCGGCCGCAACGCGTCGAGCTGGGATTTGAGCTGGTCGATCTGTGCTAGCAGGGAAGGAGTGTCAGAGTTCATCAGAACAAGTACAGCGCTTCGCTAAGTACAGTCACAAAGACAGTGAGGGGCTGGCTCCATAGGCCGGAATGGGATGAGAGCAGGTGCCATGCGCATAGCGTACGCTACGGGGGCCTTGATCTTGATTCTTCTGGGATGGACGCAGTACGTTAGGGTTGACAACTTCGTAAAGGAAGGCGGCAGCCAGGGCGACGACTGAATGGGTATGCCGCTCTGATCTGGTTTGCCTGGAAAGTTGTCCATCATAAATAAAGCAGCTTCCGTACAAAACTATTCCCGACCTTCATCGCAGCCCGCTTTATCGACTCAACGCACTGCCATTGTTCTGAATAGTAAATCCCCCATCAACGACAACGGTAGCACCATTGATGTATGACGCTGCTGGGAGGACTAAACTAAGGGTCGCATGCGCGACTTCTTCGGGATCACCATAGCGTTTGAGTGGAACGCGCCGCCGGGCAAACGTCTCCTTTGCCTTATCTGGGATTGTAGCAGTGAGACCGGTATGAATAGCGCCTGGGCAGATGCAATTGACCGTGACTCCCTGGGTTGCCAATTCGACTGCCAGCGCACGGGTTAAGCCCATGACGCCATGCTTGGCCGCAGTATAGGGGCTGGCAAAGGCGCTGCCGCCGACTGCTTCAGTAGAAGCGATGTTGACGATCCGTCCGGCTCCGCTTTTGCTGAGGTGAGGCAGGGCAGCCCGAATGAGACGGTGGTGCGCGGCCAAGTTGACGTTGAAGCAGCGCTCCCAAACGTCTTCGTATTTGCTACTCTGGATACGGGCCGACGCATCAATGCCCGCATTGTTGACCAAGATGTCGAGTCCGCTGAAATGTTCAGCGATTTGGGTGACAGTCGGCTCGATATCCTCGCTATCTGACAGGTCTAAGGTCCAGCCAGTGGCGTTCCCTCCGGCTTGTTTAATCTCTTCGACGACTTTTGAAACACCTGCATCGTTGCGATCAAGGACCGCAACTTTTGCTTCTTCATCAGCAAACAGGTGTGCCGTTGCGCGCCCCATGCCACTGGCAGCTCCAGTCACCAGGGCGATTTTTCCTTTAATTGATCGACTCAACTTTGTCAGTCTTGGCATATTGCTTGACTCCTTTTGTCTATTCTATTCTGGAGAATGTATCTCTGGTTGAGGTGATACGAAAGACACCAGAAGCCGAGTCCTCGGGTGTCGGATTACGCTTCGCTCATCCGACCTACGGCATTGGCGCTGGACGGGCATGGTAAAACGAGTCGCTTGCCTTGCTCTTGAGTCTCATCCCGAGTACAGATGCCACCAGCGTGACTGAAATGGAAAAGGGGGAGCTATGAGACATCGAAGCCCAGTATTGTCCGTGGGCCTATTGCTGTTGACTGTTCTCATGACAGGACGCCTGAGTGTCGCTCAAACTGCAGATTCCCCCTCAAAGCTTACAGCTGCAACACTCGATCAGTGGATGGCTGATCTTTCAAATTGGGGACGCTGGGGAAAAGACGATGAACTCGGTACGCTCAACCTCATCACGCCAGAGAAACGTCGCCAGGCTGCTGCACTCGTGACGGAGGGAGTTTCGGTTTCGCTTGCCTTTGACTTGGCCAAGGAGGCTAGTCTCAATAACGAGTACCCGATTGAACATAGTCTCCGTGTGCATGACAGTGAAAACGGTGTCTTCGCCGAGGATACCTATTCAATCCGCTATCATGGCTTCGCGCACTCCCACGTAGATGGACTGTGCCACATCTTCTATCAGGGCAAGATGTACAATGGCTTCCTGCGCTCGGCAGTGAAACCATCGGGGGCGGACAAGCTCGGTATCCAGACGATGAAGCAAGGTATTTTTACGCGTGGGCTCCTGGTGGATATGCCCCGGCTCAAAGGCGTGCCGTATCTCGAACCCGGCACGGCAATTTATGCTCAAGACCTAGAAGCGTGGGAGCTACAGACGGGTCTTCGTATAGAACGCGGAGATGTGCTGCTCGTTCGCACCGGCCTCTACAAACGGCAAAAAGAAAAAGGGAGTTGGCCTTTTATCAAGCAGGCTTCCGGCCTCCATGCCTCGGTGGCCAGATGGTTGAAGGAGCGAGATGTAGCGACTGTGGGCTCCGATGGAACGAATGACGTGTTCCCATCCAGAGTCGAAGGGGTCCGGTTTCCCATTCACCAACTGGCGGTGGTCGCGCTCGGTATGCCGCTTTTGGATAACCTCAATTTGGAGGACTTGGCCCGAGAAGCACAGGCTCGCAACCGGTGGGAATTTCTCTTTGTCGCGGCTCCGCTGCGGGTGCCTGGCGGGACAGGCTCTCCCCTGAATCCGCTTGCGACGTTTTAAGCGCCGCTTCAAGAATGGGTGAGTCACACACCAACGATACTACAACCCAGTCCGAGTCCGAAATAGATCGAAACAGTTTCCGCAAATAGCAATGCCCCGAGGCCTGTCGCTGTCACCGGGCTGAGGGCCAGAATGATGGTCACACGCGTGGGTGTAGTGTGATTGAGCGCCCACAGTCAGCGATAGTAGTCGAGCTCGCTACGCACACCAATAAAGACGACGGCTGTCCAGCCGCCTGTGCTAAAGCGGGGAAGGGCATTGAGAACCCTTTCGCCTGCTGCCAACATGGCCAGAAAACCAATCGACGGAAGCAGAGCACAGGCGCTGGCTGGCAGCGTAGGGTATTTTTGCAAATACGGCCGGTACAAAACGCTACACCCCGCACCGCTCAAGGCGCTTGCCAAGACAGCCCGCTCTCCTTCCGACATAAACACTAATTCTTGTTGCAGTTTTCCACAGTGTGCTATAGCGAAGGCTCTATGAGAGGGGAGGTTTTCTGTGTTCAGTGTCGAAGAAATACAAAATACCCTTGCCAAACATCGGCCCGCTCCTAGTCGTTTTGAAGCGAGCCGCCAATGCGCCGCCGTGGCAATGATACTGGTTGGTCGAAAGCGTGACCTCGAACTATGTATGATTCGTCGCGCGCAGAAATCGGGTGATCCGTGGTCAGGGCATATGGCCTTTCCCGGCGGGCGCTTCTCTCCGGATGATGCGGATCTCCAAGCTACAGCTGAACGCGAAACCCATGAAGAAGTGGGCTTGTTCTTGGACCCCTCGCACCGCTTGGGCCCGCTCGAACCGGTATCCATTTGGCTGAGCGGCAGAGAACAGCCTCTATATCTTTTTCCAACTGTCTATTACTTGGGCGAATTTCCTCTAGAGTTTACTCTCAACCATGAAGTGGCTGAGGCGTATTGGATGCCGCTCGGGCATCCGTGGGACGCCAAGAACGCTACGCACTTGAATTTGTCAAACGACAACACTGCGCTTTTTTACCCTGCGATTCGCTTCGAGGAGCAAGTGATTTGGGGAATCACACTGCGCGTGCTTACACTCTTTTCGGACATACTTGGTCGGCCCTTGCCCCATTTGGAAGAGATTCCAGGCTTGGGACGTTAGTAATCTTCGTAAAGGAGGACGGAAATGGAGATTGATGGTTATGGTGATCGACTGAGCGTAGCGCCTGGAGAAACGATTCGTTTTTACGTAAGCTGTGCCCCTAAGAAGGAGAACGTATGCCCGAAATCGAACTTTTTGAAGCGATCTATTCGACGCGCTCGATGCGCAGGCTCAAGCCCGATCCTATTCCAGACGAGACGCTGAAAAAGATAATAGACGCGGGGGTGCATGCGCCGAGCGGGAGTAATTTCCAAAACTGGGCGTTTATCCTTGTTCAAGAAGCGGAAGACAAACGTTTCATTCGTGATCACTACCTGGAGACGTATCAAAAGCTGGCGCAGCTGGGATCCATTCCGGCTATGGACGCCTTACCGCCCGCCGAACAACGCCTGTTTGCGGCTGCTGTCCATCTGGCGGAACACATGCATGAAGCGCCGGTTATCCTGTTGGCCTGCACAGGGACCGACTTCCCTACGTATGCAGATGCGGACAACCCGCGCTCGATTACCGCCACGCTGCACGCTTCGATCTATCCAGCGGTCCAGAATATTCTCCTGGCATGCAGAGCCTTGGACATTGGTGCGACGCTGACGACTGTACACTATTTCTTTGAAAAGGAACTGAAGCAGAAGCTCGATATCCCGGAAGATATGGAGATCGCCGGACTCATCCCGCTTGGCTTCCCGGAAGGCCGGTTTGGCCCCACATCACGCGCGCCGGTTGAACAGGTCATCCACTGGGGGAAGTGGGGGAATCGGCGAGGATAGAGCAGGGTAGTAGACTAAGAAAATCTCTCGATGATCCCTCGGTTGGATTCGGACTACTCCGCGAAATAGCGTAGGCACTCGGTCTTCTCCAGTAGCGGACTAATCTTCTTCAAGGTGACCTTATCTAGCGTGGCGAATCGTTCCCGGAGTGCGGCGAGGCATTTCACTTGATAGCCGAACGGCGCTTGGGAGTACGTTTGCCCGAGCAGTTCGATCTCAAGCCGATCATTTCCTCGCTCTGTTGCGATAGCGTTGGCGACAAGAAACGGTAGATATGTCTCAGCCGCTAAACGTAGGAGTCCAACCGTGGCGTCCGGCAGTACTTCCTCGCCGGAATACCATGCTCCTCCTATCCCCGATGCATCATCTAATTGACGTAGCCAGCTCTCAGTGCGTTGGGCCTGCTCTCGCATGATGGCCAGCGGTGTTGGATCTGTGGCCAAAGTCTTGAGCTGTCCAAAAAGGCCAAAGTCGGCGATGGATGGCTGCGTGCCGAACAAGTAGTCGTGCAGCCCGACGTGACTTTCGAGCAGCTTGAGGGTACGTCGATATGTTTCTTCGATCACCGGGGCGTTCTCTGGAGTACAGCCAACATGCGGCATACGTTCAATCTGTCGATCAGCAAAACCTTTTGCTGCAGCCGCGCGTGCCTCGCCTTTCTGATCAGGGAAAAAGTCATCGGCAATCCAAAACGAGGCATACTTGATGTCGGGGCTATAACCCCAACGATAATGAAACATGGCCTTGGTCAGCCATTCGTCGGCAAAGTCCTCAATCAGATAAGCCAGAAAGGCATAGCTAGGCGAATCGGGGATAATCGAGCGCCGGCCCGGCTGGCGTTGCTCCAGTGCATCGATAATTGGTGTGGAGTCAATGCGCCACTGCTGCTCACCGGGGAAACGAATCATGGGCATAAGTAGCGGCTTTACGTCTGAGAACTCAGCCATATTGCGCTCGGTTCGGAGTACCCAGTCGAATGGCAAACGGCGATAGCGCATGACCGCACGGAGCTTTACAGAATAAGGTGATCCGTTCTGGCCGACAACAAGGTAGCGGTCACTGGAATCCATTCACATTTCCTCTTCTTCCGTTTCTGATGGAAACGACTCGCGCGCGATTTTATCGATAAAGTTCGGGTCTAACCCTTCAGCAAAGCCTACAATAAAGGCCCCAATTAACGCCTTTGCAGCGTCATGGTTGGTTTTGGGAAGGGTGACATCAGCAAAATGGGACATATCCATACTGGAGAAGACGTTCGCGGTGATCTTGGTCTGGCAGGATTAAGCTCACTACCGCGCCAAACAGTTTCATTTGACGTTTGGCAATGGGGTGGGTTGAATCGGTTGCTAAGCCCGGATAGCGAACGCTGAGGACTTCGGTTCGCGCCACAAGATATTCTGCAATTGCCTGCGCGTTGTGACATTGGCGGTCCAGTCGAACACCCAGCGTTGCCAGCGACCAATACGCCAGCCAGACTTCCATTGGCCCGGCGATAGAACCGTGTTGCGTGCGCCAGGGATGAAGCCGTTTCGCCCACTCGGTGTCACGCACTGAGACGAGGATACCGGCCGTATGCGCTTGTGTTGTCAGGCCGGAAATATCGCACACATCGAGTCCAGGATTACTGGGCGATTTGAGCCACAGCAGCTTTGCCCCGTCCAAACGCTCTCCTAAGGCGTTTCCCCCTGTGGGTGCCATACGTACCTGCACCCCCATTTCCGTAAAATAGCCTTGGGCAATGACGCGCGTGGTGTAATGACTGTCGGAGGGGAGAACGACGATATCATTGGGTCGTAAAACGGTTCCAAAGACGGCGGTTACGGCTGCCATCCCGGAGACGAAGACCAACGCACTCCCGCCTTCTAGTTCGCTGAGCGCCTGCTCAAACTGAGACCAAGTCGGATTGTGGAAACGGCCGTAGGTAGGCGGGACCCGGGATGGGTCACCTGCTGCATGATACGGCGGAGCGAACGTCGGGCCAGAGAGGAAAGGCTCGCCCTCAGATGCTGGCAAGAGACCAGCACATGTTACGCGTGTATCATCGTGCATGCATCTCTTCCTGGAGCAGTACCGTAGGTTGGATTAGCGTAGTGTAATCCGACACCACAGGGCTAAATCTGAATTCCAGGCCATTTCGAAAACTCCGCATAGGTCCAATCCGTAGCAATTTTTCCATACCGGCAGGTCAGCACTGCGCAGAAGGGTAGTTTCCAATCATCTCCTTGATCGGAGTCGAGTAGCACGGCTTCGACAACGACGACGTTTCCTGTTGCATGCCTGCGATCAACTCGCATTTTTCGCTTGGGTGCCGCCTGGAGCACGTCCCGTTCGATTTGAATGAACTTCTCGTGCCCGCGAATGAATCCACCGTTCACCTCGCAGTCGGAGGTATAGACCTCAAAGACAAAGCGTTCGATGTCGTTGTTGTACATATCCTCATATGCCTTTGCGACTTCAAGGCTGCGTTCTTCTTCCGTAGGCATGATCTTGTTCCTTTCTCTCCCGCGGCCTATGGAATTTTGTATCGGGTCACGAGACTACTAGCTCTTGGCTAGGGTTCTTATTAGAATGTCTTGCAATTTTGTGACAGAGCGGTCAATAGTCTTAGAATTCATCGATCTGGGCTGCTCTGGGTTAGCCTTCGCCTTGACCGTTGATACCGATTTAGTATGCGCAAGAGGAATGAAAAATCCTTGTTGCTACGTCTGCACGCAAATGCTCCAAGGTGAGACGCGCGAAGTGTATCTGGAGCGGCATACGCCTCTGCATCCTATCTATAAACAGCACAGAGGCGATAGCAACGATACGCTCGAACACGATGGTCGCCAGGGGAGTGATGCTGGTCAAAGTCATACGCCGTACCCGCCGCCACACATGTGACGAGGAGGCAGCGGAATGAAGCTCAATAGCTACTTCATTGGCAAAAGGAACGATAAAGACCGGCGGGACATTCGGATCGACTGGCTTGAATCCACCTTCGATTATCCAGAATATGAAGAAGTTGAAGAGACCGGGAATACGCGGCGCTGGCGGTGGATTGAAGGGAAGGGGCGCTATCTGGGAGTAATTGTGCCACCAGATAGAGAAACCGCACGGATTAGCTTCTGGGATAGAAGCTTCAAAGAAAAATAGACTAGACTGTGTGCCATGCGTCTGACGTATCACAAAGATGTAGACCTCTTGGACATTGAGTTTTCATCCTCGCCACGAGAACAAACCCGTGACGTTGGCCCCCATACGTGGGGTGAATTCGACAAAGACGAGCGGCTAGTCGGGATTACATTTCAGCGAGCATCTGAGTACATCGATCTCGCCGAACTGCCGTCGGGATTGGTTGAGGAGGTGGAAGGAGGATCGATATCTAGCGAGGGGATTACGGGTTGTATGAAAAAGGTTGGATAGGCCCCCGCCCAACACCGACCAGTTCTCATAGCAAAAAATACCTGTATACTAACGCCTCGTTTGGAAGTTGCTTCTGGAACTGCTGGCAGACCTTTGATCTAGGAGGGAGAATTTATGGGCGTATTATCTGGGTATAAAGTTGTTGAATTTGCGGGCATCGGTCCTGCGCCAATGTGTGGCATGCTGCTTTCCGACATGGGAGCCGAGGTATTACTGGTAGACCGGGCAGCGGATGCGAATCTGGGCATTGCGATGGATGCCAAGTTCAACCTGCTCGGGCGTGGTCGGCGTTCTGTGGCTATTGATCTCAAAAAGAAAGAAGGTACAGAAGCTGCGCTCAAACTCGTCGAGCAGGCCGATGCCGTGATCGAAGGCTTTCGACCTGGGGTTATGGAGCGTTTGGGGCTAGGTCCGGATGTGTGCCTGGAACGAAACTCGCGGCTAGTCTTTGGCCGTATGACTGGCTGGGGGCAGGAAGGGCCGTTGGCCAATGCCGTTGGCCATGACATTAACTATATTGCTTTGATTGGCGCATTACATTCCATTGGCCGCAGAGGTGAAGCCCCGGTTCCGCCGCTCAACCTGGTTGGCGACTTCGGTGGCGGCGGTGTCTTTCTCGCTCTTGGCGTGGTCGGCGCCCTGCTAGAAACGCAGAAGTCAGGCAAAGGCCAGGTCATCGACGTGGCCATGATCGATGGAGCAGCCTCGCTCATGACTGCGATCTATGGCTTGCATGCGGCTGGCAAGTGGACGGATAATCGCGGAGAAAATATTCTTGATACTGGAGCCCATTATTACAATGTGTACGAAACGAGCGATGGACAATATATCTCCATCGGTTCGATTGAGCCCAAGTTCTACGCCGAACTGCTACGCCTGACCGGATTGGGACGAGAAGAACTGCCGCCTCAGAATGATCGCGCTGAATGGCCGGTGTTGACCGAGAAGTTGGCCGCCATTTTCAAGACTAAGACGCGGGCTGAGTGGAATGAACTCCTTGAAGGCAGCGATATATGCTTCGCGCCTATCTTGAATATGGTAGATGCGCCGAATCATCCGCATAACCAAAAACGCGGCACCTTTGTCGAGGTCGAAGGCGTTCCACAACCGGCCCCAGCACCACGCTTTAGCCGTACTCCTAGCACTATCCAGGGCCCGCCTGCCAGCCCTGGCGAGCATACCGAAGAAGCGCTACGTGATTGGGGTTTTAATGCCTCGGAGGTAGAGCAACTTCGCGGCTGTGGCGCGATCGGCGTCCGGGCTGCAGGAAAGTAATCCGCTTGATTTTTGACGGTAGGGTGGGTCCTTTGAGACCCACCGTTTTTCAACAAGAATACCTGTAGTCGTCAGCGGCCTTTCCAGTTGGGCTTGCGCTTCCCTGCAAACGCGCGCGGCCCTTCCTGGGCGTCTTCACTACTATAGACATGCTCAAACAGATGCCGGGCCGCCTCAAGTCCGGCCTGCCGGCCCATATCGGTTGCGATATATACCATCTCTTTGGCCGCAGCGACGGTGAGGGGCGCATTCTCAGCAATTGTTTCGGCGACCTCCAGCGCCTTTGGCATGAGCTGGTCCGCAGGAACAACATGATTCACAAAGCCGATTTCGTAGGCGCGTTGCGCGCTGACAGGATCGCCCGTCATGAGAATTTCGAGCAATACCTTCTGCGGTATCATATGTGTAAGCGGAACCGCCCAGGGCATGCCGCGACCGACTTTAGCTTCGGTGATGGCGAAGCGCGCGGTCTCAGAAGCAACGACCATGTCACACATCTGCACCAGCGCCCAACCGCCAGCATACGCGACTCCGTTCACCGCCGCGATCACAGGCTTGCTCACGTGAACGTTCACGTTGAGGGTCGGCATGAAATTACGCGGAAGCACGCCCAGTTTCTTCTGCGCCATCTCCTTCAGATCCGCTCCAGCGCAAAAGGCTTTGCTTCCCGCGCCAGTGAGGATAGCCGCCCGCGCTTCGGTGTCTTTTTCAAAACGTTCCCAGACCGCAAATAGTCCCTCACGCACGCCTATATTGATCGCGTTGCGCGACTCG
>CAZBUD010000004.1:66535-120509 GCA_964495015.1 uncultured Enterobacteriaceae bacterium | reverse complement strand
GGGCAGGGCAATCGTAAGCGGACCGGGGCAACATACTTTGAGCGGCTTATCCGTCAACGTTTGAACATACGAAAACTCATCAGCCAGCCCGAACCCATCCGGTGCGCCCACGCGCTGCGTTGTTTCGAAGCGCGGCGCACTATCATAGCTGACGACTCCAAGCTTGCGCGGGGCGCGGACCATATTGAGACCTGACAGTTTTTCAACCACATTCCACAGAAACCGCTGGCGCCGGATTTCACCGTCTGTCAAAACATGCAGGCCAGCTTCTTCTTGATCCCACACGGCCATTTTCACCGCATCCTGAATGGTTTCTTCCATATCCGCCGGTCCGGCATCCCCGGCTCGCAGGGCCCTTCGGGTCGCAATCAACCAAGACGGGGAAGCGTAGGAGCCAACTCCCATCGTGGGCAGGAGTCCGAGGTCAGTTCCGTTCAGTATGGGCGTACGATCTTCTCCTTTCCCGCTACAGTGCCTCAGGGAAGAGCGCCAGGAGACCGACCCCGGACGGTACCTCCCATGGCCCCCGGACCATATACGTTTGCAGGCTCTCGACTTGAAAACCCAGGTCCAGCAACTCTTGCAAAAGTTCTGCATGGCGCGTAGGGAACCGCATCCGTAGAGCCTTTCCTTGCTCAAGCTCGGCTGCTCTGAGAATCAACGCCAGCAAGACCGATTGTTCCGTTGCAGCCGCAGGTCCGAGAAACGTCCCAGCGCCGGTTCGCAGGAAGCAGAGATAGCCTGCCGGTTTCCCTGCCACGAATCCAATCAGCTGAGGAGGCTGGTTGAGGAAATAGCGGAAATCTTGTACACGCTCGATGCCGGTCAGTTCCTTATCAAGCGCAGTCAGCGTGCCGATATCCTGTGCAGTCCACTCTCGGATCTCGACACTCGCTACTCGTGCGGCATGGATTTCATGTCCAACCAGGGAAGCAGCAGTGCCACGCACCACAAAGCCAAGTTTCGCATACAGCGGGAAGGACACCACGTTAAACGAGTCTTGCACAAGTCGGAGCGACCGGCACTGGCTCCCAGCATCAATCACAGCCTGCATGATTGCTCGGCCAATACCTTTCGTTTGACATGTGGGATCAACCGTAATGGGACCAATACCAGCCGAGTTCCCACGAAGATGGAGGAAACCTGACCCCACAACGTGTCCATTGAGACTAGCAGTGAAACACTGCGCAGGCTCAAGACCTAGATAACCACGAGCAAGCGAGGCCCCAACTTCGGGCGAGGGAAATGGTTCTGGATAGCCATGACGACGGAAGACGTCATTGAAGGCGGTCACCATGATTTCTCCAACCCGAGGGATATCCGCCTCTTGCATGCGGCGGATCGTCACGGTCATTGTGCCCCTCTCCCCTCCCGTACTTGCGGCCCTTCGAAGGCAATGGTCTGTGCCTGCGTTGTAACAAAAAACTCCGCTGCTGTCTGCCCAGCGGCAGAACTTTTTCCACCGTACAAAAACACTGAGCTTACGGTTCTCCGTTGCCGGTCAGCCTGACTTTTCCAGTATCACTTTTCCAGTCTGACGCGGCATGGTAACGTGATGTGGATACTGCTGCAGCCGGCGGCTCCTTTTTCGTAGCCGGTGCGGAACAGCGAAAGAGAGGAGTGGTATGGAAATCTGTGGTGAGCTGTCCCCGCCGGCCCGTGTCCTGCTTGGCCCCGGCCCGAGCAATGTCCATGCTCGGGTGCTGCGCGCCCTGTCCACGCCCTTAGTTGGCCATCTCGACCCAGAGTTTATTCGGCTCATGGAAGAGACCAAGACTCTGCTTCGGTCTGTGTTTCAAACCACAAATCCCCTTACCCTCCCAATATCCGGGACAGGTAGCGCAGGGATGGAAACCTGCTTTGTCAATCTCGTCGAGCCGGGAGATGAAGTCCTTATTGGTGTTAATGGCGTGTTTGGCACACGTATGGTTGATGTGGTGGAACGATGTGGCGGGAAACCGGTCATCATGCAAGCCCCGTGGGGCCGGGTCTTTACCCCTGACGATGTGCGCAGTGCGCTCAAACGCTGCACGCGGCCAAAACTGGTTGCTGTAGTCCATGCCGAGACCTCAACGGGGGCATGGCAGCCATTAGAAGAGATTTCCACGCTTATTCATCAAGCCGGTGCGCTGTTCCTCGTTGATGCGGTCACTTCGCTTGGCGGCTGCCCACTCAAAGTAGATGATTGGAAGATTGACGTGTGTTATAGTGGCACCCAGAAATGCCTGAGCTGTCCGCCGGGACTGTCGCCGGTCACGTTTAGCTCCGCCGCGCAAGGCGTGCTCCGCAGCAGGACACATAAAGTACAGAGCTGGTATCTGGATCTGACCATGCTTGAGAAATACTGGGGCGAAGAGCGCGTCTACCATCACACGGCGCCCATCTCGATGAATTATGCGCTACGAGAAGCCTTGCGTCTGGTCCTAGAAGAAGGACTGGAAGCACGCTTTCGTCGCCACGAACGTAATCATCTCGCATTAGCTGCCGGACTGGACGCGCTGGGCATGGAGCTTGCAGCTCAAGAAGGCCGTCGCTTGTGGATGCTTAATAGCGTCACGATTCCTGACGGTGTCGATGAAGCCGCGATCCGACAGCAACTCTTAGCAGAGTATGATATTGAGATTGGGTCAGGGTTGGGCGCATTCAAAGGAAAAGTGTGGCGCATCGGCTTGATGGGCGAGTCTAGCACCCGGAGCAATGTCCTCCTTATCGTGAGTGCGCTTGAGGCCGTGCTGCAAAGACATGGACACGGGTGCCCCACCGGGGCAGGCCTACGTGCCGCCCAAGAAGTGTACGCGGACTGACAACGGACCTTGCGCAATACGATCGGACATAAAGGATCCTTTTGCCTATGTCGGAGAGGTGGAGAGTGGGAAATGCGGGGCAGCTGAGAATGACTCACCGTATGCTTGCCCGGGTGCTTGTTCAGTTGCTTTCCCTGCCGCTTGTATTGGTTTGCTTTTCGCCTCTTGTATCTCTCGTTGCGTCTAGTCACGCCCAACCCGTTCTCAAACGCCTTCCGGCTCACCAGATTCCGCCTTTGGTTGATGATCTTGACCGACAGTCGCTGCAAGCCGTTCTGCGCCAAAGCACGGCGGCGCTTAAGCATAAACCAGGGACTCAGACTGTGGCATTTGGGCGAAAGCGTATTAGTATAGGTCGGCTACGTGACAGCCTCGCCGCTTTCCTCGCCCTGCTCAATCAGCCCGGCGATTGGACCGCAAACCTGCAGCGCGATTTCGACCTGTATCGAGCGACAGCGCCGGTTCTCTTCACGGGCTATCATGAGCCTGAGTTGCGCGGCAGTTTTATTCGGACCGCACGCTACCGGTATCCCGTGTATCGTCGCCCTACAAACCTGGTCGAGGTTGATGCTACTCAATTTGCGTCTCGTCCATTTGAGGAGAAAGTGTATGGCCGCGTCGCAAATGGGAAGCTCGTGCCCTATTTCTCTCGGGCCCAGATTGATGGTCAGGGTATTCTGGCCCACCAGTACAAGGAGTTAGTCTGGCTTGATAGTCCGATTGAGCGTTTTTTCCTCCACATCCAAGGCTCAGGGAAAATCCGTCTGCCTGATGGCGTCTGGTTTCGGATCGGGTACGCTGCCTCGAACGGCTGGCCGTATCGCAGTATTGGTAAACGTCTGCTCATGCAGGGCAAACTTGGGCCAGGAGAGGCTTCTGCCAAAGCAATTCGTCGCCACTTGCGCAGGCATCCAACTGAACGGGATGAGATTCTTTTCCACAATCCACGCTATATTTTCTTTCGCGTTGTCTCCGAAGGGCCGCTCGGGAGTTTAGGCGTCGCCCTCACCCCGGGTCGGTCAATCGCCACGGATCCAGGATGGTATCCGCCTGGAGCCGTCGGCTTCATTGTGACCAAAAAGCCACGCCTCAACGGCAACGAGCAGGTCTCTTGGCAGTCGTTTTCTCGGTTCGTATCACTCCAGGATCGCGGAGCCGCCATTACCGGTCCAGGACGCGCGGATATTTATTGGGGCAGTGGTCCACAGCCAGAGGCCGGCTTCATGGCCCAAAACGGTGAACTCTACCTGTTTCTAAAAAAACTCTAACCGTTCTACCCAACCCGGGGCGAATTTGCCACAATGACGCTCGCAGTTTTTCAATAGCCCTCACAGTTTTTGAAAAGAGTAAGCATGCCTGCGCGACCAGCAATTCCGAATTCCGGCTTGCGTCACCTAGCTTTGAATGTGACCGATGTTGGTGTTGCGGTCGAGTTCTACACCAGCCTGTTTGGCATGCAGGTGGTGTGGCAGCCGGATCCCGACAATGCCTATCTGTCCTCAGGCTCTGACAATCTGGCGCTGCATCGGGTTGCTGATGGAATCGTCCAGCACGGACAACGCCTCGATCACTTCGGCATTATTGTCCCTCGTCCGGAAGATGTTGACCAGGCAGCGGCGACCTTAGAGACACGCCGTGTGCCGGTAGTGAAACCGCCACAAACACATCGTGATGGCAGCCGCTCCCTGTATTGTGCGGACCCAGATGGCAATCTCATCCAAATTCTCTATGAGCCCACCCTCAGCCCGCAACGCCTCACCTGAAGTGAGGGATGAGACATCTCATTCGCACTGGTTAACGTGTGCAGCGGCTTGGGCGGTCCACGCCTACACGGCAGCCGGTCTTGTTGCCGGGTTTCTTTCCCTGCAGGCCATCTTTGTCAGCAATGCACGGCTGGCCTTTGTCTGGATGTTGGTGGCGGTACTGATTGATGCTACGGATGGCACCCTGGCGAGGGCGGTCCAGGTCAAATGGGTACTCCCATGGGTCGACGGGGCAAAGCTTGATGATATCGTTGATTATTTCACCTATGTCATTGTCCCGGTTGTTTTTCTGCATGAGTTCGATTTACTCCCTGCTACAGGCACTCTTGTTTTTGTCGCCGCTCCACTCTTTGCTAGCGCCTTTGGCTTTTGTCAGGCCGGGGCGAAAACGCAAGACTTCTTTTTCACTGGCTTTCCGTCGTATTGGAATATCCTGGCTTTCTATCTGTACGCAGGAGGAACACCAGTCTGGTTCAACGCGAGCCTGATCTGCGTTCTTGCCGTGTTCGTGTTTATTCCTATTCGTTATATCTACCCAACCCGCACGGTTCAGTTGCGCCTATTGACTAATATCCTCGGAGTCAGCTGGGTTGTTGTCCTGCTCGTGCTCTTAGCCCAGTTTCCTCATCCCCGTCCGTGGCTCATCGTTGCCTCCTTATACTATCCACTCTATTACGCCCTGTTCTCTTTTTACCTGCATGCAACAACGCCACAACCTTCTTCTTTGACTTGACATCGACTTGACATCACAAGAATCATGCACATCTTTTTTTAACCCAGACAACTGGTGGACAGCGTATGGAAACAACAAAGGAACGGACAGAAAAAGCTTCAGAAATTTTTCGCAAAGGATAACAAGCGCAGATACAGGGAGAGCTGGGAGACGCAATTGAAGAATGTCGGAATGCCATTGCAGTCGATCCTGAGTTTGGGAATCCATATAATGATATCGGACTCTACCACACGAGGATGGGGAAGCTTGACGACGCTGTACCGTAGCTTGAGTGCGCCCTAACGGCAACGCATTATGATACCCGCCACTATCCACACCTCAACCTCGGTCGGATTGCTCTTGCAAAAGGGGCCCTGCTCAAAGCGGCCCACGAATTTGGTCGGGCACTGGAAGTCCAGCCCCGCTCACTTACCGCACAACGCACCCTTGCGGCACTGTCTGCGCAATTGAACTGACTGAACTCATTCCCCTCCCCAGATTCGGGCATGCGCTACGCACTGCCTAGCCGACGAAGCGACTAGAGCCTTCTTCCGTGCTAGCGGGGGAGAGACTTTGATCGGCCAAAAACAAGCGGTGAATCGCCTGATACTGGGCTACGACGCCGACTGGCCTGATACGTCAACAGCACTGGGCCTAAAATCATACCGCCCAGGAAACCGCCCACATGGGCTCCCCAGGCGACGCGGGCAAAGAACGAAGAGGCCACCATATCAACAGCACACGCATAGATACCCACAACCAGATGAAAGAGAAACCACGCAACGAGGAAAAGCATAACAGAAATCCGCTCTATGCGCCCAGACAAGAGTTGCGGGGTAACCCGAAAGTCCTGCAACGTAAAAAAGAATATACAGTAGGTGCCCGCTACCGCAGCAATAGCCCCGCTAGAACCAATCATCGGCATTGATGGGAACGGAGCGATAGCCGTCTGGCTCCATAAAGCAACCAGGCTGCCACACATATACAATCCCAGGTATCGAACAGCACCCAGCTGTTCCTCTACTTCTCCCCCAAGGATGAGCAAACACAACAGATTGCCGAGCAAATGGAGCCAGCCGCCATGCAGGAATGTACTGACTAGAAGCGGGCTGAGGACGGGGACCTCTCCATGAGTGAGGGCGAGAGAAAATTGCTCCGGGACCCATCCATAGGTTAGCAAAAGAGGCTGCAGCGCTGGCCCGAGACTGAGTTCATAGGCAAAGCAGCCTAGATTGATCCCAATCAGAGCTAAATTCATCCCGGGGAAATGAGGAAACTGTTGCTCTTCGTCGAGGTAGCGCATTCGCCTGACCCAGCCCAGAGATTTCCTCACTCCCCTAGTCCGTCTCCGCTAGCCTGAACAACAGCATCCACTTTTTAAGAAGGGTGTGGGGGGCCTTCTCTATAGCACCTCTGGAGAAGGTGTGATAGTGAAAAACGAGTACAATGCCGATCTATGAATACTACTGTAAAGCGTGTGGGAGGCAGCAAAGTCTGCTCTTCATGAAGATCGCGGACGTTGAAACGTCTCCCCAGTGTCAGTCTTGTAAACGTCGTCGGTTGACCCGTCTGTTATCGCGTTTTGCATATCACCAAGGCGAAGATGCCCGGCTCAGTGCGTTTGACACCAGTGCTCCGCGGGATGAATCGTTTTACCGTGACTCTCGCAATGTCGGCCTGTGGGCAAAAAAGCGGGCCAAAGAAATGGGTGTTGATCTCGGCTTACAGTTTGACGAGACGGTGGAAAAAGCACGCAGTGGGAAAATTCTTGACGACCTCTAGCCTGTCTCTACTCGACTCTGAGGTTGACTGAATATGCTGCGTGCAACACGCGACCAGCTCTGGCGTTTATGCCGGATTGGCGCTGGGTTCCTGCTCCTCCTTGCCGGTCTCTTTCTCAGCCTGCCTGGCATTCCTGGTCCGGGTATTATTCTGGTTGTTTTGAGCTTTGGGATTCTGAGTCGTGATTTCAAATGGGCAGAACGGTGGCACGCTTTTCTCAAACAAAAGGCCCAGGATTTTATACACCGTCGGAAGACGGGAAAACAACAGGAGCAGACTAATGGACGACAAGGACCACCTCAGCAATAAAATTCGGGACAAGGGCAAAGCTGACGAAGATCAATACTTTGCCAAACGAGATCGTGAGCTGCTCGAAAAACTCAAGAAAAAGGAACAAGAAAAAGCTAACCAAGGGCCGTCGCTAGAGGACACCGAATGATGAAGCTGTATGATTTCCCTCTATCGCCACGAGTACGCAAGGTCCGCATCGTACTCGCAGAGAAAGGCCTCCAGTATGAAAAAGTCAGTATTGATATCACCAAAGGCGAACAGAAAACGTCGGAGTATTTGGCCATCAATCCGTACGGAAAAGTTCCGGCACTGCAAGACGATGGAACGACAGTCTACGAGTCAACCCTCATCATGGAATACCTGAACGACGCCTATCCAGAGCCAACGCTTCTCCCCTCGGATTCGGGACAGCGAGCCCGTGCGCGGGTTCTGATGCATTACGGCGACAATCCATATGAAAGCGCAGTTGCAACGCTTGCCGGGGAGCTGCTGCTCAAACCCATGCAAGGCGGTACGGCTGACCTTGAAGCGGTCGACACTGCAGCGGCGGATCTGAATGCCTGCTTTGATCACATTGCCAACGAGCTGGGCAGTAACGACTATCTTCTAGGCTCAAAGTTTACTATGGCGGACATTCCGTATGTTTCCTGGGCTATACTCTTTCCCATGCTAAAGGTTGAAATCCCGCGCCCTAAACTTGAGGCATGGCTCAGCCGGCTCAAAGAACGGCCTAGTGTCCAAGCAGCAGGCTAAGACAGGGGGCTGAGGACTAGGGGGTTCGGGCCCCGAGGCATTATGTTTAGCGGCATTATCGAAACCACCGGGACGATCGCCAAGATTGACACTATTGCCGAAGGCGCACGTCTGACACTGCGCACAAGTATTCCGTGCCAAGAAGTCAGCATGGGCGAGAGCATCTGCACCAACGGCACCTGCCTCACTGTAACGATAATAGGCGAGGGTGAACTGAGCTTTGATGTATCAGCTGAGTCACTTCGGTGTACTAACTTGGGTGATTTACAACTCGGCGATAGCGTCAACCTGGAGCGCTCGCTACGTCTTGATGACCGGCTGTCGGGCCATCTTGTATTCGGGCATGTTGACGGAGTCGGCCACGTCCAATCCATCCAGCCGGAAGGCGACTCGTTTCTCTACACTTTTACCATTCCAACCGAGTTAAGCCGCTATCTTGTGGAAAAAGGCTCAGTGGCAGTGGATGGCATCAGCTTGACGGTGTTTCACTGCACACCCACGGAATTTACCTGTGCCATTATTCCGCACACCCACCATGTCACCACACTGGATCGCAGAAAACCTGGCGATCGGGTCAATATCGAAGGTGATATGCAGGGCAAATATATCGAGAAGTTCGTCCAAGAAGCGGTCGAAGGCACGCTCGCTACGCAGCTCCAAACGTTGCGAGACGAAATCGGCGCCCTGCGGAAACAGGTCGACCAAAAGTAGCGTCGACTCGTCCGATACCTAGGGAAGAGATTCTTCGCTTCGCTCAGAATGACAAAACCGGACGCCTCTGGGTATTCGGCTAGGAGCCTCTTCCCGTTCACGTCGATCCATTCAGATTGCTCGTGCTCACACACTCGGATAAGAAGGGGCTCGACCGTAATAGGAGGGACAAGTATGGCCACCGGCGACGCTCATGCGCTCATTCAACAGGCAAAGGCTCTTGGTCGCACCTTGCTCACCGAAGTCGAAGCGAAGGCGCTCGTGCAGGCCGCAGGTATATCCGTTGTGCGAACGGAGTTGGCGCGGACGGCGGAAGAGGCGGTATCGATAGCCCACGGCGTTGGCCTACCTGTCGCGCTCAAAGTCTGCTCACCTGACGTTGCGCATAAGAGCGACGTGGGCGGTGTTCAACTGAATCTGACTTCAGAGGGTGCGGTCCATGACGGATTTGATGCAATCACCAAGAGCGTGCAAAAAGCGCAACCCAACGCGACCCTCGGCGGTGTGTCTGTTCAGCCCATGGCCCAGCCCGGGGTCGAAGTCATCGTCGGTTTAACGACGGATCCACAGTTCGGCCCACTCATGATGTTCGGCTTGGGCGGTTTACATGTAGAGGTTCTCAAAGATGTCGTCTTTCGTTTAGTACCGCTCAACCAATACGATGCACGCACAATGATCCAGGAGATTACAGGCTTACCATTGTTAACCGGACATCGTGGCCAAGCCGCCGTTGACCTCACCGCCTTGGAACAGACTCTTCTCGCGCTTTCGGCCTTGGCCGAAGCTCAGCCCGATATTCAGGAACTCGACCTCAATCCCATTTTTGCTTATGACAACGGCTGCCTCGCCGTTGATGCGAGGGTCGTTATTCGTTCCAAAGGGCCGCTGACTGCTCCTCGTCCGCTCTCTGCAATAACCCGGGCCTCGTTGGAGCGGGCGTTTAACCCCAAAGCGGTTGCCGTGATTGGTGATAAACACGCGATGAATTACATGTGGCTGCGCAGCCAAAGCACCTTCCAAGGCAAAGTCTATTCGGTACAGATCGATGAGCGCGAAATCCCCGGCATCGCGGCTTTAGGGATCGACAATTATCCAAGCTTGGAGGCAATTCCGGAAGACATTGACTATGTCATGACTGCCGTCCCACGCCAGATTGCGCCTCGGATTGTGGCCGACTGTGCAGCCAAAAAGGTCTCTGGCGTCATGCTCTTTACCTCTGGTTTCTCGGAGGTAAAAGATGAAGAGGGGAAACGTCTTGAACAGCTGGTCACCCAGACAGCGCAGGAAGCGGGACTCGCCCTCATCGGCCCGAACTGCATGGGACTCTATAATCCCAAGATCGGGTTACGCAATTATCCAGACTTGCCGGCCGGAGAGCCCGGCACAGTCGGCTTTATTGGTCAGAGCGGCACGCATACTATCACCTTTAGCCTAGCCGCCCGTAGCCACGGACTCAAGATTAGTAAAGCTGTCAGCTTCGGGAACGCCGCCGTCCTCGACGAGAGTGATTACCTCGACTATCTCGCCCATGACGAGGAGACCCGAATCATCGGCATGTATCTCGAAGGCGTACGCGCAGGCCGCCGTTTTTTCTCTCTGCTGCGACAGGTCACGCCTAAGAAGCCCGTCGTGGTTTGGAAAGGCGGGCAGAGCGAAGCCGGCCAACGCGCGATCTCATCCCACACTGGCTCGCTGGCAGTCCCCGCTGCGGTATGGGACGCTATGGTCCGTCAGGCCGGTGCGATTCCCGCCGGCAGTTTTGACGAACTACTCGACGTCATTAAACTCCTACAGTTTACGAAACCCACAACCGGAGATAGGGTCGGCCTGGTTGCGATGACAGGCGGGCCGTCGGTGATTATGACGGATGCCTTTGAGCACGCCGGCCTTCGCGTCCCCCTCCTCAGCGACACGTCCTACGAAGAACTCTCTTCGTTCTTTAATGTGATTGGTGGTAGTTTTCGTAATCCACTGGACTCCGGCCATACCATTGGCATGGGCCAGAAGACAGACACGCTGGATAGACTCCTGTCCATTCTTGATAGTGATCCCAATATTGACGCAATAGTCATGGATACCGGGGCCGGTTTGGTCGCCGGACAGTGGCAGACGCGGCCAGAGACGCTGACCGCCTTGTTAGATACTCTAAGTGGTTTAGCCGCACGTTCAGCTAAGCCCTTTTTCGTGGTGCTCCAACCTTTTGCCCGCGAAGCGGAGCTGCTTGAAGCGCGTTCTCAATTTCATGAACGTAGGATCGCCACCGTGGCCACACACGAGAGGGCAGCGCAAGCTCTGCGTCTCGTGACCGACTACCATCGTGCACAGAGTGCGCGGCCATCGCCATCCAGTTGACCAGCTGAAATGTTGCGTCAACAATAAAAACCAGGCTAGGAGGGAAACGAGGAAGGTCAGCAAGAAATGCCTACGCGCAAGACAACTCGACTCCTCGGGATGGGGTGGGGGCTAGCGGCGGGGGGAATCGGAGCAACAAGGATTTCGTGGTTTATTGGGACCATGTACCGAGATGGCCTCCTTTTGGCCCCTTTCCTTGCGCTCATTCTAGCAATCAGCATATCCTTCGTCTTGTATGACAACCTCGCTCAACGCCTCACGTTCTCTTTCTCTACGGCTGTCCTCTTTTCAGTTTTGTCGTTGATCGTTCTGAGTATAGAAGGACGCTTGACCTGTCCAACTGTTTTCGGCTTGGGCGTTGCAGCTGTGGCCAGACCGATCGGCATTGATCTTATCCTGCAAGACTTCGGTAGCCGCCTCACCGTTTCACTGCTGTTCTCGCGTAGGACCGTTGTCACCTTTCTAATCGCTGCCCTCCCCCTGAGTGCACGGATTCTTGCATACGAGCACTTGTCCGCAGTTGAACAAGACCATGCTTTGATGCGTACTGTGGCGCGCCATACTAGTCCGCGCGGAAGTACGTTGGTCTTTAGCTTGCTGACTCACGCCAACATGAGCGGCTTCAACACCTCATCTCTATTCGGACAGCGGAAAAGATCTACTCTTTTTCCGAAGCAACCAGGCGACCCGCGGGCCGACGCCAATCCAGCTTAACCCCGCGTCTGAACTCCCGCACTGCTACCCCCATAAGCCGAGAACAAGCCGAACACATGCGTCTGATTTTGCAACTTCAGGATACTGTGCTGCCGGACGATATCACCCTCTTTTCCCACCGTGGCCCGCTGATCCTCGGCGACCTCAAAATTCCCGTGGGCGAGCGCCAGGGCACCTAGAGATCCCTCAGGCCTCCCTCCGAAGTAGGCATCTTCTCGCCGAAAACCCAAAGGTTTTCTTTTCCCCATCTGGAATTGACCTTCCTGAAGTGATGCGATAGCAAAGGGAGGCTCGCGGAGCCGATCTGTCTTTCTCCGTACATAGAGCATGTTGGATATGAAGCAAGGAGGACGACGATGACCTACATCATCACCAGGTTATGCCGAGATTGTGTTGACACAGGATGTGTGGCGGTCTGTCCGGTAGACTGTATCTACAAATATACGGGCGACGATGCGGAGCGGTTTCCCAAGCAGCTCTATATTCACCCAGATGAATGTATTGACTGCGGGGCATGTGAACCCGAATGTCCGTGGCAAGCCATTTTTGAGGAAGTTGCGGTGCCAGACGTTTTTACCGCAGATACACCCCTCAACTACGCGATGGTCGACGATATGGATAACTTCGAGGTCGCCGAGCTCGAGAAGATAGAACATCCAACCTCGGACGAAATCACTGCCAATAAACAAAAATGGGGCTGGGATGGCTGATGTGAGGGGTTAGGGGTTAAAAAAGAATACCATGAGTGGCAAGCCCCAAATCCCTAATCTCCATCTCTCAGTTTCCCTCTTACACGCTCCGCTTCAATTCTTCCTCAACCAATACCAGCCGATCATTTCCAAAGAACATTGAGTCATTGTTGACAAAGATAGTTGGCGTGCCAAACCCACCACGTTTAATGACATCATCGGTGTTGGCTCGAATCTGATCTTTATAGTTCTGGAGTTTAATCTTGTCGAAGTACTCGTCTGTGTCAAGACCGACGTGGTCTACGATCCTATGCAGCACGTCGTCTTGACTAATGTCTTCATCCTCGCCCCAATACGTTTCAAACACGCGGTAACTATAGGGCAAGAACTTGCCAGGATGTTCGAGCGCGACGAGAGCCCCGCGCAGGGCTTTGATTGAATTGACCGGAAAAACAGACGGCGGCATTTTGATGCTCAGGCCGTAGTAGCGCGCCCAGTCAGACATGTCTTTGGCCATATAGTTCTGTTTGGCCGCGACACCCTTTTCCCGGAACTCATAGACTGAAGGATTGACGGTATTAAACACGCCACCAACAAGAAACGGACGCCATTCCAGTTCAGCGCTGTATTTTTGGCACAGACCATCAATTTTCACAAACGCGAGATAAGTCCAAGGACTCGAGTAATCATAAAAAAATTCTACTTTCGGCATATCACGCTCCTGTTTCTGCCCAATGCTCATGACTGAAGAAACTTAACTAAAACGTCGTTGAACTGGTCTGCATAGGCGAGATGAATATTATGTTTGCCATCCGGAAAGACGTGCAGCCGTGAGCCGGCAATCTCCTGCTCCAGAAAATGGGCATGAAAGACGGGGACCAAGGGGTCTTTTCCCCCGTGAATAAGGAAAGTCGGGCAAGTGATCTGGGACACGCGCTCACGACATAGGTCCCCACCTGCTTTCAAAAGAGCCTGCTGGGCATCGCACCAACATGACCACAACTCCTGGAAATCATCTCCGTATATAGCCTGCAGCGGTGCTGCCATACGTGGTGACCAGTCCGAGACGGAGCGCGTTTTCTCGTATGCCTCAATATCGTCCTGCGAGACATACGCATTGCCACCCCAGACGGCCATCTTGGTCACTTGCTGGGGGTAGGCCAAGGTGAGCAGCAGGCTGATAATCGCGCCATCGCTCCACCCTCCAACCGCGTAGGTTTTGCAGCCCACCGACCTCATCAGGGCCGCAAAATCGTGCGCGTCTTGATGATAAAAGTCGATCGGGAATTCACGCGCGGGGGGGCGCGACTTCCCATAGCCACGCGGGTCGGGAGCAATCACGCGTACCCCGCGTTCCGGTAGCGCTTCCAGTTGCGGGCCAAGATCCGATTGTCCGGTTCCTAGCGCTCCAGGCAACAACAATACCGGCAGCCCGTCTCCACAATCTTCGTAATACAGTTTCGCTCCACGCACTTCAGCGTATGGCATGAGTCCTCCCTGCAGCAATTTCGCTCGTTGTGATAGCATGTTCCCTATAAAGAGAGAACCCAGCTTTCCCCTTGCACAGTCTTTGTATGTCTGACACAACCAACCCACCCAAAACCCAACGCAAGGCAGTACTCGCATGAGAACAATTGGACTCACCGGCGGCATTGGTTCAGGGAAGAGCACAGTATCTAAAATCATGGCTGATCTTGGCGCGTTCGTGATTGATGCAGATAAAGTCGGTCACGATATCTATCTGCCTGGCAAAGCCGCCTGGCAGCAGGTTAGCGCAGCCTTTGGACAAGACATATTGGCTGAAGATCAAACCATTGATCGCAAGAAGCTTGGGGCTCTAGTCTTTAGCAGCGCAGATGCTCTCAAGCAGCTCAACACGATCGTCCATCCGATTATGTTCAAAGAAATCGAGCAGGGCATCCAAGCCAAGCGAGACGAAGGATACACGTCGCCGATTGTGGTCGAGGCTGCGATTCTGATTGAAGCTAACTGGCTCCCCCTCGCTGACGAGGTCTGGGTGGTCGTGACCGACAAAAATGCTGTTATTGAGCGTGTCACCGAGCAGCGCGGCATGGCAGCAAAAGATACAGAAGCCCGCATTGCCAACCAACTTTCAAACCAAGAGCGTCTCAAGTACGCCACAGTAGTGATCCACAATGATGGCTCACTCAAAGACCTGCAACAGCGAATTCGGCAGGTCTGGAGTCAACTCACCCCATGAGTCAGTTGAATGTCAAAGGCATTATCTTTGATGTCGACGGAACGCTCGCCAGTTCAGTCGAATTCTTCTACGAAATCGCGCTGGAAGTTCTCGAGCTAGCGGATCTGCCTCCGGTTCCCAGAGACCGGGTGTATGCCCTCATGCGGGCGGGAGATGAGTCGCCGCTGGAAAAGCTCTTTCCGCCTGATCATCCCGATCCTGCCGGAACGCTCAAACAGATTGTCGATAGCCGCATGGATGAATGGTTACGCCGCTACCACGAAGAGACGCAAGCCATTCCGGGCAGCCTCGCATTACTTCACAGCCTGCATCAACAAGGATTTCATCTCGGCATCGCGACCTCGTCCGGACGGGCCCTGCCCTTTCTCGATAGTTGGGGAGTCCGCCACCTCTTCAGCGGCATTGTTGGGCGTGAAGATGTAGAGAACCACAAACCCGATCCGGAACCGGTGCTCAAATGCCTGCAGCATCTTGCTCTCGATCCGTCCCAAGCCATCTATATTGGGGACTCACCGATTGATATTCAGGCAGGCAAGGCCGCCGGCGTACACACGGTGGGCGTGCTTACCGGCACGAGTACCAACACGGTCCTCCAAGAAGAACAAGCAGACTATATTTTGTCGAGTATTGTTGAGCTGCCACACATCCTCACCGAATAGTCCCCATACGGAACTTTTCCTGTTGTAAGACGTTTTTTCTTCTAGATCCGCAGGAACGTGCATGGGTGAAGAACCGAAGACCACACAACCAACGTTGCCCAAGCACGTGACGCAAGAGGAAACGAATCCGTCCATTTCGACGGCGGTCCACAACCAGTCGGATCAACAATTGGATCAGATAGATGATCTCACGCTTGTCACACAAGCAAAATCTGGTGGACGGGACGCCTTTGGCTTACTGATACAGCGGTATGGGAAAGCCATACTGAATCTTATTAACAAAATGGTACCGGATAGAGGCATTGCTGAGGATCTCTGGCAGGAAACGTTTGTGCTAGCAATTGAGAACATAGACAGCTACGAGCCTCGTTCCGGAGGCTTGGGAATCGGTTTTGCCTCGTGGCTATATCGAATCGCCACAAATCTCGCCCTTGACGAACTCCGACGACGCGGACGCTGGGGGATGTTTTCTCTGGAGAGCCTCAAGCCTCGTTACACCGGTGAGCCAGACAATGACGCACCGTATGATCCCCCGTCGGATCAGCCGGAAGCGTCGGTTTTGCTTGAAGCCAAGGAAGATATCGAACACGTGCGCCGTGCGCTTGATAGTCTCGCTCCAGACCGGCGAATGATTTTGGTTTTACGTGAATATCAGGACTTATCGTATGATCAGATTGCCACTATATTACGAGTGCCACTGGGCACCGTTCGTTCGCGCCTCGCACGCGCACGCGAGCAGCTGCGTAAGGCGCTGCTGCAGGAAAGTCCACGCAAAAGTCCCGGGAGGACGCAATCATGACTTGTCGTCGGTATCAACAATCGCTGAGTTCTTACCTGGATAATGTGCTGTCAGCCCATGAGCGACAAGAGGTCCAAGGGCATTTGGCTCACTGCTCAGCGTGTACGGAGCGACTGCGGCAATTCCAAGATAATCGACAACTAGTAGCGCATCTTCCCGAGCAGACGGTCACTGACGCAATGGAAATGCGGCTGTGGTTACGCCTCCAAGACCCACGTCTAAATTCGTCCACAGACAGTAAATGGACCAAGGGGCCCGATCCGGCCAAGTGGACCAGATGGTCTGTGGGCACGCTTGCAACCTGCGCCGTCTCATTCGTGTTGTATTTCACCATCCTCCAGTCCCCGCCTGAGGTATCTGCGGAAGAGGTGGTTGTGAGCATGGACGAATTACTAGACGTGCTTGACCCGGAGGATGGGGCACGGATGCTGAGTGAAGAGGTTCCAGAAGAAGCTTTCCCTGACTGGCTCGAAGAGGAAACCTGGATTTTTGAAGAAAACAGTCAAGAGGACCTATGGAGATAAAGAAGCAAGTGATCCTCTATTTTGTGCATTTTCTGCGTTATCAGCGCTGTCTGCACTATTCGATCGTCTTCAGCATTGGGATCTTGTTTGTCCTGATCACCGGCCCGTTCTTCTCAGCTGGAGGCCAAAATTTTCTTCCACCCCAAAATCAGCATAACCAACTGGACCGACCAGACCGGTTGGAGCGGCAAGAATACTTGGAGCAGCCACACCAAACGTATGCTACGCGGCGCCAGCGCTCTAGCCCGTTTCCACACGCTGACATACGAGACGACCGGCCGCGGCCACAACGCAATCACCCCAGATGGTGGTCAGATAAACAACGCACCCGACAACGCCAACGCCGCCTGCAGCAGGCGCGGGAACTGGCGCGGCGGTTGATTTACGATCCAAACACCTCGGCCTTTATCAGAGAACGAGCCCAACGCTTGGACAGCACCTTAACCAGAATAGAAGATCTGGAGCGAGAGCTGGGAAATAAACGTGGAGAGTTCCTTCTTCAGCATCAGGCCGAGCGGGAAGAGCTGCGCGAATTAAAAGCGCGTATGGAACGCATCCGCCAAAATCTCAAGGCCGCCCGCGAACAAGCGAAAGCCGACAACCTCGCAAAGCTACAGGAAATTAAGCGATCTACCCAAGAGGCACGCACTCTTGCCCAAGAGTTGCGCAGACACTATCGGAGTCAGCGCGTACGGTAGCAAGATCATCTAGAACCATTCGAGTATGAGTAGTGGACCTATAGACAAGAAACTATCGAATCGAGCGTCCGCCCTATGCATCCGCATATTGCGGATCGCGTTTTTCCAGAAAGGCCGCAATGCCTTCTTTCACGTCATTCGTCCGCGTCGTTAAGATCTGATTTCGATCTTCCATAGCAATCGCAGCCTCAAGCGTCGGAGCATCGACCGAGTAGCGCAAACACTCTTTGGTCAACCGAACCCCAAGCGGGGAGTTGCGCAGAATATTGCGTGCAATCGCTTCTGCAGCGTGATCTAATTCCGAGTCAGGTACGACGCGGGAGGCGAGGCCTGTGGCCAGCGCGCGCGGGGCATCCATAAAATTCCCCGTTAGTAAAAATTCAGACGCAATAGAAGAGCCCACAAGACGCGGCAGGAAATAGCTCACCCCAACATCACAGGCTGAGAGACCAATGCGAATAAACGCTGCGTTCATGCGTGTAGACTCACCAACGATACGGATATCGCTTGCCAGAGCAAGAGCAAAGCCGCCGCCCGCTGCCGGGCCGTGAACGGCGGCAACAAAGGGTTGCGGCGCGCGGTGAATTTTTATTGCCAGCTCAGCAATGCGACGCTGGTCGCGCAGCCCTTGCGCTACGGAAGAATTTCCAGTCCCGGCGTTCGATTGCTTAAGATCGAGTCCGGCGCAGAACGCACGTCCCGCCCCGCGCAAGATGACAACTCGGATGCTTTGATCCGCGTGTAGTTCATCCAGCACGTGGTGCAGCTCTTCAACCAGCGGGCGGTTCATGGCATTCAGCGACTGGGGCCGGTTGAGGACCAGCCACAGCAGCCCACCGTCACGGCGGAGTTCTAAGGTTTCGTACTGCTCTTTCATGAATTCCTCCCGCTTCTCCCTTTAAATCCATTCAAATCAACGACCGGGACTGACAGCCATCAACGGTAAGACATGCTCCAGAGACCCAGTTTGCGCGCTCTGAGGCCAGAAAGACGACCACATCCGCAACTTCTTCGGGCTTGCCAAAACGTCCGCCTGGAAGTTCGGCTTTCACAAACACGGCAATCGCTTCCGGATTCTCTTTTTGCCGCCGTTCCCATGAGCCACCGGGAAACAGAATTGATCCAGGCGCCACACTGTTCACGCGAATGCCTTGTGGCGCCAGCTCCCGGGCCATTTCTTTTGACAAACTAATCATGGCGGCCTTGGAGGCGTTATACGTCATAGGTCCGCCCCACTCGCGACCGTAGATGGAAGTAATATTTATTACACAGCCAGTCTGTCTTTCCTGCATGGCCGGCACGACAAGACGACACAGGTCAAGCGCCGAGAAGAAATTCAATGCAAACCCGGCCTGCCAATCGCTCCGAGTAGCGTCGAGATTTCCGCCCGGACGCGAGCCGCCAACGTTGTTGATGAGAATATCGACCCCACCGAATCGTTGCTGTGTCTCCTCAACCCAGCTGCGGGCTTCAGCTTCTTGAGTCACATCTACAGCGGTAGCCAAAACGTCGTTTGCCAGTTCACCCACTTCTTGAGCGGTCTTGTCTAGCTGCTCTTTCCCCCGTGCACACAGACTCAGCCGACATCCTTCAGCGGCAAACCCCAGGGCAATCGCCCGGCCAATGCCACGGCTTGCTCCACTAATCATGGCCACTTTGTTTCCGAGTCCGAGATCCATACAGCCTCCTTTTGTTGCCACTGAGCAGGGTCGCAGCATTCTCAGCAGACGAGAAAACATAGCGCATTCCACGTAGTAATGCTTTGCCCCTACTCTCTTGCCAGACTGAGGACCATCCGGTTAGATGAGATCCTTGTTTCCCCGGCTTTGCTTTGTCCACATCCAGCTTTGTTTTATCGAGGTAAGGGAGGTAGATCGTGCCAGATCATTTTATACTGGAAAAAGAGGGACACATTACCAAGCTAACCTTCAACCGCCCAGAAAAACGCAATCCGATGAACGAAGAGATCCTGCTCGAATTAGAGGACCTGCTGCATAAAATTCGCGATGATGCAGAGGTCCGGGTCTTGATTTTGACCGGCACGGGAAATACTTTTTCTGCCGGGGCTGATCTGTCGCAGACGAAGGGTATTACAGACCCTCAAGAACGCGAGCGGATCTTCGCGACTTCCCGACAGCGCCGCGGGCGGCTGGTCGGACGGATCTTGCACACACTCGTACACCTTGAGCCGATCACCATTGCTGCGGTCAACGGCTATGCAATCGGTGGGGGCTGGGGACTCGTCTTAGGCTGTGATTTCCGGATCGCTGTGGAAGGTGCCCAATTCTGGTTTCCGGAAGTCGACCTTGGGGTTCCGCTGAGTCCACATACAACTGCTCTGTTGACTGCCCATGTCGGCCCGTCACTAGCAAAGGAAATCATTATCACCTGTCGTCGGTATGCAGCCGAGGAACTGCTCCCCCTGGGGCTGCTCAACCAGATCGTAAAAAAAGAAGCGCTCTCGCCCACCGTTCAGGAGCTGGCCAGCAGTTTGGTGAACAAGAATGCGAATGCGGTTATCGTCTCCAAGGCTACGGTGAATGCCCTGGCGCTTAGCCAGGCAGTGATCACGCCAGATCTCCTCCTCACCAGAGAATAGATATGGATAGTCAACAAGAATACACATCAAAACTGTGCTCAGCCGAAGAAGCGCTCCGAGTCGTTCAATCCGGCGACTGCGTCTCTATTCCCGTCTATTCAAACCCTACGCTGATTGCCGGAGCGTTGGCCAATCGCTTAAATGAGCTTTCGGGAGTCACAATTCGCATTGGAGCCCCAGCCAGCGACTTATCCTGGTATCATCCGGACGCGACAGAGGCATTCCAAATCGAGCCGTGGTACACCAGCCCGTATTTACCCAAGCCGATTCGACAAATGGTCACGGACAAACGCAGCGACCACCGCGTCTGTCCGTGCGCGCTGCTTTTCAAAACGCTGGACGAGGGGAGGGAGGGCGTGACACCATCCGACGTGGTGTTACTCGATGTCTCTCCGCCTGATCACAATGGCTTTGTCAGTCTCGGTGGCGGCGTGTGGGACAAAAAGGAACTCATCCAGAGCGCGCGCACGACGATTGCCCAAGTCAGCCCGGATTTCATACGTACTGGTGGAGACAATTTCGTTCATCTGAGCGAGATTGACTATCTAGTTGAACTGCTGGACGGGGAGGCATTTCGGCCGCCTTTTCCGGACATTGAGTTAAGCAAAGTCGTCAAGGCAATTGCCACTTGTGTCGCCCCGCTCATTCGCGATGGAGATACAGTTGAAGTCGGTGCGGGGAGTACCAGCGAAGCCTTAGTACAAGCAGGTATCTTTGACAATAGGAATGACTTGGGCTGGCATACTGAGCGCATTCCGCGTGGTGGGGTAGAACGCGTGCGGCGGGGTATCTTCACTGGCAAAAACAAGACACTCCATAAGAATCGTTCTGTTGCCACGGCCGTGGCGTTTAGTCGAGAGGAGCGTGATTTTGTCCATGAAAATCCACACTTCGAGCTGTACGGCGTTTCCTATGTGAACCATCTACAAACCATCATGGCCCACGACAACATGGTCGCAATCAATAACGCCCTGCGCATGGATCTGACCGGCCAAGCCGTGGCCGACTCTTTTGGCCCGCAGATGTTCACTGGTACCGGCGGCTTTCCCGATTACGCCATTGCCGCGGTGTATGCCAAAAGCGGCCGTTCGATCATGGTCTTTCCGTCTACCGCAGTGAAGGGCACCGTGTCACGCATTGTTCCACTGATGGAGGAAGGCAGTTTTGTGACTTCACCGCGTCAGTTCACGGATTATGTAGTGACTGAATATGGTGTAGCCCAGCTGTTCGGGAAGTCGCAACGACGCCGCGCAGAGGAGTTGATTGCCATTGCCCACCCGGACTTTCGTCCAGAGTTAGAGAAAGCGGCAAAACGATTGTTTTGGCCGTAAGGAGAAAGAATTATGCCCGCACAAGAACGCTGTCTGGAAATCCGGACCGAGATTCGCAAGTTTTGCAGCCAATATGGTGATGAATACTGGCGCAGTCTCGATAAAGAGCACCTGTATCCAGAAACATTTGTCGATGACTTGACCAAGGCTGGCTGGCTAGCCGGGTTGATTCCCAGCGAGTACGGCGGCTCCGGACTCAGCATCACCGAAGCCAGCGTCATTCTGGAAGAGATTAACCGCTCAGGCGGTAATGCCGCAGCCTGTCACGCCCAAATGTACATCATGGGCTCCCTCCTCCGGCATGGCAGCCCCGAGCAAAAACAGCGGTATCTGCCCAGCATAGCCAGTGGTGAGCTGCGGCTCCAAGCCTTTGGCGTGACCGAACCGAATGCGGGCTCAGACACGACCCAGATTAGCACCTCGGCCCGAAGAGAAGGCGATTATTATATTGTAAATGGCGGGAAGATCTTCACGTCTCGTGTACAGCACTCCGATATGTTGCTGCTCTTGGCTCGGACCACGCCGTATGAGCAAAGTCAAAAGAAAACGCTGGGCATGAGCATCTTTTTAGTTGACTTGCGAGAGGCTGGCGACTCGGTCGAAGTCCGGCCCATCGACACCATGATCAACCACGAAACCAACCAGCTCTTTTTCCATGAACTCAAAGTTCCGACCGAAAACCTGATTGGTGAAGAAGGCAAAGGCTTTTATTACATCCTCGACGGCATGAATGCCGAGCGTATCCTTGTGGCGTCCGAAGCCATCGGCGACGCGCGCTGGTTTATTAAGAGAGCGGTCCAATACGGCAACGAGAGAGAGATTTTTGGTCGGCCGATCACCAAAAACCAAGGGATTCAGTTCCCCATCGCGCTAGCCTATGCCCAGACTGAAGCGGCTGATTTGATGCGTTTTCGCGCGGCTGATTTGTTTGATGCACAGGAAACCTGTGGGGCAGAGGCCAATATGGCCAAGCTGCTGTGTTCGCAAGCCTCCTGGGCTGCCGCTAACGCGACCTTAGACACCTACGGCGGCTACGGCTTTGCTGCAGAATACGATATTGAGCGTAAGTTCCGTGAGTGCCGCTTATTCTCCATCGCCCCAATCTCGAACAATATGGTTCTCAACTTTATCGCCGAGCATGTGTTGGGCATGCCAAGGTCCTACTAGGAAGAAGTTGTACTAGAAGGCCATCCGAATAACGGCTTCACGGTGTCATGTCGAGTGTAGCGAAACATCCCAATTCCACGTCTAAGGGAGAGTTTCTTCGCAACGCTCAGAATGACAGAACCGGGCGCCTCTGGGTATTCGGATAGGCTCTAAGTTAAGGAGGGCAGTATGAAAATCGACACCTCTTTTCTTCCATCAACCTTTGACGCGGCAGCCAAGGTCGCTCGCGATGCGGAAGCCATGGGATTTGATGGACTGTGGAGTGCGGAAACCAGTCATGACCCCTTCTTTCCACTGGTGGTGGCGGCACGCGAAACCGGGCGTATTCATCTGGGTACCGGCGTCGCCATAGTTTTTCCGCGTAGTCCTATGGTCCTGGCTAATATCTGTTGGGACCTGCAGGCCAACTCCGGCGGACGTTTTATGCTAGGCTTAGGTACCCAGGTCAAAGGCCATAACCAACGGCGCTTTAGCGTTAAGTGGGTCTCGCCGGTCAAACGCTTGCGTGAGGTCGTTCTTTCCCTGCGCGCGATCTGGGATTGCTGGCAAAACGGCACCAAGCTCAACTTTGAGGGCGAGTTCTATCAGTTCTCGCTCATGACACCGTTCTTTAATCCCGGTCCGATTGAACACCCCCATGTACCTATCATTATCTCCGGCCTCAATCCGTTGATTAGTCAACTTGCCGGGGAGGTGTGTGACGGGTTTTTCGTCCATAATTTCCACACCCCGAAATACCTGGCTGAGACCGTCATCCCGAATATTGAGAAGGGCATTACCAAAGCCGGTCGCAAACGCGCAGACTTCACCCTGCAAACGGGAGCATTCATTGCCAGCGGGACCACTCAAGATGAGGTACAGTCGGCCAAGGGCCCGGTCCGACAACAGGTTTCGTTCTATGCCTCAACCCGGACCTATAAAGGCGTGCTGGACGCCCATGGCTGGGGAGACACCTGCTTTCGGCTGAACGAAAAAGCAGAAAAAGGCGACTGGGGCGGTATGGCAGCGGAAATCACCGACGAGATGCTGGACGAGATCGCCGTGGTCGGCACGTATGACGAAATCGCCAAAAAATTGAGCGCCCGCTACAATGGCGTCTTAGACCGAATCATTATTGGTTTTGGTGTGGCCGAACGCCAAGACGAAGGTCGTTATCGCGAACTGATGCAGGAAGTCAAGCGGGAGATGGCGTAGGGGCGAGATTTCGCCCCTACGTAAAAAATGGAGGCACCAATGGGAGCACTTACTGACAAATACTGCGTTGTCGGCGTGGGAGAGACGCCGCATATGCGTCCGTCAAATCGCACCACGCTGTCCATGGCTTGTGAGGCGGTCAAAAAGGCGATGGCCGATGCTGGGCTGGAACCACGTGATGTTGACGGTATGACAAGTTATCAAGCCGGCGACTCGACGACCTCGAACCATGTCGCCACTTCGCTCGGCATGCAACTCAACTATTCGGTCGATATCTTCGGTGGGGGGTCGAGTACCGAAGCGCTGATTGGCAATACAATTGGTCTGCTCGAAGCAGGCTATTGCAAAACCATGGTCATCTTCCGTTCGATGAACGGTCGCTCTGGCCGGCGCATGGGTGGACAAGCGCCAAGTGGACCTGTCCCGCCAACCCGCGCCGCAGAAGACAATCAGTTCATGATGCACTGGGGCTGGACGTCTCCTGCTCAACGATTCGGGATGTCCGCCATGCGCTATTTGCGCGATACCGGTACAACCACAAAATCGTTAGCTGAAATCGCCGTCGCGCACCGTTATCATGCCAGCTTGAATCCCAAGGCGGTCATGCGCCACCCGATCACGATTGAAGATCACCAAAACTCCCGCTGGGTGGTGAAGCCTCTGCGCTTACTAGATTGCTGTTTAGAGACAGATGTGTCAGCCGCCATTATCGTCACCTCACGTGAGCGGGCTTATGATCTGCGTCAGCCACCGGTTTTCATCATGGGCGGCACGGGACGAACCATGGCTCCAAACTCTGCCTGGAACTACTCGCGACCAGAGATCCACTATGTAGCCGGGAATTATGGCCGCAGTCGTTTATTCGGTATGGCTGGTATCGGTCAGAAGGACGTGAACCTGATCTCATGCTACGACGCGTTCACCTTCACCACTCTCATTCAGCTCGAAGCCTATGGTTTCTGCGGTAAGGGGGAAGCAGGTGAGTTTGTCAAAGGCGGACGCTTACAGATTGATCACGAACTGCCATCAAATCTTTCTGGTGGCCATCTGTCCGAAGGTTATACCCACGGGGTGAGCATGGTGATTGAAAACGTCCGCCAGCTCCGCCACCGATCCGACGATGCCTGTCCAGGTTGGGCCGAGGGTAAACACACCTACGACCGTCAGGCTGGCTGCCGTCAAGTGAAAGACGCTCGGATTGCAGCGTGTCTAGGCTGGGGAACGGAAACCATGTCGAGTTCAGCGATCCTACGCGGGATTTCAGCATAAAGGAGCGATGGCTATGCCTGGACCAGTTGATTACAGCAAAATCTCAATTACGCCCGACTTCGACACCGTTGACTGGTGGATGGGTACAAAAGAACACAAATATCTCGTTCGCCAATGTAAAGAGTGTGGACACAAATGGTTTCCCCCGTTTCCAGCTTGCGCCAAATGCAACTCCATGGACCTCGACTGGTTTGAGACAGCCGGGACAGGCGTGCTACACAGCTATATCGTTGTGACCCAGCCAATTCTGGGCGCATTTGTCGAGGCCGTACCTTACGTCGTTGGACTTATTGAGTTAGACGATTGCCACGAAGCCGATGGCTCGCTCATCCGCGTCGGCGGGGTCATGCTCGACGAGGAAGAAGACATCGCAATCGGGCTACCAGTCAAAGTAGAATTTGAAGAGACCAACGAGCCTAATATTGTTGTTCCGCGTTGGAAGATCGGCGGCACGGCTGAGAATACGTGGAAATTTAGTGAATGATTTTCTAGACGAAGAGGCTCCACGAAAGGGGCGAACGGAGTCGCTAAATTGAGGATACAAGTATGCTGAAATTACACTTTGCTCCCAATTCGCGCGCAGGCCGGATTGTTTGGTTGTTCGAGGAACTTGGGTTGCCTCATGAGATCAATAAAATGGCCTTTCATCCGAAGGATCTAAAGTCAGATGAGCATCGTGCCCGTCATCCGTTGGGACGCGTACCCGTTCTTGAAGATGGTGATGTGAGCATTTATGAGTCTGGTGCAATTGTTGAGTACATTTTAGAACGTCACAAAAATGATGGTCTCAAACCAGCGGTCGATTCTGCGGAGTATCCAGAATATCTCCAGTGGTTCCACTATTGTGAGGGCATGGTTATGCCGCCCGTAAATACCATTGTGGTGCAAACCGTGTTGTTGCCGCCGGAGCGCCGAGACGAAACCGTGCTTGGTCAAGCGCAACGTTTGTTGTCCAAGGCATTGGCTCCGGTCGACCACGCGCTTGATGGAAGAGATTACCTCATCGGAGACTTCTCGGGAGCCGATATTATGTTGGGTCATGCCTGCTTCATGAGCAATCGACTCGGCTGCGTGCCCGACGAAATGGTGAACTTGAAAGCTTATGTAAGCCGAATCGAGGCAAGACCAGCGTTTCAGGTCGCAATTCAAATTCAATAGCGAGGTAGCCTGGATGGAATGGAATCCAGGGGACAACGTCCGTTGGGAATCAATATGAACGCTCCGCAAAGATACCATGTGGGCCAAAGTTCAGTAGGTCGCATTAGCAGAGCGTAATCCGACGCCTCCGGTAGGCGCAGCCCCTGCGATAGCGACAAGCCGTTGTCTCAGGGGGTAGCAGCGGCTTCGCCGTAGTGACCACCTAAAGATGGGAGCTGGTCCTCCATGAGCGGAGTGGCGGGATGCTGCGCGAGGCGTTGCGTCAAGTCATCGCGAAACGGTCCGTGTGGGGCGTAGGGGCCGTCACGACCAAGGAGGGTGTTGGGTTACGCCACGCTAACCCAACCTGCACACTCAGCACATAGGGGGTTTTCCATGCGCCCGGATTATCTGTGTGCGGGTCGAGAAACGTAGCATCCATTTCGTCCGCAATATAATCTGGACAGAACCATTTCTCCTGGTCACCCTGATACATTTCCGTACCGCAGTGTTTACACTTTTTCGGTTTTCTCACTGCTCTTGCATCTCCCTATGGCAGCCAAGGATCTCCTGTTTTCGCAGCAGGCTTATTATAACGTCGCCAAGAATCTATAGAGGCCCCTACTTCTCTTCACCTTGACCTTCCCTAGAGAAACCGCTTAGCTGGGCGCAATTACGACAAAGGAGGCTCTTGTGGCTGAAGAAATTCTGTGTTCGATCGACAACGGTATTGCCACGATTACGATGAACCGGCCGGAAAAGCGTAACGCGATGAATACGGCGGTGCTGGACGGGCTGGAGCACTATTTCGGCGAGCTGGAAAATAATACTGATGTCCGTGTGGTTGTGATCCGGGGCGAGGGCAGAGCCTTTTGTTCGGGCCTGGATTTGCGTGAACTCAGCGCCCGTCAGCAGGGCGAAGGAGATATAGAAACCGGCATTATCGAACTGCTGAAAAAAATCGAAGAGTCTCGGCATCCGACCATTGCCATGGTCCAAGGCGATGCCTTAGCCGGCGGCTGCGAACTCGCCCTGCATTGTGACCTGCGTGTGGTTTCTGAAGCCGCCCGGTTTGGTATGCCACTTGCCCGCTTGGGCCTTGTGGTTCCGTTTCGGTTGGGACAAAAACTGGTCGAGGTTATTGGCCCGGCCTTTACTAAGCAAATCCTTTTTACCGGCCAACCGATCGATGCCCAGCGCGCGTATGAAATCGGTATGGTCAATCAGCTCGTGTCCGCAGAAGAGTTAGAGTCTGCGACCATGACCCTAGCTCAGACTATCGCTCTGAATGCTCCCCTCTCCCTGGCTGGGATGAAAAAGGGCATCCTGCGTATGATCTCGCTGCGCAACTCAATTGAACATAAAGACATACAAACACTGGTGCGCCAGGCACGTAAGAGCCAGGATGCTAAAGAAGGCGTTCGGGCCATGTTGGAAAAGCGTAAGCCTGTATTTCGCGGGGCATAAGCCAGAGCAACTTGTTGAGGAGTCCGGCTGTCATTCTGCCAGCTGCCATGCTGAATGACCACACAGGACAGGCTCGCCGCTCTAAATATTACTTCAGTTATGTTGTCCGTCCGATTCCGCGCAACAGTCTATACTCTCGTTATTCCAGGGTTCTTCATGGGCTATTTACCGTGGAAGCTGCGCCACTTTGAACCGGTCACCCCTCTCCCCTTCGCACCGATCTTCTCCATGATGGGAATCGCACTTTGCCTTGGCGGCGGCGTTCTGATCTTTTCTGCCGCGTATTATCTGGTTCGACGTGGGGAAGGCACGCCCTTTCCGCTTGATCCGCCCCACCGCATGGTCGTCGCCGGCCCGTATGCCCATATCCGACACCCTATGGTTGTCGGACTCCTCGGCGTGCTCTGCGGCCAGACCCTGTGGTTCCAGTCCGCGAATGTCTTGGTTTATACCCTCCTTCTCCTACTGGTCAGCCTGGTGTACGTTTTCTTTATTGAAGAACCTGATCTGAAGAAACGTTTTGGTACTGATTATCGCGCATATCATGCAGTCACACCGCGCTGGTTTCCATCGCGCGCGGCGCCAAGGCAAGCAAACTTGTTAGACCCGCCAAAGCAGAATTGAGCACAGAAAATCCGGTACGCTGGAACAAAAAACAAGAGAAAGCCTATGAGCGACCGACACCTCGAACTCGGCGTCTTTGCCCCCACCATCGGCTGCACGCCGTCCTTTGGCACGAATGCCTTCGTGCTGGTCTCTTCTGCTGAGCAGCGCACAGTACCCACGTTTGAATACAACGTGCGGGTTGCCGAACTGCTCGATCAGGCCGGGCTTGAGGTCTTCTTTATGGCCCAGCGTGGCGGGGGCGGCTTTGGACCGGCACGTTTCTGGAGCTATTCGCTCGACTCCTTCACTACGGCTGCCGGCTTAGCCATGGCGACGCAGAACCTTAAAATCATCTCCACCGTACATACCGCATTCTATCATCCTGGCATGGTTGCCCGTATGGGAGCCACTCTGGATCAGATCAGCCATGGCCGCTGGGCGCTCAATATTGTCAGCGGCTGGGCGGAGAACGACTTCCGCATGCTCGACATTCCACTACTTGAGCACGGCAAGCGCTATGCCCAGTCAACCGAGTTTGTTGAGGTGCTGCAAAAATTCTGGACAGAAGACTGGTTTAACTACACGGGCGAGTATTTCTCCATCAACCAGGGTACCTGTCATCCGAAGCCGGCCCAGCCGCCGCTCTTGTATAACGCGGGTAGCTCGCCGGTTGGACGCAATTTTGCCGCCAAATATTGTGACTGGTACTTCGCCGGCGCTCAATCTCTGGACCAGCTAGCGCAGGAGATCGCCGATGTACGCGCCCAAGCCGCGCAACACGGTCGTACGATCAAAATCATTGTCTATCTCTTTATGTTATGTCGAGACACTGAAGCAGCTGCCCAAAAAGAAGTTGAAGAGATCCTGGCGCACGCCGATTTCGAGAGCGCCAAAGATTGGTTGGAGACCTTAACCGGCCAAACAGTCGGTACAGTCGCTTCAACGCTGGGCCAAGGTCTTTCGGTCGAAGAGATGCTGCGTAATGTTGTCCTTGGCGTTGGAAGCGGTAAACTCATCGGCACTCCGGAACACGTCGCACAAGATCTGGATCAATTTCAAGAAGCTGGCGTTGATGCGGTGGGCCTGACCTTTCGACATGTTGAAGAGGAATTGAGAGATTTCATTGACAAAGTGTTGCCTATTCTTGAACGTAAAGGCGTACGCCGTACTCTCCAGACAGCCCCAGCCTCGTTGCTGGCGGCGGACTAACCTCGTACAGAATACGCGTCCGGCTCATTGAGAAATGTATGGCATCCTCCGCTCCACAATCACGGCGAGCACAGCGCACGGCAGATAACTTATTTGCACTGTCTGGTACAAAGGTAAAATACGAACTGGTTAAAGGAGAGTTCCCACGCATGGTCTTGGCTGCAGGCGAACATGGGAAATTGAGTGCCCGCCTATCACGATTACTGGACGAATATGTTGAGGCCCAGCATCTTGGCGTAGTGTGCGGAGCACAGGCCGGCTTTGTGCCGCAAAAAGATCCGGTTACGGTCCGTGCGCCAGACAACTCTTTTGTGACAGCCGCCCACCTGCCGCCGGCTGCCATTGCGAAAGACTACTAGCCTTTTGCGCCCGACCTTGCGGTTGAGATTGTTGCTCCTGCGGATCGTTTTGAGGCGATGCAGAACAAGGTGGCCGATTATTTCTTTGTCGGCGCCCGGCTCTTATGGGTCGTCGAGCCTGTAACGCGTACGATCTTTGGGTATCGTTCTATTCATGACGTGTAGGTCCTAGGGGATACGGATGAGCTTAGCGGCGGAGATGTTATCGACGGCTTTCGCTGTCCGGTCAAACGAGTGTTTAATTAGGCCCAACGCCCTGTAATGGCGTCGAGAAGGTTTCTAGATGACCTTCTCGTATGTCACGGAAGACTGCAGACGATCTTCCGGAATCGCATAATAGGCTCTGAGCACCGCTTTTGAGTCTACGGAAACTTGATACCCGGCAACTTCTAAAGCCCCACGCGCTTTATAGTTCCCGGTGTAGGTGCCTACAACTATCCGGTCAGCGCCACGGATCTGATTTTCCAAGTGTTCACGCAGCCGAGAGCCGACGCCGTTCCGCTGCTGCTCAGGCAGGATATAGGCGTGCCGGAGCAGGGCAACATCTTTGACGTATTCCAAGCCCATCACTCCAAGCAGTGCAGCCGCCTGAAATGCACCATACCAGGTCAGGCGTCGGGCTTCTGCCTGCCATTGATCGCGCGTCATTTCCGGATCGTGATATTCTTCCGCAGGTAAAAATTCCTGATACCACCGTGCTGCCGTGTTAATCACGGCGACAGCAGCATCCTGGTCGGCAAACGTTAACGTACGTATTTTTAGATTACTCGACATAACCCAACCCGCCAGTCCTTGTTTTCTCAGATGGTCCTAGGATTCTGTATAACTAATCCGATAAATTGCACCGGCTCTATCATCGGATACGAGCAGGGCACCGTCCGGCATGACAAGGACATCTACAGGTCGGCCCCACGCGCCGCCATCTTGCAACCAGCCGTCGGCAAAGACTTCATATCCAGTTGCTTTATTTTCCTTCAAACGGATGAGGATGAGCCGATAGCCAATGGGCTCGGTGCGGTTCCACGAGCCGTGTTCAGCAATAAAAATCTGGTTGCGGTAAGGCTCCGGAAACATCGTGCCCGTATAAAATCGCATACCTAGAGGCGCGACGTGTGCGCCAAGTTCTTGTGCCGGCGGGGTGAACTCATCGCACTTGCGTTGTCCTCCAAAGTCGGGATCCGGGATGCGGCCGGCATGACAGTATGGAAAACCAAAATGCAGCCCAGACTCCGGCGCATGGTTGAGTTCGCCCGGGGGTTCATCATCGCCCAGCCAGTCCCGGCCATTGTCCGTGAACCAGAGTTCTTTTGTGTCCGGATGCCAATCAAATCCCACTGTATTCCGCACCCCATGAGCAAAACCTTCCAACGCGCCGCCGTCCGGTTTCATACGTAAAATTGACGCATAGCGTTCGTCACTCTTGAGGCAGACATTGCACGGCGCCCCAACCGGAATATAGAGCAATTCGTCAGGTCCAAATCGGATGAACTTCCAGCCATGCCAGTTGTCGCTGGGGAGCGCATCAGTGACAGTGACCGGCGTGGGCGGATCTTTCAGTCGAGATTCAATATCGTCAAAGCGTAATACACGACTAACCTCGGCCACATACAACGCGCCCTGGCGGAAGGCCACCCCGTTCGGCATACGCAATCCTTCAGCAAGGGTCACGACTTCGTCAGCACGCTGATCGTTATCGTGATCAATAACCGCGTAGACCCTGCCGGCACGCTGGGTTCCTACAAAAACTGTCCCGTTTTTCCCCAGGGCGAGTGAACGGGCGTTCGGCACCCGAGAAGCATAGAGCTCAATCTGAAATCCGGGCGGCAAAGAAATGTGCGGCAAAGGAGAAGTTGAATCACCGTAGACCAAGACCTCTCGGAGTGACACCAACGTGATCAGCAGCATGAAAACGATTCGGACAAACAGAGCAAGCATAGATTGGCACTCCCCTCGGCAATAGCTTCTCAGAAAGAAACTTCCAGTCCCCCTCGCTTTAGACATCCTGATTCGTTACTCTGCCTGCTCCCATTTTTCCGCGCATCCAAACGAATCTTTGAATAAGTATATAGCGGAACAAGGGTGGATTCATTGTCGCACGCTTCATCGCCCAACACAGCCTCCCCGACTCCTGACTCACACCAAACGTCTCAGACAGCACAGGCGTCAGCGGCCTACTTCTGGTTCCTGGCCGGCACCGGCAGCTGGTTTACGGCCATAGGCATGCAGGGCGTTCTCTTTGCGTGGCTCGTGGTCGGGGTACTGAATGCCGAGGCAAAATGGGTCGGCATTGCCCAGAGCGCCATGATGATTCCGTCTATTTTACTCGCCCTGCCCGGCGGGGCCATTGCCGACCGGTACGACCAGCGGCGCATGCTCATGACTTTACACCTGATTGCAAGCGGTATTTCCGTCAGTCTTGTTCTCGTGGTTGCCAATAACCAGCTGTCCATGCCGCTGCTCCTTGCCTACGCCGTCGGCATGGGCACCGTGCAGGCATTTGTCATGCCGGCGCGCGACGCCTTGCTCTCCCAGGTCGCCAGTGCTGATATGCTCCGCTCTGTCGTCGGTATGACGATGACGCAGTGGAGCATGCAGGTGCTGGGCTCTCTGCTGGCCGGCACAGCGCGCTGGATCGGAACAGTCTCTGCCCTCGGCCTGCACACGCTGACCCTGCTAGCTGGCATCCTACTGTTGCAAAAACTGTCTGTCAGTGCGCAGCCACGCTCTCACGGCAGTATGCGTTGGGCTGATATTGTCGAGGGTGTCTGGGAGGTCAAACGGTCTCCGGCCCTGTCTGCTACTCTCTTGCTCTCGGTCGCTGTGGGTGTGTTTTTTATCGGTCCGTTTCTGGTTGTCCTGCCCCTGTTAGTGCGCGATGTCTACGCAGGTGGGGTGGGTCAACTTGCGCTGCTGAACATGACCTTTCCGCTCGGGACGATTCTCGGCTCAATCACTATTCTGTGGCAAGGTGGTCTCCACCACAAAGGTCGGGCACAGCTGACGTCTCTCCTTTTTGGGGCGGGCTGTCTCAGCACCGTGTCCTTGGGCCTTCCATTTTGGGGCACCTTACTTGCCGTTGGCGCATGGGGGATTAGTGCGGCTATTTTTATCAATGCAGGCCGAACGGTCTACCAGGAGCAGGCGAGCGCGGCCAATCGAGCCCGGGTGTTATCGGTTTATACGATCGGCTTTATGGGGGCCGCCGGCCTGCTAGGCGCACCCCTGTCCGGCGTACTTGTCGACTCTGTCGGTCCCCTCACGACCTGCCTCGTCGCCAGCGGTGCGATGATTGTGGTGGTTGCTTATTCGTTTGTGTGTACTGCGATTACACAGGTGAGGTAGGCGCTACCGGCCGGTCGCCCTGGGTGGTTCGTGAACCGCCCCTACACAGCCCTACCTCCCCATCTCCATCAACGCATTCGTAGTATGCGAATCGGATGTCGCACCTTCTACTTTTGCTTCGTTGAAATACGCCTCGCCTTCCCATTCTGACGGGCGCTGTTCGGTCGAGGGCACTTCGCCTACGGTTGCCAACATTTTCTGAAAATCGATCATGACGAAATTAGGGACAAAGAGCTGCTCTTCCTGATAGTTATAGCGTGCGCCTTTCAGCGGGTTTGAGGGATAGCCGTCATGCGGTTTGGCGGTCACAAAGGCACAGTGCAGCAGCCCCTTTTGTAGCTCGCCGTTGGTATCGTACATCTCGGCTATCCCTGGACCAAAGGTTTCTTGGTCCATATACAGGATGCGCTTGGAGTAAGCGTATTGTCTGGGATAATTCGTGGGGGTAGCCTCAACGACCCATATACGCCGTTTTTCCCACGTCACGCACGGCAGCGCTGCAAGTAGCCCCTGGCCTGCATCACGTTGGCCGCACCACTCAGCAGAATCGCCATAGCGTCCACTGTGCAGCACGCCAAGAATATCCTTTTCGGCTAATACGCGGAAACTCCACGCACCGATCTTGGCGTTGAACCCATAAAACGAGTCAAGATCATAATCTGAACCCCAAATACTGGCGCTACGATCGGCAACACTGATACGCCGGACCTTGCGTATTTGGGGCGAGTAGACATAGGTGTCATCAGCCGCGCTGGCCGTCACATACCGAAATTCAAGAACAGCAAGACCCTTATAGCGATTGGGAAGCACCAGCGGTCCCCACAGATGGGTATGCCGCACGGCGGGATTGTGAGGAATGATGGGCTTGGGATCTGTATATAAGCGTCCGCTCCACATGACGCGACGCCACGAATTCTCGAACGACTGCTCAACATCGCCGTCTTCGTCTAACAAATGGGCCACATAGCTTGCACCGATATTATCGATGCTATACGGCGGCTGGGCATGGTTCCACATAATTTTATATCCGGCCAATGGATCGTTTGTATCAATGACGGGAAATGGTGCCCCCGCGATATAGTTGAACATCTCTCGTCCATCTGCTGAGATCTCAACCTGGCCGGCATACCGCTCAGTCGCTTCTTTATAGGCCTTGGGCCAGGTATATGGGCGTGGTGCACCCATCCACATAGTCATCCCGCGCTCGACCATCCAGCGTGTCGCTGGGGTGAGCAGATCTGCTGCTTGGGTCATATTGGCTTTGGTGATCGTATCGCCAGGATTTAAATCGGCCCGTCCAAGCGGAGGCAGCCCCATTATCAGAACGGCAATGCTGACAAATAATACGCCCGGTTTTTTCCACATATACTCTATCCTCTCTTAAATTTACGCGCTCCGATTCTCTCACTTTAACCCACAATCTTGATTCTCTAAAGGAACACTGTCTTTTTCCCAGCGCATCTCTTATACCGGGCTTGCATCTCTGCTTGGTGTCGATATTCTTCCACAATATTCATCATGAGATCCACGCTCAAGAAAGGAGAGACAGATGAAACTGTATGACTGCCAAATGGCCCCTAATCCGCGCCGGGTGCGGGTTTTCTTAGCCGAGAAAGGCCTCGACATCCCGAAGACCGAAGTCAGCATTATCGACGGGGAGAATCTGAAGCCGGAATACTTAGCCGTGAATCCACGCGGTTTGCTGCCGACGCTCGAACTCGATGATGGCACCCGTATCGACGAGACGATTGCCATCTGCCGCTATATCGAAGAAACCCAGGCGGAGCCGAATCTGATGGGTAAGGATGCGTTAGAAAAGGCGCAAATCGAGTCCTGGCAACGTCGTATGGAGTTTGACGGCTTGAACCCAACGGGCGAGATGTTCCGCAACTCATTCGGTCCTTTCAAGAATCGAGGCTTGCCTGGCCTGTCCGACGTGCAGGCGATTCCTGAACTCGCGGCACGCGGCAGAGCGGGCGTCGAGCGCTTCTATAAACGGCTGGAACAGCGCCTAGGTGAAACCACATACATTGCAGGCGAGCGCTACACCATTGCCGATATCACCGCACTATGTGTGGTTGATTTTGCCAGCTTTGCCAAGATGGGTATTCCTGAAGGCAATACGAATACAAAACGTTGGCACGAAGATGTTTCTTCGCGGCCAAGCGCGAAGGCGTAGAGCTCTTAACGCAGCCTATCCACCCTCCATTCGGGGCGTATCGTTATACGCCCCTTTTCCCAGATCTCCAGATGCTACTCGTCCAGGGCTACGCCTCATACGCAAGGCGGCTTTTCCTTGTCTCCTCCAGACTGCCTTCTCAGTGCGCCTGCCCTTCCAGGGTGAGTATCTTCTTGGCATTCTCGCGACGAATAAACTTGCGCGAGGCAAAGTTAAGCAACTCCTTTTTTGTGCGCTTCTTAAACAGCCTGAGCCCTTCTCGGGCGAGTTTTTCGTCGAGTTCCACATTGGTCCGTCGCATCGTTGTTCACCCTCCTTCCGACTCTGACCAATTTTCCATAAAGAAACTGTCCGGCAAGGGTGCAAACATGACTCGGGCGGGTCCGTCGATGGTGCGCGTTTTATGGCCTTGGCCAGCTGTATCGGACGCAATAAATGCTTCACCCGTGCTCCATTCCCGCACCTGATTGTCGGTGGTGGTGACTTCCAGCTTGCCTGACAACACCACCACGATTTGCCGGGTTGGGGCTTGGTGCCAATCCTGGTCGAGGCCTTCTGGCAGATCAACAAAACAGACCCCTGGCGAGGTATACGTATTCGATAAGAGCAAGGTATTCCCCTCGGCATCTTGTCGCTCGTTCGTGATCGGGATATCAATTTCCTCGAACTGTGACCCGCCCTCTGGGGTGGCTAAAAAACGTATGATTTTCATATGCCCTCCTTTATGTCAGTAGTGCTAGGTCTATGACCAATACAACACCAGCAGATTTCAACAAACCAGACACAACGCAGTCTGAGCCTTCTTCCTATAGCAGACGCCAAGCGATTGGTCTCTTTACCGGTATAGGCGTGCTCATACTCTGCCTACTGTCGACGCCACCGGCTGACATGAGTCTTGACGCCTGGCACACAGCGGGCGTGGTTGGGCTCATGGCGGTGTGGTGGATGACTGAGGCAACCCACATCACCGTGACTGGCCTGATCCCGCTCGTGCTGTTCCCCGTGCTCGATATTCTTAGCGCGCATGAAGTCTCGACCGCTTATGCCGACCATATTGTTTTTCTGTTCTTTGGCGCCTTTTTTATTGCTATCGCCATGGAGAAATGGCGACTCCACCGGCGGGTCGCCCTTTTAATTCTGTCCAAAATCGGCCGCTCGCCACAATTGCTCATTCTCGGCTTTCTGATCACAACGGCCCTGCTCTCCATGTGGGTGTCAAATACGGCTTCGACCATCATCATGCTGCCAATTGCATTGGCTGTGCTGGACCATGCCGCATCCCAAGGCTATGACACCACAAAGGGCTTTGGCATTGCACTCATGCTCGGCCTCGCTTACAGTGCCTCGATTGGTGGGCTCGGCACCCCCGTCGGGACGCCTCCCAACGTCGTGTTTATGGGAGCGTTCACGAAACTCTTTCCTGATGGGCCGAGTATAGGTTTTTTCAACTGGATGTTGTTTGGTCTGCCGACTGTCGTCCTGATGGTTGGCTGCACCTGGTTTTATTTAGTCTACCTCTACTTCCGGATATCAAAAACGGGCTGGCAAGACGACCAAACCTTCTTAACCCAGCAACTCAAGGAACTGGGCCCGATGCAAAGCGGTGAACACCGTGTGTTATTGCTGTCGCTCATGACCGCGCTCCTATGGATCTTTCGTAAAGATATAAATTTTGGGCCATTCGCCCTGCCAGGCTGGGCGAGTGTGTTTCCGGATCCTGCGCATATTCAGGACTCGACAGTTGCCATACTGGCGGCCATCCTGCTTTTTCTCATTCCATCCGGACAACGGAAAGGCGAGTTCCTGCTGACGTGGGATGATACCGACAAGATCCCGTGGGGCATCCTCGTCTTGCTGGGCGGCAGCCTCGCTCTCGCCGAGGGCGTTGGGCATTCCGGTTTAGCCAATTGGGCGGGTTCGCAACTGTCATTCTTACGCGATGTCTCGCCTTTTGTCGCCATCCTGTCAGTTTGTTCTTTAATGGTCGGGCTGACACAGTTTACCAGCAATACAGCGACGACAACTCTGGTCATGCCTGTGCTCGCCGCCACGGCAATAGGGCTAGAGATTGATCCACTGCTCCTCATGATTCCGGCTACCTTTGCTGCGTCATTCGCCTTCATGTTGCCCACGGCTACCGCACCGAACGCGATTATTTTTGCGAGTGGGTATGTCACGCTGCCGCAAATGTTCTGGGCCGGCTTAGGGCTCAATATTTTTAGCATCTTTGTCCTCGCCGGACTTTTGTATTTGATTGGTATTCCAGCGTTTGGGATTATGCTGGATGGCATGCCGGATTGGGTACCGAGGTAGACGAATACCTTTCATGGCTACCATTAAACACCGCATCTCCGGACTCAATTGGCAGTCTATCGAGCAGTCTCTGTGCGAGCATGGATACGCAAAGACTCCGCGTATTCTGACGGCCAAAGAGGGTGCTACACTCGTTCGTCTGTATGCGAATAAAAAGAGCTTCCGCAAACGCATAGTTATGGCGCAACATCGATTTGGCGTTGGGGATTACCAATACTTTGCAGACCCGTTACCGCCGCTTGTTCAACAAATCAGAACCCACGCCTACCTTCCCCTCGCAAAGATTGCGAACCGCTGGATGGCCGCTCTGCGGCAGTCAGAGACCTTTCCCCCAACGCTGTCGCGTTTCTTGTCAATCTGCCAGGAGAACGGACAGGTCAAACCGACCCCACTGCTCCTGCACTACGAACAGGACGGATACAATTGTTTGCATCAGGACTTGTATGGGACAATCGCCTTCCCCTTGCAGATGGCGTTCTTCCTGAGCCGTCCAGAGAAAGATTATTCTGGCGGAGAGTTTCTCCTGGTTGAACAGCGGCCCCGAGCACAGTCACGCGGCATTGCTCTCACCCTGCAGCAAGGAGAAAGCATTATCTTCACCACTCGCTATCGCCCAGCGCTTGGCACGCGCGGGTATTACCGAATGACCATGCGACACGGCGTGAGCACGATTACATCGGGCTCGCGTTATACACTCGGGATTATTTTCCACAACGCAAAATAGCCCACCTTTCTCATTGGTATCTCGATTCGGTCATCGATCTCATGTAGAAGAACACGACAGATGGAGCGTCCAACCGTGGTGATGCAAAGCCGGATCCAGGGAGTATATTTTCGAGCGTCCGCCCAGGACGAGGCACGTCGATTGGGCCGGCAAGGCTGGATCCGGAACCGCACGGACAACAATGTCGAGTTTGTTGCCGGAGGCGAAAGGTTCCAGTCTGAACAACTGCTCGGCTGGAGTCAGTCTGGTCCGCCCAGTCCTGTTATTACGCGGGTTTATCGTCCGATATTAGTACCCCCAAAGGAGGATCAGCATGACAACCATTCATACCGTCACCGGGACGTGTACGCCGCAGGAATTGGGCACAACGCTGGTGCACGAGCATCTCCTCGTTGCGTGGTCCGGCTGGGAAGCCGACAGCATCATTGTGAAAGGATTTAAGCGAGACGAAACCCTAAAATACTGCATAGACCGCCTGCAAGAGCTGCAATCGCTTGGGGTCGGGACCTTTATTGACCCGTGCCCGTCCGACCTCGGCCGAGATGTCGATTTTATGGCTGAGGCATCAGCGAAGTCGGGTATGCGAGTCATCTGTGCCACGGGGTTGTACAAAGAAGACCTCGGCGGGGCGTATTTCAAGTTTTATATGCCGTTCGGCACAGGGGTGGACGAAATTGCTGAAATTTACGAAAAAGAAATCACCGACGGCATTGGAGATACGGGGATCAAAGCCGGTATTATCAAATGCGCGACTGGGGTGATGAAGAATGAGGCCGGTCGTCCGCATATCACGCCATATGAAGAGATGTGCCTGCGTGCCGCAGCGCGCGCCCAAAAACGGACCGAGGTGCCGATTACCACGCATACGGACGAAGCCATGTTGGGCCTGGAACAGCTCGCCATCTTCAAAGAGGAAGGCGTTGATCCCAAGCGGGTGATTATCGGCCACTCGGGTGACACGGCGAATCTGTCTTATCACACCGAGTTAATGGACCAGGGCGCCTATATCGGCTGTGACCGATTTGGATTGGATCTCATCCTGCCCGAAAAGCTGCGTCTGGCGACAGTCATCGGGCTATGCGGCATCGGCTATGCCGACAAAATCGTCTTGTCACATGACTCTGTCGGCTGCTTCAAAGGCCGGGCAATGGCGCTTCCACCCGACCAAGAGCACCTCCTTGCCAATTGGCAGCCAACCCATCTTATCAAAAATCTGGTGCCCAAAATGCGTGAGGCAGGGGTCAGCGATGAGAAGATCAACACCATGCTGGTGGATAATCCACGTCGCTGGTTTATGGGCAGTTAGCATGATCTTTTCCCTCGCATCCAATCCCTAGCTTCTGAGGTCGTATGATTCTTCTGTTGCTTTTTTTCTCCGGTTTTACCGCGCTGCTGTTTGAGGTAGTGTGGGCGCGCTTGCTGCACTTGGTCTTTGGCCTTTCGACCTATGCCGTTACTGTTGTGACGGCAGCCTTTATGCTTGGCCTGGCGCTGGGCTATCTGGCTGGGCAAAGCCGGCGCCTTTCTCGCTACCATCCATTTGTGGTCTACGGTATAGCCGAAGGGCTGATCGGTCTCTTTGCTCTGATCTTTCCCTTTTTACTACAAATTTTTGACGTGATTTACGTCGCCGCGGGCGGCAGTTTTTCACTGCAGGTTGTGCTCGTGATTCTTGCCCTTTCATTACCCGCAACGTTGATGGGGCTGACCCTGCCGACGCTCGCCCGTCACGTCGCTCAGGACGGTCCGACCGGGCGAAAGATTGGGCTGCTGTATGCTATCAATACAACGGGTTCTGTGTTGGGGGCCTTTTTCGCTGGCGTGTTCTTTATTCGGACCTATGGGGTATTGCACACCACGCTCATCGCGGCTGCAATCAATGCAGTTATTTGTCTGGTCGCCTTGACCCAACCACGCCGCCAAGTACGTCCGCACTCCCGTCTGAAGGAACAGACAGAGCCATCCGATTCATCCACGCCGTCTCTGCTCTTCCTCCTTTTTCCCTTTCTGAGTGGGTTTATCGGTTTAGCTCTCCAGATCATTTGGGTCCGGACACTGATCTGCGTAGTATCAAACAATACCTACTCGTTTTCGGTCGTTTTGGCTGACATTCTGGCCGGATTAGCGCTAGGGGCCTGGCTGTATGCCGCTTGTGGTCCTTCGCGCGCAACGCAACCCACTAAGGCTTTGGTTTTTCTTGTCACCCAAGCTATCGCGGCAATTGCGATCCTTGTTTCTTTGGGCCTTTTTAATCAGCTGCACGACATTACCCTGGACCTCAGCCAACAGGTGAATAACAACCATTGGTTCGCCCTGGGACTGGTGCGTTTGGGCGCGGCAGCCGTTGTCACCCTCATTCCAGCCATGGCTTCTGGTTTTGCCACACCGCTTTTGGTTGACCTGCTGCGCGATCAGACCGATCATTCACCTGAGAGTGCAGCTGGCATCGTTTTTTCCGCGAATGCGTTCGGCAGTATGCTGGGTGCGCTTACCGGCGGTTTGGTATTGATCCCCCTGCTTGGACTAAGTACAGGCATGGTGGTTTTGGCCTTGGCAGCGGTTGGTGCGGGGCTCGTTCTACTGTTCATTGTCCGACCCGCTGGGGCTGTCCGACTCACGGTAGGCGTACTCGTGACAGCCGCGACCATCGTTGCAGCCTTGCTGCTACCCAAAGAACTCACCCTCATGAAATGGTATGACCGATTTGAAAACGTCAAGGGCGAGCTGCTCTTTTATCGCGAGGGCGCATTTGGCACAGTGGCTGTTTTTCAGCTCGGCGAGATCAAAGAACTCACCATCAATTGCATCGAAGAGGTACCCACACATCGCGATGCGGTTGCGACTTTTAAGCTTCTAGGACATCTGCCCCTCCTCCTGCAGGAGAAGCCGAAGACGGTCCTCGTCAATGCCGTAGGCGGTGGCATCACATTGGGAGCCGTGACCAAACACGATGTGACTGTAGACGCAGTCGACATCGTGCCGGATGTGCGCGACGCCATGCATTTTTTTGGTGAGGAAAACAGCAACGTGGTCGACCGCATAAACTGGCGCTTGATTGCCGATGACGGACGGAATTATCTCAAGGTGTCGTCTCGCCGCTACGACGCAATCACGGCTGACGCCACCCACCCCGCGGCAGCCGAATCCTGGATGTTATACACTCAAGAGTATTATCAGCTTGTGCATGCAAAACTGACTGAGAGCGGCGTCTTTGTCCAATGGCTGCCACTCCATAATATGGCCACCATCGACTATCTGTCCGTTATTCGAACCTTCCGCAGTGTATTTCCAGAAACTCTGCTCATGTTTACCAGCCGCTACACGCTCTTAGTCGGTGCAAAGCAGCCCCTCCCGTTGACGGCGGCAGCGATAGACCGGCGTCTTGCGGAGGTCAACGCCGAGGTCCGTGCGGACCTGGAGGAAATCGGTCTGACCCAAAGCCAAGACTTGCTAAAGTATATTATCTTTGACGGTCCACAACTTGACGCGATTGTCGGTAACGATTATCCCTTGCTCACAGACAATCACACCTCGATTGAATTCGCCGAACTCAACCGGTTGGGGATTGCCGGCACGATGCCGTTCATCTTGGCCCGACTCCTGCCGCAGATTTCTGCTGAGCAGCGCGCCGAACAATACGGCATTGACCCACAGATTGCCCGCTCTCGGGCACTTTTCATGCGCTCTAAAGCTGTTGGCACCGACGAGCCGCTGGAACGCTCCTATGCGGCTCTCAGCGAGGTCTATCGAGCTTCCCGTCTCGCGCCTGAGGATAAAGACATCAACTATTATCGCGAGATCACAACTTTCGAGTTCTTAGACCTGTTAAATGCGAATTATAACGAACTGCTCAATTCTTCTCGGCCCAAGACGCTCCTGCCCAAGGCGCGCCTTGCCGCCGAACTGCGTCCGAAGAATCCCTTCGTTCAAGAACTCCTGGGAGTGACCCTCCTCAAACTTGAACGCCATCAAGAGGCGCTGGAGCCGCTTGAAGCAGCGGTTACTGCGCGACAGGGTGATTTCAACTATCTGTCGAATTTGGCCTTTGCCTATGACCAGGTCGGTCGCTATGACGACGCCCTGCGGACTCTCCGAGAAGCGAATAATGTGAATCCTGGCGCAGCACAGGTCATCGACCAAGCGATTAGACGGATCGAGCTGAAAATCGGAGATATGCCACAAAGTCAAGAAGCTGACCAGGAGGCCGTGCAAGAAACCCAGATAGAGGCTCGGTAAAACCCGAAGATCCAAAAAAAAGACGCCCGCGCACTACTGGGCAGATGTCTCAGACCCACGTTCGGCGATGAGCTGGTCGATCTCTTCTTTTAGACGGTCAAGGACAACGTCGTAGCCAAAGTGGCCGAGCTTGACGCTCCGCTTCTTGAGGTTCACCGTTGTTGGCCCACACCACAGGCCGAGATCGGCATCATCGGTTTCCCCTGGCCCATTCACCCGACAGCCCATGATCGCAATTGTGAGAGCATGTTGCTTCGCATAAGCCGCCATTTCTTTGACTTGCTGAGCGAGTTCAACAAATCTTTCATTCTCGACCCGTGAACAGCTTGGGCAAGAAATAATATTCAGCCCTTTGCCAAAGTTGGGCACAGAGATAAAGCGCCCTTGCTGTGTGTCCTCGATAATCTTGAGCCCCGCTGTCACTTCCTCGTGCTTACGATCGTTGGGCAAGGTCAAGGACACGCGGATGGTGTCTCCAACCCCGTTTGCCAGCAGTTTTTCAAACGCGATGCGACTCTTAATCACTCCATCCGGGGGTAGTCCAGCTTCCGTCACACCCAGATGCAACGGGACGTCCGGCCGCGCTTTAGCAAAACGCGCGTTGGCTTCAACAACTTTGGCCGGATCCGAATCTTTGAGCGAGACCACAAAACGGTCGTAGTTGAGATCTTCCATGAGTTGGCAATGGTATAACGTCGATTGCACCAAGGCTTCCATCTGATCGCCGGGGTATCGTTCCAGAAAGGCAGGCGCAACCGACCCACAGTTCACGCCAATACGTATGGCCACATCATGCGCGCGCGCGATATCGACAATCCCTGCCACTTTCTCTGGAATAGTCTTGGCTTTTTCTATGTGGTGTAAGTGGCCCGGATTATAGCGAATCTTATCGACATAAGGAGCAACCTGGCCAGCGACTTTATAGTTTTCCTGCAAATCTACAGACAAGGTTGCCGAAGTCTGGGACCGGATCTCTTTGAGCGCTTTTGCTTCTTTGGGGTTATCCACAGCAATACGAACAACGCCCGCTCCCGCTGCCTCAAGCTGATGGACTTGAGCGACGGTCGCGTCAATATCAGCCGTTTTCGTGGCACACATGCTCTGGACGACGATGGGAGCATCAGCACCAACCTGGATCTTCCCAATCTTCACCGCACGGGTGGGTTTTCTTTCTATGCTTTCTGTCATACGTCCTGATACTCCTCCACGTTGGCTTTTTGACACACTAGCCGAGCAGGCCCAAAGCTTCAACGGGCACCAGGATTCAACCTTCTCCCCGAGGAAAAGCACAAATAGAGATGTACGAGCAGACTATCCCGGAAGGGATCCCGGGGCCCCTTCCGGGTCCGGAAGGATGATCTCAATCACAGCAGAAAGATAAGAAAAAGAATAGCGAGACCAAAAGGCGAGACCAAGAGGAAAGGAAGCCGGCGCAAACCGTTAGTGTTTCACCGGCATTTGTACGACAGGAGCGTTGGGCTCATGCCTGGCATGCTCCTCCAACCGTTGCTGAATCTCCGCAATCCACCGCTGGGCTTCTGTCTCGTCGATTTCCCCAGCGTCCTTCTTGCGGACCACCTCATCCACAAACCGCTCGAAAAACGTCTTCATGTACCGCCCTTCTCACTCCCTGCCTATCACAAAATCCGCGGCTGAGCTAGGCAGCACGTTGCATTGAGGCTGCATGTTCAAAACAGCGACCCAGTAACGGTTCGCATTCAGACGAGCGACGAGTTTCGTTTGTTATGGACGATTTTTGATGATGCTGTCGATTGTGGGCTTTTAAGACGGTTTGAAAAGCAGAATTTCGAACAGAGAAATCTAAAAAATCTGTCTCATGTGATGGTCTCAGAAAACATGCTCCCAGCAAGTCAACTTTCTGGCGGTTAGGGTCAGACTCGACTTATGAGAGAAACAGGTCCGTGCGATGCATTTTCACTTCCCTGATCGTGGGTTCCCCCATGTGGAACGGAACGTTGCTCATCGGGGAGCAGACTGTGCCCCTTCCCTGCCACACGACCGGTTCAGTTCTCCTCGGTAGATTGGGTGGGAAATGATTCCCAGAGTTGGGAGGCGATCACTTGCGGCAAACCATCCGGGTCAAACAACTCATCCGGTAGCTCCACATCATAACGCACGTCACTCAGCAGGAGTTCCGTCCCTCCCTCCTGCTGGACATCGACCATCCGGATCCGCAGCGGCGTGGGGATCCCGTTAATCAGGGTGACGTGGTCAAAAAGAATCCTTTTCCAGAGCCTCCCAGCCCGATCATACAGATCACGTTCGAGCGGTAGCAGCGACTCGGTGTCGACCCAGGTGACGACGCGCGAGTAATACCACCGCTCTTTTGGGGCCTCATCAATTTTATACGCCGGGGTACTGTCATGCGCCTCCTCGCCCAGCAACCGATATCTCCCAGCGCGGCTAACCAACCCGAGGTCCGCGTAGGTAAAATCCGTATGTAGAAAATGCTCGTAAGCGTCAACCCCTATGATCCCGCGCATTCCGCCTAGTTCCGGGAAGTAGGTCCACAGCCTATCCTCCTGTGCCTCTTGCTCCCAGAACAAAAACGCACTCCCGCGGAGACTATGTGGCTCCAGGATAACAATGAGGATGCGTTTCCCGTCAGTGAACCGCTTGCGTACCTCGCCGACGACCCACTGCGTGTTGTTAGCCCCCTTGTCCCCAATCACAGAAATGCTTACCTTGCGGACACTCGGGCGTGCCGGCTCAAAGACAGCGTTCATCCGGTCAACAATATGTGCGACATCCGGGGACTCGGCTTGGGCTGAAGAGACCGCGACACTCCCTGCAACAAGCATGCTCCCCAGAGCAATATAGAGAAGGAAAGCCTGTAGTCTACGATAGTTTTTACGGACGTCCATGAGAAAAATGCAAGTAATAGAAAATTTTTGCACAGCTACTCCTGATTTTGAGAAAACTCATCGGGAATTGTTTTAAGGTCGAGAATCCAATATTTCAAGGAAAAAGGGCGAGTGGCCACCGCCACCTACTCACCGGCTGTTCGACTTACGCCGGCCATCTCCTGTGCCAACCGGCAACGAACCCGCCTCCGAGCGACAAGCGTATCCCCTGCATGGATGGAATGAAATAGACGGGATAGAGAAGGCGCGCCTCCACAGAGGTAGAAACAGCGAGTTCTCGTGGACCACTTCAAATCAAACCGCTAGAGCGGCTCTTCTTCGAGCGCCACGGTAATTTGGAGGAGCTTGTTTTGGCGCAGCACTTTGAACGGCACCCTGTCCCCGGGCTGATAGCGCTGCATTGTCTCCGTAAATTCCTGGGCGTTGCGAACCGGCTGATCTTTGACCGCCACGATCAAATCTCCAGGCGGATGACGATTCGTATACATATCGTGGGCAATGGCCAGCGGAATCGCAAACGGGCCGGCAGGAGACATGGCTAAGACCACAATAGCCGCTTTCATCAGACCGCTCTTCTGAGAAGGAGGCGTGTTCGCCCCTTCGAACCCGGCCCGGGCTGCGGGGCTATTGTCAATCACGCTGAGGACGCGTACCCCTTCTGGCCCCTCCTCGGACGTTGCATATAACACACCGAGATAGGTACGCTTGAGGGCTACGGTCTCTAGCTTGTCATACACCTCTAGCCCGTCTTGAGATCGTCCATACCATTCGGGGAATTGGTCATCAGGTGTCGTGGCCGCATTCGCGGGCCAGTCCGCGTCGGAATCGAATTCACCAAAATCAGACATTTGTGACGCAGGAGAAGTTTCACCCGGCGCGGAAAGCGGAGTAGTAGTCTGAGGAATAGGGATTTCTAAGACTTGTGGTGCACCCACGCTGGGCGATTGCCTTCCCTGGGTCGATGCAGAGCCTCCGTACTGCGCGTGGACCGGCATCGGCACCAGCCACAGGCAGGCGGCTAGACCCATGGCACTACCGAATCGAAACCAGAGGGCACGCTCTTGCATCGTGAAGCCTCCCTTTTGCCGTCCTCTCGTGAGGAGGACTGTTATCCATCTCCTTTGGCCAGAACGCAAGCACGGAAATAACTTCTTCCAGGTTACTAATCCGCAGCTTCAACTGCGGCTTCATCAAGGTTGCTCAGTTGTTGCTCAATGTCCTTCAGCGGCAATACCTCGCCCGGGTTTTGCATTACTTTTGCGTAGCGGACAATTCCCTTCTTATCTATCACCACATAGGCCCTATTGCTGAGCCGCTTCTCTTTATCAAGCCAGCCAACATAGTTAGTGATAACCTCTGATGCGTCAAACGCGCTCAGCAGCGGATAGTCGAGAGTTAGCTGTCCACGAAAGACCAGCTGCGAGGCAGTGTGGTTGGTACTGATTCCCAAGACCACCGCATTGAGCCGTTTTTCTTCCCGGGCTTCCTGCCCGGTTGAAAGTTGAAGCGTTCAGCCAGGGGTAAAGTCAAGAATATAAAAGAGCAGCAGTACGTTCTGTTTGCCTTTGAACTCTTCCAAGCAAACGGACTCGCCGTTCTGGGCCGGCAGACAAAACGCCGGGGCGGGGCTTCCGACCTCTATGACGGCAAAGACAGGCCTTACCCATAGGCTCAGCCCTACAAAAATACCCACCAGAGAAACAATGGTGTACCGCATAATCTGTACCCGCCTGCGTCAATTCTGAGGACGCCTAGCGGACCGCATAAATGTCATAACGCACTTCCCCCCGTTCAAGAAAAGCTTGTCCTACCCCAACACACAGGCAGCGGTTCAGCCAAACATAGTCCGAATGGGAAGTATGACAGCGCGGGCTCATTCGGATAGGGGTGCCGCTCGGTGGGAGCTCGCCCTTCAAGAATTTCTGGTAGCCGTCTTCTCCCATATCGAGTACGCCGTCATAGGTCACATAGATCAGCGCCCCATCGTGAGACTCTATGGTCGCACGGACGTCGAGAACTAAGATACCGTCCGTCCGCACAGTCAGCCAATCTGCCCCAACCGGGCGGAGTTTACCACGCAGCTTGGGGCCATCAACTTCTCCACCAGTCACGTACACATTGACCCGAAATCCTTCCGGGAGAGGACCAATGCTCTCGGGAGGCATCGCTAATGTCGCTGAGTAGGAAAACAAATGCTCCATGCTGTATTCAAACATAGACCCACCTATCGCACGGGAGATTGAATCCCAATATCATCTCATAGCGATATCTTGTTTCAACAGCAGACCTACCCTTTCCCCTGTACAGCGTCAAGACAAGCGCCTACGGGCTTGTCTTCTCTCCAGGCAGAAGGCCACACTGACAGGATGCCACAGTGGGGCGGGTCCGTTCATGCTATGCATACTGTGCACGCTATGAAGGATGTGAAGGAGTGAGGCAATGGCAAAGAAGCAATATTGTCTGATGTGCGCCGAAGAGCTCTACCAAATGAGCAACTACGGCGAGCCGGCAGACGGCAAGTGGCCGCCGATGGTTGAGCATGAAAAATATGGCACGCTGATTATTTGTCCGGAATGTGAGGCCGAGCACCTGACGTTTATTGATGACACGCCCGGTCATCCGCCAGTCCGTCGCATCCGCATTCTGAAGCCGCGAGAGTAGCGGCAGGTTGGTTGAGGACACGTGGGGGGAAGACTGCGATGAAAACGGCGTCGAGGCAGACGGTCACTCCACGCGGTCAGTCCTGACAGTCAGGAACAGTATTGACGAGAAGCCAATAATGCGGATGACCCAGGCCGTCAACCGTGAGACCCGTCAACCTCAGCCTAGTGGCTCCCCGTAGTGGAAACACACATCGTCTGATACTCAGGCTCAAAGAAGAAGTGCGATTCCCCAAACGCCGGCTTGAGATGATTCAGCCAGGTCGCCTGAGGATCAAACTGAGCGAAAAACGGACGTTGGATCCAGTCCGAATTGCGGCCTTGGATAAAACGCAGAACAAAGACCTTTTCCCCGCCGATTTCGGTTATTCCTTGGACCTCGACCTTACCAGGGCCCGCGCTCATTGACGGTCCGCGTGCCGTGCGCGCGAGACCGGAGACTTGGGAGATAGCCGTACGATAAATGTCCCACGCCCGGGCCAACGGCACCTCGAAATAACACCGGGCGCCAGTGTCTCGCTCGACGAACATATAGTATGGAATGATACCGAGCCGGACTTGCGTCCGCCACAGACGGGTCCAAACCGACGCATCATCATTGATATGAGCCAGCAGCGGCCCTTGGCCACGAATCACGGCGCCGGTTGAGCGTACACGGCGAATGGCCTCCTGGACCTGAGGCGGTTCCAATTCATGCCAGTGGTTCAGGTGGGCCATGATCGCAACATGTTTTCCGGCTGCCACAAGCTCCTCAAACAGATACATCAGGTCGTCTGCGTCATCATCGTTTGTAAAGCGGTGCGGCCAGTAGGTGAGTGCTTTCGTGCCAATGCGAATGGTTTGGATATGGGCAAATTCAGGCTGCAGCAAAGGTCGCAAGTAGTCGGCTAAGTGGTGGGTTTTCATGACCATCGGATCACCGCCAGTCATGAGCAAATCGCTTACCTGCGGATGAGCGGCGAGATAGCTGTGTAACTGCTCAGCGTCGTTCGAGGCAAAGCGTAGTTCCTGAATACCCACAAATTGAGCCCAACGAAAACAGAAAGTGCAGTAGGTGTGGCACGTCTGGCCCTGGCTGGGGAAGAAGAGCACGGTCTCCCGGTATTTGTGCTGCATGCCCGGAACTGCCTGGCCATCTGCCTGCGGGACATTCATCTGTCGCTGGCCAGCCGGGTGGGGGTTGAGCCGCGTGCGTATCTCATCGGCCAGCGTTTTAACCTCCACTCGATCCGCACCCTTTCTAAGCAAGGCCGCCATGCGGTCAAACTCTTCCGGCATAAGCATACCAGGCTGGGGAAAGGTAAGTTGGAACATCGGATCAGCAGGAACATTATTCCAGTCAATCAGATTCTCAATAACGTATGGATTAATCCGAAAGGGAAGCACGTAGGCAACAACGCGCATATTGAAACGTTGCTCTTCAGACAGTCTTTTAAGTTGCGGAATTTGGTCTAAATGGCGCTCATTATACACTCTAAAACGAGGAGCAGAGGTCCGCGGAAGGGAGAGTGATATTTCTGCACCATTCTGCATATCAAGATCTTGAGATATTTCGTTCAGCATAAGATCCCTCCTCTTAGGAGCTACCACTTTCCGCGTCGAGTATGAGGAAAGTGGGCAGCTCTACTCTGCCCAAAGAGGGAGGACTGTAGAAAGAAATCTACGAAAAGTCAATTTTAAATGAGACAATAAATAAAACACGTTTTTAATATTCCTTTAAATTTTTCAACGTCGAGAAGACTATATTGATCCCTTTAAAATAAGCTATCAGCAATGTATAATTTGGCTTTAGTTCAGCTGGTTACAAATAACACAACGTTTGTTATCGGCGGCCTAAGGAGTAGAACAAAATCAGCGCTTAAGACTGACAAAAAGGGAGCGTCTCGCTTGAGGCGCCCCTTCATTACTTGGGGTTGGGGAAGGCTGATCTCGGCTTCAGGCCGCAGCTGCCAGAGGAGCAGAATCAAAGGTGAGTGTTTGACTGTCGTAATCAGCAATGACGTGTGAGTGCTCTTTCATCTCACTGGCAATGATCTATCGTCCGAGATGTGTCTCGATCTCTTTCTGCAGCAGGCGCTCGAGCGGGCGAGCACCATAGGTTGGATCATAGCCTGTCTGCACAAAATACTCTTTGGCGCGTTCACTCAACTCGATGCTGATCTGCCGCTCAGCCAACCGACAGTCGAAATCGACCCCGCTAACCCTGCGGACCCTGCGAACCGCGGGAGAAACCAGGCCACCCGCAGGATGCGTTTTTGCCGATTGGATGATCGTGTGTTTTGCATGCACGGGTGCGCACTCTCTGCCTGTGGACGCGTACTTAGTAGCCGATCCGAACAACCACATAACCATGGGCACCCGCTTCTGTCATTCTGAGTTAAGCGAAGAATCTCTGTCTTTGCCGTGGAGAGGAGAGACGGCAGGGCACGCGTTTAATATTGTCACGTAGACTCAGCTACTGAGGAGTCGGCTGCTAGGGACCGCAGCGTCATTCCGTCAAGCGCCTGCGAGACGGCATGATCGCGGCGTCGCAACAGTGCTGAGATGGTATCCTTCCGAGCCACCGTAGTATTGTCTCCAGACGTACTGCGGAGCGTATCCAGAATTTCAACCAGCCCGATCTGCTCGGGCGGGCGGCTCAGGACGATTCCATACGGCTCAATAGTCCGCAAGAGCAAGCCGTTTGTCATCAGCGTATCTGCAAGTTCCTCTAGGGCAGAAAGCTGTACTTTTATGTCTTTCGCCAAGTCCGGCAACGACCACGGGGTTTGCTCGCTGAGATAGCGGCAGGTGATGGCAACTAAAGTGGTAAGGATCAGCCGCTCGCGTGAAAGCGGCGTCTTGCCATCAAGCTCTTGACCGGCCCGATACAGGCTAGGGTATTGGTGAAAATAGGCGACCTGTGCGCCAACCAGGATAATCAGCCAACTCGCATACAGCCAAATAAAAAAGAAGACAAGGATGGCAAAGCTAGAATAAATCGCCGCATAGCGGGTTGAGCTGGCCACAAAGACGGTGAAACCCATACCGGCCAGATACCACAGAATCGCAGCCACGGCCCCGCCGATAAGCGCCGACCCAAGCCCGACCCTCGTATTGGGAACGAATTTGTACAGGAAGGTAAAGGCAATACATAAAAAGGCAAACGGCATCAGACGCGCGGCTACAACCACAAGCGGACCAAGCAACTCATTCGTAACGAGGTATTGGACAACGGTGTTACTCTGTGCTGAAGCAATCACCGTCAACGAGGTAAAGATTAAAACTGGACCAACCAATACGACGCTGAGGTAGTCGCTAAACTTCTTGGGCCAGCTGCGGGAGTGTCGAACTTGCCAAATATAATTGAGTGAGTCTTCGATCTGACTAATCAGAGAGACCACTGTGTAGAATAAGGCCGCAATACCCACCGCTCCAAGAACGCCTACGCGAAGGTTATCCACAAAGCCAATCACCTGCTTTGTAATCTCCACACCGCGCTCGCCCAACGGTTCCAGCCATTGGGCCAGTACAGGCTCGATTTGGTTCTGAATATCGAATGCCGTCAACACCGCAAACATGACCGCCAGAAGTGGAGCCAGAGACAAGAGGGTGACATAGGTCAACCCCATAGCCCGCAGGCTGAGCGAGTCCTCACGCACTTTTTTGATGACAACCGAGACAAAATGTACACTGGCCGGCATCAACTTGGCGACACGAACTCGGATAGATCGAATGGATTGTAGGTCAGCACCCCATCTTTTTTCCCAGACTTTTTGCGGAACTTTTTCTACGCTGGACTCCTGGTTCATAGGGCGAATTTCCGCTGAAGCGACTCTATAAAATCACATCTTCTACGCATGATTTATTTAGCCTTGGTCCAGATCTAACGCTACGGATTTACGCGTTCTGCTCTCTGAAAATCTGTCCTTGTATCAACACAGTCAGGTACAATCAGATGCGCTTCGTCATAACAAATCCCTATAGCGCTTTTCGCTCACATATATGGAAACGATGAGCAATGCCTACCCTCCCCGTCCCGCGCCCGCCCTCCGTTCACTCTGAGCATAGCTTCAGCCAAGGCGAAGACTCCTGCCATGTGGGGGATGCCCTTCGACTTTGCCGCTTACGCGGCAGACCCTGTCCTGAGCCTGGCGAAGGGTTCAGGACGAACGACGCCTCGCAATACTTTGGCCATACGGTGAACGGTAAATTACTCTAAGCTGGAAAGTCTGGCTCCACAACGCAGCCACACAATCCGCCTCTTGTGTTCTGCAATTTTTTCCCCTACCCGTGTGCCACGAGCAGAAACGCAGGGAGGAACGCATGGAAGAAAACGTGACCTTTTCAGTCGGCGATATCACATTAGAAGGTTTGTTTTCGACACCGCAAGACGCACCCCAGATAGGGGCCGTCCTGTGCCACCCGCACCCGCTGTACGGCGGAGAAATGCGGAACAATGTGGTGTCGACTCTAGCAGAAACTTTCCAAAAGGCAGACATTGCCACACTACGTTTTAATTTTCGTGGCGTTGGGCAAAGTGGCGGCCAGCATGGCGAAGGCGAGGCCGAGCTTGAGGACGTAAAAGCGGCAGTGACGGCGTTACTCGACCGTCAGACAGTCTCTCACGTTGTGGTTGCGGGCTACTCTTTTGGTTCGATGGTGGGCCTGCGGGCAGGAGCAAACGATGACCGCGTTCATACGCTTATTGGTGTGGCGTTTCCGATTGGCTTCCGTGACCCATCTTTCCTCCTGGACGTGGCGAAACCAACCCTGCTGATCAGCGGAGATCGAGACGAGTATGCTCCACTCCCTGACCTGACCGATTTCTTTTCTAAAATGCGTGAGCCTAAACAGCTTGAGATCATCGCCGGGGCGGATCATTTCTTTCTGGTCCAGAAGGGTAAGATAGCACAAGCCGCACTCGCGTTCCTCCAAGCAGAGTGAACCCGCCACTGAGGATCTCGCCAATCTGCTATTTTTCCCTCTGTGCTGCGGTCTGCACCTGGGTTCGCACTGCCGCGAATGGCTCATCTGCCTCTCCAGCAATCGCACTAATACGCTCCAGGGTGCTGCGTAGGTCTCTATTGTTGCTTTCATAGAGCTGTTCAAACATTCCGAGATCTTGCAGATACATGAGATATTGAAGGATCACCGCGTTATTGAGTTGGACGGAAGTAAAGTCGGCAGTTTGGCGGATAGCACCAGGAAGTTGCCGAAATTCCTCTTGCAGTTGGACGAACAGAGATGTGCGCTGTTGCAGCTTTTCTTCTTCGCTGAGCCGGGACGCATACAACGCAGTCAACTGCTCCCGTGCTTGCGCAAGAAATTGCGAAACCGATAGTTCCCGTTCCCAGGTAGCCCGAACCTTTTGGGTCAAAGCGTCTCCTTCGCCTTTCTCTTGGGCAAAAAACGCAATGGCGCCGCGATGACCGGCAAAATTGGCCAGGGATTCGTTAAAGGCCGTCCGACCAGACAGGTAAAATGTATTATGAAACAATTCATGCAGAACAATATTGGTCAACGTCTGCGCGTCATAACGTAACAGATGGGGCAAGAGCGGATCGGCAAACCAGCCCAGGGTACTAAAAGCAGCCGCAGTCCGAATATAGGTGTCATAGCCTTCGGTCTCCAGCCGACGCGCTTCAGCTTGTGCCTCCTCAGCATAGAAATAGCCTTTGTACGCGACACTGCCAACAATGGGGAACCACCACTTATACGACTCTAAGCGCGTGCGCTGCGCGGCCGTGACAACATGGATCGTCGGCGGAGAGGGCGGCTCAGACAGGCTACTATAGCTCCCACCGACCCGAAAGCCGAGTTCTTGCTCGGCAAACTGCCGCACT
>CAZBUD010000004.1:58636-66525 GCA_964495015.1 uncultured Enterobacteriaceae bacterium | reverse complement strand
CTAAAACCCACAAAGATGTTTTGGCACAGATTGCGCAAGACGGTCTGGAGTTTGTCACGCGCTAGCGCATCGAGCGTGGTGGAGTGACGCAGAATATCGGTAATGGGTTTCCGATACCACAGGATTTTCGCTTCTTCGTACCCTACCCGAAGAACGTAGACCGGAGAGCAGGCAGGCAAAAGACAGACCAGAATAAACAAGAAGACGAGCAGGAGCCTATGCTGATAGTAGGCCGGCTCGTTTTTAGGCATTCTCCAGCGCAGGTTCACCCCTCCGAGCATCTGACACATCAACTCTGTGCGCGTACTGCAATTGGTATAAGCGCCAGTAAATTCCCCGTTGTTCAATCAATTCTTGATGGGTGCCAACTTCACGCAGTTTCCCCTTGTGCATGACCAGGATGCGGCCGGCGTTCTGAATGGTAGATAACCGATGGGCAATCACGAGCGTGGTTCGGTCTCGCATCAGCTTCGTCAGCGCATCCTGGATGAGCAATTCCGTCTCTGGGTCAACGCTTGAGGTTGCTTCGTCTAAAATCAAGATGGCGGGATCATACGCTAACGCCCGCGCGAACGACAGCAGCTGGCGTTGGCCGGCTGACAGATTCGACCCGCGCTCGTGGAGCGGCTCGGCATAGCCATCGGGCAGTTGCTGGATAAAGCGCTCCGCGTTCACATGACGCGCAGCGACCACCAGATCGGCCGGCGACAGGTCCGTCCGCCCAAGGCTGATATTGGTGGCGACATCGCCTACAAACAGGAACACGTCCTGCAACACGATACCAATGCAACTGCGCAGAACCTTCACATCCCACTGGCGAATATCAACGCCATCGACCAAGATCCGTCCGCGCTGAATATCGTGAAATCGATTCAGCACTTTGCTGATAGTCGTCTTACCCGCCCCGGTCGCACCTACAATGGCAATGTTCTCACCGGGCGTAACCGAGAACGACACATCCCGCAATACCCAATCTTCCTCTTTGTACGCAAACCACACATGCTCAAACACGATCCTGCCTGTGACCTGCTGCGGTCGGTGCGGCTGTTCAGGCGAGGTAATCGTGACCGGCGTATCAAGCAGCTGAAACACGCGCTCAATCGCCGTCATGGCCGACTGCATGGTCGTGTATTTGGTGGCGAATTCTCGAATAGGCACAAAGAACTTCTGCATATACTCGATGAAGGCTACGAGCGTTCCGAGTGCGACGAGACCCTTCCCGAGCTGACCGGCCCCATACCACAACATGAGCGCGATAGAGATTGCACTGATCGCTTCAACAATGGAAAACAAGCTGGCTTCATAAATATTGGACAGGTGGTTGGCAGCCCGGTAGTCGCTGTTGCGTTGCTCAAACTCGGCAAACAGCTTGGCCTCTTGGGCGAAAAGCTGAACGACCATAATTCCGGACAGCGTCTCTTGTAAAAAAGCATTGATGCGTGCCAATCGTTCACGGATGGCACGATACGTCACCCGCGTGCGGACCCGAAAGAAATTCAGGGCAATCAGCAGCGGTGGCAACAGCGCCAGCGTAACCAGCGCCAGGTGGAAATCAATGGACAGCATGATCACCACGATCCCGCTCAAGGTGAGAATATCCATAAAGATGGTCAGCGTGCCCGCAGAAAATGCCTCATTAATCGCGTCGACGTCCGTTGTCAGACGGGTCACCAAACGGCCGACCGGATTGCGTTCGAAAAAGCTCGCCGGCAGCTCTTGGAGATGGGCAAACAGATCTCGACGCAAATCGGCCAAGCTGTGCTGAGCCACCAGCATGGTCGCCTGAAACTGGATGTAGAAAAAAAGAAATTCCCCGAGCAGCGCCGCGGCAAAGAATAGACCGATGCGAGTCAGACCCTCTGCATCCCTCTCGCCGATGTAGCCGTCAATGCCCAACTTCAAGAGATACGGTTGGGCCAGTATACAGGCCGAGGTCAACGGCAGACACACCAAGGCAAGGATAAAATGGGCCCGATACGGGCGAATATAACGCCATAGCCGACGCAAAAGCGCTATGTCATAAGTTTTCGTCAGTGCTTCTTCTTGCTGTCCGTGTGTCACAGTTCAGCTAACTCCTCTTCCAATGCCTGCTGCTGGAACAATTCGGTATACACACCACCGCGCTCCACTAGGGAGTCATGGCTGCCCATCTCAGCAACGCGGCCGTCATCCAAGACGACGATCATATCGGCATCACGCACGGCGGACACCCGGTGCGAAATCACCAGCACCGTTTTTGCCTTGGCGCTGCTACGCAGGGCGTGCAGCGCGCCAAGGATGTCGTGTTCGGTTTTGGTATCAACGCTGGACAACGCGTCGTCCAGCACGACAATCGGAGTATCGGCAAGCAAGGCTCGGGATAGCGTCAACCGTTGTTTTTGTCCGCCGGACAACGTCATCCCGCGTTCACCAATAACCGTCTCATAGCCTTTAGCGAAATCGTCAATCTCGCGGTCCACCCTGGCTAAGCCTGCAGCCCAGCGCGCCCCGTCTGCATCCACTTCAGGCAGCGCAAAGGCGATATTGTCTTGAATCCGGGTAGAAAATAGAAAGGAATCTTGCGGCACAAACCCGATCCAACGCCGTAGCGCCGCCAAAGAGACGCCGCGAATGTCTTGTCCATCAATCGTAATCGAGCCGTTTGTCACATCAAACAGGCGCGGCAATAGGTTGACCAAAGTTGTTTTGCCCGATCCCATCCGTCCGACAATGGCAACCGTCTTTCCGGCCGGGATGGTGAAATTTATATCGCGCAGAATGGGCTTAGCCGTTCGCGGGCCAGATTGATTGGATTGATTAGATTGAGCAGCATGATCCGATTGATCAAACTGACCAGTACCGTTCACCGGGTAGGAAAAATCTACATGATGAAAACCAATCTCGCCCCGAATGGTCCGGGCTATGCCATCTCCTTGTCCATCGACAATTTCGGGCTGCGTCTGCCAGATCGCGTCGAGACGCTGCATGGCCGCCCGTCCACGCTGAAAAATAGAAATGAGCCAGCCCATGGCCATGGTCGGCCAGGCCAATAGATGCAGATAGCCCATAAACGCCACCAGGTCGCCCAGGCTGAGCTGTCCGGCAATAACCTTCGTCCCTCCATACCACAGGACGACCAAGAGCCCCGTACCCGAGACACCTTTCATCAACGGCGGAAACAGGCTGCGTATGCGGGCAAGCGCAATGTTTTCTGCTTTGAAACGACTATTCAGCGCGCCGAATTCGCCGTTCTGCCATGCCTCACGCACATAGGCCCGAATCACATGTATGCCGCTGACGCTTTCCTGTACTCGGCTGGAAAGGTCGGCAAGACCGGCTTGCACGTTGAGGGTGCGTTCCATGAGTTGCCGACTCATCTTTTTTACCAGCATCAACATGAACGGATACGGAGCCAGAGCCAGCACCGTCAGCCACGGATCCATGGCCAGCATGGCCGACATGGCATACACGTAATACAGGGGGGTATTGAGAATATTGATAATGCCCAAGCCGAGCAGCAAGCGCACGGCCGTAATGTCGTTCACCAGGCGCGACATCAAATCGCCAACCGGCTGGCGTTGGTAGTAACTTAGCGAGAGCGTTTGCAGATGGGCGAACAGCTCGTTGCGGAGCTGATACTCAATATCGCGTCCAACGTTGAAAATGAGGAAGCGGGAAAAGGCTCGCACAACACACTGAACGGCGGCAATCCCAATAATCAGGAGAATAGTGCGCACAATCTCGCTGAGCGGCCGTCCCTGTTCGATCCCCTCGACGGCGTGCTTGAGCAGCCAAGGGATCGACATTGCCAGGGTGGCAGTAATAACGAGACATCCGATACCTCGCAGATACCGATACCGGTATTGGTAAATATAGCCCCACAGCCTTTGCATGCGTCAAGTTCAACTTATCGGGGGGCGTATTCCTCTGGCAAGTCCCTTTTTTTGGCATCCGTGACAAAAGTTGCAAGGCGCAGCATCAGCCCAACCGTTGCCCACCACACAATTGCTACCTCGGCATCACCAAAATTGTACTGCGTGAGCCCACCGATCAAAAAGCCGACCATCCCCAACCACCCGCCCAGAACAAGACTCTTGAGCGGTTCGGTCTGTTGACCGGCATACGCCCGCCAGCCGGCAGTCAAAATAGCACCGCACAAGAAGAGAAACGCGGCCAAGCCAATTATTCCGGTATCGACCCATATCTGCAAAAAATTATTATGGGCGTGGGCATGCGTATCCGCATCCGGATAGCGCTCATAAAAAGGCGCTCGGAATTGTTTATAGTTCCCAAATCCCCAGCCTGTCAGAGGACGCTCTTCGATCATATCTGTATTGGCCAGCCAAATTTGGCTCCGGCCAATATTGGTTTGGGAATCAAACGTTGAGAGGAAGCGCTCACGCACCCCCTCGCCCGCGCAAAAGAGCAACAGACCGCATACAGCGACTCCTGCAATTGCCCCCAATAAAGCCCGGCGGCCACGCACAACCCCACACAGGACAAGCACAACTCCGTACGCGACCCACACCCCGCGGGTGAGCGAGAAAAAGAGGGCGAATAGCATCAGTATCCAGCCAAAAATGAGGCAGAGCCGGGTGGGTCTCGACACGTGTGACGCGAGCCCCCACGCCGTCAGCAGAGACAGGGGAAAGAGCAGATTATGCGCATAGGTAATCCCGGACGGATGTAACCCTTTAACGCGGTAGCCTTCCTGACGGCCAAACCAGAACGGATCGAGGTTAGACTCTTTGCCGACAAGCTGTTTGGCGAGATCGATTCCAGTGAAATGTTGGACAATGCTATATGCGGCGACCAGGACAGCGACAGCCAGAGCAACGCGCAGGAGTTGCTCTGCCTCGCGCCGGTCTTGGACCAAGATAAAGACGGCAAATCCAGCCCCTATCAACCACAGCTTTCGGTAGCCTATAAGCGACTGGAGGGGATCAGGACTCAGTACCGTCGATAACAGGAGTGCGCCGAAAAACGACAGCAGCGACCAATTGAGTGGAGTACGCGGAGGCCAGACCAGACGCCGCGTGCGCCACAGCGTATAACCCAAACAAGCAAGCAGACAGCCCAGCGCGATTTGCTGGAAAGCAATGGGCAGGCTCAGGGTTGCAAAGAAAAGGAACAGCGCCCTCTTCCGGATCGGCTCCTCCCAACGCTGTCCCCAGTAATCAGATTGATTAGTCATAACTTACACATTTGCACACTCGCTCAGCTGCTTAGAGGCTATCCGAATAACGGTTTCGAGGCGTCATGTTGAGCGTAGCAAAACATCTCAACGCCGCGGCTAGGGGAGAGATTCTTCGCTACACTCAGAATGACAAAACCAACGCCTATTGTTGTTCGGATAGGCACTTATAAGCCGCGTTTGGTCAGAATGACTTTGACCGTCTCGGTGAGCACCCGAACGTCCAGCCACAGCGAATAGTTATAGATATAGGCCAGATCGTATTTGAGTTTATACTCTGGAGTCGTGTGGTATTCGCCATTGACTTGCGCCAGTCCGGTCAAACCGGGCTTGACCTGAAAACGCTCTGTATAACCATGGATAGTCTGCTGAAACTCGGAGACAAATTCGGGCCGTTCGGGACGGGGGCCAACCATACTCATCGTGCCGTTCAAAATATTGAGAAGTTGTGGAATTTCATCAATCCGGGTGGCACGCAGAAAGCGACCGATCGGAGTCACCCGCGCATCACCATGCCTCGCCAGTACGGGCCCGGTCTGCGCTTCTGCATTGTCGATCATGGTCCGCAGTTTATACAGGGTGAACGCTTTTCCGCCCCTTCCGACCCTCCGCTGTCGATACAATATCGGACCAGACGACGAGAACTTCACCAGGCTGGCAGCAATGAACAAGACCGGTAAGCTGAGCCCTAACAACAGGCCAGCAAGGATCCGGTCAGCCGCGCCTTTCAGCAGAAACGCCATCTCCTCACGCGGATTTTTAAGGACCTCGACCAAGGGCACGTCATGCAGCCGTAGCGAAGAAATGCGTCCAACCAGTATATCGTAGACTGAAGGCACAACCAGTAGGCGCGGCCGTTCGGATAGCGTAGTACTCGCCGGGAAACGTAAGAGACGATCCACAAAGGTATCTTTCCAACTCGTGGGAGACAGCAGGATGGTTTCGTCGATCTCGACTTGTCCGATGATCTGGGGAAGGTCCTCGGTCGTGCCCAGCCACGGAATGCCGAGTTCTTCGGACGTTTGACAACCGGCATCTTGCAAGCCAACAAGCCCCACAACGTCCAAGCTTGGAAATGGTCGTAGATCAGTCTGGCTGTCGAGAAACATGCGAACGTCCGCCACTGTGCCCACCAGAAGAACCCGCAGGGCCCCGGACTGCCCTAAGCGATGGCTTGTCCACAGACGCAGCCCGACAACGCCAAGCGTGTTGAACATCCAAAAAATAACGAGGACTGACCGGGGAAAAGACAAGTCCCCACGAAAGAAATACCAGGCCGCAGTTGCCACTAGCTGGACCCCCAGAGCGGCGGCCACCCGTAAAACGAGGCGGGCACGTTGGCTCACCAGGGACAAATCATAAAAGCCAAAAAAATACAGCAGGGTAATCTGAGTACCCAGCAAAAACAGCCAGGGGTGTCCGACCTCGCCAAGACGCGAGGCAGGCAACAAGTCCTCAGTCAGAGGGAACGGCAGATAGACGCGGAAAAAGAATGCACCAATATACGCAATGGCGGCCCAGCCCAGATCCGCACCAACCAGCGCCATTAGAACCGCTTGATCGTCGCGCCTCCTGCGCCAGCGGCCTCGTGTGTGACGCGTGTCTCCGGGCGTTTCGGACGGAACTACAGGCTTCACAGCGCCTCACTCATGTGACACGATTTGCACGACTTGGGGAATCGTGCGTACAGCTTCTGACGGGAAAAGAGATATTTGTGTTTCCAAAAATAATAGATCAGTCCCCCGACATGTTTCCAGCCAAGGCGTGAAAGCGCGGATCGTGCCACTCGCCGTTCCGCATGCGTCACACTCGCCTGGGGATGATACACTACCCGCCAGCCGGCCTCGTACATGCGCAGACACAAATCAATATCTTCAGGACCGTAAAAGATGTTTTCGTCAAGCAGTCCCACCTCAGAGAGGGCAGTGCGCCGGATCATTTGGCACGCACCAATGACATAATCAACCGAGCGCGTCGTATCATGCGCCCAGTCTGCCAGCTCGGCTTTACGAGCGGCTTGCCAAGTCAGGGTCGAAGGGAAACGTCGCCCTAATTTATCCAGCACAGTCGGGAAAAGGCGACACGAGAGACATAATTGGCCGTCGGCATCAATAAGTTTTGGTCCACACAAACCAACGTCTGGTCGCGCATCAAGGAATCGAACCAGGCGATCTAAGGCAGTCGGATGGATAATCGTGTCATCATCCAAGATCAACACATACTCCCCGCGAGCCAGGCGCAGTCCTTGGTTCCGCGCCGGCGCAACACCACAGTTCCGGTCATTCTTCACCAGTTGGACCTGGGGGAATTGGTGGGTGATCGTCGATACGGTCTCATCTTGTGAGCCGTTATCAATAACGATCACCTCGTGTGGAAAGGTCAGCCCGTTTGGGAGTGAGGCTAAACACCGTCCAACTTCCGGAACAGAATTCCACGTCAGAATGACGACTGAGACCTTGACCATTGGCTCATTGTGCAGACGATGACCAGTTCTTGGTTGAACGAAACGGCCGATACAGTGCATAAAAATTCTTGTGCCGCAGCAGCGCCCAGGCCCACAGCACCACACCGGCCAGCCAGGCCAGGGTTATCCACAGTACCGGGTAGGTCTGCCAGAGCATGCCGGCGGAGATCTGCGCATCACCGGCAAAGCGCAACACCCCGCTGTCGTCCTCGAGCCGATCGCGTGAGACCAAGGCGTCGACGGCGAGCTGGT
>CAZBUD010000004.1:0-58626 GCA_964495015.1 uncultured Enterobacteriaceae bacterium | reverse complement strand
CCACGCACCGAACACCGAGGACCAGCACTACAAGCCCATATTCGCGCCCATGAATCTGGCGCAAGAAATGAGACCACGGGTATGCTGCGATCGGTCCTTGGGCGAGCAATCCGTGATGCTGGCGACGGATCTGGATTTTTCCACCTTCCATGCGTACGCGCTCGGCAAAATAATCGCGCCACGTTTTAGGCAGGACAAAGAAGACGCGCGCGCGCATTTCTTTGAAGACGTGCTGTTTTCCAACTGCAACCGTAAGCCAGGCGTCTTCCAAGAGCAAATCCTCTGGCATAGGACTAATGAATGCGTCTCGGCGAATCAAAAAAAGCCGTCCACCAGTATTGCCAAAGTTAAACCGATACGGTAGCGCCCCCATACGGCTCCACAGACTCGCTCCCGCCTCAAGCGTCGGCACTTCACGCGCAGCAATCAGCCGCAACTGTTGCTCCTGCTGGAGACGACTGTACAGATGAGAAACAGCTTCCGGATCCACTCGGACGTCAGCGTCACAGAAGAGTACCGCCTCGCCTTGGGCCCACTGCCAGAGCGCATTCATTGCCTTTGGCTTACCCCGCCAGCCAGCCAATAACACCAGACACGAGATCCCCTCTCCCGCGCTATGCAGCGTGTGAGACGAGCTCTCCTTCGGCGCGGAGAGATCCATTTCCTCGATAGCGATCTCGTGGCGCATGCAAAAATCCCGAACGGCGAGAAGGGGCCCACACGGACAGTCGGCTTCAACCCCATTCAGACAGATCAGCACTTCCCGGACACAGCCAGACGGCAGCCGAGATGATCGGCAGGCTGCAAGTAGGCTGTCCAACATAGGGTCCAAGCCGGGTTCATCTACCCGACACGGAATGGCTACACTGAGGGTCAGTGATCTTTCAGCCTTCATGCCTGTCCCACCCAAAGCAGACCTTGGTCATATGCCAATAGCGTCGAGCCTCCGTCGTATGCGGTTCATCTCCCTGTCGTGCCCACAGCCAGTGGTAACTGCTTTTGTATAAGAAAAGACTTCCTGCGAGAAGACGAAACCCCCACATTGCCAATCGTCCATGATGCTTGTGTAAAAAAATCTGCTCTGCCCGGACGATCTCACCCTCACGTTGCTCTGCCCAGCGCTGTGCGCCACTGCGGTTGCCATGGTGGGTAACGGCTACCTCGGGGAAATACAACACCCCATAGCCGTGCTGGCGCATACGGTAGCATAAGTCCATATCTTCGCTGTACAGAAAATAATCATCGTCAAATCCACCTACTTCGTTGAGCACAACTTGAGGACACAGGAGAAAAGCCCCTATCACCCAGTCGACCTCTTCTGTTTGAGTGCCACTATAGAAGTGGTCCTGCCAGCCGGATTCCCGGCGTTGTGTGTCGAGCCCAAGAGCGGAGCAATTCCGCAGAATCAGACGCGACAGGGACAGAAAGCGGCCGCACGATAGCTGTACAGATCCGTCGCTGTTCAGCAGACGCACGCCAAGGACGCCGAGAGTCGGTCGGCACTGGAGGGCGCTGAGGGCAGCATCTAACGTCCCATCCGGAATAATCGTGTCCGGATTCAGAAACAGTACGTAGTCGCCCTGAGCAGCAGCGAGGCCCCGGTTTGCTGCCCGCGCAAAACCCAGATTCGCCCCGGTTTGGATGAGACGTACGATCGGGAAGAGGCGCGATATCTCCTCCACACTGTCGTCTGTTGAGGCATTATCTATCACAATTACTTCCATATCGACGTTGCTGGGAGCAGACCTCAGGCTCTGGAGACAACGAAGAATGTCCTCTCCGCCATTCCAATTTACAACAACAACGGACAAGTCCATGCGACGCCCTGCCTCAGCTCTCAATTCACCCACGCCAGCTAAAATTGACCCGCTCAAGCTGTGGGGCGGTCTTTCGTCCTGATATGAGAAAGAACTCCGGTTCATCCGGTCCGATCTGAAAAGCGTTTTTACGCAACAGAAGAGAAAACTGCGCTTTCTCTTGTGGACCGAGAAAACACAGCATAACATCTTGAATCGTGCCATTGATGGCGACAGCCAGGATGTCCTGCTCCGCCGCTCGTTTGGCCCCAGCAGTCGGCGTTCCCGTTATATGGGCGGGCACGAAGCGTACGTGGGATCGCACATCAAACCTTTGCTGCGTGAGGTCAAGCGTCGCGAATCAGCAAACACAGCCAGAGGAAATAAAAACTAAAGTGCAAAAGCTCATGAAGTTGAACTACGGTATCCATTTTCATGTGTGGGATATTGTCACGTTTAATGGCTTCCTCACTCAGGCTCAGGCCTATCTCAGGCTACCCGTTAACGTCATACATTTCCAGCAGAACGATACGGAAATCATCGTCGTTTTGAAGAAAGAACCACCGGAATACTTCAATAGGCTCAGTTAGACGTGGCTACGCAGCCGCCTGTCTCGCATGCGAATTCGTCCCTCTCTGCGCCTTTGACGGCTTTGATAGAAAAGGCGCATCCACAAGAAAACCGAGCGCCACTCCCTCACTTCAGCAACGCGAAATCTTGTTGTAGACTCTGCACGTCTGGATCAAGCAGCGCTGATCGGTTCCACTTTTCCCGCATCGGACGAGGGCGGTTCACGTCGCAGCAAAGAAGAAAAAATATCTTCTAACTCGGCCACGTTTTCCTCAATGGTTTTCACCTGTGGCACGTTTTCTTTCCAGCGGGCCAGGAGATCAGGAGCGTCCATTACTCTCTCAAGCTGCTCACATAAACTGTGCGGATCGCCGAGTGTAAACAGCGCCCCACACTGGTCCGAGACGAGCTCCTTCATGCCACCCACATCCCCGGCTATCACCGGAGCCCGATGAATAAAGGCTTCGTTGATGGTGAGGGGCGAATTTTCAAACCAGATAGACGGGATCACCAAGATGTCGAAGTGGGCATACACTTCTGCGAGCTGATCCGGCAAAAATCGTCCATGAAAGCGAATGCGCTCGTCGCCCTGGGCCAAGGCATGGATTCGCTCCTCGTACGGCTTGTCAAAGAAGCCCCCAAACACGTGCAGTTCAGCCTGTTGGCTTGTTAGTTGACGAAACGCCTCAAGCAGCACGTGTACACCTTTATGATGCACGATCGAGCCAATAAAACCAAACCGAACCTTCCCAGCCGCGTCCTTCGATCCGCTCGTTTCCGTCCCCGTCACACTATAGCCATAGGGCGAATAGCGACTTTTTTCCGGGGGAATTCCCCATTTCTGGTGCTCTTCGAGCAGGAAATGGGACGGCCCTAAGAAGACGGAAACATGGGCTAGCGCTTCCTTGATAACCCGCTCCCGTTCCTGTAATTGCGTCAAATACGAGGCAACCGGCCGCCCCATCCTCAAAGGCTTTTTCCAGCCGCGCATCCCCCATTGATCAATTTCGCCGCGTGCGCAGCGTGCACACTCGTTGAGGTCAACGCCCCAACACAGGGAGGAATCACTTTTCATCCGGGTAAAGAGGGGACACTGAAGCCAAAAATCATGCAGCGTATAAACGATAGGAATATTCCGCATTTCGAGCTGCTGGAGGAGATCGATCGACAACGTGATTAAGTGATGCACATGCGCGACATCGGGTCGGACAAGGTCGAGGAATTTTCCAAAAACAGCAGAAATAGTGGGATTGAGATAGGTCTCGGAAAATTTTTCGACATGTTGATTACGATTGACTATGCTCCGAAAAACGAGCCCGTCAAAAATCCCATCTCGAATGGCATATTCGGGCGCGGTTACCGGCAAACCCGTCGAATAAAAGAGCACCACATCGTGACGTTTTCGAAACTCTTGCGCTAAGCGGTAGGTGTAGACTTCGACACCGCTCGGATACTCCGGCAAAAAATGATGCAAGAGAAACAGAATTTTCATACCTGCTCCGACGTCCCGACCCCTATCGAGAAGTCTTCGCTGTCGTGCGTCAGGTTCGGATTGTAATACGGATCCCCCTGAGACAGATACTTGTGCCAGCGACTGCGCGCGATGGCGATATCTTCTCCGCCAAATGCCATCGCTCCACCACGCGACGCACTCTCATAATGAACCAGCGGCGCATACGGTGTATACACATTGATGAATCCTTTGTCTCGGAGTCGGAGACACAGGTCCACATCCTGATACGCATATTGAAACGCCTTATCAAACCCCTCCATTTCCAAGAAAAGCGAGCGACGCATCATCAGACAGGCGGCAGTCACGGCACTGTAATTCCGGATAATGTCGATGCTGCCCCAATAGCCATGTTGAAACCCGGAAACATATCGATGCGAGTGACCGGCAAACTCGCATAACCCAATAATCACCCCAGCATGTTGGACGGTGTGGTTGGGATACAGCAGCTTCGTCCCGACCGCTCCCACCTCAGGACGGCAGGCCTGTTCGACGAGAGCGTTCAGCCACTCGGCACTCAACACTTCGATATCGTTATTCAGGAAAAGAACGAGGTCGCCCGAAACCTGTTCAACCGCGGCATTCATCATCCGGGAGAAATGAAAACCTCCGGAAAACTGAATCACCCGATGCGAGGTCTCTTGGAAGTAATCGAGCGTTTGTTGCTCAACACTGTCATTATCCACAATGACAATCTCGTAGGTGGGATAGGTCGTATACGTCTCAATGGAAGCGATACAGCGCGACAGAAGATCGAGCCGGTCACGGGTTGGAATAATAATCGATACCAGCCGGCTGCTGTCACACGACCGCCTGACACGATAGAAGCCTAACCCCTCGTTTTGGCCAAAGGTATCCTCGACTGACCCGGAAATTCCGCGGCGTTCGAGTGCCGCAGTCAACGCCCGCTTGCCCGCCTCGTAGGCGTACGCCTTGTTCGTCGCCTGCTCGGCAATCGAACCGGGAACGATCCGCCAGTGGTAGAGAATCTTGGGAATATGTCCAATGGCCGCTGTTCTTTCTGTCACTTTAAGGGCAAGATCGTAATCCTGACTCCCATTACAGCCTGGGTCAAAGCCACCTACCTCAAGAAGGCACTCCCGCCGGTAGACCGAGAAATGGCAGGTGTACATGAAAGACAGGAGCATATCGGGCGACCAGTCCGGCTTAAAAAACGGCTGCATCCGTTGACCCTGGGGGCCAATCTTGTCTTCATCCGAGTACACCAAGTCAGTGTCCGGATGCGCGTTCAAATATCCCACCACTTCAAAAAGCGCGTCGAGACTCAGTTCATCATCGTGATCCAGCAAACCAACAAACTCTCCTGTCGCGAGTGCTAAAGCCTGGTTACTGGCCCTGGCAATGCCCATATTCTTTCCGTTGGTGTGGACGTGTATCCTCGGATCGTCCTGGGCAAACTCGGTCAGAAGCTCACCCACCCGATCCTGGGATGATCCATCATCACACACACACAGCTCCCAGTGTGGATAGACCTGGTTTCGGACGGACGCGATGGCCCGACGCAGCCACGTCTCGTCGGTGTTATACACCGGCATCACGATGCTGATGGTCGGTTGGAAAGAGAGGCCGACGACCTCTTCGCGCTGTTGCTGTAGCTGTTCTTGTGTGAGTACGTGCGTCACTAACCACGCGCGATACGGATCAATGACTTCCGGGTCAACGCCCCCTGGACGAGTCAAATCTTTTCGAGTGGACAGTCGCATGGCAGCCCAGACGCCACGCCATCCGGTTGTCTCGTAGACTACCCCAACTTTTTTCAATCGATCATACAGCCGACCCCGCCACGTTCCCGGCGGGGCCATCATACGTTCTCGCACATAATAGAGGCGCGCGAGCATACGCCAGCCCCGACTGCCATAGATCCGGTGCAAGGCGTCCGTAAGTGCCAGCGTCCTTTGTCCTTCCTCCTGCAGTTGCCGTTCAAGTTGAACGGTACGACGATGCTGCTCGGTGAGTTGAGGTTGAAGCGTTTGCAGCACCTCATCTTGTTGGCGCACAGTTTCCCTTTGCTGCGTCACCAGCGCTTTCTGGTCCACTAACGCATCCCGATGCTGCTGCAGGTCAACGGTCAACGTGCGGATGTCCTGGTCACGTGTGAACAGCTGGTGCTGAAGGTGTTGCAGCCGGCGACCGGCTGGGACTGCCGTTCTCTTGTCTCGCCTCTCAACAGGGCCGTGGCGAACTTCTTCGTAAATTTTCTCAAGGGTTTGCACATGTTTTTCCATTGGGGGAGATGGGATTGCGGGAATGTGTTGACGCAGCGTTTCCAGTACTGAGGGCGTGTCTAGGATATCCTGAATCCGACGCGCCAAGTCCTCAGCGCTCTCAGCAAGAAAAACGAGCCCGGCTTCACCAGCGCGACTGGCTAGGGCTCCTCGGTCAGACACGATAACGGGGAGCCCAAGCTGAAACGCTTCGTCTAAGACAAACCCATAGGATTCAGCAGCTAAAGAGGGCAGAATCACCAGATCAACATCTAGCTGGGCAAGATCAGCTGGTCGGTACTCACCAACGAAGGTCACCACAAGCCCTTCGGCTTGCTTTTTCAGCATATCGAGGTACTGCGGCTCTGGGGCAAGACCGGCGAGATACACTTCAACCGCGGCCGGACGAGCGAGGTGGCGCACGGCTTCGAGGATGAGATGGACCCCTTTAAAATCAACCAGATATCCCCAGTAGGCGAGCCGCAAGGGGCGCGCAGGGAACGGCGCAGACCGCTGAGTTACCTGTGGCTCTAGGTGAGTGATAGCTCCATTCGGGACGACCCGAAATCGGTCCACATCAATATCTAAGACGCGGCTCAGCTGTTGCCGGTGCGAGTCCGATGGAACAATCAGACACTGCGCGAGGCGGAGTTCAGCATCTATTTGCTGTTGGCGGAGAGCCAGCGCCTGGTGCACTTCTTCTTCAGATTGCCACACTGGTCGCTCGACGCAACGGACACACAACGCCGGTGTTGGCGGCTCCTGACAAAAGTGGCCTTTTTTATGCTGGCGATGGAGACGGGCACACGATGTCCACATATCGTGCAAAGTCACAACCGTCGGTAGATCGAGTTCTGCGGCAATGGATACAATATTAGTCGTGAGCCGCATCCAGTGGTGGAGATGAACCACTTCGGGTCGAACGAGTTGCAGATAGTGTCTGATGACGTTCTCTGCTTCTGGATTATACGGATCGTGCTGTTGCTCACGCCAGATCGGGGGCACTGGGCTCACATAGCGCGCAACGTGAAAACCCTCGTCGTTCGTAGTCACAAAAGCGGGTGCTTGGGCTGATGTATATGATCCCGCGAACACAAAGCAGCTGTGGCCTCGGTCGTGGAGTGTTGTCGTCAGAGCACGACAGTAGAGTTCAGTTCCTCCGATGAATTCAGGCGGAAAGCCTTGGACAACCTGTAGAATTCGTAAGTGTTGAGATTGCTCCACAGCATCATCCCTTCGTGGCGGTATTCAGCAAAATATTGACGGACTATATACCGCTCTGTCTGCCATGCCCCAAGATCATAGCGTATCGTTTTCCTGTGGCGTATCAGGCAGTATGCACACAAGTGGCCCGGACAAAAAGGGCCAGTACAGTACCGATATTGGCGGCTTCTAACAAGATGCGCTACTACCGATCCTAATCAGGAGAGTCGCGGCTCCAACTGGATAGAGCTGGATAGAGAAGGAACGGACGTTTTGGGGTCTTGGCTATCAAGAGAGCGACATCGCCGCCAAGGGCGAAATCGTCGCCGGGGGCGATGTCGCAACACCAGAACGGCATCCGAAACGGAAGGGCAACAGGGCTGAACCGATTCCCTCCCCCCGCACACCCACTCATAATGCCCACCTTTGATCCAGGACCGTTCCTGGACCGGACGAGCCGTGTCTTTTACACCGAGGACGACGTCTTCCGAGGGTTGACCTCTCACACAATGCAGGAATGGACGGCCTTATCGTCGGCAGCAATCTCAGCGACTCGTTACCGAGGGGAAGCTTTTTCACACCCAGCCTGTTGCACAGGACGCGCTCACGCCTGGCATGTCCCTCGAGCAAACGGCACTCATTCCCAAGCATCAGGCCATTCCCTTTATTTCCTATCCGTATGAGTGGTCGTTTAGCATGCTGAAAGATGCCACGCTCTTACCCCCGGATCTTGTCCAGACTGCGCCGGCCGAAGACATGACCCTTACGGACGCGACGCCCTACAATATCCAGTGGATCGGCAGTCAGCCTATTTTTATCGATATCCCGTCTTTTGAGCGGCATCATCCCGGCGCGCCTTAGAACGAATATCGACGGTTCTGTCAGCTCTTCCTCCACACCCGCTTGGTCCAGGCCTACAAAGGGCATCCATGTTAGCCCCGACTGCTGGGGAGCATCGACGGGGTGACGCCTGCGGACCGTGCCAGTCTGATGTCGTGGCGCGATGTGCTGCGGCCAGGCGTACTGTCTCATGTTACGCTTCAGGCCAAAGTGCAACCGGCCTATGCTGAGACTGATCGGAATATGGAGCGAGAGCTCTATAATTCGGATTTTCAAAAGAATGTGATTCAGACCAATGTCAGACGGCTGACGCAGCCCATTCGGCGCTTAGGCTGGAAACAAACGAAATTCACGTGATCTCGGTACGCAAAGAATACACCGTATACGCAGGCCGGGCGAGAGCACAAAATTGATTTCGTTCGGCACGCCACCGCTTCCCGGACGTGGGACCTGGCGTGGGATCTAGGTTGCAATACTGGCACCTTTCCGCAGACTGCGGCACAAAACGCCAAGTCCGTTACTGCAACAGCTATTGACCCCTTGGTTGTTGAACGTTTCTATCTGTCACTAAAAATGGGCAGCCGCAAACAATTTTGCCCCTTATCTGCAATCTCGCTGATCCTTCGCCGAAGTTGGGCTAGCGTAGACCCGGACGGAAAGCGTTGAGAGAACGAGGAAGCCCAGGCCTGATACTCGATCTTGCGTTGCTTCACCATATGGTCAGTGACGCTCATATTCCACTCAAAAAAATTATTAAGTGGCTGTCGGAACGTGGCGGAGCGCCTATTATTGAGTTCGGCACCCAAGACGATCCCATGGTCAAAACATTATTACGGAATAAAGCGGATCACTACACAGACAATGACCTCACATATTTCGAGCGGCGCATCCCCGTGCTCTTCGATATTCGCAAACGGGAGCCACTCGAAACGAAAACGCGTATTCTATACTATGCACATAGTAAGATGCCCGCGTGAGGATTGTTCGTACCGGGGAATCGTCGACTCGGTTCAGTGACGAGGCTCCTCGCGGTCTGCAGACTGAAGTTAATACGGTGCAACAGCACGAAAAATTCATTTTCCTGCATATCCCCAAAACGGCAGGAACGTCTCTGCGTGCGCTGGTAGAACAAGCCTACCCTGCTGATGCCTGTGTTCATATTTATCAGGCGAACAGTACGGACTTCTACGAAACGATTCGGCACGATGTTGATAAAGCAAAGGTATTATACGGACATACGTCGTATGGAATCCATCGGTGGTTCGGCATAGAGCCACGCTATATCACCTTTGTCCGCCACCCCATTGCAAGAGTGATCTCTCTCTATAATCACATCCGGCGACACAAAGAGAGCCCGCATTATAGAGACATCCATGAGGGCGGGATGACGCTCCGAGATATGATCCAGGCCGAGATCTCCGTTGAGACCAATAATCATATGGCCCGGATTATTGGCGGTTATGGCGGCACCGAAACAACCGATGACAGCGCAATTTTGGATAATGCTATTGCGCACATCGAACAGCATTTTGAGTTCGTTGGGTTAACGGAACGCCTGCGGACGTCCGTCAACATCCTGGCCCAGCGGTTGAGCTGGGGGCGACAGGTGCGCATACCACGTTTGAACATCACGCCGCCCTTCCCTGAAATCGACGCTGCAACCAGTGCCACTATTAAAGAATACAACCGGTTGGACCTCATGCTCTACGAGTATGTGAAAAAACATTTTCCGTCGGACTCAGGTCCCCTCAATGGCTTGAGAACTGGGCTAGGCCAGCGGCTCCGAAAGTTTTTCGGTTCGGGAGATACTGGACAAGCGGAATTATTCGACACCAGGTCCTATGCCGACCTCGTAGGGCAGTGCACAAGCAATTTCTCTATCCAGGAGGCCGAAAACCTCGCTGTTCGGGTCGACACTTCCCGAGCATCCACACCGTCTGATCCACACGGCGCTCTCCCCCCTGCCTACATTACTGGCCGAATTCAGTCAGAACACACTCCGTTTAATCCGACTCCACTCGCGTTGGCAATCAATGGGACAATTCGGTCGCTCACACAGCCATGGACGTTTCCACTCAACGGCCACTACGGGCGCTGGTGCACGGTGGTTCCTGAAGCCCCTCTCCACACGTCTAGCAATGACATTGAACCCTACTCCGTCTGTGTACAGGCTGGACGTACCGTGCTTTTGCGTCCGACAGCGGCTTTTCAGAATCTCCTCCAAGACTATCCCGGCACAGGTGAGGAACTCGTCTCCCCTGACGGTCAAAAAGTCAGAGTTGAGCTCGATGCTTTGCAAGGCCGGGTTGACCGGGCGAAGGTGGATCAGCACCAGCTCGAACTTGGCGGCTGGGCAGTCGATATCCGGAATATGAGCCTGTCCCATGCGGTGTGGGTTGTTGTCAATGGTCGACTGATACACACGGGGCAAACGACCCATTCCAGGCCCGACGTTGTGGCCGCCTTGAAAACAACCATATTTCAACAGGCAGGATTCTTTTTTACCCTTTGCTTAGAAGGGCCCGCAGACTTAGAAGTCCGGGCCCTAGAGGTCCGAGTCTTTGCGGTCTCAAAAGATGGTGTTGCATCCGAGTTATCCTATCCCCCGGATTATCCGTGGAGGCGGAAACCATCATTCAAACCGAGCCCGTAATGTGCCTTGGATGAGCCCCGGCAGAATTCCTCCTTGAAGAAAAAACAGGCACTCCCTGCCAGCCCTTTTCCACAATCCCACCCGCGACCTACCCCCGTTTAATACTTTCCTGTAAAGACAGGCGCTGCACCAATCCCGGCGCCAGCCGACTCTTACGCTCACCGAGCCAGGTCCCGCCTAGCGCCGCCAGGTGCCATCCCAGAGCCACTCCACCCCAGCGCAGCCCAACTCGTAGACGACCCTGTTTCTTCTGCCAGCACCAAAAAGAAAGATCTTTGCGGGTCGTCTGCCAGGCAGCACGTAACTCGGTCTGCAGGCTCGGACACGAACGCTGGTTCAAATCACGCTCGGCGCGGGCGTGATCAAAGTGGCGCCGAAAATTCGTCCACGGCCTATATCCATGCGAATGATACACCAAGGAATCCGCTCGAAAGGTTGTTCTATAGCCGGCATCTAGGACGTGTTTGGCCCACAGTTGGTCCTCCGCAAACTCCACCTCAGGGAAGGGAAACCGCTCCCATATGGAGCGACGCAGGATAGAGCTCACGTTCGACAGAAAATAGAAAAGGGCAGGATTTGCAGCGTAGCTGGGATCTGTCCGGGTGTTCAGACAGGACTGCGCCCGGCCTGACAATTCCTCCATGATGATACGTCGCCATTCCATTGGATGGCAATCCGGTCGGGGCAGATGGCGGCTATAGCCGCCTGCAATCATGGGATCGGCGCGCAGAGGAGCAAGCAGCTTCTCTAGCCAGTTTGTTCGAGCTGGTGTTGCATCTTGGGTAAGAAAGACCAGATAGTCTGCCAGCGCGTGTGAGGCAGCCAGATTGCGCGTCCGTCCATGTCCAAAGGTCTCTGGCGGAATTTGCACAATACGGACCCCGAACTGTCTGAGGATCGACAGGGTACGATCTCGCGAGCCGGAGTCGATTGCAATAATTTCCCGTAGACGGAACGCTCCCTGTTGACGTTGGACGCATTCGAGCAGTTCAGCTAAATAGCGCTCGCCGTTTTTTGTCACTAACAGAACCGACACGCTTGGCAGGCCAGTCATACGCTATTCCGACATACAAGAGCAACACGGGAAGGAAGAAACCGTTAGGCCTCCTTACGACATACAATGGCAGTGTTATCCGGCCAGGCCCACATCCGGTTCATGGCCCACGTCGCTTTGTCGGCCCATGCGCCCAAGGCGTCTTGCAGAGTCTCACGTTCTCGCCGTAGGCGCTCCTCAAGGACAATAACATCGGCATACGGGGTCAAACGAAGGGTCCGGAGCAGCCTGAAGTACACGCCTCGCGCAGTTTCCTTCCACCCTCCGCGGGCGCACGGCTGAGAGCCTGCGCCTGTGCCTTTTGATGGTGGAAGCGACAGCGGAGGAATAGCAAAGGGTTCTTCCTGCCGATTCGTGTGCACAACCTGGAGACCATAGTGCTGACACACAGCCTCGATCAGCTCAGGGTGATAAAATCGGACATGTTCCGGGTCGCGCCAAAAGCCGAACAACTGCATCCGTATTGACTCCGGGTTCGGCACCACAATCACCAGCGTCCCGGACGACGCGAGACAGGGGAGTAGCAGTTCGATACATCGCAACACCTGGTCAAAGGGCAGATGCTCAAGAAAGTGAGAGCAAAAAATACCGTCATAGGTCTGGGTGGTCTGTTCGAGAAACGTTAAAGCGTCTTGTTCGATTACGTCCCAGCCTTGACGTTTCACCCAGTCAACGACCTCGGGGTTGCGTTCAACTCCTACCGCAGGGATGCCGTTTTCCGCCAGCATTTCTAAGAAAACGCCTGAACCACAAGCCAAGTCGAGTACTTTGCGACAGCCCTGGAAACGCGGCAGATGTTCGGACAGCAGATCGCGATTCCACCGCCGATCACGAAGCGACAGTTCGTAGTGAGAGTAATCGAATCGGTGATCTCGCATGTCTTACCTGGTCAGTGCAGCTTCCGTATTCTCCGTCCGTACAATCCCGTACCCAGCTGGCACGAGCCGTGTGTGGCCGCTTTTCTGTTACAAATAATCCGCGAAAAACCCACGGCAGCGTTGAAAAACATAGTTTCCCACCCACAGAAGCACAGCCGCCAATCCAAGGCTGTACATTAGCGTGATGCCAGGATCAAATATACCCGTAAGGATGATTGACCGGTACGCATTGATAATAGGGATGATGGGATTCAAAAGTTGAACGGTGCGGATGGCTTCCGGAACGAGGCTGGCGGGGTACAGGATCGGGGTGAAAAAAAACCACATGGTAAACGCCGCACCTGCCAGTTGCCCGACGTCCCGAAAGAAGACATTGCCACAGGCTAAAAGCATACCGATACCGATCGCAAAGATTACATGCAAACCTATCGGAATGATGAGGAAGAATCCGCCAACCCCCAACAGCGTCCCTTTCCACACCATTAAGCCAATCAGAAACAGCAGGAACCCCACCCCCTGGACCACAAAACTCGAGATGACGACAGAAATCACCAGCAGTTCGGATGGGAATTGGAGTTTTTTCACCAGATTCGCATTCGATGTAATAGCAGACACCGAACGTACACAGGCTTCCTGAAAGGCCAGCCAGGGCCACAGGCCGCAGAAAACAAATTCGGGGAATCCATGCCCGCCTTCTACCTCTCGAACTCGATAGATGAGGGAAAACACCATGGTGTACAGCCCAAGCATGATGGCCGGCTGAATGAGCGACCACAGCCCACCCAGACTCGACCCGGCGAAACGCGCGCCGATCTCTCGTCGGACCATGGTCATTAAGAGATGGCGATGTGTTGTGAGCGATGCCAACATGCCTATAGCGACGGACCAGAGCACACGCGAAGCTATCCAGAGACGACAAAATCTCCGATAACAAGATGATCCAGACCCGTCTGCTGGAACATAGCAATAGCATCGTACGGTGTGTTCACAATAGGCTCCCCTTTGAGGTTGAAGGATGTGTTGAGCAGGCCGTGGACTCCGGTATGTTTCCCAAATTCGCTAATTAAGGCATGAAAGCGGGGATTTGCCTCAGATGTCACAATCTGAGCCCGCGCCGTTGCATCAACGTGCATGGCGGCGGCAAGATCACGTTGCCCGACTACAGTGGTTGGTAAAGCCTTGGTCATGAACGGTGCCGGCGCAGAGGTGGGGAAATATCGGTCTCGCTGTTCAGCAACGACGGACGGTCCAAACGGACGCCAGGACTCACGGTGCTTCACACGGTTGTTGACCAGGTCTTTCATAGCCGGTTGGGCGGGATTGGCCAAAATCGAGCGATTCCCAAGGGCTCTCGGACCCATTTCCATACGCCCCTGAAACCAGCCCAAGATTCTCCCCTCGGCCAGCAATTCGGCCCCCCGCGTTGTCACATCGGAACAGGCCACATAGGTAACGCCAGTCTCCTCCAGCGCAGTTTTGATCTCGTCGTTACTATATTCCGGTCCAAAATACGCGTGCGGAGGGGGCTTGGGACGTTTGCCGGTCTCGCGCGCATGCAGCAAAAAGGCCGCACCGATCGCACAGCCTGGATCGTTAGCCGCGGGCGGCACATAGAGGTTCTGAACGGCAGGATGGGCGGCCAATTCGCCATTCATCTTCGCGTTCAGTCCAACGCCTCCAGCAAGACAGAAGTCATGCAACCCCGTATGGTGATTCAGCAGATCAAACAGATGCGCCCCAATGCGCTCAGTAGCGGCCTGGAGCGAGGCCGCAATATGTTCGTCCGTCCCATCAATCGGGTTTTTCCGGTAGGCGCGGGGCTGGCCAAAAAAACGTGTCAGACCATTCGGCACTTGGGACAACCAGCCAACGGTTGCGTGAGACCAATAATCGTTCGGTTGCGTCACAAACCCGTCGGAGGTCGGAGTCACAATCTCGGCGAATGCATCAGCAAAACGGTCTTCCCCATAGGACGCAAGGCCCATGACACTGCCCTCGCCATCCAGTGGTGAAAAGCCGAGAAACTGGGTCACGGCCGAATAGAGCATGCCGAGCGAGTGCGGCATCGGGATCTCAGCGAAGGGAGCAAGCGTTGCACCCTCCCCTTTGGCTAGGACGGCCGTCACTAACTCCCCACGAGCATCAAGCGACAGGACATTTGCTCGTTCAAATGGTGAGCAGAAGAAGGCCGTCGCCAGGTGACAGTCGTGGTGATCAAGAACCTCAAGCCGCACCCCAACAGCTTTGGCAAACGTCTCAACGTACGCTCTGATCATCTGCAGGTTCTCGACATAGCCAACCAGATCATGTGGGACCCGTTGGAAATGCGAGAAAAAGGGCTCGACTTTCCAGTCATTGAGCAGGCTCTGGGAACAGTCGTAATAGAAAGCCATGGCGTCGAGATCGCGGAAACCAAGGCCCGCCTGCTGTAAGCAAAACTGGATGGCCCGATAGGGGAATTTACCGTGGGCATGTTTTTGCCGAATCAGGCGTTCTTCTTCGGCGAACGCCACAAGCTCGCCATCCCGGACTAAGGCCGCAGAAGCATCGTGAAAGAGCCCGGTAATTCCTAGAACGATCATTCAACCGTCCCTCCGGCTTGCTCCGTACCTTTAAGTCCTGCAAGCTGACCAAGTTGCACACCTTGAGAAAGTTGGCCGTGCACTTCTTGTGTTAATGCTTTGGTGTTGATCAGCGCCGAAGATGCAACAAGGGAAAAAAAGAGCCGCGCCGCCTGAAGCGCCTCTGCTTCAGTCAGGCCGATATCGAACTCGTCTTCAAGGGCGAGTAAGGCTGCTGCGCGTTGTCTATGATCGAGGAAGCGCTCATTCTCAGGCATGCTGTTTCTCCTCCCGACTTTCCGCCCTCTTCTCTATCCGAAACGCCAGCGATGCGGCAAACGACACACGCCCATCTCCCGTGTGTCTCCCCGCACTAAAAAATCCTTTTCAACCGTATCGAACATACGTAAGGCCGGCCGATCAAGAACGTGTGCCCGGAAGGTATAACTGCCGGGCAGAAGGCTCAAGTCATACAGCTCATACACAATCCGAAACGTGCGTTCTTCAATCCGCTCGGGCTCGACCCGATCGATATCACTAAAGATGCCGTAAATAGCGGTCTTATCATTGCGTACCAGGCCAACGGCGATGACCGGCGCAACACCGTCCGGAGTCTCTGCAATAATTTCGAGCCGTGTCGTGTCACCCATAGCAAAAGATACGGTTTCCTGATTCTGACTATTGTATAAACGTACTCCACGCAAACGGCTGTGTACGGAGGAATACGCAGACTGTCGAACCGTTTCTTGAGCCTGCATAGCTCGGGCATCAATCTCACGCAGATAATCTTCGTACGCGTTTGTGACTTCAGCCGCTTCCCCTATCGCGCGCACCTTACCATGGTCGAGCCACAGCGCCTTCTGACACAGCTTGCGCACATGGTACATGCTGTGGGAACAAAACAGTAGGCTCTTCCCTTGTTCGAGAAACGCTTCCATGCGGCGAATGCACTTCTTCTGAAAGGCCTCATCGCCAACGGCAAGGACTTCGTCAGTAATGAGGATATCCGGCCGAATACTAGTCGCCACCGCAAATCCTAAGCGCATATACATGCCGGACGAGTAGGTTTTTACTGGGCGGTCGATAAACTCGGCTAAATCGGCAAAGTCGAGAACGCCAGGCACGATGGCCTCGGTTTCCTCCCGCTGAAGCCCCAGCATCGCCGCAGAAAAATAGATGTTCTCACGTCCGGTGTATTCCGGGTGGAAGCCGGTTCCCAGTTCTAACAGTGCCCCAATGCGGCCGGAGACAGTCAGCCTACCTGTGGACGGTCGGGTAACTCCGGCGATCAGTTTGAGAAGGGTCGATTTTCCTGCCCCGTTGCGCCCAATAATGCCCCACGACTCACCCGGATGTACACTGAAGCTGACAGACTGAAGCGCCCAAAAATCTTGATGGTAGCGATTTCGCTGAGTGCTAAAGAGCTCTTTGAGTCGATCGAGAGGTCGGGCGTAGAGCTTATAGCACTTACCCAAGTCGTGGCTGTCAACAACCCGCTCTGACATGTTTCTGGCAAATTACAGACAAAAAAGAAGGCAAGGACTCTCGCCCTTGCCTTCTTTCGCTTAGACCCGCTTCAAACCGCTTACGGGATGAAGGTGTTCGCACTCAAGTTGTAACCAGGGAAGTTCATGCGGAAGTTGGCACCAGACTGGCTGATATGCGACCACAGGAAGCCAGTGTCCGGCATGGCAAAGCGCAACACACCACGGTATTGACCCGCCTGGGTACACTGCCCAACACCGCCCAGAGTAGCCGGGTTTATCGCGTTGACCTCGAACGGCACCGAGATGGTCGTGGATATCTGCAGCTCGTGCTCGCACTGCAAGAATGCGGATACATTGCGGAAGAGACTCCCGCCCGCAATGAGGGCGCCGTTTGAGTTAAACCAAACATAGATCGTTGTTACCGAACCAACAGTGGGGTTAATGTCGAACCGAGCGACAACATTGCTGGCGGTTGGAATCAGGCCTGGGCAAGTTGTGCCAGCGCAGGTAATTAAGCCGGTCGTAACATTCACACCGGCACTAGTGGTCGGAATCTCCGTGCCGAAAAACCCGGTGCCTACATCTTGCACAATGGTCCAGGCAGCAAGGCTTCCTGCTAGTACGCCCGTTATACCGGTCGTGCAGCTAGTCCCCGTAGCGGTAACAGCGAGTGTCACATAGCCTGAGGTCGGGATAAAGTCACCCGTGACCGAGGCGACGAGGATCTTAACGCCGAAACCGGTCTCAGCGAGCTGTGCCGCAGTGGCCGGCGCATTCTGCAGGATAATAAACCCGAAGTCATATGGTGACAGACACAGCGTCGCATCAAATATCTCTGTGCTGGCCACGTTAAAGATCACAACATGGACAAAGATGAAGTTCGAGGCTGCGGTGACACCATTAGCCCCCGTGACCACGTTCTCCAGACCCATGATCGTCGCCTGCGTCGAGCTGACCTCGTAGAATGGAACCAGTTTCCCGATTGAAGGATCACCCTGTAGGTAGCCCAATTGTGCGAAAGCGCTTCCAGCTGACAGAGCAATTCCTGCCACAAGCGCGATTAGACCCGCGCCGAATTTCTTTCTCTCCATCGTGTTTCTCCTTTCTTCCATTGTCCCTTTCTTTTGCCGTCTATTTTCATTACCAGCCTCAGGGCCGGCCCGCCCTACCAACTTATGTAGCATGCGTTTCATTTTCGCTCCATACCCCACCTCCTAGCGTGTGGCCGCTGCGGTCCAGCCCTTGCCTCTATACCGCCTTTAATTCTGTCCCGCGCACCGTAAGCGCACCGAACCATAATTGATATCCACCCGCGTGTCAACCCAAAATTTAAGCCCATCATGCGCCTTGATCTCCGGGCCCTTGGCCCGGCATTGTGGGTCGTACATTCCTATACCACTCCCCGTCATCCAGTCGCACCCAGGACTCATTCATTTGTGCCGAAAGCGGGACAGTTCCCATCGCCGGCAGGTTGAGTCGATACTCCACGTCCACCTCTACCTGCGCCTTGTTTTCGTGTTTGTCAATCGCACCAATGCTGTAAGCCGTATATTCCAGAGTCGCGGCCACCGCTCCCGCGTACTGCGCCGCAGTCTTCTCTCCACTGTGTGCATAGGATTCGTATGTATAGGCCTTGAGATCATCCCCCTGCATACGCGCTTCCCAAAATAATCTCACTCGTTGATCAAGTGACTGCGCACCAAGCGTTGTCTGTTCAGACTGACACGACCCAAAGAGCGTAGACACGAGCAGAACTCCCAGTACGGAAGCTCGTACCACGGGTCGATAACACAAGGACACCCCCATCAACGCCTGCTCTCTTCCTACTCTCTCAAGGATTTAAAATCATTGTAGTTTAAGGCCGGACAAGGTGTCAAGTGTAGATTCCTTGTACTGTCTAGGCGGTGATGCTGACCGGCGGCGCTCCAAGCCTCGCTACCCCAGCATACACTTCACTCATCGTCAATGGCCGGCCGACCAGTTCGCTTGTGGTACGCATCCGACGCAGTAAATCTGTTTGTGACAATTCTAAGCGTAAAGAGGTACGGCCGGCCAAGAGATTATCCTGACTCGAGTCTGTCGGATGAAATGCTTTGCCGTCCATACCAAGGAAGGCAAGTGCCCCTGTCGTTTTCTAAAAGGGGTCGAACCGGCACGAATACCGCTCGGCAACCGCCCGTTCCAGGTCGGCAGGCTCGTCTCTGGTACGTTTTTGCCTTGACTAAAACCATACGGGGAATTCTGGAGCGCCAGCGCTGCCTGGGCTTGGCGGGCCCCCTGGGACTCAAAATAGAAAGGATACGGATTTTGCGGCGCACCACTATAGCCCACGAAAGCCCACGAAGAGTGCTCGCACTTCACCCAAAGTGAGTGGCCGACTCGCTTGGGATACGTTGGCTTGAACGGCATCCATAGCATCGGCCAGACTCAGGCCATTGGCATCCGCGACCACCTGTCAAACCGTGTTGTCGCGGATACGGCCAGCAGCATCCCACACTGTACCGTTCAAACCCTACTAGCCCAGGCTGCCGCTGGAGGTACAAAAAGACACCGCATGGCAGGGACGCCTGGGGGAGTATTGCCATCCCAGCTTGGAATACGGGCCGGATCGAACACGGCGGTCGGATTATCCAGCCCCATCCAATTGGGCACAATTGGTCCCAAGCGCGAGTTGGCCGGCGTGGATCCCCTGCTGAGGAATCTCCACATCATACGCACAAATGTCTGACCATAATCCGTCTCCGCAACGAGGCTCGGGCAGTTGACTAGTTGGCGACGGGGCCGCAGCAACATCCGGGGAAAAGACTGGGCCCTGCTGGCTGGCAGCGGTGTGCTCAGCAGGTGAAGCTGCGGGCGCCGTTGGGCCTGTGGAAAAGCTTCCGCCTGCTCGTACATCCTCAACGACCTCCTGTATGAGTGCGGTTAGCATGTCCGCAAAGTCCTTTTGCAGTTCATCTTAGGAAGGGTTGCAGCGCTTTTTCTAGATCTTGGCTCGGAATCGACACACCCGGGCGAACACCAATCGGACTGCTCTGGCTTCGCACAATACCCCCCACGGCCGTGGCTCTGGCCGGTTCCAGGTAGAAACCAAAAGTTGTGCCAGGGAAACGGGCAGTATAGCGTAGCAAAGAGGCTTTGCTCTGGCTCAGCGTATGGAGGCGCGTACGGACAGGAAAATCTTGCCGGGAATAAGCTGCCATATTCGCCACGGATTAGCCTCACTATGCGAATACGACTGTCCAGGCTGCTGGACTGCACCAGCTCAGTTTGACTAGCCCGTGGCCTGTGTTCACTCTTGCACAGTCTTCAGCGTGCCGGACCGCTCCTGTGCAAGCTTTTCGTGCAGGAACTCAACTTTTTCGCGGTAAAAGTCAATCGTCGGCGCGAGCTGAAGGCCTTTCCGATAGGCGGCAAGCGCTTGCTCGTGCTGGCCCTGGAATTCGTGCATTATCCCAAGGTTAGCGTATACGGCGTGATCTCGGCCTCCGGAGAGCTGCTTGGCCTTTTTCAGCGCTTCATAGGCTTGTTCGAATTCGCCTGCCTCACTGTATACAAGGCCGAGGTTACTCCATAAAGCAGAGTTCCGCGGTTGGAGTCGGAGCGCTTCTTTATAGGCAAGCTCTGCCGAGCTTAATAGTTTTAATTTTTGGTAGGTAACGCCAACGTTGCCATGCAGACGTGGATCATTGGGACATAACTGGATCCCACGCCGATAATGAGTGATCGCTACGCGCGACAATCCACTGCGATCCGCGGCAGCGCCCAACCCAAGCCTGGCTCGACATGAGAGGGGGTTATCCTCAACCATCTTGTTATAGAACGTCAAATCATCGTGCCAGTCCCGATTCCGTGCGACGGTGCGGACACTATAAAATGCGAGGAGTACGGCAAGCGCACTCGCAGCGAGCATAGTAAATACGATCGGCCCGTGTTCTTCCCCGGTTTTATTTGTCAGCCAGACTCCCCCGAGAATGGCCACAAAATAAAACCCAAACGTATACCCGGAGAGGGCAAGCTCCGGCTTGAGAGCTGCCATCGTCTCGCCGTACGACATCACGGCGACGTACAGGCAAACCAAGACAAAGACGCCGAAAGTTCCGTACCCAAGCATGGAAATCCAACGATTTTCGGCTCGGTTTTGCGTGACGTGGGCAAACCCGAGTCCAACAAGGAGACAGAACCCCACAGACGGCAGATACAAATAATGCTCAGCCATCATTTCCGGCCAGGGAATGATATGTGACACCGGCAGGAGGGTAATCGCGATCCAGGCGAGCGCAAAGGCAACTAACCAGGAAGAGCGCAGCGCAGCGAGCACCAGCAGCCCCAAGAACAACAGAAAGCAGACAGCCAGCCAAGACAACGGGTCGGACGGCGACAAGGTTACCGAGAAAGCCCCGGTATAGTCCGCCAGCAGATGAATCGGAGCGCATAACAAAAAGAGATAGTACACCCAGATGCGAGCGACGGTCAGGAAGTTCGTAACAATACCTCCACCGTACCACGGAATAGCCGAGGTCGGCAGAATCACGAACGCCGCATACGATGCGTAATACGCACCGGTAAGGAGAAGCGGTACATAGAGGAACTTGTGTTGCCATATTGCGCGTCCCACGGCTCGCATAGCCTGTCCTATAGAGGGTAGGCCGAAAGGCACTTCCTGCACCCGGCTGGCGCGAAAGGCATCATAGGCCAGCATCACCACCGGCAGGGTAAGCGCCATTTCTTTACTTGCCACCCCGAGAACATAACTCAGCGCAATGGCAAAAAAGTACGCTATCCGTTTCCCGATTGTCCGTTGCTCGTGCCAACCAAGAAAGGCCCAGAAGCCGCACAAAAAAAACAGCGTGGTTAAGATATCCCGCCGACCGGAGATATAGGTCACCGTTTCGACTTGGACGGGATGCAAAGCCCACAGCAACGCGGTGAAGACAGCCGGTTGCCAGCGCAGACCATCCTCGCTCTCAGACTGTGCACCGCTCAAATGTCTCCGGATATTGGTCAAGCGGAAGGCAATCAGAAAAACAAGACAGGCAGTGAACCAATGATAGACGATATTGTTCAAATGGAAGATCCAGGCGTCGAGCTGGCCAGCTTGCACCCCGCCGAGATGATAGTCCACAACGTAGGACAGTGTCCGCATGGGTCGATGCCCGAGCACCCCCGGTGTCAACGCGAGGCTCGGGTCGGCGGCAAGACGAGGCAGAGCAGGATTGTCCACCACAAGGGGGTAATCGTCAAAAACAAAACCATTCTCCAGCGCATTCGCGTATGCGGCGGCAATCACGATTGCCAATAGACAAAAGACTCCGAATCTTCGCACCCCCTTCTTTCTGCCCAGAATCATCCTGCCCAATACAGTTTTCATATGATTTTCCAAGGCTCTTCACCTCACCTAGAGTCGCCCCTCAAGATATGCTTATCGAGGGGGTCAGGGAGGGGTTTCTGAGTCTGTCCCCCCAACACAAACACAACTGCAAGTTGCTCTAACGTGTTGCTTCTTGCGCTGACGCGGACGGCGGCGTATCCCGCCTCGGCTGGCGTGCTCTGTCGATCATCTTTTTGAGTTTGCGGATCCGGCCCGTAAACTCTTGCGTCACCAACTGTGCTTCGTTCCGATCGCGAATCACGTATGGCGTAATCAAGATCACCAGTTCTGTGCGCTTACGCTTGTCTTGTTCCATCCGAAACAGACGACCAAGCACCGGAACGTCCATGAGAAAGGGAATTCCGCTACGGGTGCGCTCGACCCGCTCGTCAATAATACCGCCAATGAGGATGGACTCGCGATCGCGCACCACCACCGTTGTTACCGCTTCACGATTAGTGAAACTCGGCGAACCGGTATCTCCGAACGACGTCACCCCGACATTACTGACTTCCTGGGTGATCTCCATATTGACCAAGCCTGCGGAGTTGACCTGGGGCAGGATTCTCAGAATCGTACCCGTGTCTCGATACTGAATGCTCGAGACAATATTGGCAGCCGCTAAGGTACTCTGCTGGGTCGACGTCAAGATGGGGATCTCTTCACCGATCAGAATAGTGGCCTCTTGATTGTCCACGGCAAGGACATGCGGAGTGGCTAGGATATTCACATGAGACTTGGTGCTCGCGGCAGTCAGGACAGCAAAAAATTCATCTCGGTTGGTAATAAACGAAACCAAGCCTGTGCTCCCGAGACCCGCCGCACGTTTGGCCCCTGTCAGGGCGGCATTAGGGGAAGTGAAGACGTTACCGCCGCCCGTCGTCGTACCACCCTCTGCATCAGTGCTGCCCCCACTGCTTAGTCCGCCATTGGCAAGGGCCCATTCAAGACCAAATTGGAGGTCGTCATCAAGCGTCACCTCGGCAATGATGGCTTCGATCAAGACCTGCCGGGGAACCACATCGAGCTTGGCCAAAACCCCTCGGATTTTCTCGTAATCGCGTGGTGTGGCCAAAATAATCAACGAGTTCGAACTTTCATCAGCTACGATCCGCACTTCTTCTTTAAAAATTGACGGCTCGCCTTCTTTGGGCTCAATCACAATACTGCGCCCCCCGCTTCGACCCCGTCCACCTCGAGACCCGCCTGATCCCAAACCACTGCCGCTCGAAGAGCGCGCGCTACCGCTTTCCCGGTTGGAGCCACGGCTACTGCCCCCTTCTCTTGCCCCCTGCTCTTCATTCCCTCGACTGTTTCGACCACTTCGACGGCTTCGACTGCTTCGACCGCCCCCACCGCCGTATAAATCGCTCAGTACGTCGGCCAGATCCGCTGACTTCGAATTCTCCACCGCATAGACATGCACGGTGCGGCCACCGCCTTTTTCAGGCGGCACATCAAGGAGCTTAATCCACGTGTCTACTTGGTTAAAAATTTCGTTATTAAACCCAATCACTACGAGCGAGTTCAGCCGAGGAAGCGGAATAATGTACACCCCACGTTCTTCTGCGCTCTGCGCTGTGACACCGTAGGGCAGCAAGACATCCGTCAACTCCTTACCAATATCCTCAACACCGACATGTTCAATCCGGTAGACCTGGGCATGGAGTTCCCGGAACGTATCTGTATCAAAAGCGGCAATCAGCTCTTTCAGCCGCCCAACGTTCGAAGCCAAATCGGTCAGGATAATCAGGTTTCCGCGCGGATAGGCCACCACGTCGCCACCTGGCGATACAAAAGGCTGAATAATCTCGGCCATTTCCCTGGCCGCCAGATATTCGACTTTGACTAGTTCAATGACGAATTCATCCTGAGATACCGCAGCTTGCCGCCCGCGCCGTTGCGTTAACAACGGAACACGGGTTTTGGCCTCTTCGACAGGAGCAATATGGTAGACTTCCCCCATCTTCACCGCCGCAACGCCATTCGTCCGCAGGATCTGATGAAAGAGACGAAACAAGTGCTGGCCTTGAATTTTCCTCGCCGTACGAATGGTCACCGTGCCTTGCACGCGCGGGTCAATCGAATAGTGGATACACAGCCCTGCTGCCAGCCCTTGGATCACTTCCCGAATATCGGCGCCTTCAAAATTAAACTCGATGAGATCGCTATCACCAACAGGAACGCAGTCCTCATCGCCGCTCGCTGGCGGCGGAGAACTTGCGACGTCCTGGGCCAGGCCCTCACGCGGCGCGACCAGTAAGAGCGCACATAAAAAAACGATGCTCCAGCTCCGTACCATCCCCACCTCGCTTGTCCTCACTTCTTTCCCACTCCCGATCGATATTCTTTAGCGTCCGGCTGGCGTGGTATTTTTACCAGCAGCTTGACGGCGGATCTGGCGCAAGCGCCGTTGCATTTCTTGGATTTGCTGTCGAACCTCGACCGACACGTCGGGGGCTGATTCTTTTGCTTCACGACTCGCCTGTTTCCCATTTGTCTGTCCAGCCCTGGGCTGTGCTTGTGACTTCGTAGGTAGGATTCTAGGTACTTTCTTTGCATTCTGACTGTTGAGCAGTTGTAAGGCGAGGTCCACCTCTCCAGCGCCCGGTCCAAGCGAGAGCGTTACGTGGGAGGAGGTGACCTTGGTCAGGCGATACCGATCAATCTGCTCGCCTTTTTGCACCCGAGTCACTTTGTTTGCCTGTGAGGAGTCGGCGAGAAAGGCTTCCTCTCGTCCCGGGGCAAGAAACACCCCGACGAGCGTGAGGTGGGATGGAGCAGGCACAGGTTCAGGTTCGGCTGGAGTACTGCTCTGCGATGCCACCTCAGGCGGTTGTCGCTCCGGAGCAAAGAGGTCTTTGTCGGCAATCTGTTTCGCCAAGTGTCGCCCAACCCGGGCAGGTCGAGCCGGAAGGGCAATCAGCGCGCCGTCTTCTTCGCTGCCAGGACCCGGAGCGGAATGGACAACAGGCGGAGTACGGTTCCAGGTCGTCACAATCTGCCACACCAGGCACAAGGCCGTGACTCCAAGGATAAGGTGTAAAAAGCGCCGAATCCGCATACCTTCGCCTCACTGCTCATTCGACGCTGGAATCCTCTGCATGATTCCTTCAACTTCAAGAGTAATAGTGAGTGGTGGACGTGTTCGCTGAGCAGATCGGACTCGTCCTGTTCTTATGCCGTGACGACCGGTACTCCGAACATCTAATCGCGACACAGCAAGGAGTCTGTCGCCATACTCAACGCCTGAAAGAAAGTCCCCAATAGCAAGCGTATCGCCGCGAAAGGTCATCTGCACCGCAATCGTCCGAAACGGACCAAGCGTGTCCGTTCGCATCACCTGCGTTGTAATGATTTGGAGTCCGCTTTCATCCGCGAGTGTCTGGATGTGCGCCTGAAGGTTGCCTGCGGCGAGCGTCGGTGTTTCGCCGGGAACGAGCTGCTGTTTGGCTACGGTGAAACGTTTCTCCAATACCTGAACGCGTTCTCGGACCTGACTAGCGCGGGCCTGTCGACGCTGCATTTTTGCAATACGTTGCAGATCGCGCTCTATCGTCGCTTCGAGCCGCGCCGTGTACGACAAATACGGCGCAATAATGCCAAACCGAATACCGACGAGTAGGAGCGCGCCCACGGCAAAACCCGCTAACCTACGCTCGCGAGCCGAGAGCCGCTGCCATACCGCCCGCACAGCCCCTAACCGCATGGGCTCACCTGTGCCCCCAGGGTAAAGGTTTCTCCCCCGTGGGGCGTTTTTGTGAACGGTGCTTTGGGGGCCACGTTCTGCAGACACGCAGACGCCTCAAGGATCGCCACTAAATCAGAGGCCGAGCCCGTTTGCGCAATGCCCACCAGCTCCACCTCTCCATTCTTCTTGAAGCGAAACGTCGTCAGATAGACCTCTTTAGGGATCAGACCAGACAATTCATTCAACAAAGCGGTCAGGCGAATGCCGGTAGCCGTACGAAGCGTTTGGAGCTGGTCGTGGTAGCCCTGGGCTTCGTCTTCTTGGTCCTGGATACGACGGACCTCAGGATCAAGAGTATCAATCTGCTCGCTTAACGCATGTAAAGTTCGCCGATCTTGGAGAATGATTTCTGCGGCCCACACAATCCCAAGCAAAAGAATACTGCCAACCAAAACGAGGCTCAGTGGAGAGAGCCGTTTTTCTCGACGTGCTCGTCTTTCCACGGGTAGCACATTAATCTGCCCTCCCTCGCCGACGGCTTGTAACGCCGCTCCCAAGGCGGAACAAATGGCCGTAGAAAAGGGTTCTAAGGATTCTTCCTCTCCCAACACAAACTGTTCCTGGGCCAAGCCTTTCAGGTCACGTTCAGCGTCTACCGTGAGTGGGAGAGAACGATTATCATCCCAGCTAAATATCGGCGTGGAATCAGGAGCACTACCCGGAAAGTTCCGCGCAATACTTTGCGTAAGGATATCAGTAAACGCAGCCAGCTCCGGCACACGACTAACCGGCACAGTCTGGCTTGCAACCAGTTGGTGTTTGTCGAGGAAACTCAGTTCGAGGCAGCCATTCTCTCGAGTAACGAGGACCTGTTGCGCTTCGGAAACGGGGGAACACGCGAGTAACGTTGTCGCCTGGGCTGCACTGCTCAAAGTGACGATCTGTGGCTGCACGTTGGCTGCGGTTAATACATCAACAACAGGGTCAACATCCTCGCGAGAAAAACAGAAAACTACAATGCCAAGCCGTTGTTCTTCTCCCCCAACTTCAGTGGTCACATAATCGTAATAAATATCATCCTCGCGGAAGGGCAAAAGTCGCTCTACTTCGTATCGGATTACCTGTTCCAATGAACTCCGTGCGGTTTCCGGCACGAGTAGCCGGCTCACGCTGGCTTCCTTGCGAGGCAGGCACAGAACAATTTGGTCCGGAATCGTTTCAATGACAGCGAGAAAATCTGCCAACGCGTTGCCCAAAACCGAGAGGCGGCCTTCGCGATCTTCCGGCAATGGTACGGTCCGGACCTTGTGGAGGGCAATCCGAAAGAAGCGCTTTGTACTATGAACGAAACTTACCTCTCGCGCCCCAACAGCAATGCCGAGGCCGTCAAGATAGTCGATCTTAGAGAGACGCTGCGCGGTCGCGGCCAGATCCACCTAAGAACCCCTTATTCAGAGCTGAGAATGTCGGCATCCAGGCCGGAGCCTCCTTCTGCCGCATCAGCCCCATACGACAGGATCTCAAAATCCCGGCCGGCAGTGCGATAGACATAGGCCTTGTCCCAGGGATCTTCGGGAATCTTTTTCTTGACATACGGACCATCCCATCTCTTCACGCCGGAGGGGTCTTGCCGGAGGGCTTCAAGTCCTTCGTCCTCTGTTGGATAGCGGCCAACATCTAATTTGAACATCTCAACGGCGGTGGCAAAGTTCTCGATTTGTGTACGTGCAGTCTTCGGTTTGGCTTTATCAACTTGACCAAGCAGATTTGGACCAACGAGCGCCACAAGCAAGCCCATAATCACCATGACGACTAAGAGTTCGATTAACGTAAAGCCGGCTTGGCGACCGTCAGACTTCTTCTTCTTTGCCATGCCCCTCTCCTTTCTCTGTCTTAAAATGCCATCTCGTTCATACTAAAGATGCCCACAAGCATAGAAATCACCACAAAGCCGATCAGCAATCCCATAGTCAGTAACAGAACCGGTTCGACAAGCGAGGTCATACGGCGAATCTGTTGCCGTGTCTCTTTCTCAAAGTAATCGGCAACTTGCCCGAGCATTTCATCCAGCCGGCCCGTTTCCTCACCTACTGCAATCATCTGGAGAGCCAAGGTCGGAAATGCGCCCGTCCGCCCAAGGGGGTCGGCCATGCCCTGCCCCTCCCGAATACCGGCCCGCACATCTGTGACGGCATGACTGATAACCCGATTGCCGACAACGGCTTCAACGACCTCCAACCCCTGCAGAAGGGGCACCCCGCTTTTGAGTAGGGTGCTCAGCGTTCGGGCAAAACGTCCCACCTCCCGTTTCTGTAACAGCGGGCCCAGCAGAATAATACGTAGGCACCAGCCATCCCACGCTAGGCGTCCGTGCGGAGTCGCCACGTATTGGCGCCAGCCCAACCAACCCCCCGCGCCAAGAAGAAGCAAAAGCCACCAATAGGACCGCAGAAGCCCACTCACCGCCAGCATAAACTGCGTTGAGGCTGGGAGTGCTTGAGCACTATCGGCAAACAGGCCGGCAAAACGAGGCAAGATAACCACGAACATAAAAAAAATCGCCCCGGCTCCCACGAGTACTAAGATGGCCGGGTAGGCCATGGCCGACTTAATCTCTTCTTGCACCTCTTGCGCCTGTTCAAGATATTCTGCCAGTCGCTGCAGGACGGTCTCAAGAAAACCGCCCACTTCACCGGCTTTCACCATATTAATATACAGCGGTGGAAATATTTCGGGATACTCGGCTAATGCTTCCGCAAGCGATTTCCCCTGCTGCACTGCTTTGAGAATCTCGTCTACCACCTTGCTGAGCTCGGCTTTTGCAGTAAGCCCGGTGAGCACAGACAGGGCACGATCGAGTGGTAGCCCAGCCGAAATCAACGTTGCCAATTCACGCGTCACTAACAGCAAGTCACGTTGCGTGACCCGGCCGCTCCACGGCAGAGTCGGAAAAGACAGCCGTGTCCGTGTGGTCTTGGACTGCTGGCGCCCAGGTAGAGCAACTTGCAGGGGTAAATAGCCCTGCTCATGCAGCCAAGCGACCACGGCACGCTCTTCCCCGGCCTCCATGACCCCTTCAATGGTCTTACCTTGCGGCGTTGTCGCTTGGTATTGGAATTGTGGCATGCCAGGCTCTCGTTCGCCGTGCTCGCGTAGGTCTTCTTCTCAGGCTCAGCTTGGTTGCGAGACCAGAGATCTCATCCGAAACACGCCCCCTCCAGCCATCCTTGGCGGTAACGGGGCAGGACGTATTCCCCAAAGATTTCAAGTTGTTTCCTCAATTCTGCCTGAGGTAGCAGCCCTTGGTCAAATAACCACGCAAACCATTCCGGATTGGCTACATCGACTAATGCGTCTATTCCTCTCACCACATCATCAACCGAGCCTGCGTAGAGGTAGTTTGCCCGCATCATGCGCTCAACTGTCCATTCATCAGGAGGAAGACGTTTTTCCCCGCTCGGATATTCGAATTCATCTTCTGGGAATCGGAAAGCCTCCCAAAAACCAAAATGGCCCCAGAATTTCTTGTATCCCACACCAACTATGCCGTTCTCGGCGAGACGTACGGCTGCCCGGACGTTATCCGCAAAATAGATCTGGCGCAGGACACCGATATTCGACCCAAGCGGGAGCCATCGTCCGGATCGACCCGCTTCTTCCGCATATATCTGAGCCAGATGTCGAAGCCGTTCATGTCGGGACATGATGATCATGGGAGTGATGCCTTCCCTGGCACACCAGCGGATTGTCGATTCACTCACCGAAAACGCCTGGAACAAAGGAGGGTGCGGTTTCTGGTACGGTTTGGGCACCACCGCCAGTTGCTGTATATTGCCCTGGCTATCGACTTCCCCAGGGGCTCCATATTCCCGCGTCCAAGAGGCTGGAGGCCAAGGGGTACCCGTCTCGTATGGATACGGATATTCATAAAATTCGCCTTGAAAGCGGAAGGGCTCGTCAGACCACGCCAATTTGAGGATGTGATAGACTTCCTCGAAAGCCCGACGATTTGTCTCATCCAACGTTGACTGATCACTTGTGGTTGCGGAGATCTGCACTTTCTGCGCCATTTGATTCAGCCAGCGCTGCTGATAGCCCCGGGCAAAGCCGACGAACGAGCGTCCGTGCGTTAGTTGATCCAACCACGCCGTTGTGACAGCCAAGCGGAGCGGATCCCAGCCAGGCAAAACGTAGCCAATAGGGCCGACTTGAATACGTTTGGTATGGAGCGCCACATACAGGAGAAACTCAGGCGGAGCGCCCATCTCGAACCCTTCGCTATGAAGGTGGTGTTCAGGGAAGGCGACGGCATCAAACCCAAGCTTCTCGGCAAATTGTGCAAGCTCAACGACCTCCTGAAACATCGCCTGCCATCGGTCCGAGTGATATGCGATGGGTCGTTTTTTTTTACGATCCGCGAGCGTAGCCGGGATCGTAGGCAACAGAAAAAGCATGAACTTCATGGCAGGACAACCCACAAGATCGGCTTATAGTGCGGAACGATTGTACACAACTTCTGCCAGGCCCGCATCTCTGCTGCACCCCCACCCATCTCGATCTAGTTCCGGGACGAGGCAGTTAACCTCAAGCTCTTTCAATTTCTCCCAAGCTCTTCCAACTCTTCCAAGACAGCCGCACACAAGAGGGGGAAGAGAATTTCGTGATGTCCGGTCAACTGAAAGCCGCGTCCGCCTTGTTGGGTAGGACGATGCACGACGTTAACCGTCGGCCGGTAGTGCCGAATGAAGTCCAAGTCGACTGTCGTAAATGCCTTGACAGGATAACGCAGATTCCTCGCTAGAGACAGAGCCTTGAGGAAAACTTCAGGAATAATGACAGCTGAGCCAAGGTTGATAAAAACTCCTCCCTCCAGTTGGGCGACAACGGACGTCAGGAGGTGAAAATCACGTAGACTGCCTTGACCGATCGCAGCGCCATCAGCCTGTGGATGCATATGAATAATATCCGTTCCAATCGCGACATGAACACAGGCCGGCACATCGAGACGGGCGCAGGCGGCGAGCACACTCAGAGAACCATGCGGAAATTGCTCTGCCTGGATGCGGTCCCCCACTGCGCGGCCAATACCGAGTCCTTTTTCTTTGACTCCTGTTCGGATCGCAGCATTCAAGATTTCTCCAGTTTCCCGGGCCATACCAAACTGGCCGGTATCTAAGTTGGCCGCAACGTCCTCAGAGGTCGCCCCTTGGTAGGCAAGCTCAAAATCATGGATGATTCCGGCCCCATTCATGGCAACGGCAGATATAATATTGCGCTCCAGCAGATCAATAATAAGTGGAGAAAGCCCCACTTTGAGCGGATGTGCACCCATACCCAGCACCACCGGCCGCCCGGCTTGGACGGCTGTCGCTATCCGTCGGACAATCTCACTCATGTCAGCCGCAGCCAAAATGCCGGGCAGAGAACGCAGAAAGTCCCCCAAAGTCTCCCCAGTTCTCCACGGACGCCCAAAGCCTTGGACAGCAACTTTACTGCTGCGTTGGTTGAGCGGATAGGTTACAGCTTGATGTGGATCAATCGGGGGGAATTTCATCTTGCTCCCCAGGCACTGCACGCATATTTACGAACGGCCACGGCTATGCAAGCCCTTCTCCGTACAGTATTTGGTCGACCAGCTCACAGATCACATGGCCGATCAGAATATGAGTCTCCTGAATCCGGGGGGTCACGCTTGTTGCGGATACACACAAGCAGAGGTCAACGTAGGCCGCCATTTCTCCTCCGTTCCCACCTGTTAAACCAATCGTAGACATCCCCAATTCTCGACACACCTTAAGGGCCCGAAGAATATTCGTTGAGTTGCCACTGGTGGATATCGCAATAGCGATATCACCAGATCTCCCAAGTGCTTGTACTTGCTTAGCAAATACATCGTCAGGGCCGTAGTCGTTGGTAATAGAAGTCAAGGCAGACGTATCAGTCGTGAGTGCAAGGGCAGGCAGCGGCGGCCGCTCGATCAGATAGCGATTCACAAACTCCGCGGCAATATGTTGGGCATCAGCCGCACTGCCGCCGTTGCCAAACAGCAAAATCTTCCCACCCGTTTGGATACTTTTGAGAACCGCTTCAGTCGCTTTTATCAAAGCATCGGAATGCGTCTGTAAAAATTGTTGTTTTGCAGCTATGCTGGCTTCAAAAATAGTAGAGATCTGTTTTCTCATGGAATTTCTCATGGCGAGGCGCCCGATCTTAAGAGTCTGCCCAAATCGAGTCAAGGTATAGGCTTGACAGCATGCGACAGGCTAGCTACTAAGGTTTTCAGAAAATTTCCCCGGTCTCAATGGCGGAGGGGCCACACCCGTTCCCATCCCGAACACGGCCGTTAAGCCCTCCAGCGCCGATGGTACTGCAGTGAAATGCTGTGGGAGAGTAGGACGAGGCCGGGGTTTTTCTCCTTGACAATACTCCAGCCTTTCCCTAAATATCCTTAGAGTAAGGACAGAGCAGGATCCAGAGCGGGCGTAATTCAGTGGTAGAATGCCAGCTTCCCAAGCTGGACGTCGCCGGTTCAAGTCCGGTCGCCCGCTTTCGCTCTCTCCCGATATGGGCTTCTATGCGCATCGGAAAGTGCCCAATTTGCCGGAAAGAAGCCCCGTGGCAGGATAATCCCTACCGTCCTTTTTGTTCAGATCGCTGTCGCACGCTCGACCTTGGCGCTTGGGCCAGTGATAACTACCGCATCCTTGGTGAAAAGGCAGAGCAAATGGATTCTTCTGTCGATGACTCAACTAAGCCTTCATAGGACCGCTTTTCGCGCATGCCTATCCATTCTACAGCCATTATTGGCTCTCAGGCTGAGGTTGATCCCAGCGTCGAGATCGGCCCCTATGTGGTAATCGATGGGACCGTCCGCATTGGACGGGGAACGCGTATTCTCGCGCATGCAGTCCTGACCGGTTGGACTGACATTGGAGAAGATAATGAAATTCACATGGGGGCGGTGATCGGCCATACTCCCCAGGATTTCACGTATAAGGGCGAGCAGAGCTTTCTCAAGATTGGCCACCGCAACATCATCCGGGAACAGAGCCAAATCCATCGTGGTACCAAAGCTGGCAGTGCGACGACTATTGGGGATGATAACTATCTGATGCAGCATGCCCATGTCGCCCACAACTGCACGATCGGGAACCACACCATCATCGCTGGCGGGGCGCTACTTGCCGGGTATGTGCACGTGGAAAACCATGCCTTTGTCTCAGGCAACTGTGTGGTTCACCAATTTGTGCGAATCGGCACGTTGGCACTCCTCCGTGGGTTGTCCCGGACGAGCCGTGACGTACCGCCGTTTTGTATTATGGATGGCACGCACACCGTCCGTGGTCTCAACGCAATCGGTCTCCGTCGTGCCGGATTTAGCCAGGAGCGGATTTCGGCCCTTAGGCAGGCGTTCTCTACGCTGTTCGGGAAGCGCGGCAATATCCGGAAAAAAGCCGAACAGCTTCGGCATCAATCTCCATCTGAAGATGTTCATTATTTACTCAATTTCATCGACAATTCAGAACGAGGCGTGTGTTTTGGACCAAAGACAGCAGGTACTGGCAAAGAGGGGGGGTGAGAGGCGGCGACCGGACTCGAACCGGTGAATGAAGGTTTTGCAGACCTCTCCCTTAGCCACTTGGGTACGCCGCCTCGTTTTCCTGTCCCTGTGTGATCTGGGTAGGGAGCTATTGACTTATCCGTCCTCTGGTGTGATTGCAACACCCTTTCTCTCCCTGTGTAGGTTTCTTGATGATAGGGAAATACTAAGCAGTTTCTGTCTTTCTTCAGGTCCGGCCGAGCGAGTAACCCCCTCTTTGGTGGCAGTCGAAGTTCTGATAGCACTGCGCTCATGATCGAACGCTACACTCGTCCGGCACTCGCCCGCGTCTGGTCAGAGAACAACAAGCTTGCCCAGTGGCTTGAAGTCGAACTGCTGGCCTGTGAGGCATTGGCACAATGCGGCGAAATCCCACCAGAGGTGATTCCTCAGCTGAGACAGCGCGCCCGGATCAATATTCCTCGGATGCAGGAGATCGAAGCCGAGGTCAAGCATGATGTGGTTGCCTTTGTCACGTCGGTGGCGGAAAGCGTCGGAGAAGAAGGACGCTTTCTCCATCTTGGGCTTACGTCGTCTGATGTCATTGATACCGGATTTGCATTGCAACTGTGTGAAGCAACAGACGTGATTCTGACCGATCTGGACGCTTTGCTTGACGTTCTGAAACGCCGTGCACAAGAGCATTGGGACACAGTCATGATCGGACGCAGCCACGGCGTGCATGCCGAGCCCATTACCTTTGGCCTCAAAGTCGCCCACTGGTTTGCGGAAATTGAACGCGGCCGGGCTCGTCTCAGCCAAGCGCGAAAAGAGATTGCAGTAGGGAAAATATCTGGTGCGGTTGGCACCTTTGCGAATATAGATCCAGCAGTCGAAATATTTATCTGTGAGCGGTTAGGACTGGTACCAGAAACGATTTCTACACAGGTTATTCCCCGCGATCGTCACGCGACATTTTTTGCGACCCTGGCAGTCATTGGCAGCTCCCTGGATCGGGTTGCCACCGAGGTCCGTCATCTCCAACGGACAGAAGTATTTGAAGTCCAGGAACCTTTTACACCAGGCCAAAAGGGCTCTTCCGCCATGCCCCACAAGCGCAATCCCTGGCAGTTAGAGAATGTGAGCGGGCTCGCCCGGCTCCTCCGCGGGTATGCACTCTCGGCTCTGGAAAATGTTGCGCTGTGGCACGAGCGAGACATCAGCCATTCTTCAGTCGAGCGCGTCATCGGACCGGACGCGACCACGCTGCTGGACTTTATGCTGACTCGATTAACGACGATCCTAGATCGGCTTGTCGTGCATCCTGAACGGATGCAAACGAATATGGCTATTTTAGGCGAAGCCATCTATTCTGAGCATCTGTTACTAGCCTTGGTACGCAAAGGAATTTCTCGGGAAGAAGCCTACAGCTGGGTTCAACGCAATGCCATGCAGGTATGGGAGAAGAATGCCTCCTTTGCCGCCGAGGTCCGCCGTGACCCGGATATCACCAGACTCTTAAGTACGTCGGAGATCAATCAACTTTTTGATGCGCGCCATGCCCTCCGGCATACAGGCTCGATTTTTCAGCGTGTGTTTGGTAGTCCGGAGAAAAACTGATGCTAGCAAAAGTCCACGTCATGCCGAAAAAAGCCATCCTCGACCCGCAGGGCAAAGCCATTGCTCAGTCCCTCCACGCGCTTGCTTATACAGAGGTCGGCGAGGTTCGTATGGGGAAGTATTTAGAGGTCCAACTCACGGGGCTGTCGCACCAACAAGCCGAGCAACGAGTCGAAGAGATGTGCCAACGTCTGTTGGCAAATTTAGTGATCGAAGACTTTCTCTTTGAGATTGTCGAGGAGTAGGGCCACGTGAAGTGGGGCATTGTGACATTCCCAGGCTCAAATGATGATCGAGACGCACAGTATTGTCTTGAGGCCGTTCTGGGGCAAGAGGCCGTGCTCCTGTGGCATAAAGATCAAGACTTGCAGGGTGTCGAAGCCGTCGTGCTGCCTGGCGGGTTTTCCTATGGCGATTATCTACGCGGCGGGGCATTAGCACGGTTCTCTCCGATTATGCACAGCGTGGTCGATTTCGCCAATGCGGGTAGACCTGTTCTAGGGGTGTGTAATGGGTTTCAGATTCTGTGTGAGAGTGGCCTCCTACCTGGCGCTTTAGTTCGCAACCGTTCCTTGTCATTTATCTGCGAGTGGGTATCGATCCGGGTAGAAACCACGCGGACACATTTTACCTCTGCATGCTCCACGGGCGAGTGTCTCTCCGTGCCTATTAAGCATGGCGAAGGCTGTTATGTCGCGGATAATGACACCGTGCAATCGCTCACAGACAACGATCAGATTGTTTTCCGCTATGTGAACAAAGCGGGCGAAACAGAGAGCGCAGCCAACCCGAACGGTACATTGCACAATATCGCCGGCGTGACGAATCAAAACGGCAATGTCGTCGGCCTTATGCCGCATCCCGAACATGCCGTCGAAGCCCTGCTTGGGGGCGAAGACGGACGTAAACTGTTTACCTCAGTCTTTACCTAATATTATGGCACATCCATCTACAGTCGCCACGGTCGATCTCCAACTTGCTCACGAACACGGCCTGTCAACCGACGAGTACAACCAGATTGTCCAAACCCTGGACCGCAGTCCAACCTTCGAAGAATTAGGCGTATTCTCGGTTATGTGGTCGGAGCATTGTAGCTATAAAAGCTCGCGGCGTTTACTGCGCCGTTTGCCGACTACGGGTCCGGCCATCCTACAGGGTCCGGGGGAAAATGCAGGTATCGTCGACCTCGGCGATGGACTAGCTGCGGTGTTTAAAATCGAAAGCCATAACCATCCGTCTTTCATTGAGCCTTACCACGGGGCAGCAACCGGCGTCGGCGGGATTTTGCGCGATGTCTTTACGATGGGAGCACGGCCCGTCGCCTCGCTCAACTCCTTACGCTTTGGTGCTATCGATCATGCCCGCACATCACAGCTTGTCAAAGGCGTAGTGGCGGGCATCGGCGGTTATGGCAATAGTGTCGGCGTGCCCACGGTTGGCGGCGAAGTCTACTTCGACTCCAGATACAATGGCAACATTCTCGTGAATGCCTTCACGCTCGGTATTGCACGGACGGATCGAATTTTTCGCGCCCGGGCGGCCGGCGTTGGTAATCCTGTTATCTATGTCGGCTCCCGTACCGGGCGAGATGGCATACATGGCGCCAGCCTACTTGCCTCGCGCGAGTTTGACGAGCGCTCCGAAGAACTTCGTCCTGCCGTTCAGGTAGGCGACCCCTTCACTGAGAATGTCCTGATTGAAGCCTGCTTAGAGCTCATGCAGCAGGATCTTATTGTCGGGATTCAAGATATGGGTGCGGCAGGGCTCACCAGCTCTTCGGTCGAAATGGCTGACCGAGGTGAAGCCGGTATTGTGCTGACCCTCGATGATGTCCCTACGCGAGAAAAAGAGATAAGCCCCTACGAACTCCTGCTTTCTGAGTCGCAGGAACGCATGCTTATTGTGGCCAAAGAAGGCTGTGAAGACGCAGTCAAAGCCTTCTTTGAAAAATGGGATCTCCAGGCAGTAGCGATCGGCGAGGTAACCGATGACGGGCTGTTCCGGACGATATGGCACGGAGAAGAGGTGGTTCGCATTCCCGTGCCTGCCCTTACCTCAGAAGCCCCCGTCTACGAACGTCGTGCGCAACAACCTGCCGATTTAATTCAGCGGCAGCAGCTTGACCTGACAGCCCTCCCCTTGCCTGCAGACTCTGCCGAAGTCCTCACCAAGCTGCTAACGGCTCCCAATCTTGCCAGCAAAGAATGGGTCTATCGGCAATACGATTGCCTCGTTGGCGGCAATACGGTTGTTCAACCGGGGTCTGATGCCGCCATTATTCGGCTCAAAGAGTCAGATAAAGGTATCGGGATAAGCGTGGATTGCAATAGTCGCTACTGTGCGCTCGATCCCTACCGTGGAGCAGCTATTGCCGTGGTAGAGAGTGCGCGCAATCTTGCTGTGAGCGGCGCCAAGCCTATCGCCCTGTCCGATTGTCTGAATTTTGGAAATCCTGAGAAACCCGAGGTCATGTGGCAGTTTACTCAGGCGATTAACGGTATGCGTGATGCGTGTGAGGCTCTGGATCTGGCTGTAGTCAGTGGCAACGTGAGCTTCTATAATGAAACAGATGGGCGTGCGATTCCCCCGACACCGACGATTGCTATGGTCGGTATTCTTGAAGATGTCACCCAGCATGTCACCCAATGGTTTAAGCACCGAGGCGATATCATCGTGTTGTTAGGAGAAACACATGAAGAACTTGGCGCAAGTGAGTATCTGGCCGTTATACACGAGCAAGAGCGTGGCGTTCCTCCCATGCTTGATCTGGAGCGTGAGAAGCAGTTGCAACAACTCTGCTTGCAGGCTTGTCGAGAACGCCTCTTTTCCTCTGCCCATGATGTCGCAGAAGGCGGACTAGCAGTCGCGCTGGCGGAATCCTGCATAACCAATCCTCACTACACCCTGGGCGCTCGGGTGTCGCTGCAGGGTGACCTACGCCCTGACGCGTTGCTTTTTGGGGAGAGTCAGTCACGCGTCGTTGTTTCTGTCCAGCCAGATCGCTGGCCCCGGCTCCAGGAGCTACTACAACCAGACAGCCTGCCCTATACCGTCTTGGGCGAAGTCGGCGGAACAGAACTAGAAATTTCGGACCATCTCAAAATCTCAGCGGCGTCCTTATGCAACCAGTGGCGAGCGGCACTTGCCCACAAGCTGACGTAAGCGGGGAGGGATAGTGTAATGCACGACCAAGCCCACGAAGTGTTCGATCGCTTCCATGAGGAGTGCGGGGTGGTTGGAATCTATGGTCATCCCGAAGCCGCCAATCTTGCTTACCTGTCGTTGTACGCACTCCAACATCGGGGACAAGAATCCGCAGGTATTACCTCATCAAACGGCCAGACCCTGCTGACACATAAAGGGATGGGGCTGGTAGCCGACGTTTTCGATGAAAAATTGATTCGTCGCTTAGAGGGGCCGAGTGCAATTGGGCAGAATCGCTATTCCACGGCAGGCTCGACCGCCATCAAAAATAGCCAGCCCCTGCTGGCGAAGTACACGCATGGCTCGTTGGCAATTGCGCATAACGGCAACCTCGTCAACGCCGAAGAACTGCGTGCTCGGCTCGAAGCGGGCGGGTCTATTTTCCAGTCTACGGTTGATACGGAAGTCATTCTGCACCTCATCGCCGCCTCGCAGGCACCGACGCCAATCGACCGTATTATCGACGCGTTAGCCCAGGTGCGAGGAGCCTACTCCCTCGTGTTTCTCAGCGAAGACCATATGGTCGCCGCACGTGATCCGCGCGGATTCCGGCCCCTCGTATTGGGTCGACTGCAGCACCCGGGGCACACAGGTTATGTGGTGGCCTCTGAGACCTGTGCCCTGGATCTGATTGGTGCGCAATATGAACGTGATGTCCAGGCCGGAGAAGTTTTGCTCTTCGACGTGCACGGTATGACTTCGCATTCTCCGTTCCCACGCGAATCTTCAGCCCAGTGTATTTTTGAACATGTCTATTTTGCACGGCCGGATAGCGCCATATTCGGGCAAAACGTCTACCAAGCCCGGAAAGCCTTTGGCCATCAGCTTGCCAAGGAATCTCCTGTGCCGGCGGACGTCGTAATTCCCGTTCCAGACTCTGGGAACCCCGCCGCTCTCGGCTATGCCGAAGAATCCAAGCTGCCCTTTGAAATGGGTCTGATCCGTAATCATTATGTCGGCCGTACCTTTATTGAGCCCCAATCGTCCATCCGCCACTTTGGGGTCAAAGTCAAACTGAACGCGCTGGCCGAAGTCTTGCGCGGCAAGCGCGTCGTTGTGGTAGACGACTCAATCGTACGCGGAACGACAAGTCAGAAAATCGTCAAAATGATTCGAGCTGCTGGGGCGAGCGAAGTGCATTTACGCATTAGTTCTCCCCCGACTACTGGCCCCTGCTTTTATGGAGTCGACACACCGACCCGCCGGGAGCTGATTGGCGCGACTCATTCCGTAGAAGAGATCTGCCGCTATGTTACGGCCGATAGCCTAGCCTATCTGAGTGAAGCCGGCATGTATGCCGGACTCAACGGCCAGGGCGACGGCTATTGTGACGCCTGCTTTACCGCCCGCTACCCGCTTGCCCTAGGGAGCCGCCCGAAAGGGAGCCAGCTTCCTCTGTTTGGCGAACAGGGACAGTAGCAACCAGCACGGTATCCCGTCGCCACTCTTTGTCGTCTGTGTCAGGATAGTCAGCAGTTGCATGCAATCCCCGACTTTCCTTGCGCTGGCTTGCACACCGAATAATCAGTTCGGCGACCGTCGCCAGGTTCCGCAATTCCAGCAGATCAGTCATGACCAAGAACTTCCAGTAATAGTCTCGAATTTCTTTCTGAATGAGGGCGATCCGGCTCCTGGCGCTTGCTAAACGCCGGTCACTGCGCATCACGCCGACATAGTCCCACATCAACCGCCGAATCTCTTCCCACATGTGCGTCACAACGAGACGCTCATTACTGCACACAGCGAGGCCTGGATTCCACGTTGGAAAGGCCGGGCAGCCCGAGGTATCTCCCTTGAGTAGTTCCTGTGCGTGCAGAAAAACACGCTGGGCAAATACCACGGCTTCAAGCAACGAGTTTGAGGCGAGCCGGTTTGCCCCATGTAAGCCGCTCATCGCCACCTCTCCCGCTGCGTAGAGACGCGATATGGACGTTGCCCCGTGGAGATCAACCACTACACCGCCACACAAGTAGTGTGCAGCAGGCACAACGGGGATGGGATCCGTCGTCAGATCAATCCCAAATTCCAGACAGCGCTGAGAGATGGTCGGAAAGCGGCGATGCAAGTAATCGGCCTCACGCTGGCGAATATCGAGCAGCACGTGCGAAAATCCGTGCGTCTTCATTTCCGTATCAATGGCCCGGGCGACCACATCTCGTGGCGCGAGTTCAGCCCGGGAATCATACTGGGCCATAAAGGGCTGCCCATCAGGCCGCTTGAGGATGGCCCCTTCTCCGCGTAGGGCCTCCGAAATAAGGAAAGATTTTGCCTTGGGGTGGAATAGACAGGTCGGATGAAACTGGAAAAATTCCATGTTCCCGATAGGCGCGCCTGCTCGGTATGCCATGGCGATGCCGTCGCCGGTCGCCACATCCGGATTACTCGTATACAGATAAACTTTTCCGGCCCCACCAGTACACAGCACGGTGACGCGAGCCGCTAAGGTTTTGACCGTATTCGCTTCTTGATCAAGGACATACGCGCCCCAACATTCCCGTCTGGCAGCATGCGCGGTGACGAGCAGATCGATTCCGACGTATTTTTCGAGTATCCTCACATTCGGCCGCTGCCGCACGGCCGCGATTAGGGCTCGGATAATCTCTTGGCCGGTCGCATCAGCAGCGTGCAAGATACGTCGGTACGAATGTCCAGCTTCATGTCCAAGGTCGTACTCGCTCTCTTCTCCTTCGGGACAACGCGAAAAATTCGTCCCAAGTGCAATCAATTCGCGAATGCGGTCCGGCCCCTCCCGGACCATTGTCTCAACAACGTCAGGATGGCACAGGCCAGCTCCAGCGACCAAGGTGTCGTGAATATGGGAAGTAAATGAATCGTCGGGACTCCAAACAGAGGCAATCCCGCCTTGCGCATAGGCGCTATTACTCTCCGGCAGGCGGTCTTTAGTCACAATGGTGACAGCACAATTGTCGGGAATCTTGAGCGCGAGACTTAAGCCAGCAATGCCACTGCCGATAATGAGGTAGTCCGACACCATCATAACGTGGCCCATTGCTCTCACGCGATCTCGCCCAAGTCAATATGGCACAGGCGGATTTGTTCCTGTCAAGACAAATCGTCTATCCTGAAAGAACACCATGCAGCAGAGCTGCAACACACTGATACGCCGGATGAGCCGCCTCATAACGTACCTGGCGTTCCTGGCCGGAATAGAAGCAACAGCCAATACGCTGGCGAGAGCAGACGTCTACGTGTACCGAGACAGCGCCGGAGTCATCCACTTCACTGATAGCCCGACCCATTCACGCTACCGGATCCATCCGTTGTTCAAGTCCCGCAGCCGAAGCACCACCGTAGATGCATATTTCAAAGACAGCGCAGAATTTGATCGCCTTATTGTGAGGGCCTGTCCCCGCTACAACATCGAATTTGCTCTGGTCAAAGCTGTTATCAAGCCCGAGTCAGCTTTTAATCCCGGCGCCCTCTCTTCGGCTGGAGCCCGAGGTCTCATGCAACTCATGCCAACGACGGCCGCGCACCATGGTGTCACTGATATAAATTCCCCGCGTGACAATATTAAGGTCGGCGTCCGACACCTGCGCTATCTCCTGGACCATTTTCATGGCAATATCTCCCTGGTACTCGCCGCGTATAATGCTGGAGTTGGAGGAGTAACAGAGTAGAAAGGGATTCCGCCCTACGTAGAGACACAGGAGTATGTACGGCGTATACTTCGCTATCCTGCGGCCTATCGGCAGCGCCGTGCTACGATCCGGCAACAGACAATTACTCGTTAACGGTAAGGATAACTGCATATGCCAGGCTTACCCAATCTGCTAAGCCTCCTGCGCATCGCGCTCATTCCCTTCCTCGTGTATTGCCTCACTGATACCGGGCCAGGGTCGAGTCTCCTGGCCGCGGGTATTTTCTTCATTGCCAGTCTCACTGACTATTTCGACGGCTATCTTGCCCGGCGGCAAGGCCGAACAACCATTTTAGGCACGTTTCTCGACCCTCTTGCTGATAAGCTGGTTGTGATGGCAGCACTGATTATGTTGACGGCGGGAGACCGTTTCCCGCGTGTACCAGCCTGGATGGTGATCATCATCATTGGGCGGGAAATCGCAGTGACGGGCTTACGCAGCCTCGCAGCCGGAGAGGGCCTTGTGTTACCAGCCGAGCGACTTGGCAAGTATAAGACCTTCTTCCAAATGTGTGCTCTGCACGGGCTCCTCATTCACTACCCCTATGGTCTCATCGATTTTCACCTGGCAGGGATGTATTTTTTATGGATCGCACTTGCCCTGGGCGTCTGGTCCGGCATTGCCTATCACACAAAGGTAGCGCGTTACCTGATCGCAAAACAGCATCCTGACACCGACGAGTTTTCTGAACAGAGGCATCATATCAACGCGTAGGAGGCGTACTTTCGGATAGTAGAAGGGAGTCAAGGATGAAAGTGCTCGTGACTGGCGTTGGCGGCTTCATTGGATTTCACGTCAGTAAATATCTGCTTGAACGGGGGGATACCGTCGTCGGACTCGACAACCTCAATAATTATTATGATGTGAGTCTGAAAGAAGCCCGATTAGCCCGACTCAAAGACAATGAGAGGTTTGGGCGATTCGAGTTTGTTCGACTCGATCTGGCTGACCGGCAAGGCATGGAAGAATTATTCATCCATCACAAGCCAGGACGTGTCATCCACCTCGCAGCCCAGGCTGGCGTGCGATATTCCCTGACCAACCCCCACGCCTATATTGACAGTAATCTCGTCGGGTTCATGAACATCCTCGAAGGCTGTCGGCATACCAAGGTGCAGCATCTGACATATGCTTCGAGCAGCTCAGTGTATGGCGCAAATATGAATATGCCCTTCTCCATCCATGATAACGTCGATCACCCGGTCTCTCTATATGCAGCTTCGAAAAAAGCAAATGAACTCATGGCCCACACGTATAGCCATCTGTACAGCCTACCAACCACCGGTCTACGTTTTTTTACTGTGTACGGCCCTTGGGGACGTCCAGATATGGCGCTCTTTCTGTTCACCAGAGCCATTCTGGCCAGCGAACCGATTGACGTGTTTAATCATGGCAACATGCAACGCGATTTCACGTATATCGATGACACTGTTGAAGGCGTCGTGCGCGCTCTCGACATCGTCCCCCAACCAAATCCAGACTGGTCAGGAATAACCCCCGATCCCGGAACGAGTAAGGCTCCGTACCGGGTGTACAACATCGGCAACAACGGTCCGGTTGAGCTGCTGTATTTTATCGAAGTACTAGAAAAGACGCTCGGTCGGACAGCAGAAAAGCGCCTCCTACCCATGCAGCCAGGCGACGTACCAGCAACATGCGCCGACGTAGCAGATCTTATGCAGGACGTTGGTTTCCGCCCAGAAACGGCAATTGAGGAAGGTATCCCGCAGTTTGTGGAGTGGTATCGAGAGTATTATAAAGTCTAAGCCAGATCTCACCTCTCTACACCAAGACCCTCGTTATCTAGAGTTGTAAAGATAGTCCGTTCGCCTCTGGCTTGATAGCCAAATAGCAAAGCTTTACCCCTTCTCCCGCTGTTAACTGGGTGTGAGGGTTGCCAGCACCAGGGCGTGGATAGCCTGCTGCATTTCCTCCTCCAGAGCGTCGTAGACCAAACGGTGGCACTGGACGGGATTCTTTCCTTCAAACAAAGCAGACACCACCATCACCCGGTAATGCCCTCCGCCTGACGCAGCTCCGGCGTGGCCCGTGTGCAGGGCGCTCTCGTCTTCGACGTGCACCTCAGTTGCAGACAGGACTTGCCGGAGCGTTTGTTCAATGCGTTCTGGAGTCGTCATTTGTTTTCTTGCGCTGAGGGGAAGACCGGCGCACGGCGTTCTTTAACAGCATTGAGCCCTTCGCCAATGTCTTCTCCGAAGAAGCCCAACATCTCCAAAGCCAGCGAATAGTCAAACGCCGTATGGGCTGCCGCGCGGAGCCATTGGTTGAGCGAATGTTTCGTCCAGCGAATGGCTTGCTGCGCCCCATTCGCAAGCTTCGTTGCCACTTCCATGGCCTTCGGCATGACTTCATCAGGCGGGAGGACCATACTAATCAGACCGATACGCTCGGCCTCTTTGGCATCCAACATGTCACACGTCAGCAGGTAATATTTAGCCTTTGCCATGCCAACCAGCAGTGGCCAGATGACGGCAGCATGATCTCCAGCGGCAACGCCCAATCGGGTATGGCCATCAGTAAAGCGTGCCTTCTCTGAGGCAATACTAATGTCAGCCAATAAGGCGACTGCTAGGCCAGCTCCAACGGCAACACCATTAATGGCTGAGATAATGGGTTTATCGCAGTTGATCATATTGTGCACAATGTCCCGGGCTTCTTTCATGGTTTTCGATACCACATCCAGGTTGCCCATCGATTTCTCGACAACATCAAAATCACCACCAGCAGAAAATGCACGCCCAGCTCCCGTAATTACCGCCACCCTCACTTCCGGGTCGTCCGCGATATCAAGCCAGATTTTGCTCAGTTCATAGTGCAAGCGAAAATTCGTCGAGTTTAGGGACTCCGGTCGATTAATCGTCAGTACGGCAATCCCCTCTTTCTTCTCAATCACGAGATGTTGGTAATCTTCTCTGTAGACCATTTGATCCTCCTTCTCTCTTTCCCTGCCAGCTGGACTTTTTCAAAGCCTAACAGATTTGTACAGGCGACATAGGACGTCCAGCAGGCCCCCCTCACGAGCACGCCTAATGCGCCTCTGCCCAATTGCTCCCCACACCAAGATCCACGAGGAGGGGCACGCTGAGTGACACCACCCCCTCCATGCTGCCGCGCACCAGGGCTTTGATCCGCTCAACCTCATCCTGCGGCACCTCGAACAATAACTCGTCGTGCACTTGGAGTAGCATTCTGGTGTGCAGGTGCTCTTGCGTGAACTGGCGCGCTATCGTGACCATGGCCATTTTAATCAAGTCAGCCGCCGTCCCCTGGATGGGGGTGTTGATCGTAATACGCTCCGCAGCGCTGGCAAGCTGTGGACTGCGGCTCCCCAAGTCCGGGACATATCTTCGCCGCCCAAAGAGCGTAGTGACATAACCGCATTCTTTGGCACCGACCAAGATTCCGTCCATATAGGTCTTAATCCCGCCGTAGCGACTAAAATATTGCTCGATATAAGACTGTGCAGTCTTGAATGGAATCTGCAAGGAGCGAGCCAGCCGCGCCGCTCCCATTCCGTAAATAAGGCCGAAATTAATCGTCTTGGCCTCACGCCGTTGGTCGCTCGAAACGTCTAGTATGGATGTTTCAAAGATTTCCGCTGCTGTTCGGGCATGGACATCCTGCCCCTGCTGGAAGGATTCGACCAAAACAGGATCTTGGCTGAGATGAGCCAAGAGCCGAAGCTCAATTTGCGAATAGTCAGCCGACAATAGTGCCCAGCCCGGTTCCGGAACAAAGGCCGTTCGGATACGCCGTCCCGCCTCGCTCCGGATGGGAATATTCTGCAAGTTCGGATTACTCGACGACAAGCGTCCGGTTGCCGTCACAGTCTGATTAAACGAGGTGTGAACCCTACCCGTTTCTTCACGGATCAACTTGGGCAGAGCATCGACATAGGTACTCTGGAGTTTGGCGAAACTTCGATAGGCTACAATCTTCTCCGGCAACGGATAGTCTTCGGCCAGGCTTTCAAGCACAGAAGAATCAGTCGACGAGCCTGTCTTGGTTTTTTTACCACGTGGAAGTCCGAGCTTGTCAAAGAGAATATGCTGCAGCTGTTTGGGAGAGGCGATGTTAAATGGCTCTCCAGCCATAGCGTGAATTTCCGCCTCGAGCCGGCCGCGTTGCTGCCCAAATTCGTCGGAGAGTCCCGCAAGCACCTCGGTATCGATGCGCATGCCCGTCCGTTCCATTTGTGCCAGAACCTGAACGAGCGGCGTTTCGACATCGGAGAATAGGCTTTCCATGCCCTCTTCTTTTACTCGTGGAAACAGCCGATGTGCAAGGCGTAGGGTGATATCGGCATCTTCGCCCGCATAGCGCGTTGCTTCTTCGACCGAGACCTCAGCAAAATTCTTTTTCCCACCATCGGTCACTGACTCGTATGTCACCATAGCGTAGCGGAGATGTTCCTGGGCAAGGTCGTTCAGATTATGGCGCCGGGCCGGATTTAATAGATATGAGGCGACCATCGTGTCAGCCAAGCGATTGCGAGAAAGCAATCCATAATTGGCTAAGACGGCTAGGTCGTATTTGAGATTCTGGCCAATAAGCATAAGCGTCGCATCCTCAAAAAGGATACGGATGGCTTCAACAACCTCTTCCGGAGAGACGTGGGGAGCTGCATCCTCGGAACAGTGGGCGACTGGAATATACCAGGCGCGCTGCTCTTCAATCGAAAGCGAGACCCCTACGAGTTCGGCATCGAGCTGATTCAGCGCGGTTGTCTCTGTGTCGAGACAGTAGGTTTTAGCCGCCTGGATTTTCTTGATTATGTCGTTTAGTTGCGAACGAGTTCGGACGGTTTCGTACTCACCGCTTGGTGCTGTCGGCTCATGTTGTTGATCCTTTTCGTCAGCGAGAGAAAATTTCCAGGACGTGCCCAAATTGGCCAAGAAGCGACGGAATTCAAACTCCGTAAAGAGCTCACGCAAACGTTCACGATCGGGCTCTGTCACAGTCAGGTCTTCAAGAGAGGGGAACAACGGAACGTCCCGCTTGAGGGTGGCGAGTGTTTTCGATAAGCGGGCCAACTCCACATTCTCGCGTATTCGCTCCCCCAGTTTGCCTTTGATGCTTGTACTATTTTCTAGGACCCCATCTAGATTCTGCCACTGAGTGATCAGCTTAATAGCCGTCTTCTCACCTACACCAGGGATACCGGGAATATTGTCAGTAGGGTCGCCCATCAAGGCTTGCACTTCGACCACACGCCCGGGATCGACACCAAACTTTGCCTGGACCTCAGCAAGACCAATATGCTTGTCCTTCATCGTGTCGAGCACGGTCACCCGCTCGGAGACAACCTGCATTAAGTCTTTATCTCCGGTGACAATCACCACCTCGACTCCGTGTTGCTCCCAGCGTTTTGCCAGGGTGGCAAGGATGTCATCCGCCTCGTAGCCCGGCAGCTCAAGGATAGGAATATTATAGGCTTGCACAATGTCTTTGATCCGGGGAATTTGTACACGCAGCTCATCCGGCATTCTAGTGCGATTGGCTTTATACTCCGGGTAGACGTCGTGTCGAAAAGTCTTGCCTGGCGAGTCAAACACCATTCCCAGGTGGCTGGGGCCATGCTCATCGTGTATGCGCTGCAACATGTTGACAAAGCCAAAGATCGCGTTTGTCGGGAAGCCTAGGGAGTTCGTCAGGTCCCGGAACGCATAAAAGGCCCGATAGATGTACGACTGTCCATCGACGAGAAAAACTGGTGTTTTGTGTTGTGTCACCACGCGACTGTGGCAGGAGACAACGAGAGCGTCAAGGGAAACCCGTTCGCTATCCAATAGAGCAGCTTCTACAAAAATAAAAAGCCGCGAATGGGGCCTGAAGGAAGCGGGTGACCGGAGTCGAACCGGCGACCTTGTGCTTGGCAAGCACACGCTCTAGCCAGCTGAGCTACACCCGCGTTGCGCCAATTAAGGCTCAGATGTACCACACCCCAACCAGGTGTCAACTACGCTTGCCTGACTCCGGCTTGGTGCCGGAGTCTGTCCCAGTATGGCCAAATCCCCCCCGCCGTTGCGTCGTGACCAACGTATCAACTTCAGCCCAGCGGGCATGGGTAATCGGGGCAATAATCAGCTGGGCGATCCGATCACCCCGTCTAATCTCAACCGCTTGCTCCCCGAGGTTGATGAGTAAGACATGCACCTCATCTCGATAATCAGCATCTATGGTCCCCGGAGTGTTTAATATGCTGAGCCCTTGACGAAGCGCCAGTCCGCTCCGTGGGCGGATCTGCGCTTCATAGCCTTCAGGGATGGCAAGGGCGAAGCCGGTCGGAATTAAGGTTCTGTGGAAAGGCTTGAGGAGGATCTCTTGAGGGATGTCCGCAGCCAGGTCCATACCGGCGGAGCCTGGGGTCATATAACGCGGCAGCGGAAGCGAAGGAGCGCGATCGCGAATACGTGTAATCGGAACAACTATCTCTGCGGCCATGCTCCGGCACGCCTTCCTACAACTCCAAGGCGGTGCCGGGGCAGTCCGCCTTCAGCACCGACTTGTCCTCTAAATCTGTCAGAAAATGAGGAATTACGCGTTGTCTCCCGCAGTGCCTTGGTCTTCCATTGCTTCTCGAAGGCTAAGCCGGATTTTCCCCTGCCTGTCGATCTCGAGGACTTTGACCTTAATCTCGTCACCCTCATTAACAACATCAGTGACCCGGTTTACACGTTCGGACGCAAGCTGGGAAATATGGACCAGGCCATCTTTCCCAGGCAAGATCTCGACAAAAGCACCAAAGTCGACGACTTTCTTGACCGTTCCCGTGTAGATCTTGCCTATTTCCGCGTCAGCTGTCACCGCGTCGATCTTACTGATCGCGCGATTCATGGCGTCTCCGTCAGCAGAGGCAATAGAGACCGTGCCATCATCTTCGATGTCAATCTTCGCCCCTGTCTCTTCAACAATAGAGCGGATCATCTTCCCTCCCGGGCCAATCAAATCACGAATTTTGTCGGGTTTGATCTTCAAAGTCAAAATACGCGGGGCATGCTTTGCGACTTCCTCTCGTGGCATCTGGAGAGCCTCGGCCATCTTGCCCAGAATGTGTAGACGTCCGTCTCGTGCTTGATAAAGAGCCTGCTTCATAATATCACGCGTGACACCGGCGATTTTGATGTCCATTTGGAGAGCGGTGATTCCTTCAGCCGTTCCTGCAACCTTAAAGTCCATATCACCGATATGGTCCTCGTCGCCGAGGATATCGCTGAGAATCCGTACCGCTCCCTCTTCTTTGATCAGGCCCATCGCAATGCCCGCGACGGGAGCGCTGATCGGTACCCCGGCATCCATCAGCGAAAGCGCTCCACTACAGACGGTGGCCATGGAGGAAGAACCGTTTGATTCGAGGATCTCTGAAACGAGCCGGATGGTATAAGGAAATTCCTTGTCTGATGGCAGGACGGCAAGCAGTGCCCGTTCGGCAAGCGCGCCGTGGCCAATCTCACGTCGGCCAGGGTTACGCATCGGGCGCGCCTCGCCCACACTAAAAGGAGGGAAGTTGTAGTGCAGCATAAATTTCTTATACTGCTCACCAATAAGCGAATCCACCCGTTGCTCGTCGCCCGATGTGCCTAAGGTCGCAACCGCCAGCGCTTGGGTCTCACCACGGGTGAAAACCGAAGAGCCGTGCGTTCGTGGCAATACACCCACCTCACAGGAAATAGGCCGGATATCCGTAAGCCCTCGTCCGTCTACCCGTCGACTCTCGTCAATGATCATTTTTCGCATGGTTCCGTCGGTCAGTTTTCCCAGCGCCTCGGCAACCTCCCCTACCCGGTCCGCCAATTCTTCCCCTAACGCCTCAGTCGCCTCTCGCTTGGCAGCCTTGATAGCAGCCGCACGCTCTTGCTTAACAGCCACCGTTAAGGCGGAATTGAGCTTCTCTCTAGCTACGGCCTGGACACGATCAGCCAGCGCTGTGTCAATCGAGGGCGCCTCAAAAACCCGTTTCGGCTTTCCGGCAACCCGGACTAATTCATCTTGTACATCAAGTATGGGGGCTGCCGCTTCGTGAGCAAGGAAAAGTGCGTCAAGCATGTCTTCCTCGGACACGATACGCGCCGCGCCCTCGACCATAAGAATGGCATCCCGCCCAGCCGCAACAAATATATTAATATCGCTATCCTTGAATTGGCTTTGCAGCGGATTGACCACCAGCTCCCCATTCAGACGCCCAACCCGAATCCCGGCAATCGGCCCCTGGAACGGGATATCAGAAACTTGCAATGCAGCAGACGCACCAATAAGGGCAAGCGTATCGGCATCGTTCTCACGATCAACCGATAGAACGGAGGCGACGATCTGGGTTTCACACGCAAAACCTTCTGGAAACAGAGGCCGAATCGCTCGGTCTACGATGCGCGATATAAGAATTTCTCGCTCCGCCGGGCGTCCTTCCCGCTTAAAAAATCCTCCAGGGATTTTCCCGGCGGCATACGTGCGCTCCTGGTAATCCACGGTGAGCGGGAAGAAGTCAATCCCTTCGCGTGGCGAATTTGACGCAACGGCAGTAACGAGGACAACCGTCTCTCCATATTGAACGAGAGCGGCGCCACTCGTCTGCTTGGCAAGACGCCCAGTCTCGATAGACAGTGGGCGTCCGTAGAGTTCCATTTCAATCTTTTTATACATGTTTTCCTTCAGTTTCTCTGTATCAGACTTGCTATAAGTAGGCGCTTTTCTGCCATCGGAATATGCACCCGAAAGGCACCCGGGGGTTTCTTAGCGCCGGAGTCCGAGGCGTTGAATAATGCTCTGATAACGCTGCACATCCTTGCGTCGCAGGTACTCGAGCAAACGACGGCGGCGCCCTACCATTTTGAGCAGTCCGCGCCGTGAGAGGTGATCTTTTTTGTGTATCTTAAAGTGCTCAGTGAGGTGCACAATCCGTTTGGTCAGAACAGCAACTTGCACTTCGGGCGATCCGGTATCCGTTTCATGCACCCGAAACTGGCTGATAGTCTCACTTTTCTGTTCAACCTCCTGAATATCCATTCTTTCTCCTTCATTTTCCCTTTTTGCGTTTTTAACACGCTGTTTTCTTTGTGTAAAGTTAAAAGACTCGAACGAGTCGCCAGAATCCTTCTTGTTGCCCGGCGAATGCAACTAGTTCTTTATTCGGACCAAGGATCCGAACCGTCTCCGTCGGATCAGACACTGTGGGTAACTCCTGCAAAACCGCCTGTTGGCCCTGTTGGAGGAGGGCGACAGCCCGAGCGGGCAATGAGAAGGTACGATAGCACTGCGTCGCTTGGACTAACGACAGCAGGGGGAGAGACGGTTCTATCTCTGGTTTCTCAACAAGAGAAAGGGGAACGGCCTGATCGATACTAAACGAACCAAAGGCCGTCCGCCGTAGTCGCGTCACATGGGCGACGCAATCCAGAGTCGCAGCCAAATCTGCTGCCAGCACCCGAATATACGTCCCTTTTGAGCAGGAGACAGAAAAGTGGATGGTATCAGCAGCGCCTTGTGTCAAAGTGAGATGAGCAAGATGCACCTTACGCGGCTCACGTTTTATCTCAAGGCCTCGCCGGGCTAATTTATACAGGGGGACGCCATTACGCTTTAGCGCAGAATACATGGGGGGGGTTTGCCAATATTCCCCGTCAAACCGCCGCTCCATTTCCTGAAGTGTCATCGTCCAATCCGGAGGGACCGGAACCGTACGAGTGATCGTTCCAGTACAGTCCAAGGTATCGGTTTCAACTCCGAGCTGCAGTGTCCCCTCATAGGATTTACGCGCTGCCATGAGGAATTGTGACAGCTTGGAGCCAGCTCCAATACAGATCGGCAAGAGGCCGCTGGCAAATGGGTCAAGCGTACCCAGATGGCCGATCTTCTTAATATGCCGAGCCTTTTTGAGGACTCGAACGACTTCGGTAGACGAATATCCTTCGGGCTTATCGACAAGCAGGATTCCATCGAGTGCAGGCACTAGTACTCTTCCTGTTCGATTTTGTGAAAAAGATTTTCCAGGTGATTCACCTCGTCGAACGTATTGTCATAGCAAAATTCAATCGTCGGCGTATAACGGAGTCGCGAACGTGCGGCAAGCTGGCGACGAATATAGCTCGTAGCGCTCTGGAGACCGTCAAGAGCCGCCGTGCGCTTCGGCTCTTCTAAGGTTCGAAAGAAAATTCGAGCCGTTCGAAGATCTGGACTCATCTGTGCGGCTGTCACAGTTATCCCACTGACTCGGGGATCTTTTACTTCCCGCAACAAGATGTCGGCAACCGCATGAAGCAAGAGGCCGCTCACGCGTTCTGAACGTCGGGAAGGCATGACCTCACCCCTTCATGACTGTTACTTTTCAAGCACACACCTAACTCTTTGGACGGCAAAAAATCCAATCTGCTCACCCGCGAGCCTGTTTGTCCAAACATTCAGCGATCATTTGACAAATGCTAGTCAGCATTAAAGACAGACTGCTCTACTCGTTCAACTGTGCGACCGACACGACGCTAGAAGTGCAGTACTTCTACTTCTTCCTCACCCATTTGCACTATATGCAGCCGATCAATAAAGTCTGCGACCGCCCGAAAAGTTCCTTCTATATAGGCGTGGTCAGAACTGACTTGGCAAATGCCAAGAACAATTTTTTGCCACAGATCTTGCGCAGCACATTCCGCGATCGAGACGTTGAATTCGTTCCGGACTCGACTTTTAATCTTTCGGATAACTCCCCGCTTCTCTTTGAGAGAGTGACTGTCCGGAATGTAGAGAGTGAGCCGGAGTACACCCACAACCATCGTCTACAGCTCGATTCGGGAAGAAGAGAGGAGAAATGTGGGAGACAGATCTGCGGCCTGGCCTCGTCGCCCTTCTTCTTCGCCCAACAACTACGGTGCCCGTTGTTCGACTTCTTGGGAGTGTGGTTCAAGGCGACGCGCGATTTCTTCCAGCTCATAGACCTCCAGGACATCGCCCGCTTTGACATCTTGGAAATTTTCGACACTCGCACCACATTCGGTTCCAGCAACAACCTCTCGGACATCATCCTTGAAGCGGCGCAGGGTCGAGAGGCGTCCATCATGCACAACCGCGTGATCCCGGACAACGCGAACTTGTGCCCCACGATTGATCTTGCCCTCCACAACCATGCATCCAGCGACCAGTCCGATTTTCGAAACGGAAAATACCTCTCGCACCTCCGCTCGGCCCACCGGGTTCTCTTTGTATGTTGGGGCAAGCAGCCCTTCCATCGCGGCACGGACTTCGGCGATGACCTCATAAATGATGCCGTAGAGCCGTAGGTCGATCCCTTCTCGATCAGCGAGTCGGGCAGCCTTTGTCTCAGGACGGACATTAAATCCAATAATAATGCCCTTTGAAGCTGAGGCCAGAAGTACGTCAGATTCAGAAATGGCACCAACAGATGCATGTAAAACCGTTAACTTCACCTCATCTGCGGACAAACGGGTGAGCGCATCTCTCACGGCTTCGGCTGAGCCATGGACATCAGCTTTGATGATAACGCGCAACTCCTTCACTTCCCCAGCCTGCGCCTGTTTGTAGAAATCTTCGAGTGACGTTCGACTACTCTTCGTCAGCTCAGTCTCCCGCCGCTTCACTCGCCGATGTTCCGCAATCTGTCGACCCTTCGCCTCATCAACGAGGGAAACAAACATATCTCCGGCCTCGGGGACCCCGGTGAGGCCAAGGATGGCCACCGGCATAGAAGGTGATGCAACCTCCACCTTCTCTCCTTGGCTATCGACCATTGCCCGGACGCGCCCATGTTCTGCTCCACACACAAAAGGATCGCCGATTTTCAGGGCGCCCTCTTGGACAAGGACGGTCGCAACAGGCCCACGTCCTTTATCAAGCTGCGCTTCAACAACCACACCTCGAGCGGCTTTATCTGGATTAGCCCTCAACTCCATGACGTCGGTCTGAAGCAGAATCATCTCGAGGAGATGTTCAATGCCTTCTCCAGTCATGGCTGAAACTGGAACAAAAATGGCGTCTCCACCCATATTCTCGGCAATCAGCCCGTGCGACAGTAACTCTCGTTTCACCCGGTCAACATCGGCACCGGCCTTATCGATCTTATTGACTGCGATGATTATGGGCACTTCGGCAGCCCGAGCATGATTGATGGCCTCGATAGTCTGAGGCATCACCCCATCATCCGCGGCAACAACAAGGGTGACAATATCGGTTGCCTTTGCCCCACGCGCACGCATAGAGGTAAACGCCTCATGCCCAGGGGTATCTAAAAAAGTGACACTCCGGTCTTCGACTGGCACGCTATACGCGCCGATATGTTGCGTGATCCCCCCCTGCTCATGAGCAGTGACATTAGTTTCCCGGATCTTGTCTAACAGCGACGTTTTCCCATGGTCGACATGCCCCATTATGGTCACGACCGGGGGGCGGGGCGCAAGTTTTCCATCATCCTCCAATGCTTCATGTTCATCTTCTAGAACTGAGTCGGCATCAAAGGCAACGTTCTCAACTGTGTATTCGAATTCAGCAGCCACGAGCGAAGCGGTGTCATGATCCAGAACCTGATTAATCGTCGCCATAACGTCCAGGCCCATGAGCTTTTTTATGACCTCGCCGACCTTCACACCGAGACTGAGCGCTAACTCTCCAACCGTAATCACTTCGGAGATGCGAACGACGCGTTTGCTCGCTTTAGGAACAGTAATTTCGGTCTGTCGCTGCTCTTTCCCCGGAAGCGCACGTCTCTTTCGATTCCCTCCCCGAGCAACACGAGGTTCTCGTTCTCGGACATCGAGCGATTCAGCATCACGGACAACCTTACGCTTCTTGCCTTTTCTTTTTCCTGCGCCCGGTGCACCCTCCCCGGTCGCTGGCTCGCGAGTTTCGGCGTTGGCCGGAAACGGGGCAGGACGGCCTCTGTCGCCAGGCTTCGGGGTTCGAGTTTCTACCACATCGCCAAGATCAATCCGTCCAAGGACACGCGCTGAAAGTGGTCGACCGTCAACCCCATTCTCCGATGGAGAAGACTGTTCCGAACCTGGAGCCTGTTTAATCTGGGTATCCTGAATGGGTGCACGCGCTGGTTTCGCTGGCTGTCTACCTCCCACTCCGTGTTTTTCTTGCTCCGTGACGTCTTCTGATGCGGTCGTGTTCTCGGCTCTGGCTTCAACAAGAGGAGGAATTGCTGAGGACGATTCAGGTCCCCCCCCCTCTCCCTCTAATACCACCGATTCACCCGTTGACGCCGGAGGAGTGTCAAAAGGGAAACGTTCTTCTTTGAGCGGTGCAGTACTCACCGATATGGGCTCTAATGCCGGCAGGTCAAACGCCGTCGGGGTAAAGGAGGGTAGCGGCGCTTCAACTGTAGGTGCGGAAAAGCTTACAGCGGCCGATTCTGGCGAGACCGCGACGGCTTCGTCGGTAATGACCTCGACCCGTCTCCTGCGCCGAATCACGTTGGGACGAATCCGATTCTCGCGAATCTCTTCTCGGGCCGTGACAACCTGTTCACTTTGCTGATCGAGATCAGTCACCATACGCTCAGCAACAACTTTTTCTTCTCCTAACACGAGAGAAGGGGCGGCTTGAGGCAAGAGGCCTCGATGCGCTGACTCTGCCTCTTGCTCCGAGAGCGTACCCTGGGCCTTTTTTCCGTGAATGTTCAGAGACTCAAGCTGGGCCAGAACCTGCCGCGTTCCGACTCCCCATTCTTTAGCTAATTCGTGGATACGCTTTCGTGGCATATGACCTCATCACAGTTCTATATAGGGCTCAATGAGAGCGGCGTATCGCGTCCGCGCCTCGCGGGAGAGTACCACCCGCAACGAACGGAAACTTTTCGTCCGCGCACTGGTAAAAGCATCGACACAGTCCCGGCGCGGATGAAGATACCCACCTCTTCCCTGTCTCTGGTCAGGAATGACTGCCCCGTCAGCTCCTGTAGTCGATCGTAACAAGTGGCTTTTCCTCTCTCGCCGTCCACACCCCAAACAAGTACGAATAGGCCCAACTCGCTTCATACATCCTCAGCTACCCGTTCTGCTGCCGAGTCTTCGCTTTCTTCCCCTGCGTCCGTCGCGGCAGATTCTTCTGTGAATTCTTCAGTAGCAGAATCTACAGCCTGGACGTCTTCTTCTTGCTGAGCAACCGCCAGCATCTCAACATGTTCCTTTGTCGCCTGTAAGATTACGGCCGCGCGCTCCGGGCTAATCCCTTCGATGTCAAGGAGAGTCGCAAGGTCGGCCGTCGCAAGGTCTTGCGCAGATTTAAATCCTTGCTGGTACAAGAGCTCTGCCGTAATATCAGCGTTTGCATCTCCTATCCCGGGTATGCCGTTCAGCGACTCTAGGGCTTGTACATGCTCAAGTTCAACCTCCGAATCCGACCGGATATCAAGCTTCCAATTTGTGAGACGCGAGGCGAGGCGAACGTTTTGACCTTTCTTGCCAATTGCCAGTGAGAGTTGATCATCCGGAACGATAACTTCCATCGTATTTTCATCCTCATCGATAATAATCTTTGAGACTTTAGCGGGGAGAATTGCCCGACACACATATTCCGCCGGATCAGGGGTCCAGGGAACGATATCGATCCTCTCACCACGCAACTCTTGAACAACAGCCTGCACCCGCGTCCCTTTCATTCCAACACACGCACCAACCGGGTCAACGTCAGGATCGGTTGTGTATACAGCTATCTTGGCTCTATTTCCCGGCTCTCGCGCCGCGCCTTTAATTTCAATAATCCCTTCATAAACCTCAGGCGCTTCTTGTTCAAAAAGCTTAATCAGAAATCCCGGGTGGGTTCGCGATAAAACAATCTGTGGGCCCTTCTGAGCCATATCCACATCAAGAATATACGCTCGTATACGATCCCCCTGACGATACCGTTCCCACGGAATTTGTTCTTTTTCCGGTAAAACCGCATCAGTTCGCCCAAGATTGACAATCATATTACGCCGCTCAATCCGCTGGACAATACCGGAAAAGAGCTCACCTTTCCGGTTCTTAAATTCCTTATAGATCAACTCACGTTCTGCTTCGCGGACTTTTTGGATCACGCTCTGTTTTGCAACCTGGGCCGCAATCCGTCCAAAGGCAGTGGCGGGCAATTTACTGAGCAGCTCATCGCCTAGCTGTGCTTCAGGATCTAAGGTCTCCTGCGCTTCAGCGACCCCAATCTCTATATCCGGGTCTGTGACCGTTTCGACAACCGTCTTAATTTCAAAAAGCTCGATCTCACCTATTTCAGAATTGAATTTCGCCTCTATCTGTTTTTGGCCAAAGGTTCGACGCGCTGCGGCCAGCATAGCGCTCTCGAGAGCCTCAACGATCACGCTCCGATCCATCCCCTTTTCTTTGCTGACTTGTTCGATCACGCGGTTCAAGTCTGTTTGCATAGTTTCTTCCTCATCTCACGCCGTCGACTCTTCCCTTTCTTCTGCCGGTCCTTGCTCGGAAGGGGAAACGGGAGATCAACGCTGGCGCGCACAACATCTTCCCAAGTAATGCGAACATTCCCTACATCTTGGTCGGCAATGCCTATGTACTCTTCTTCTACCTGACACAGAGGTCCAGCAAAGACTCGCCGGCCATTTTGAGGGGTCTTTGCCTGAAGCCGAATCGGCTGCCCCAGGGAACGTTGATAGTGGCGGGGGTGCAGAAGCGGACGGTTGATCCCAGGAGAGGACACTTCAAGCGTGTAGCGCCATGGAATAAGGTCGTGGACATCAAGTAAGTCGCTGAGCTGGCGGTGGATTCGAGTGCAATCGTCAAGCGAGACTCCATTTTCACATTCAAGCGAGACCCGTAATACCCAACGTCCCGACTCTGTCAACAATGCGGCCCCCCACAGCTCAAGCCCCCCGTCCTCAACGAGAGGGGTTGTGAGTTCCTCAACTTGCCGAATGATCTCTTGGATCGGGGGCTCCATATTGAAAAAAAAAGTGGGCTACCGCCCACTTTTCCTTACTTCCCTCTCGCAGGCTAAAGGATCCTTATCAATCACGCAAGAGGTCCCACACAATGCATTCACTTCGCGCCCCCCTCTTCTAAGTCATGGAGAGTCGCAAGATCCACAATGGTATAGGACTGTTTTCCTTGTGGCGTTACCACCTCAATTTCATCATCAAGCCCTTTGTGCAGAAGCGCTTGGCCAATCGGCGAATGGAGTGATATCTGTCCGGCTGCGGGGTCTACCTCTTCGGGAAAGACAATCTGATACTCAACAACTTCTCCGGAATCGACTTCTTCAAGCTTCACCCGGCTTCCATAAGCAATAGCAGCCTTCGGGATACTCGAAAGGTTATACAGCGAGAGCTGACGCATGCGTTCCTCAAGTAGCGCTATGCGCGCCCGGACATAATCCTGCCGTGCGCGAGCCGCATCATATTCCGCATTTTCACTCAAATCTCCATGTGCTGCCGCCTCTTGTAGGTCTTTCGGAATCCGTACGTTGAGCTCATGATACAATCGCTCGAGTTCTCGTTTAAACTTTTTTACAATGGGTAGTTCCATAGCTTCCTCACCCCGTCCGCACAAAAACAGCAGGGGCTGGTTTGCCACGGCAACCAACCCCTGCGCAGAAAAGTCACAAAAGAATGGAGCTATGCTGTCAAAATGTGAATCGTACAGGCTGATCCCAGGCCGATCACATGCGCAAGCCCTGCTTTTGCTCCCTCGACCTGCCGAGCCCCAGCCTGGCCACGAAGCTGAGTGACGATTTCATAGATATTGGCGACACCGGTGGCTCCAAGCGGATGCCCCTTCGAGAGTAGGCCGCCGC
>CAZBUD010000003.1:0-151394 GCA_964495015.1 uncultured Enterobacteriaceae bacterium | reverse complement strand
CCCGTATGCTGAACAGAGATCTCGTCTTGGAACTCCCCGGCTTTCAGTCGTTCAAGGATGACAGCCTCAGCTCCAATCGCACATGCTTCGCGATGCAGCGCAGCGTGCAGGCTCTCAGCGCCTGTTCCCTGATTCCCGTAAGTCTTGACTCGTGCGATGACTTCATATGGTAATGCGGGGGGAGACGAGAGCAGAGGAATCTTGCAATCAGCGGCCGCAAATTCAGCCGGCAGAGCGCCCATTTGCTCGGTGAGAACCAAGGGTTTCGTCGGACGACTCACGCATCCTACCAGCGCACTAGCAGCCACAACCGCCAGAATAACTCTCACTGTCTCCTCCAGTGCGTCCCTCATACTCGATAGCGTCCTTGGCGAACTTGATAAATACGCTCGCTCGTAACATATTCCAAGGACTCCCTCTATTCCAGTGTGTTATGAATTATCGAAATGCGTTATATTAACACAGCTTCTTCTATTCCGTTCGACTAGGGCGGTGTCACCTGGATAGTGGCCTGCCCAGATTATGGCACGCCAGTTTATAGTTTGATTAATCTCTTGTTGACTCTTATGTCCTTCGATCATGCATCCAAGTGGGGCGTCCTCTTTAACGGCGATAAGCTGTCGCTCGACAATATCCTGTCCTTTGCCCGCCAGGCAGAAGATGCTGGAGCCGAGAGCATCTGGGCTGCCGAGTTATGGCGTGATGCCTTTGTCCCACTCACAGCCATTGCCAGTGTCGTCCACACGGTGCGGCTGGGAACCGCAGTGGCCCATTTTGCGCGCCCGCCAATGCTGACAGAACTCAGCGCTATGTCGCTGGCCGAGTACACTCGTGGTCGTTTCATTCTCGGCCTCGGGACGGCGCCGAAAGAATGGAATGAGAAATGGCACGGTCTGGAGTACCGCAAACCGGTCACCCGCATGCGTGAATATGTTGAATGTATCCGAACCATGTGGACCGGTTCACCAACCAGGGCCGCCAATTACAGCGGCGATTTTTATCAGATCCGAGACTATCTACGCCTTACCGAGCCACGCTATAACGACGTACCGATCTACCTCGCGGCCGTCCTACCGCGCATGATACAGCTTGCCGGTTCGCTCGCTGACGGTATCATCCTGAACGTCCTCAATACTCCACGCTATTTCAGCGACGTCGTTCATCCGAACCTTAAAAAAGGCTTCAGCGCCGGAAAACGGTCCCAAGAAAATTTTGAGATATGTGCTGTCAAATGCTGTGCAGTGAATAGGGACCCGAAACAGGCACGTGCCTTGGCGCGGCATGCGGTCGCCTTTTATTCCACCCTGCCCTATTTCGATATTATTCTCGATCCCATGGGCTTTACGCAAGCAAAGCTGAAAATCCGAGACGCTATGGCCAGCAACGACGTCCCAGCCATGCTTGGGGCCGTCACTGACGATATGGTCGATGCACTCGTCTTAGCTGGAACAGCGGATGATGTCCGGCGCCAATTACGGGCCTTTGACGGACTTTTTGACACGCTGCTGCTGCTCAGTCCGTCTTTTGCGGCAGACGCGGAAGAAGTTCGAGAAAATAACGCCGCGATGATTGCTGCTTTTGCCCAATAGCGCTATGTAGAATCCACGTATGTTTAATCAGGGAGGGTTTAGTTATGAAAACGCAATTACAACACTCTGTTCTTCCCGAAGCCACACATGACGAGTTCGCTCGGCAGAATTTTGTCCAAAGCCTGAAGGTTCACTTGGCCACTAAGGTCTCACCCGGAAATAAAACTATCTATGAACGACGGGCGTCGCCACGCTTTGAGCGTGAACATCAACGTCTCCCCCAAGATCGGCATGAAGTCCGTAGCGTGATGAAGAACGAGCCCTATTATCAGATGTGGAGCACCCTGCTGCGCACGAGCCAAGAAATGATGTGGGACTCGGTCAACGTGAGCGTTGAGCGGCAACTACCGCAGCTGCGTGAGCGAGTCGCAACGAATGGCGGGACCCTGGGTTCGCTGGCTCTGGACCCTGACTTGGCCATCCCGGCCTACCACACAGCGGTGGACATTCACTGCCAGCCAGGTGGCTATCATACTGAGCTCGGACCAGACGATGTAGCCGCGGGGGCGACCTACGACCGGGGTGTGTATATTTATGCGATGAGTCGCCTCGGTCCCTTAAACGATGAAATGGGCCAGTCCGTCGTGCTCCACCTCAAAGACCAGCATGCGGACTTTCGACCGCTGCGCATCCTCGATATGGGCTGCACCGTCGGGCATAGTACCTTGCCCTATGTTGATGCATATCCCGACGCAGAAATCTTTGCCATCGACGTCGGCGCGCCCGTCCTACGTTATGCGCATGCCCGGGCAGAATCGCTCGGCAAACGCGTCCACTTCTCTCAGCAGAATGCCGAACATACAAACTTTGAGGAGGGCTCTTTTGATCTGATTGTCTCGCACATTCTGCTGCACGAGACGTCCAGCAAGGCCATGCGCAATATTATGCAAGAAGGTCACCGACTCTTGAAGCCAGGCGGCATGATGCTGCATCAAGAAGTGCCTCAATATGAGGGCATGCCTGCGTATGACACTTTTATTCTGGACTGGGACACCTACAATAATAACGAGCCTTTCTGGGGTACGATTCACTCTATGGATCTGCAAAAATTGGCCGAAGAGTCGGGTTTTGCGGCAGACAACGTCATGCAGCTCATGATCCCCAGCGCACTGGAGCGCGCAACAGCACGAACCAAGAAATTCCAAGGCGGCGATTTCGGCGGCGGTGGTGCCTGGTTCATCTTTGGTGCAAAAAAATAGCCCAAAAGCAATGAAGGGCGCGTATGGCACGTAAAGCAAAAGGCAAGCGTCCGACCTTTTTCGATGATCCCCAGATCGACAAGGTCGTGGGGATCGTCATAGCTCTTGCCGGAGAGGTGTCGGTTCTGCGCGAGCGGATCGATACAATAGAGCGTATTGCGGCAGCAAAGGGGCTCTTTAGGCAAGACGATATTGAAACCTACCACCCAGATGAGACCGTTGCGGCTGCCCGTGACGCATGGCGTGCAGAATATATCGAACGCGTCCTTCGAGTGGTGCATGAAGAGTTAGAAGGAATAGACAAAGGCGATACTGCGGAAGCATACGAAACAGCCGTTCGCAATGTTTCCTCCTAGCCTGCAGCTTACTACCCTGAGGCTTAACGAACGATGACAACGATAAGTGTATCGTTTCGCAAGGGCGGCCAGTCGGTCGCTCTTTTTGCTTGGACTGTGGGGGACTCCGTTGACGCAGTTCTGTCTCCTTTTATAATCGCGAAGATTCTCTGAAAATCCCAACGAGAAAGGGAAGATAATCGATGCCTCTCAAACTTGGTATTGACGTTGGCGGAACGTTCACCGACCTCATCCTTTTCGATGAAGACAGCGGCCGACAAGTCCAGGTTAAAACGCCCTCCACCCCGGCGGACCCATCGGTCGGCGTGTTAGCCGGCATCGATAAAATTTGTCGCTCAGCGAACGTCTCACCGGGTGAGATCGCCAGCATCATGCACGGCACGACGGTTGCCACGAACGCGGTTCTCGAAGGGAAAGGGGCAAGAGTCGGGCTCATCACCACCCAGGGTTTTAAGCAAATTCTCCATCTCGCCCGGTCGTGGACCCCAGGCCCGCTAGCCGGCTGGATGATTATGGAGAAACCCGATCCACCCGCGGCACTCGAATACACACGCGAGGCCATAGAGCGCATAGACACGCGCGGTGAGATCATTACCCCTCTGGACGAAGAAGCCATTCGCACCGACCTGCAAGCGCTGGGCGCTCAGGGCATCGAAGCGCTCACCATTTCCTTAATCAATTCGTATGCGAATCAAATCCATGAGCAGCGGATAAAAGAAATTGCCCAAGAGGTTCTTCCCGATATCCCTGTTACCGCCTCCTCAGAAGTCCTGCCGGAGTTCCGGGAATACGAACGCGCGCTCACCGCTGTCATGAATTCTTACGTGCGGCCCACGGTCGCCCTCTACATGCGCAGCTTTGCCGATCAATTAGCCTCACACGGCCTCAAGGCCGACGTGAATATTCTGCGCTCTGACGCAGGCCTCATGACCTTGTCTATGGCCCAGGAACGGCCAGTCTACGCGATCATGTCAGGCCCGGCCGGGGGAGTCGCAGGCGCGTTGTATATCGCTAAGAAGGCCGGCTTTCCTAACCTGTTAACACTCGATATGGGCGGTACGTCAACCGACGTTGCAATGTGCCAAGACGGCAGCCAAACAATTTCTCGCGAAACCACACTCGGCTATTACCCGATCAAAGTGCCTTCGGTCGATGTCCGCAGTATTGGCGCCGGCGGCGGCTCTATTGCGCATGTCCCTGAGATTACGAATGCGTTACGCGTCGGCCCACAGAGCGCGGGTGCAGATCCTGGCCCAGCCAGCTACGGCAAGGGTGGAACAGAGCCTACCGTCACAGACGCCAACGTCGTTCTGGGTCACCTCCCGCCGAATCTACTAGGTGGAGAAATGACACTCGATACAGCAGCGGCCAAGGCCTCGGTTGAGCAGATCGGGAAAAAACTCGGCCTGGATGTATACCAAACCGCGCAAGGCATAATAGACATTGTCAACGAAAATATGCACGGTGCACTACGACTAGTCTCCGTCCAACGCGGCTACGATCCACGCACGCTTGCGTTGGTCGCCTTCGGCGGAGCAGGGCCCTTGCACGCTAACGCGGTTGCCAAGCTCATTGGGGCATTCCCGGTCCTGATTCCGCCTGCCCCAGGCATCTTGTGCGCGATGGGCGACGTATGTTGTGATTACCGCGAAGAGTTTTCTCGAACGGTATTTCGCACTCTGGATCACATCACGCCTGCTGAGGTCATCGAAATCCTTGAACGGCTCAGCGAACAAGCAACTGGTTGGCTGGAACAAGAAGGCATTCCACGCAGTCAACAGCAAATTTTCTACAACGCGGATATGCGTTATTTCCGTCAGGGTTATGAACTGCCTATCACCACGACGCTCGAAGCGCTCCGCAACACAGGAACCGCTGCCGTGGCAGAGCAGTTCCACGCGTTACACGAGCAACTGTACCGTTTTCGTTTGGACGCCGAATGTGAAATCGTAAACCTACGCGCGATTGCCCTCGGCACGGGAACAACGCTGAACTGGCCTGAAGGAGAAACTGACGGCCCAGCCCCGGCCCACGCTCAGATTGACGAACATCGTATTTATTTTGACGGAGACTTTTTGACCACACCGATTTATGATCGAGACAAGCTCAGGCCCGGCAATCAAATCCCCGGCCCCGCAATTCTCACTGAGATGGACTCAACCACTGTCGTGTTGCCAAACTTTGCTGGAGAGCTAGATACGTATTCCAATATTTTGATTCGGCCCGCAGCACAACAAAAGGGAGCCCACCATGCGTGATGTAAAAATTGCTAAAATCCCGGATATCGAGATCGACCCCGTCACCCTCGATATTATTGAAAGCGCGCTCAAGAATTACCGCTATGAAATGGACGCGGTGTTGTTCCGTACCGCCATGTCCCCCGTGATCCGCGAACAGCACGACGAGTTCCCCATGATCTGCGACCCGAACGGGCGCATGGTCGTCGGCCAGTTTGGCTCCTATATTCGTGAGATGATGGAAAGCTTTGACCAGCCGCTGTATCCGGGCGATGTGATTTTGCTTAACGACCCCTATTTATGTGGCGGTGCGATTTCTCACATTAACGATTTCCTCGTACTCGTCCCGGTCTTCGACGATGATGAACTTATCGGCTGGGCGTCCATGTTCGGTCATCAGATGGACGTGGGCGGGCCACTGCCGGGTTCTTTTCCAACCAATGCCACCTCGATCTTTGGCGAGGGCCTGCGCATCCCGCCCGTCAAGCTTTTTGAAAAAGGCGAACTCAATCAAGGCGTATTGGATCTCATTTTGAACAATGTCCGCATCCCGATAATGAATCGCTCGGATTTGATGGGCATTGTGGCTGGCTGTAAAACTGCCGAACAGCGGGTGCGGGAACTGTGCGAACGCTTTGGCCGCGACACCTATCTGGCCGCCTGCCAGGCATTGCTGGATCGGACCTACCGAGCTGTGCAAACGCTCATTCAAAAGAACATCTCGACTGAGCCGCAGTCCTTTGAAGATTATATTGACGACGATGGTTGCGGAAACGGTCCGTTCAAAATGAAACTCACCATCTGGCGTGAGGGCGATCAGGCCATCTTTGATTGGACCGGCACTGACCCGCAGGCCACGGGTCCGGTCAACTTCTACCTCAACCCCGGCATGTTCAAAATGTTCATCGGTGTGTATCTGATCATGGTCTACGACCCGCAGATTATGTTTAACGATGGATTTTATGACCTCATCGACGCTCGCATCCCAGACGGCTCGCTACTCCACCCCAAATTTCCCGCAGCCTTAGGCTGTCGAACGCATGCCCTGTCCCGCTTGTTCGACGTCATGGGTGGCTGTCTTGGCCAGAAGAGTCCGGAACTCACAACGGCGGCCGGCTACGGCACCAGCCCGCACCTTTTGTATAGCGGCAACGATGCAGACGACAAGTTCTTTTTCATTATGGAAATCGGTTATGGCGGCATTCCTGGCCGGCCTATTGGTGACGGCATGGATGGCCATTCCTGGTGGCCGCTGTTTACGAATATCCCCACTGAATATCTTGAAAGCTATTGCCCAATGCGTGTCGACCGTTACTCGTCGGTGATCGATTCGGGCGGAGCAGGTCGGCATCGTGGCGGGAATGGTATCGACAAGTGGTACACCTTTCTCGAATCGGGTGAAGTTGCCATCCATGACGATCGCTGGCTCACGCCGCCGTGGGGTATTCTCGGCGGGAAGCCGGGCATGCGCTCAACCAAGATCCTTGTCCGCACGGATGGGTCGCGCACAGTTCTGCCGTCAAAATGCGATCAGATCAAAGTAGAGCCCGGTGATCAACTTATCTTCCAAACCGCGGGCGGCGGGGGATGGGGCGATCCGCTTGAACGAGACGTTGAAAGAGTTCGTATCGATGTGGTCCGTAAGCTGGTTTCGGTTGAAAAGGCGAAGTCCGACTATGGCGTCGTCCTTGACCCGGAAACACACAACGTAAAAGAGGATGCAACACAGGCACTTCGAGCAGGGATGGCAGCGAGCCGAGGCGACCGGCAAACATTTGATTTCGGCCCTCCTTTGGAGAAACTGCTCGCTCGCTGCAAAGAAGAGACAGGACTTGAGCCGCCGACTGCCCCCAAGCTGCCACAAGGGTGGGAGACGAATGGAGTGAAGAAAGTCGCGGCATAGGGATTCCTTATTTACCATGTGCGACATGCAACCCCGGCACCAAGAGGGCCCAGCACGCTGCGCCCCTATAGTGGTAAGGAATCGAATCTGTGTCGCACTTCTGGCCTTAAGCTTGCTCTTGCCTTTGTCGTGCGACCAGCTAAGCGATCCACCGTTAACCGGACACCGCGACATTGCCGTAGTACTGCGGTCGTTACTCGACCTGGCGTACACAGGACCAGACTATCCGACCTACCATGCCGAGTTTCAATACTTTGCAAAACATGTTCAGGAAAAGATTGAGGCGACGCCTCACGAAATGCGTCCGTATGTGAGGACGATCATGGCGTATTTACGAACCGCAGACGAAGTGCTCCAGTGGCAAGCGCAACAATCCGAAGTCCAAAGGCCGCCCCAGCTCACGACCTGGACAGGGCGCTACCCGTTTCTCAAGGCAGCAATCGGGGCACGTTTTGAAGCGCCGCAGGCCTTTGATGTGGAGACTGCACTACAACTGCTTTTGGAGAAAACAGACCAAACACTGGTAGCTATGCAAGTGAAAAATAAACCCATTTAAAGGTATGTGTAGGCGCGACCAGCCAATCATCCCTACGAACCCGTCAACATGTCCAACATGTATCTGAGGAGAGACCCATGGGCAAACTCGACAACAAGTGTGCTTTAGTCACCGGATCAAGCAGTGGCATAGGAAAAGCTGTCGCTGTGGCGTTTGCAAAACAAGGCGCTGATCTTGTCATCAACTATCCGAACGACATGCAGGCTGACAATGCTGCTGCCGTAAAAGGCGATATCGAAGCACTTGGCCGGCGGGTCGCTGTAATACGGGCAGACGTATCAAAAGAAGACGAAGTACAACGTCTCATTGATACCACCATGCAGGCATATGGTCGGATCGACATCTTGGTCAACAACGCGGGGATTGCCAGTGCCGCAACAGTTGGCGATATGCCCATTGCCATGTGGGATCAGATGTTGGCCGTGAATCTGAGGAGTGTCTTCCTGTGTACGCGCCTCGTCCTGCCCATTATGTACGAACAAGACTATGGCAAGATTATTAATACGGCTTCACAGCTTGCCTATCTCGGCTCGCCTGGCCTGAGTCATTATTGCGCCGCAAAGGCGGCCATCATAGCCTTTACCCGTTCTCTGTCTCGTGAAATCGGCCCACGCAATGTGAACGCCAATTGCGTGGGCCCTGGCGCGACGCAGACGCCCATCTTAGACGGCATCGGTAAGGAAGCTCTGGAAGCCATCCGCACCAGCATCCCCAAAGGCCGTTTAGCCACGGTGGACGAGATCGCCCCGACCTATGTCTTTCTTGCTTCGGATGAGTCGCGCCATTATGTGGGACAGTGCTTAAGTCCCAACGGTGGAGATATCATGCTGTAGTCACATAAACGGCTAATCGCGCGGGGACCCGAAGCTGGGGGTCCTGTCCTTGCCCCCCCTTTCCAGCGCCGATAGACTCAGCCGCCGTGCCAGAGTCGCCCACATCACGCGAACCGTCCCAGCCCGATTCTCCCCCACAGCACATCAACGAAGTTCTCTTCACCCGGAATTTCATTTTACTGTGTATCGGGACCTTTCTGTTTGCAGCTAGTATGTTCCTCCTTTTCGCCGTCCTGCCGGTGTTTGTTGTGGAGGAGTTGCATGGAGCAGATTCTCAGGTCGGCCTCATCATGGGAGTGTTTGCTGTCTCGGCGCTGCTTGCTCGACCCATGTCAGGACGGCTCGTCGATCAGTGGAGCCGTAAGACCGTTCTCAGTATTGGTGCGGCGCTCTATTGTCTTGCCCCAGCTCTGTATACCCAGGCGGCATCTGTTCCTGTCATGCTGGGTCTCCGGTTCTTTCACGGGTTTGGAATTGCGGCCTACACCACGGCTGCGGGTGTGTTTGTTGCCGATATCGCACCGCCCAGCCGTCGTGGCGAAGGCATGGGCTACTACGGCATGTCGCTTAATCTCGCGATGACCATAGGCCCAGCCCTGGGCGCCCTGCTCATCGGGCATATTAGTTATGATACCCTCTTCTGGATTTGCGCGGCTGTGGCTTTCGGAAGTCTGCTGCTCTCGCGGTCGTTACATGAGCCAACACGACCCCCGGCCCCCCATCACACCGCGACACAACCTTCCCAATGGGTGAGCCGCGCAGCCCTTTTTCCCGGCTTCATTGCCGTGTGTATGACCGTGACGTTTGGCGCAGTCGTCTCATTTCTGCCCCTTTTTGCCAAGGCACATAATTTTGGTAATCCAGGCGTCTATTTCACCGTCTACTCTGTTGTCGTCGTCATCTCACGTCCCTTTGCCGGACGCTGCTCCGACCGCTTTGGTCGCGCAGCGGTCGTCATTCCTGGTATGGCATGCCTGACCGCTGCTATGATTACCCTGGCCGTCTCTTCTTCCATGACCGGCATACTATCCAGCGCTGTTTTACAAGGCTTGGGGTTCGGCGTAGTGCAGCCGGCCATCATGGCACTCACGGTTGACCGTTCAACACCTCACGAACGCGGACTCGCCCTGGCAACGTTGATGGGGGCATTCGACGTGGGCGTGGGACTCAGCAGTATTATTCTGGGTCTCGTTCTGGACTACACAAATTTCACGGTCATGTTTTCATGCGCTGGCGGCGTTGCCCTGGTAGGACTGATTGGAGCAGCCTGGGGACTACGAGAGAATCGAGAACGTCAGCAAGAACGGGTGCGAGAACGTATATAGGTACACGGCGTCACCGAAGCATTCTATCCTTGCAGTGGCCCGACGGCTCGGCTAGGCTGATTCCAATATCGGCGGACTTGGAGGATACCCCATACATGAAAAAGACAGCTTTTCGTCTTCTCTTTGGTAGCGTCCTCGTTGTCGGTCTAGTGTTTGCGAACCAGGTCAACTCACAAGGCCAGGGCCTCCCGACTCGTGAGGATATCCAGCAGTGGATCACACTGAACCTCAATAGCATCCCTCAATTCAAAGAGGGCGACATACTCAAACAGGCCGACCTCGATAAGCTCCGACCGTTTCTCCCCCCACGCTATATAGACGAGTATAATTTCCCAGAGGTTGAATTTCAACTTGCACCAACCGGACATTACCCGCCTCACCCCGATTACCTGGCAGCGACTGAGCAGTATGCAAATCAAACCCAGCTGGCGGCGGACGGTGCGCTTGAAAACTATATTGCCGGGAGGCCGTTCGCTCGGGCTCTTATCAACCCGGACGACCCGATGTCAGGGCTAAAAGCAGCTTGGAATTTTAATTACCGCTGGCAGTACTACGGGATGAGTGTGGAGCGCTATCTGGGCGCACTGCTCGCCAAGGGAGGAAAAGCCTCCAAGCTATCCGGTTTCCCAGCTGATCTTATTCAGGGCGGAGGCAGAGCAATTCGCCACCTCGTGGCATTATACCAGCGCGTCTATCACAATCACCTGGCTCACTTGTCCACAAAAGGCCATATCTTCCCGCTGGGTGATGCCGGACGGTTTGAGTACAAAGACTATGTCGAATTCACCGAGCCGTACGATGTGCGCGGGACCCGTTTCATGGTCTACCGTTACGACGATGCCCGCAAGCAAGATGATGCCTGGGGGTTCCTCCCTGCGCTCCGCAAAGTACGCCGCCTCTCCCTCCATCAACGGGATGATGCAATCGGTGGCACAGAGATGACACTAGACGACTTCACCGGATTCTCTGGTCGGGTGCTCGACCATACCTGGAAATTTCTAGGCTGGAAGGTGCTCTTGCACGTGATGAATTCACAGCACCCCTATGCGCGTTTCTACGGACCAAACGGCTGGCTGCCCAACGACCGTTGGGAGCTGCGCCTGTGCGCTGTTGTTGAGCAAACGCCTGTGACCAATCGCAATTATAGTAGTAAGATCTACTTTTGGGATGCTGAGACATACGAGACAGCCATGGTTCTCGTCTTTGACCTGGAAGGAAAGCTGTGGAAAGTCAACGATCTTTTACACGGTTGGTCCGAGGATCCGAGTCAGGCAGAGGCGGACAGAGGCAAACAGCTCTTACGCAATATTGGCTTCACCATTGTTGATGTCAAACAAGAGCAAGCCACGATCTTCTCAGCCTATACGATTGTCTACCCAAAGGTTACAGTCGACGAGGTTGAGGAACGCTACGATGTAAACAAACTGAGCGAGGGCAGTCGCTGATTTCAGACAACCTCTTCGCTTCGCAAACGCTCCACATCTTGCGGCGAATAGCCGAGCAGCGTCGTCAGGATTTGCTCGGTGTGCTCGCCTAGCAAAGGCGGTGGTAATCGGTATTCGACCGGTGTGTCGGACAGCGTGAGCGGCGAGCCCGTTACGTCGACCTCGCCGGCAGTCGGATGGGGCATGGCCACCCGCATACCGCGCGCACGGACTTGTGGGTCGGCGAAGACCTCGTCGACAGTCTGAATCGGCCCACAGGCAACACCAGCGTTCCGAATTTGGCGCAACCAGAACTGCACCTCGCGAGTGCGAAAAACACCCTGCAGCAGCGAGATAATAGCGTCACGATGTCGCACTCGGGCCGGATTGGTCGCAAAGTGTTCGTGACTCGCCAGTTCCGGCCGTTCGATGAGCTGACACAGCTTTTGCCACTGTCCATCATTTCCGACAGCCAAGCAGAAATAGCCATCCCGCGCCTGGAACGACTCATACGGCACAATCGAAGGATGGGCATTACCGTAGCGGCCAGGGCGGTCTCCTGACACCAAATAATTACTGGCGACATTCGCCAGCCAGCTGACTTGGACATCCAACAGAGAAATATCAATCGTTTGGCCGATGCCCGTTTTCGTGCGAGCAAGCAGTGCCGCCTGAATTGCATTGGCCGCAAATAAACCGGCAGTGATGTCGGTGATGGCTACACCAACTTTCATCGGCGCCCCGTCCGCTTCTCCGGTGATACTCATCACTCCGCCTCGGCCCTGAATGATGAAATCGTAACCGGGCAAGTCTTTATCCGGACCTGTCTGGCCGTAGCCGGTGATCGAACAGTAGACCAGACCCTCGTTTTCTTGCTTGAGGTGCTCGTAGCCCAGCCCAAGCGATGCCATTTCGCCGGCTTTAAAGTTTTCGATCAAGACATCACTGCTTTGGGCGAGACGACGGATGAGTTGGCGTCCAGTATCTGACTTTAGATTAACGGTGATACTTTTTTTATTTCGGTTGGCACACAAATAGTAGGCGCTCTCACCGCCGGCAAACGGTGGTCCCCAGGCACGCGTATCATCACCGCTTCCGGGTCGTTCTACTTTGATCACCTCAGCCCCGAGATCTCCCAGCAGCATGGCACAGAACGGCCCGGCCAATATACGTGAGAGGTCAAGTACACGAAATCCTTCTAACGCTCGCTGCATGACTATTACTCCACGCTGGAGGTGTACGCCGTAGGGAGATCGCTGCGCAATCCCCCTGACTTCCAAGTCCAATCAAAAAGGCTTTTTGAAAAATTCTCGGAGATTCTCTGCGGCGTTCACACCGTGCACCCAAATGTGGTATACTTGATATTACACAGCCTATTTTCAGTATAGGCTCCGAGCGGAACCGAGATCCCCAGAGGATGTGGAGAGGTTGAGGATGAAGGGAACTTTTACCTACCAGTGTCAAGACTGCGAAGAATTGGTCAGTCACGTTACAAATGGCTGCTGTCCGATTTGTGGATCACAAGCTGTGCTTTCACTCGGGTGGTATCAGCTCTCCCCGGACAAGCGAGGCGGTTGGCTTGATCGGATACGTGGCCGCTTTCGGCACTCCAACCAAGGCGAGGGAACACCCCGTCCTTCACCCATCGCCTCGGTAGAACCCGTCGTCGAGTAGACACCGCTTTCGGCACAAAACAAAGAGGCGCCCGTTGGGGCGCCTCTCTATACCTGATACGTGTTGCTAGTCCAGCTTGTACAGCTCTGCGACGTTATCGTGTAGAATCCAGCTCTTTTCCTTTTCCGTGAGATGGGCCGTATGTTTCTGTAGAATTTCCTGTGAGTACGGCCAGGTCGAATCGCTGTGCGGGAAGTCATTCGCCCACATCAAACGACGCGGGTTGCACATGTCCGTCATCCGGAAAGCCACCCAATCGTCCTGAAAGGTGGTGTAGATATTCTCGCTGAAATATTCGCTCGGCATCTTTGACAATTCTTGACCGGCTTTCAGCCAATAGCGATGCCGATCATATGCATGATCCATGCGGTACATGTAGTGAGGCACCCAGCCTGCATCCGCCTCGACACAGACGATTTTCAGTTTGGGGTTGCGTTCGAACACGCCGCCTAAAATGAAAGTCCCCATGAGGTCTTGGTTCCCTCGGATGATGGACAAGAAGCCGTTCAGCTTAGGCCCGCGAGGTGGCGCTCCCACAACATCCCCCTTACTGGTCAGAATATGAAAGCTGAGCGGCATTTCCATGTCTATTGTAGCGTCCCAAAACGGATCATAGATGGGGTCATCGTAGTCAGACACTTGCGGGTTGCCCGGCATCATCACCCCACGTAGTCCCAGTTCTTTGATTTTCCGAACATCTTCGATGCCTTCCTCAACTGAGCGCATGGCGGTTTGACCCTGACCGATGAGCCGATCCGGATGAGCCGCGCAATATTCAGCGATCCATTCGTTGTAGGCATCAAAGCAGGCTTTTTTGTAAGCGAAGTCCGGGTGATTGCACAGAAGCATGCCAACTGTGGGGTATATCACCTCTGCCGCCACGCCATCACGATCTTGATCAGCCATGCGCGCTTCTGGGTCCCAGCCGCCACGGTGCAGATCTTCGAACTTGGCGCCAAACATGGTGAGTTCCTCGGCCTTCTTCCCAGCTGCGGCAACGAGTCCCATGGGGATGGGTTGTTTCAAGCCGTTGATGACAAAGAGGTCACCCTTCTTTTCGTCCGAGACCAAATGCGGCGCCGTATCCTTATACTTCTTATCGATACGGTCTATATATGTGCCCGGAGGCTCGGTGATATGCGAGTCCGAAGAAATGATGGATTTGACCATTTAGCATCCTCCTAGATTTTGACGTTCTCATCCCAGGCCGCAGAGCGCTACAGACCTCTATTCTATTTTGCTTACTTTGCGGAGAACAACGTCTCCTCGCTCGGCACAGCCTTATGCGGGTTGAAGTATGGAATCACGTACTGCCCAATCCGGCGGATAGACCGCATGATATTCTTGTGTGGAATTCGGCCTGCCTGCTTGAAGAAGATCGTCTGATCCAGGCCTGCCTGGGCAAAGGTCTCGAGTTTCCGATTGACCTCGTCTGGGTTGCCAACCGTCACCATCGGGTGCTGTTTCAGTTGTGCATCCGTCAGGTCGTTGGCATCTGCCTCAAGGTCAAACAAGCTGCGCAGATATTCGTAGGAGTAGAGATTATTTTTCACCATCAGTGGCTCAAACAACTTGGCTACGTTATGCAGAAACCAGCGCGCCCCATTGAGACCAATAGCCTCTTCTTCTTTGTCCTCGGCAACATGACAAATGGCAACGCCAGCAAAGCGCTCGTTAATGACTTTGACAACAACGTCATTTCGGTCCTTACACTTCTCACGATAGGTTTCCATGGCTTTCTGGACTTGTTCCCAGTTGAAGTTAAAGCTGAGGACGCCCAAACCACGGTCGGCCGCCATCTCATAGCTGTCTGGGGCGACACACGCCATCCACATGGGGGGATGCGGATCCTGGATCGGTTTGGGCACCACGCGCCGCGGTGGAATCTGAATCGTCTCACCATCATATTCGAGAATGTCCTCAGTCCAGGCTTTGACAATCACGTCCAGCGCTTCCCGTACTTCGAGTCGGGTGCGGTCGTAATCCACGCCAAAGCCATCTAACTCCTGGGCTGTGGTCGAGCGCCCGGTGCCGAGGTCCATACGGCCATTGCTCAGGATGTCCAGCACGGCAGCTTGTTCGGCCACTTTGATCGGATGATTGAACCGGTGGGGTAAGAGGCGCACGCCGTGAGCAAGCCGAATATTCTTAGTCCGCTGGGATACGGCACCGTAGAACACCTCAGGAGCCGGACTATGCGAATATTCTTCCAGGAAATGGTGTTCGACTTCCCACACATAGTCAAAGCCAACCTTGTCGGCCAGCTCAATCTGCGCCAGCGCTTCGTGGTAGACGTTGTACTCGCTCAGCTTGTTCCACGGGCGCGGCGTCTCCATTTCGTACAGCATGCCGAATTGCATAGGGTGCTCCTTTTTGTGCTCGGTTGTTATTTTTTCTTAGCTCCAATGATTTAGACCCGGATTCAAACCTGCATTCTTTACAGTCCGTAGACCTGCGCAACGTTTTCACTCAGGACTTTGCGGCGTGTTTCAAGGGCCTCGCGCAGGTAAGGCATCGCCTCCTCTTTGATGTAGCCACACGTATGGTCATCGTGCGGAAAATCACTCGCCCAAAAGAATTTGTCCGGACCAATATACTCGATCAGATAAGGGAGGGCGCGTTCATCCGGGTCGGCCGAAATCCAGCATTGGCGTTGGAAATAATAACTCGGGACTTCTTTGAGCGGCACGCTACTGCCGAGCGGCGTCTTATACGCTGCATCCATGCGGTCAAGCATCTGGCCGATCCAGCCCGCTCCTGACTCCAACATCACGACTTTGACCCGAGGAAAGCGGTCAAACAGCCCGTATTGGAAAAGCCCTAGAAACGCTTGCTGGGGCCCTTGGCCGCCGAGCATATCGACCCACCATTCGCCCCATTTATACATCTCGCGAAAGCGTTGATAGACACGCCGGTTCGGCGGCTCGGCCACCGGATGGATACCGATAGGTACGTCGAGATCCTGTGCCGCAGCCCAGAATGGATCATGATCTTTATGCCCGTGTGCTTTATCTGTCAGCGTGTACGGAGACACAAAAGCGCCTTTAACTCCAGCCTTGACCGCCCGTTCTAATTCTTGCGCCGCAGTCTCGCCCGTCGTGAGGCAGATATGGGCAATCGGAATCAGCCTACCGCCTGAATCTGAACAAAAATCAACGATCCAGCGGTTGTAGGCCCGGGTATAGGCGGTGGCCAGATCAAAATCTGTGACTTCGGCTTCCCACTCCAAACAAATGGTGGGATAGATGAGCGCTTTGGCGAGATTTTCCTGGTCCAGCAAGGCCAGCCGTTCTTGGGGATCATTCCCGCCGAAAGGGATACTGTTCGTATAGCCCTTTTGCTTGATGGCATTCCGCTCTTCAAACGTACTGCCCATGCTCCGACCACGAGCCAGGATTTCAGCATCAAAATAGCGCGAACGTTTTCCGTCAAGTTCTAAGTGATCTAGTCCGGCCGGCCCGGGCCGAATCCGGATCGCACGGTCGCGAAACGCAGGCTCAATATAGTGGTCCCACAGATCTGCGGGTTCGTTGATGTGGCCATCTGCGTCGATGGCCCCTTCGTAAGGTAGACGTGATGTTTGAAACATCCCACCTCCTAGGTGAATTGGCCAGTTCGTATTTCAGACTCGAGTGTATTGTTATAGTGCGGCTGATTGGGTGTCAATCCGAAATCAATCTGAAATTTTAGCTGCACTTTGAAAGAATCCTATGACTTGTGTAGCTAATTCGTTGGCTTGGGTATTCAGCTGCTCTTGTGTCAGATTCGCAATCGGGTGGGGCGTTACAAGAAACTGGTAGTCCTTCACTCCCCAACTTGTCGCCATAGCCTGCCCAGTGCCAATAAACGGTGTTGTCACAATAGACGCTGCCGGGATGCCGGCTCGTTCTAATTTGAGTCCGTCGAGCACACTGCTCGCACTACACGAGCCTCAATCCCCTACTCCGGACAGGACGAGGTCAACCTGTTGCCGAAAAAGCGCAATCGCCTCCTCACTTACAGCATGACCCGAGGACTTCTTTCGATCCAGATGTACCATACGCATTCCATGGCGCTGCTCTAGCCGCTCAGCAACTTTGCACAGCAGTTCCTTCGAGTTAAACTTCGTGTTTTCCACCAGGCCAATGCGTAAACCTTGCAGCGAAGCTGGGCGCTGCGCATAAGAAAATAGATTCGTTTCTAATGGCATAGTAGGATCAAATACAGTGCGCAGCATCCTGACTCCTCCTCACGTGACTCTCGTAGGGGCGCAGCATGCTGCGCCAGGGCAATTCATAAATTGCCACTACATTATTACCTCACCAACTCGGTCACACAACGCGTCCATTTATTGCCCCAGCCGGGCAAACACGCCGACCAACTCCCGCCTTGTGCACCAGCGCATACAATTAATAAATCATCGAGATCGCTCATCACATAGCGCCAGACAGTTTCATCTTCTGCAGTTATCTCACCAGAAAGCCGCCCTGCCCGTTTGAAATCCGCGATACTGCGACGTGCGTGTTGAATGACAAACTCTTGGACTTGCCTCCGACTCCAGCCGCTACGCTTGAGAATTTCAGCATGCTCCCCTGCCAGAACCATGAGGGTCTGATTAAAACCGTACACATTCGGTGAAGCAAGATTACAGACCGCATCAGCGAATTCCAACAGTAAAGGCTCAGGCTCACGGGCGAGTTGATTATACACACCCATCAGAGTATTGGACGCGTACAGCGTCACCGTACCGTCTTCTGGTTGAAAGCCGCGCTCAACATGCAACGGCTGCCAGGGATGCTCAACTTCGTTTTCCGCAAAACAAAACGCATATTTGCCTGGAGAGCCCAGCGTGGCTTTGTCCAATAGACCCGGTCGCGTATTCAGCACATTGAGCATCACTAAACGAAGCGTACGTCCAATAGTCGCATTTGCCCGCACTCCGGGTCCAAACGCATTATGTGTCGCGTTAATGCCAAGTTCGGGACCAATCGGCCCATTCACAATGAGTGTCAGCGCTGATCCGCCGGTACTGGTTGCCGGGTTATGATAATGAAACTCGGGTCGACACAAACAACGCACCGCAGCTAACACCACAGGAAAGTATTCGGCACAGCAGCCGGCCATAACGGCGTTGATAGCCACCTTCTCAGCCGGAATCGTGGCATTCCGTTCAGCTATCGTCCCGATAATCTCGCTCGCTTTGACCTGCCCCGCCGCCAGCATGGCCTGGACTGATTCTTCCGTTGGTGGGACAAGCGGCAGACCGTCACTCCAGCCCTGCTGGTAGTAGAATTCGATCCAGGCAGTACTTTCGGCTGGATCTGTTGATGGCGGAGTAATTTTTTCGTTCATGCGCAACCTCTGAGGAGACTTACATTACCAATACACGGATAAAAAGAACAATCAGCTGAGATTCCTAGTAGGGACGGTTAGGCAGCTACACTGCTGTATGTTATGGAATGCCAATACTTTTCTGCAAAGTAAGGACTCTCTCATGTCACACCGTTTTATGACTCTGCCTGAAATTCGACGTGCCGCCAAAACCATCTTGCCACCCGGTTCGTGGGCGTTTGGCGCTGGGGGTGCGGAAACCGAGACCACGCTGCGTCGAAATCGGAGAGCACTGAAACAGTTAGCCATCCGACAGCGCGTGCTGCGTGATGTCCGTCACGTCGATATCAGCACCACCTTCTTGGGACTTGATCTGCCCACGCCATTTGCCATCGCGCCGATGGGCAGGCTGATTTTGCTCCACCCTGAGGGTGATCTCGAAATGGTCCGAGGCGCCAGCCCGAGCCGTAATCTGACATTCGTGAGCGGCGTTACAGGCTGGTCGGTTGAGGCCCTGGCTCAGGAGGCGCGCGGGCCGTTGATGTACCAACTCTACTTCTCCGGGCCACGTTCATGGTGCCAGGATCTGCTCGCTCGGGTCGAGGCCTCCGGCTACCACGCCGTATGTCTGACGGTCGACGTCCAAACCTATAGTCGGCGCGAGCGCGATATTGAACTGCGCTTTGACCCGCAGAGTGTCCACAATCCAACTCCGAACGATCAACCGCCCGAGTTCGCATTTCAAGCCCGTCTCACCTGGGACGATGTGGCTTGGCTCAAAAGCATTCTGTCTGTCCCACTCGGTCTGAAAGGCATTCTCACGCCCGAAGACGCCAAGCTTGCAGTTCAGGCAGGGGTCGACATCATTTGGGTCTCAAATCACGGTGGGCGGCAGCTCGATTCCACTCTGGCGACGATAGCCGTCTTACCCGAGATTATTGAGGCCGTTGATGGCAAGGCTCAGATTATTATTGACGGCGGCTTTCGGCGGGGTACGGACATTATTAAGGCTCTGGCTTTGGGTGCAGATATCGTCGCCTTAGGACGGCCTATGTTGTGGGGCCTGGCCGCAGATGGCGCAGCCGGCGTGCACCGGACAATAGAACTATTCCGTGACGAGCTGGAAACCAACCTGGCATTATGTGGACAAACCAGCGTGCGCAACCTAGAGCCGAGTCTGATTCGGCAGGTCGATTACTGATTCCCGAGGGATCGTCCACCGTTTCCCCCGAAGCATCTCTACTGAGCTTTTGAGAGGATTGTTTCATCTTCCTTTTCCGGGCGAACGTCCCTCGTAAAAGAATTATATTCTGAATAATGGAACATAACGGTGGATCAGGAACAGTCGAGCAAGCGCTCGACGTGTTGTTTTACCTCAGTGGATCAGCTGATCCGCAAGGAATGACAGTCATTGCTCGGACGCTGGAGATGCCGAAATCAAGTACGTACCGGCTTCTCACTACACTTGCCCGTAGGAATCTGTTCGAGCAGGACGAACGCGGGCGCCACCACGTTGGCATCGCGTTAATTACCTTGGGGCTTGGCGCCCAACAGCGCGAGCCTGTTGTGGTTGCGGCACGTCTCCTACTGGAATCTGCGGCTGCGGAAGCGGGCGAGACTTCCTGCCTGGTCATAGCCCGGGCGGGACAGTTGTTTGTAACGGACAAAGCCGAAGGCAAGGACTTCCTGCTTGCCGCCCCACAATATCGGCTCCAGCGTCCCCATACATGCCACCGCAGTCGGCAAACTCTATCTGGCGTTTGATCCTGACGCCGTCAACGTCTCATCTGATGGAGTGACGGCATTCACAGCCACCACTTTGAAAAGCACACCCGCGCTTCAGGCAGCCGTGGAAACAGCACGCGAGCAGGGTTGGGCCAGCAACCTGGAGGAATGGCAGTCGGGGTTATCCGTGCTCGCTGCGCCCGTCCTCGTGAATAGACGACTGGTCGCAACGGTCGCCCTGGCCCTTGTATCGCCGCGACTAAAAGAACTCGGTATGCAGGCTTTGGCTCGCCGCGTCGTCCACGAAGCAGAAGGTAAAGCTCTGCAATTCGAAGGTAGGACGAGATGACTCGAATCGTCAGTTACGTTCGCCTTCATGCCCTTCGACTTGGCTCAGGACAGGCTTCGACGGGCTCAGCAGGAACGGGGCCCCTGAACCGCAAGTTGGATTAACGAAGCGTAATCCAACAGCTCGGCATGTTTCCACAAGAGAAAATGGAACACGGCATCGACATGCTCACGTCGAACCTGCGCCGACCTTCACCCGATGTCCTCGACCCACATGTCAAAGGCTTCAACTACCTCAATAACGTCCTAGCAAAGCAGGAAGCACACCTGCACGGTGTGGACGATGCGCTGCTCCTTAACCAATTGGGCATGATCGCAGAACCTAGCAGAGCCAATATTTTCATGGTCCTACAAGGTCTCCTGCCTACCCCACCCTCGCACGACGGGGCACTCGAAGGGATACCGGTTGATAGCGTGCTCTGATGCGCTACAGAACTCGGCATCCCCGCACGTGAAGCCACCCTGAGCCGCTACGACCTGTTTAAGGCTGACGAGGTCTTCCTAACCAGTACGGGTGCACGTATGGTCCCGAGTGCCAGCCTGGACGGACAGCCCGCGGGTGGCCAGCAACGCGGACCGTTAACGGCTCAACTGAGTATGGCTTTGGCTAGCTATTCTCAGATGAACGAGATTCCTTTTTAGGAAGGAGAGTACCGTTGAAGCTGAGCCCTACTTTGACAGACGCTATTTCTTGCTATAACCTTCAACCAAATGGTTGAATTACAAGCTACGAGTTTGAACCAAACCTATGCGGCCATTGCCGATCCGACTCGCCGAGCAATTCTGGTCCGCTTGATGCAATCCGAAGCACGCGTGACCGAGCTGGCCGAGCCCTTTGACATTTCGCTTAACGCGGTCTCAAAACATCTGCGCGTATTGGAACGAGCACAGTTGGTCCGTCGCAGGATCAAAGGCCGCGATCATTATCTGTCGGTGAACATCGAGCCCCTCCAAGAGGCGGCCGAATGGATCGAGAGGTACCAGAAGTTTTGGGAAGAACGCGTTGATGCGCTTGAAACTTTTCTGGTGAAAAAACGCGCCCAAAAGAAACGGCAGTTCTAATCGAGGCAACCTCAGCAGGAAACAACGTCGTCTAGATAAACCGGCTGCTACCAGCCTCGCCACAAGAAGTGTCTGATGCCTGGATCGACCCAGACAGTTTAGCGGCATGCATGCGCGGGGACGAGGTTACTAGCAACAGCGCCGAACTCGACGTACGCATTAGCGGGTCGTATCGTATTGTCATGCGCAATGCCACGGCTGAATATATACACACTGGAGAATATCTCTAAATCCACCCGTACGATCGGCTCGTCTTTACCTGGCGCGCATCAGCCGACTACCCTGAGGCTAGTATTGTGACGATTGAGCTGCGTCACCAACAAGATGGGACTCAGCTCGAACTCACACACGAACGGCTGCCAGACGAACAGTCTGTAGGCAACTTCCAGGACGGCTGGCAAAGCATCGTCGAGAAGTTTACAGTGCATCTGCATGCTCTAGCAGAAGCAGAGGAAAACGAGAGATAGACGCTTCTCCCTTACAGCGGTAAACTCAGGCCGACTGACAAAGGAGGCCTTCTATGTCTGGGAGTTCTACCAGCCATATCATTGATACGGGCACCGACCACCTGCTCGCGCGCGTCGAAGGTGGCGTCGCAGTCCTGACCTTTAATCGCCCGGAAGCGCGCAATGCGCTGTCCCCTAGCATGCTTCCAGCAATACGCACGTTATTGCCCAAACTGGAAATGGATACTGATGTCGGTTGTGTGCTCCTCACCGGCGCTGGTAACGCCTTCTGTGCTGGCGGGGATGTCAAAGGCATGGGCCGCTCAGGGGGCCGCGCGCCTGCTCCGGAAGAACGCATTACCGAACTCGGCGCCCGACAGGCAGCCGTCACCGGCGCAATTCACGAACTGGCCAAGCCCGTTATCGCCGCCTTGCCAGGTGCAACCGCCGGCGCGGGACTGTCCATTGCCCTGTCGTGTGACTTACGCATTGCCGCCGAGAGCGCGTTCTTTACCACAGCTTTGGTCAAGATCGGTTCGAGCGGTGACTATGGGGGCAGTTGGTTCTTAACTCAGCTCGTGGGGCCGGCCAAGGCACGTGAACTATACTTTCTGGCTGACCGGATCGGAGCCCAGGAATGCCAGCAGCTGGGTATCGTCAATCGAGTCGTTCCAGACGAAGATCTCCAGACTGCTGGCCTGACGTGGGCCAAACAAATTGCAGCCGGGCCACGCGTTGCACACCGCTATATGAAAGAAAATTTGAACCGAGCTCTGACGGCTGACCTGCGGACGTGTCTCACTATGGAAGCCGACAGGCTAGCCCGGACCTCAATGACCGAAGATCATAAAGAGGCGGTCAAAGCGTTTGTTGAGAAGCGCAAACCAATATTTAAGGGGCGTTAGAAAGGCGAGCATGCAATTCGGTATCATCTTTCCCACGCGCATCGACGACTGGCAGCTCATCAAATACGCCGAGGACCTTGGCTATGACCGCGCTTGGGTACCTGACTCGCAAATGATCTGGTCGGATTGCTACGCTACCCTGGCTCTTGCCGTCCATAATACGTCACACATTCACATTGGCAGCGGAGTGTCGATTCCCGGTGCGCGTATCGCCCCAGTCACTGCCCACTCTATTGCTTCTATTAATCAGATTGCCCCTGGCCGAGTATTTCTCGGTATCGGTACGGGACACACGGCCATGCGCGTCATGGGTATGAAACCTATGCGGATCAAGCCGTTTCGCGAGTACCTGCGTGTAGTGAGCACTCTCCTACGCGGCGAAGAAGTGGAGTACACACTGGATGGGACGACACGTACCATTCAGTTTCTGCACCAGGATTTACGCTTTATTAATCTCGAGGATCCTATTCCGATTTATATTGCCGCCAATGGACCCAGAGCGCTTCATATTACCGGAGAATTTGGCGCCGGTCTTACTACGCTCCTGTACGAGGACACCAGCGTTTTGACCAGCCATTTACAACTCATCAAAGAAGGTGCAGCCAAGGCTGGACGTAGCCTGCCCGACCCATTTCATGTGTCAGCCGTGACTTCGGCTGTTATTCTGCGTCCAGGTGAAACCCTGGCATCAGAACGGGTGATTGATGCTTGCGGAGCCTGGGTCACGACCGCGTTACATTTCGTCTACGAAGTCTACCAGCTTACAAAAAAGGAAGAGGTCATCCCGCCCGCGTTTCAAGACACATGGGAAGAATACTGCGGCTATGTAAAGAAAATGGAGACTCCAGCCCACAAACGCTATCTCCAGATCCATGACGGTCACAGCACCTATCTGGTTCCAGCAGAACGGCGCTTTGTCACCCCTAAAGCGATTCAAGGTACGAGTTTAGTGGGGACGCCGGATGAGATTGTCGAGCGCATACGACAAGCAGAGAAAGCGGGCATGCGCGAGCTCACGATCCTCCCACCAACAGAAACGAACCGGGAGATGGTTACGGAATTTGCGGAGAAGGTGATGCCGCGGTATTAGCCGTTATCGAGACTGTAGCGGCAACCCTATGTAGTCGCCTTTCGGATTCATGACCCACCCCGGCGCTTCGCGCCACCCCTCCAAGAGAATATAAAAATCTACCCTCCCACCTGTTCATTCAAATTTGCGATGGCCTCGACATAACCTTCGATCATTTCGCGTACCACATCACGAGTCGCTCGACTCGTTTTTTGCGCGCCGATACCCTGGCCTGCTGGATAGGTGTAGAGCTGATACGCACCAGATTCTTGTGTTACGCGAGGCGCTTTCATGGCATGATCGATACGCCTCAAATAGTCATAATTCAGCACACTCTGCAGCGGCGTCTTGAGCGGCTCTGGCGTGTCTAGCCGATCCCATTCTTCCGTCCATTGGGAACGCAAAAAGCGGGCGTGTTTACCGGTCATAGACCTAGTCCGGATAGTGTCATCAGTATCCGCAGCCAGCATCTTTTCCTTAGCCATACGATCTAGCTCGGATTCGACAGTCGTCAACCAAACCGAACCACACCACACGCCTCGTGCACCAAGTGCCATGGCTGCCGCCATCTGGCGCCCACCGCCTATACCTCCAGCGCCAAGTACCGGGATCGGTGCAACCGCGTCGACTATTTCCGGGATCAATACCATGCCACCGATTTCTCCAGTATGGCCGGCAGCTTCGTAGGATTGGGCAATAATCACGTCCACACCAGCCGCTTTATGCCGTTCGGCATGCTGTCTCTTGCCTGCCAGGGCGCCTACATACAGACCCCGCTCATGCGCAGCGTGTATCACCCAGTCCGGCGGTACGCCGAGCGCACTCACTAGGAACTTGGCTTTATGCGCAAAGGCAATATCAATAATGCCTTTGGCCTGCTTCTGAGAATAACGTAGGCCGCGCTCTTTTTTGGAAGACGTCAGATGTTCTGGAAGCTCCGGAACACGCGCCTGTGCCAGCAGGCTATCAAGGAATTGCTTATACTCCGTCGGGATGTAGTCTTTGAGCGATTTTTGGTCCATGCCCCCTTTTTCCGCACCCACATAGTTTGCCGGCATCATGAGATCAACGCCGTAGGGGACCTCTCCCAACTGTTCGTCTATCCATTGCAAATCAATTTCCAGACGTTCGTCAGAGTGAATCGCCGCGCCCAGCACACCCAATCCCCCAGCCTTACTCACCGCGACGACCACATCGCGGCAATGCGTGAAAGCAAAGATGGGATATTCAATTCCGAACATTTGTGTGACTTGTATTGGCATAATTATCCCCCGTCGGAAGAGATTTCCGCGCAATTTGTAACAGCGTGCGCGCCTACGCAAGTGCTATCAAAAATACGGTCCATGTTGCGGCGTAGCGCGTAGCGCCGGCGTGAGTTCCAGATTCTCGACACGCAGGAAGATCCTTCCGGGTACTGCAGCCAGAGTGTCGCTACTGCTTTGGCTTCATGAATTTGAGCGTCATACGGTCGCTCTCGCCGATAGCAAGATACTTATCCTGGTCTACCTCTCCGAGCCGCAGCCGTGGCGGAAGGGTCCATACGCCCTTAGGATGATCCTTTGTATCTTTCGGATTGGCATTGACCTCGGACTTAGCCACACGCTTGAAGCCCGCTTTCTCGGCCATTTGAATAGCCGCCTCCTCGGTCACATACCCAGAGCGGGCTTGGGGTTCTTGTGGCGTGGCAGGGTCGCCGCGGTGCTCCACTACGCCAAGAATACCGCCCGGTTTTAAAGCGGTATACATTGCGGAAAAAACACCGTCAGCAGTCCCCGCGCTCATCCAGTTATGTACATTCCGAAAAGTGAGCACCATGTCGGCTGAGCCTTCTGGTGCGATAGCGGTTTTGTGTGGCGGGGCGAGTTCCGTGATCGTTGGCGTGCCGTAGACGTCCAGATTCGAGGTCAGCATCTCATCCAGCATTTTGTTAAGATTCCTCATGTACACGCGGTCGGACTCCCTATCATATCCAGCGGCATAAAATGTTCCATTGTCTTTCAGATAGGGAGCGAGGATCTCAGTGTACCAGCCCCTCCCGGGCGTAATTTCAACCACAGTCATATGGGACTTGAGTCCCAACCAAGTCAGGGTTTCGCCCGGATGGCGATACTGATCACGCGCCTTATGCACTACTGAGCGATGTTCTCCATCAATCACCGCTTGCAGTGCGGGATCGACGGCGCCTGATGCTCCGTGATGGTCGGCAAAGGCTTCACCAGACAGGAACAGAATAGCCCAAACTGAAACAGAGACTTGCAGAAACCGAGAGCGTACAGCTTTCTTCATGGATACTCCTCCTTGCCTAGATATTCTCCTAATACCCTGGTGCTCGCAATCCCACGAGGCCATCGAAGAACGGTGCGGTAGAGGGCACAAGCCTTGCACGCTAAATCTTTACCCCAGCAAACATCCCGCACGGGTGCACCTGGTCGCTGTTGACCAAATGCACCCGTGGCTACAACTTCTTTTTCGCTGTCCACCACGGCTTGGACTGACCAGACAAGACCAAGAAGCCTACACTTCATCGGCACAGGCTTCCTGCCCCGCTCTTTTATTCGGAAGCATATAGAGAACACGGGAGGCGCGGCGCACCGCGTTTTTTTACTCCGTCTGCCAAGTGCACCGTTTTGTGAGGGAGGAGAATTAGAAGTGAGGGCGTTCGAGGAGGTCCGACGCAATTCCACGTTCCGCATGGCCCGCCCTTCCTTCGGTTGTCGGCTATTTCGCTGCGAGTAAGGCATACTGATTCACGCCGTTGCTGCGGCGCAGCAGTAGTAGGAGCGGCTTATTCTCTACTACTTTGGCGATTTCCTTTTTCAGCTCATCAACAGACTTGACCGGTGTCCGGTTGACCTCCAGGATCACGTCGCCCTCACGCACTCCAGCCTCGGCGGCCGGACTATCCGGATTCACGCCGGCCACGATTACACCTTCCCCGTCTTTGAGGTTCATCTGATCCCGCTCCTCCGGGTTCAGTTCGCGCATGGCCATACCCCATTTCCCCTTTTGAACAGGCCCGCTCGCCGGTTCAGGCTCGTCCAATTTGGCAATCTCAACCGTCAGCGTTGTCGTCTTCCCGTCGCGTAGCACCTCAACTGGCACTGCGTTGCCGACCTTGGTGTTTGCTACCAGCATGGGCAGATCCGAATTCTCTTTCACTTTGCGGCCGTCATAGAGGACAATCACATCACCGCGTAGCACGCCGCCCTTGTCGGCAGGGCTGTCCGGGGAGACATCGGCCACCAACGCACCACTCGCCTCTTCTAGTCCGAGCGATTCAGCCAGCTCTTTGGTCATCTTTTGAATGGTCACCCCCAGCCAGCCACGAGTGACATGACCTTTGGTTTCTAGGTCGGGCACGAGCTGTTTGGCCAAGTTGATCGGGATCGTAAAGCCAATGCCGATGTTACCACCGCCACTGCCATAGATTGCAGTGTTAATGCCAACGACTTGGCCTTTTTCGTTAAACAGCGGTCCACCCGAGTTTCCGGGGTTGATTGAGGCATCCGTCTGGATGAAATCATCATACGGACCGGCACCAATCGTCCGGCCTTTGGCACTCACAATGCCCGCGGTGACCGTATTGCTCAAGCCGAATGGATTCCCAATGGCCATGACCCAGTCACCCACACGCAGGTTCTCCGAGTCACCAAGGTTTGCCACTGGCAGGTCAACTTTGGATTCGATCTTCAAGACAGCCAGATCGGTCTTAGGATCACGGCCGAGCACTGTGGCCGAATACTCCCGTTCATCCGGCAAATTCACCATGATTTCGGTCGCGTTTTCGACCACATGGTTATTGGTAATAATGAGACCGTCCTTACGGATGATAAACCCAGAGCCGGAACTACGTCGCGGGAAACCCTGAGGCGGACGTTGCGGAAAAGGCGAACGAAAGCCAGGCGGGAACGGCGATTGGGGGCCAAACGGATTACGCGGGCCACCAAAACGGCGTCCGCGGTCAGATGCTTTTTCTACCCCTACCACGCGGACATGGACGACGGCAGACGACACATGCTCGGCGAGATCGGCAAACGAGGGTAGCCCGGGTGGTGGTGTTTTGACCCCAGGCGCCACAGTTGCGGCCGCCTTTGTCGGCTCGGCTTGCACCACATCGATCTGAGTCATGCGGGCAAAGGCAAACCCACCTAGAGCTAGTGAAACGGCCATCACTCCAACTAGCGTTTTCTTTTTCGTCTGCATAACATTCCTCCTCGCACTAGCGTTTCTGTGTTCTTTGACGCTATATATACCCATTATATGTGAGAGAAAGATGAGACCAAGATTAAATTTCTCTCATGTTTCTCAATGTCCTCTTGTCCGGCCGGCGGCGGGAGCAGCTCGGAAGCTATGGAGGTATTGAGGATGTCTCTAGCCAGGCAATAAAACAGAGAAAAACAACGCTCAGCCCAGCTAGCCACTGCACAGTGCGTTCGTTTGCTTCAGGCAGGGCGGGGACGAGCGCGCCAAGCAGGAGACCACTCAAGAGGCCACCAATATGGGCTGTGTGGTCGACGCTGGGTTCAATGCCAATCACAAAGCCATAAAAGGCGATCAGCATCGCGGGTACATGCCACACTTTGTAACGCGAAGACGCAGGAAAGACGAAAAGCTGTCGCAGCCGTACCCCGGACAGTGCTCCGAGCAAACCAAGAATAGCCCCCGACGCACCCGCCTTTACCGCGAATGACGGATTCCAGAAATAGCTCGCCCAATTTCCCATCACTCCAGCGACAACATAAATAAACAGCAATCGTCCCGGCCCGACCGCTCGTAAAGTGAGTACACCCAGGACACCAAGCGTAGCCATATTACCCGCTAGATGTTTGAATCCAATATGGAGGAATAGAGCAGTCACAGTCCGCCACCATTCTCCATCAACGAGTAACAGGGTACGGATTGCGCCAAATCGGAGTAACGTCGCCGATTCATGAGAGCTGCCGTGCTGCTCCATTATCCACCATACGACCATATTGATAGCGATCAGCCCAGCAATCCACGAGAGGCTACTCTTCTCACCCAACAGGCGCTCTGGGGCTACTGCGGGACGTGGGGCATCTTCTTCCCGGATGAGTCGCAGTGCCTCTGACAGACAAGCCGCTTCGACTTCAATGACCCATCGGCTGGTGGGATTCTCTTTTCGGAAAGACAGTTGGGAATTGATGCCGGCGCTGGCGAGAAGGAGGGCCGTTTCTTCGGCGTGACCTTTCTCAGCAACAGCGATCAAAAATGCAGAGGCCACAGAGAGATCCGATTTCCATAGTTTGGCTTAGTCTGGCTTAGTCGCGGCAAAACGCAGCCGCACATAATCCGCCGTCCACTGCCCTTCCTCGTCACACAAGTCCGAGTGCAGCACGTTACGAATTTCATACATAGCAGCCGAACGATCAGCATCCGGAACAGCGTTCAGAAAGGTTCCAGTGAAAACTTCGAGCCAGTCTATAATATCACCGGGTAACGGCGTTGGCCGAGGGATGAGTTCCATTGACGTGACGGCGTATCTTTGGGCTTGCAGCTGTTGAGTATATATTTCCGGAGTGGGGAAATACCACGGGTTAATCGGCTCCGGGTCAATACCCCGAGACTGGAGCGCTTGATACACAGCGGCAACGATAGTCGCAACATTCCCTGCGCCACCGCATTCTGCCACAAACCGTCCGCCCGGCTTGAGCGCCTGCCACACCCCAGCAATGACGGCGTCGCTGTGTTTCATCCAGTGTAAGGCCGCATTGCTGAATACCGCGTCAAACTCATTATCATACGAAAGCGCTTGGCCATCTCCGACAGAGACGTCTAAGCCCCGTTTACGTGCAGCTTCGACCTGCTCAGCACTTCCATCCACCCCAACAACTAGACAGCCAAAGGCCACCAATCTTTCCGTCAGCGCCCCATCCCCACAACCCAAGTCGAGAATACGCTCACCTTGTTTTGGGTTAAGGAGTTCTACCACGGGCATCCCGAGGTCGGCCACAAACCGAGCGCTCCGCGCATAGCGGTCTGGATCCCAACTCTGACCTCGTACTGTTCGACCCTGTCGTGTGTGACTCTGGGTCGGCTGCGTTGTGTCGGCTGCGTCTGACATGAATCTCCCTAATCGTGAAGCTGGGGGTGAGTCAAGAGGGAGAGGACAATCAGATCGCCCCGACAAAGAAGCGGCCGCAAAGGTGCCCCCTATGCAGTAAAGAAGGTTCTCTACGTAGACTTAGGTGTCTGTCTCCGTTTTTTTTCAGATACGCTTCGCGCGTTCCCTGCAACTTCCTTTTGCATAGTGCTATCCGCATTGTGATATGTTGAGGAACGGCTGGGATTTTAATCTGCCAGCCCTCCTTTGCTTACAGGCTATCCTTATCTGTCTTTGCACATAGCCTGGGTAAACACGGGTCTTGGCCCGCCAAATTCTGGCTGGCTCAAGACAAAGACAAGATGGCAGCGGCACACTATTTGTATGGCCGGTGGGAGGCAAAAGCGAAGGTACCCCACCTGGAACAGACCTATCCCCAGCTCCTCACTGGCCTGCACCCCATACTGGCTGAGCGCGACTTGAACTCTTTAGAGACCATTGATCGCAATGCCAAGCCTCTGCTCGGCCTCGTTAACGGTCTGCTCGACGTCTCGCGCATTGAAGTTGAGAAAATGGACCTCACGCTCCGCCAGTTCGAAGCCGGAGCCGCCGTACGGGAAGCGGTCAGCCAGCTGGACTCGCTCCTGGCCGCGCAATGCCTGACACTAGAGGAAATCTTGCCAGAGCGGCCCATCCCCATGCAGGGAACCCGGACGAAGGTGAAACAGATTGTCACCAAGCTTCTCTCCAATGCCCTGAAGCACCCGGAAGCCGGCCGGATCACGCTCACGGTCAAGCAGGTCGGCGATGCCGAGTTGGGCGCGGTGTTAGAAGTCGCCGCAGCCGACACATGGGTGGCCATTTACAGCGAAGACCAGTCCCAGCTGTTTGAGCGCTTCATTCGGTTGCAGAACCCTTTGGTCACCCCCATGAATGGGACCGACTTTGGTTTACCTATTAGTGCCGAGTATGCCCGCTTGCATGGCGACTCGATTACAGTCAAGAGTGAGGTTGGCCCACCAAAAGCCGAGCAGAGCCCGGGCGGAGCAGACATCGACTCACCTGAGCATGAATAGCTGGAGAAAGGGATTATCTCAGTATGCCTCCATCACAGAGTGTGTATCCGAGCCTCGAGAGCAGTCTGAGACAGGCAGGCTATCGGATCATCAAGCAGTTGTCCGAGAGTCCTACCGCGCTGTCGAGCCGGCAACGAGAAGAGCGTTAGCAACCTAGGCACCGGAGAAAGGAGCGTATGATGCATCTACCGCGCGAGGCGTATCCGTCTGGATTTGCCGAATATCTCCAGCCCCTGCCCGATGCCCGCCTGCGTTTTCTAAAAAAATGTCGACAATCGAAAAACGCATCTGTCACCGCATCTTTGTTTTCTTTCTGCAGCTCGGGCGTGGACCAACAGCAGCAGAGTTGGCAGAACACACGACGCTCTCGTTGACACAGGTCGTGACTACGCTGACCCGCATGAGTACTCGTGACATGCTCAAATATGATGCCCAGACGGGCTGTGTTATCGCCCTGTATCCGTTCTCAAATGTGCCGTGTCCACATCAAGTCCAACTGGCCAGCAAACAACGCCTGTACGCCATGTGACCCGGCGGAGCGATTGGCATTCCCATCGTGTATGGGCCAGGAACCACAGCAACTGTGTTTTTTGCATGTACTCAGTGTCAGGCACCGATCCAGTTCGATATGATCGTCACGGAAGACGGCGCAATAAGTTCCTCAGCACCTGCTGAAACCCTGCGCGAATGGGATCATCTATTCATTGATGGAGACGGCACCCTACCGCATCTGCTGGATGGATTTTGACGCCGCATGCAGTTCTTCTCTAGTGAAGAACATTTCACCCAGTGGAAAACAGAGTATTCTGACGAAGAAGGATTTTTGATTACATTCAGTCAAAGCGCACGGATCTGTCAGGAATTCTATGGCGGCCTGTTAGAGACGTGTCGCAATCTATAAAGGAAATCTATGATCTCTATCAAAACTGGCGGTGTCCAAATGATTCCAATTGACAACGGTCATCGTGTTTGGACGAAGCGTTTTGGTTCGGGCTCGATTCCGCTCCTTACTCTCCACGGCGGGCCGGGCTGTACCCACGAATATTTTGAGTGCTTTGAAGACTTTCTCCCCCAGCACGACATTCAAATTATTTATTACGATCAACTCGGCTCAGCCTATTCCGACCAGCCGAATGATCCCAGCCTATGGACGCTGGAGCGCTTTCGCGAAGAAGTCGAGCAGGTCCGTCGAGCGCTGGGTCTTGAACATTTCTATATGCTTGGACATTCTTGGGGCGGGATGTTGGGCATCGAGTATGCCCTCAAGTATCAGCAGCATCTCAAAGGGCTCATCATTTCAAACATGACGGCCAGCATTCCGGCCTATGTGGCCTATATTAATGAGCTGCGCCAACAGCTCCCGCCTGACATCATTCGTCTGCTCGAAAAATATGAGGCGACTGGAGACTACGAAGCCCCGGAGTATGAGCAGACCTTACTCAAGTACGTTTATACCAAGCATCTGTGCCGGCTAGACCCCTGGCCGGAACCGCTGGTTCGCATGTTCCGTAATTTGGCCAAGCCCGTTTACAACACGATGCAAGGTCCCAATGAGTTTGTCGTAAACGGCACGTTCAAAGATTGGGACCGCTGGGCCGACCTGCATGGTATTAACTGCCCTAGCCTGATTTCCGGCGCTCGATTTGACACCATGCGTGTGTCAGAGATTGAGCGTATGGGCAAGCTTATACCACACTCACGTCTGTCCCTGTGTGAAAACGGCAGCCATTGCGCCATGTATGACGATCAAGAAGCCTATTTCCACGACCTGGTGCAATTTATTCAGGACGTGGAGTCGGGATCATTCTCATATGCCTGAAGTAAGGAGGACGCTATCCATGGTTCATTTACTCATTGCCTTTAAACGCAAAGCTGGCCTGAGCCGCGAAGAATTTTCACGTCACTGGCGTGAGGTGCATGCGCCGCTGGGGAAAAAAATACCGGGGCTACGGCGTTATACTCAAAATCATAGTCCGACCACCCTGAGCCGTAACCTAGCCTACGATGGCGTGGTGGAAATCTGGATGGACACTGAAGAGGCCATCACAGCCGCCTTTACTAGCAAAGAATACCGCGCAGGCGCGTACGCGGATGAACCGAACTTTGTAGATGTTAAAGACGTCGTCCGTCTTGTTACCGAAGATCATGTCCTGCGCGAAGCTGAGGAAAGCAGCAGCCCTGCGCCGCGTATCAGACGCCTTTCTTTTATTAAGCGGAAACCAGGTATGGCGCCTGAAGAATTCTTCCAATATTGGAAAGACGTGCACGGCCCACTCGCGCTCAAGCTTCCCGGCCTCCAACGCTATGTGCAATGCCACGCCCCGCCCTCTGCGTATGAAAAGGGCGAGCCGCAGTACGACGGTGTAGCCCAGCTGCGGTTTGATACTCTTGGTGATCTCAATTTCGCTCTGGCATCAGAAGAGTACCAAGAAGGCGCTCAGCCCGATGGTCTCAAGTTTGTCGATCCGGACAATATGGTCACGCTCATCACTGAGGAATATCGGATCGTGGACTAAATCAACAAAACCTTTTCCCGCAATTAAGTCTTTTCCCCAAACTCCCGACAACAGTCCATGAGGAGGGACTCCACCACTAATTGGCTGTCGTTCCCCCTCCTCCGGGACTGTTCCTCACAACAGAACTCACTCGATGAGGATGGACGGCCATTTTTTATGCGCATCATCGCCGCAGATACAGGCGTACCGCATGAGTTGCATGTGGGAGATAGTGTCGAGTTAGTTGGCCCGATTCGTCTCTACAACGGTGGCAAGATTATCCACGGCCCGCGGATCAGGCCGTATCATGGACAACCGCGACAAAGTCGAACGTTTAGCTATTAAATGGCACCAGGCACGATTTAGCGGTTGGTATGATGCCAAATATCTCGCCCAAGTAGCAACGTTGCGAACACCAGGCACCGCCCCGCAAAAAACAAATGTGGCCCAACACACACAGCTCGCGCCAAACCGAACCTTTCAAGTCGGAGATCGCATCCAGACCATCTCCCAAGCTGCGGCGTAACAGTCGGCGAAGGGACTGAGGACAGCGTTGCGTCGGCCGGACGGCAATCCGTCTCTGTTCGCTGGGATAACGGGTCGGAATTCGTCTACGTCAATCCGGCACTCTTGGCACCAAGTTCGGGCCAAGCAGGACAAAGTGTTTCTTCACCCCAAAATCCATCTCAGCAAAGCACACCGGCACAGCCTGCTCCTCTCACTGGCCTGTAAAACCGACGTCTCAGTCTGAACAAGATGCTAACGTTTCAATCGATCCAGGAATTGCCCATTGTGCCCGGATTTTCTGATGATCAGAAGACCGGGGGAACGCGTAACCTGCAAACCGCCCATGCCATTTGCTTTTCAGCTATTGCCGGTCGTTCGGTGGGCCAATTTGTACGCCGAGGTGTCAAGGCTGGTTGGTTGAACGACTATCTCAAGACTGACGCGGAGCATGACCTCGCAGCGTAAATACGACACAGATATTTTATAGGCATTACGACCGCGCTGGCAGATGTACGACACCGGTACTCAGCACTGACAGTTCGCCATCTTGATTCTTCGCATTCTGCTCAACGTCGACGTAATGTTGCCCGTCTTCCTCAAAGATCCGGGAGACCTCGCCATTGATGAACAGCGTATCACCAACCGGATTATGGCGGCGGATCTTGACGGAAATACTCCGCAGGAAACCATCGTCTCCCATCCAGTCGGTGAGATGATGCGACATCCACGACGTGCGCTCAGGCCCATAGTCATAGGCTTCAGGTGTACCCACACGCTGGGCCAAATTCGTATCCCAGTGAACGCGCTCAGGCACGTCGGGAATGCCGAAACGATCCGGAATTCCTAATCCTGGATGTTTCCGAAGCTGCTTCCAAGCCATACGATTGGCCCGAATATACAGCCCGCCCCAGCCCTGGGCATAAGCGATAAAACCCGTGACCGTCATCGGCCCCTTCACCATAGTAGACAGCTTGTCCCCCACTTTGACATCTTCGATATAACGCGGCCTTGCCCCCCGCACCTCTTCTTGCGCATATTGGTCGAAGATCTCAGAGATTTGTTCCCGCGAATACGACACCGGCGCTTTGTGTTTGACCTCAGTGTATTTTGTCCCGCGTTCACGTGCAGCATCGCGCTCGGTGCGGAAACACCAGCTGTCTCCCTCCACAACCAGCTCACCATTCTGGTTGTAATAGTCCACATGATAAATCTGCTGGATAGCCCGACCGGCAAAGCGTGTCTCGTGTTCGACGAGGTCTTTTAGATAGGCCTTGGTCGTAAAGGCATCGTTGCGAAACATCGGCTTATGCCACGTCAGATCCGCGCCTGCCCACATAGCATGAATGCCAGGCAGACCACCAACGTAACCGCTCAAAATACGGTTGAGCGGAAAGACAAACGAGGGCGGAGCAACGATCCGACCGTAGCGTCCCTTGGCCGCATACTCCGGGTCGCACCACACCGGGTTATCGTCCCCAATCCCGTGCGCATAATGGCGGATATTGTCGCGCGTGGCCTCATAACACCACGGCTCCAGTGTATCCTCGATCGGCACGTTAATAAGCTTGCGTAGCGAATCGAGGGCGTGATCAGTGATAATGGCAAAGCGTTGTTCTGGTTCTGACATGTCTTGTTTTTCTCCTCAAAGAGATTTCCCTAATTTGTCTTCCCCAAGAGTCTCTCGGGATGTATAGGTATCAATTGTTCTCATTTTGCGGAATCCACCCCGCCTCGTCTGGCCGGGCTCACATCAAGAACGCATTGTAGTCCAAATTCGCTGGTCCATGCTCCGCAGGCCTCATGCCTGGTCGAAAAGGCCAAAAAAACGTTCGTGCACCCGTTCCTGTTCGGCGGCATTTGGCGGGACTAGCAAGGTCACACCAATGCAGCCACACGCATTCAGGGCAACGCCGACCAGGCCGGCTTCGAAAATCCAGATGTGTTGCCAGCCCGATAGCAGCATACTGACAACCCCCAGCGTTCCAATGCTGATGCCTACAAATGCCGCTTTACACGAAAAACGCGGCCAGTACAGTCCTAAGATCAACGGCAAATAGAGCTGCATCAGAAACTCAAACTTAATAATCGTTAGCTGCCACAGGGTCGTAATCGGCCTGAGCGAGAGAGCCATCACGACAAGCAAAATAAGGACAGTAAAAATCCTCCCGGCTTTGGCAATTTCATCCTCACTCGCGTGAAAACGGAAGAAATGACGATACACGTCGTGTGTCACCATGGAGGACAGCGTAAGAAGAACGCCTGCGGCGGTTGACATGATTGCGGCGGCGGCACCGACAAAAACAAAGACCACCACCCAGTACAGGTGAGTAATATGCTGGCCCAGCAAATAGCCCAAGATCCGATCGGCCTGTAGTGTTTCCATGCCTTGCAGTCGGACGATGCCAACCAGGCCGATCAACACCACACACAGCATAATGAGAAAATAATTAGGCACCATCATGGCCACACTTCGGCGCAGGGCTCGTTCGGTTTTAGCGGCATAGACACTCTGGATAATTTGGGGATACATCGATCCGCCAAGACCAAAAACCAACGCGTACAGGAAATACGACCGCGTCAGGGCAGTATAGGAATCTGTGACCGCAACTTTCTCAGGTGCGATCTGAACCGCCTGTCGAATAACGTTTGCGATTCCGCCTTGTGCTGATACTAGCACTACGGCCGCCACAATAATCGACCCTAATAACAAGCTACCCTGGAGCACCTCAGCCCAGACCACGCCACGCCAACCGCTGAGTAACACATAGCCCAGCATCACCGTCGAAATATACACCACACCAGTTGTGAAGGAGTAGTGGCCATTCGTAAACCCGACAAAGGCGTGGCCCATGCCTGTCGTCTGGATCATCAGATAGGGAATCACCGTAAGAATTAGAAAACAGGCCACTACGAGCCGCAGGCTGCGGCTTTGGAAACGGTCAGCGAAAAAGTCGGCGGGGGTGAGATAATCATATTTTTTAGACAAGACATACAGGCGGGGAGCGTAGGAGAGGAGACCAAGGGTAATCGCAAGGATGAAAGGGATGAGCATGACAGACATCAAGCCGATCCGATAGGCTTGGCCGGGCAGGCCGAAGAAAGTATTGCCACTAAACTTGGTCGCCAACATGACGAAAAACAGCACGACTGCGCCCGTCGTCTTGTCACCCAGAAAATAGCCTCGCGCCGTCCACGTCTCACCTGATCGATAGGCGAAAAAACCGATCAAGAGGTTGCTCAGCAGATACACGGACAGCAGAACGAGAGCCCCAACACCCAAACCTACGGGCTCAGCCGTGCCGTCCATACCACCTTAGTCCGCGGCGTTGACGACGCTTTCGTCAGAGACGGCGGCTTCGTCAAGAACGAGGGGTGCTAAGTGCCAGTGGCGCAGCACGACATATATGGTGAAGCCGCTCAGCACAAACGAAGCACTGAGGGTAAGCAAAAACCAGAGCGGAATGCCGAAGATCAGCGGCTCATACGTCCCGACAAAGCCATACGGGACGCACAGGAAGAGTAAGACAACAAAGATTGCCCAGATCCAGACGCGGGCAGGTTCTTTCACTCCAGCCCCGTATAATCAAACGTCATGGGCTCAATTTGGCCCGCATCGATGGCCTGAATCCGCTTCGGGGTGAGAGGGTAGCTGAACTGTTCATTGCGCATGTGCAGCCGCTGCAAGAGAATCGTGTGCGTCATGTCTGCGACTTCGTCCCACTCGGTCGGGGACAAATCCTGTTGTGATAGCCCGACAAAGCCTGAGCGCATATGTCCGATCTCGTCGGTGTAAACGTGCGCACACGCCTGAGCGATCCGGTCGTTGATCTCACCCGTGCCGACCAGGCGCATGCCAGCAGAATACATGCTGCAGTAGCCGCCCTCGGTAAACCGGACGGCAAAATAACCCAGCTGGCCACGCTTCTCGCGGTATTCATACCGGCTGCGCGCCAGCTCATGATCAGCCTCCCAGCCGGTGAGTTGCTGGGGGTCGATCTTTGTTACACTCACGGCATCGTAGATATCGGCAAACAAACAATAGTGAAAGAATTCAGTCCTCAGGTCATCGATCACATTCAAAACAGCATGGCGGTCAATTTCACGATCGATCTTGTCGAAGACGTCACTCAGGTATGCCACGGGTCCCTGAAAGAGACCTTTTTTTTTATCGCCAACCCCAGAGCCCCAGATTTCTTTGAAACACTGCCGCTTGAGCCACAATAGATCGGTTTCAGTCGTGCGTTGCGGACTTTGGAAATACGTCCAGACGACCTCTTCTTCTCCAGCCCAATAAGGGGCGGCAAGATCAACCAAGCGTCTGAGGTTTTCGTTGACAGGCATGCATTATTCCTTGTAGGGGCGACCAGCCGGTCGCTCCTGGGTTTGAGCGCCGTTCGCGTCTATCTTGTCACCCAGCTCACAGATGCCTTGATAGAAAAGCTTGACTGCTGTCAGTGCCAGTTCCATGCCTTCCAGCACTTCACTGCGCGTAGCATCCGTCGTGACATGCAGGGAGATCGGTTCCCAGACTTTGCGGCCAGCGTGGTCGTCATCCGCCTTGGTGTGGTAGGTAAAGAAAAAAACTTGTTCGTCGTTCAGGTTGTACGTCTCCCGCCACGCCTCTGCCAAGAAATTATGTTTGCCCGGCATGGCCGTGAGCATAAACTCATCAACCGAAGTCGCCAGCCAGCCTGCAACCCAATATTTGGTCCGCGCAATATTCTCCCCCACATTGAGTGCCACATCGACCAGTGGAACGGCACGGGTGGTATCCATGTGTTCATTCGTCAGTCCCACGTTGCGGCCCATTTCCCAGAGCAAAGTCGTATGCGGCTGTGAAATTTCGTCGTCGAAGACGAGCTCCTCGCGCATTTGCCCAATCGTCTTGCGCACGATCGCCAGGTCCGGACAGCGGCTCATCCATGCCGGCCGAATCACGGAGCTGAACAAGCGGTTGCGTAAAATATGCTGCAAGATAAACGCCTGGCCACGTCCGTGTGTTAGGGGTTCAACAAACCAGGGCACCTCGGGGGCAATCCGGAGCGCACGATCACAGATTTCGTCCACCAGCGTGTTTGACATACGATGTCCTCATTCCAGCTCTTGCATCTTCCTCTTCTTCACGGCTGTCCGAGAATGGCCACACACGACACCGCCCCAGGACCACCAACATTGTGCACCAAGCCTAACTTTGGATCTTTGACCTGACGCGGCCCAGCCTGACCCCGCAGTTGGGTGACAATTTCATACACCATGCGCACCCCGCTGGCTCCAATCGGGTGGCCGAACGACTTGAGTCCGCCACTCGGATTCACCGGAATATCTCCGTCCAACGCGGTCCGGCCTTCCTCAATCAGCCTAGCTCCCTCGCCTTTCCGAATGAAACCGAGGTCTTCGTAGTTGGATATTTCGGTCCAGGTAAAGCAGTCGTGCACCTCAGCCACATCGATTTCGCTGAGCGGATCGGTGATCCCAGCCATGGCATAGGCCTGAGCTGCCGCGTATTGCGTTGCCCGAAATCCAAGATAATCAAAATTCGGGTCCATAAACGGCCGGCCACTCGTCACTGAGAGCCCGACGCCTTTAACCGGAATATGGTCAGCCCGGTACTTCCGAGCTAAATCGGCTCGACATACCACAGTGGCCGCCGCTCCATCTGTGGTTGGGCAGCAGTCGTATAAGCCGAAGGGATACGCCACAATAGGCGCGCTGAGTACGGTTTCCGCAGTCACCTTTTTCCGCAAGTGGGCTTTGGCATTCAGAGAGCCGTTATAATGATTCTTGACCGCTACTTTGGCTAAGGTTTCACGTTTCAATCCGAACGTGTGCATATACCGCGTGGCGGCCAGCGCGAACAGCCCAGGTGCGGTTGAGCCGTCATGGTAGTAGGGATGAATGCCCTCGCGGGCCAAACCACGACCAGGACGATCCTTATACTTCTCAACGCCTAAGACGAGAGCGGTATCATACATACCGGACGCCACAGCGAGCACAGCGTGCCGAAACGCATCTGTCCCCGTCGCGCAAAAATTTTCTACCCGAGAGATCGGTTTATTATACAAACGCAAGGCATCTCCCAACGACACAGCCGCTTTGCCATGGCCTTGCGCGGGCGAATACGTGCCCAACCAGGCAGCGTCAATTTCTTCAGGCGCAATACGACCATCATGGAACGCGGCAAACGCTGCATCAACCGCCATTTCCTCATAACCTTGATCAAAATTGTCACCAAACTTGATGCAGCCAACACCTATCACCGAGACTTGATTTTTCAGCGATGCAGCCATTGCTTTTCCTCTGATATCGTTTAGTCCAGCTCGCCTCTTCAGTCACAGCCTGCTTTCCGTTTATATGCTGTTGCTCGCTACTGGATCAAGCCCGCGGTTAACCGAAACCACCCCAGAGCGGGTGAGATCCGGTGGTGTCTCATCGGCCTGTTTACAAGTGTCTGGTTGGCCCTGGCTTAAGGCCGGAAATCGTTGCACGTATCCACGGCTGGCCTAGCCACTCCTTGTTCCCCAGTCCCGCCAGCTCGAACCGTTGTGCAGCCTAGTTCCAGGCTGATCTGATCCGCTCTAGCGAGCGTTATAACTGGGCGGCGGGCAGGGGTGTGGCGGCAATAAGCTGCAACTTGACCCCGTTAATACGAGAATTGAATGTGCAGGGCAGAAGGCGCTACAGTCCAACACGCTTCAGCAGACGGAAGTAGAGTGTTCTAAAAATATATCGAGCGTTTTGTTTGTCAAAATAAATACTACCGTATCGGGCGGCACTTCCAATAGTAGTTATGCATCGTGGGGCCCTCTTTGCGTCGCCTGAGGGTTAACACGACCGAATCGCCTATGCGCACGTCCTCAGGATCAACGTCCGTCATCTGCAGATATAGCCGTCCACCTTGATCCAGATCGACCACGCTCATAATCGTGGGGTTGTCGGGAGCGGCGTAGAGATGGTCTCGGGTGAAGGTAAAAACCTGGCCAGTATGCGCAAGTGGGATTTCTTGGAGCGAATCGCGATTCTGACACGCGCTACACACCCGCGTGATCGGATATTGGCGGGTGTTGCAACTCATACATAAGGTTCCGTGGAGGCGGACATTTTGACTTTCTTCTTTTTCCAGTAATACGTTGGACAGCTCGGCAGCCTCCTGGTGCTCGCCATAATACGTGCGCATTTTCTGGAAAATCTGATAAGACGGATACAGACGCTTTTCACTCACATGGTCCGACACTGAAGACGGGAGCGGGCTGTTGCCAATCTCGTCCGTCACGCGCAGCAGCACCCCATCCGCACCATCGCCGTAGTTGAGCAGGAGCAGCAAGTCACCTGGACTCGCAACTTCTAGTGCCGCGGCAAGCAGAAGAAAGGCAGTCGCACTGCCTGGCGCGCCCATATCGTGAAACAGGGGGTCAAGCAGCTGTGTGCCCTGAAAACCCAACGTCTTGGCTACAGCCGCATGCGCCCGGCCATCCGGCGAGGCGAGGATGACCTTGGCCACATTTTGGGCTAGTAAGCCGTGTTGTTCGAGCAGTGTTTTACCGACGCTCACCAGGTTCTTATGATAGCCACGCTCAGTAGAAAACCGCGATGTCTGGGTCTGAATGAAATCATCCGTATCCCGTCGCCACTCATCCCAAAAATCACTCGAGCACGTCGCCTGTCCCAGGATCTCAGCCAGCACCTTCTCCTGGCCGAGAGTCACGGCGCTGCCGGCGTCGCCCGGCCACTCTTCTTCACTCTCGCCGGGTTGGCCGTCACGTACGTCACCGCTCGCAATCAAAATATTGGACAACCGGCCGCTCTTGAGTGCATCCATCCCGGCCCGCAGAGCAGCCGTGGCCGAGCGCAGGCTCGCTCCAAAGTCTACGGTTTCACACGTCGCGGGAAGATCACACGCTGCGGCAAGAAAGCTGGCTGACGAGCGCTGCCAAAAAGCAGCTGACGTTGATGCAAAGAACAGCGCGTCAATTTCGTTCTCGCCTGGCTGGGCGTTGCCTCGCCCAGTATTCCTCAGGTGCTCGAGACAGCGTTGGGAAGCTTCAAATCCGAGCGTGAACGAATCTTCATCAAAATACACGGCGGCCCGCTCGCCTTTGCCGCCACGACGATCCCACGCCTGGTGGAATTTGCCGCGCTCCAGACGACAAAAAGGAATATGATAGCCGCAACTTGTAATGCCGATCATAGCCTTTTCCTACACGAGCCCAGCTTGCTTGGCCCGCTCAAGAATAGTGCGCGCCCGGGTGAGATGGGGCACATCGACCATCTGACCTTTAAAACTAAACGCCATCTTCCCCGCCTTTTCATTTTCTTCAAACGCTGCCAAGAGTTCTTGGCTTTCGGCGATCTCTTCAGCCGACGGGCTAAACACGGTGTTGACCGTGTCTATTTGATTCGGGTGGATGGTGATCTTACCCGTAAAACCCATCCACGCCCCCTCGACACAGTCTCGTCGTAAACCTTCACTATCCCGGATATCGACGAACACCGTGTCCAGCGGCTGAACCCCGGCTGCCGTTGCGGCCAACAGCGTCATGATGCGCGCAAAACGAAAAACCTCGAGAAACTGGCCGGCCTCATCCCTATTACGTCGGGCTCCAATGGCAGCCGATAGATCCTCGGCCCCCCAGGACAAGGCATCTACTCGCGGACAGGCACCAAAGTCCTTGATGTTCAGCAGCCCCTCGGGTGTCTCGGTCGCCAGCACGACTAACTTTACTTCCCCGGATGCATAGTCGAGTTGTTTTTCCATACGGCTCAGGATCGCATCAATTTTGAACAGGCCATCTTTAGTCCTCACTTTCGGCACGAGGTAGGAGTCCGGTCGCCCCTGCATCGTCATTTCAAGATCGCGTACTCCCCACGGCGTATCCAGGGGATTCATCCGCACCATGCGCTCCTGGCGGCCGAAGTCTACATTTTTGAGCCAGTCAGTCACTGTCTCCCGGGCCGAGTCCTTATTGCCCGGCGTGACCGCATCTTCCAGGTCAAGCACAAGCGAGTCTGCCGGCAAGGCCAGGGACTTATTCAGCATCTTTTCATTTGCGCCCGGCACAAAGTGCACGGCGCGGCGTAAGCGAGTCATGAACCGTCTCCGTTATCCGGCGAGTGGTCTACGAGATTTGAGCCTCTTTTTTTCGCATCATGGCGCCACGCTTGCAGTGCATAACGATTTCTGCGCGCTGATTCTTAGCCCGATGTTCAAAGGTGACGATGCCCCACTGCGGACGCGAGCGGGATTCACGCTTGGCCACAACCTCAGTTTCTACATACAGGGTGTCACCAATGAAAACGGGCTTAGGGAACTTCACCTCTTCAAAACCAAGATTGCCGACCGTCGTGCCCAGCGTGGTATCACCAACCGACAGGCCCACGGCCAAACCGAGCGTAAAAATACTATTGACCAGGCGTTGTCCAAATTCGGCTTTTTTTGAGAACTCTTCGTCCAAGTGAAGCGGCTGAGGATTCATGGTCATGGTCGTGAATAAGAGATTGTCCGTCTCAGTAATGGTGCGTCCAGGCTGATGCTGGAATATGTCGCCGACGTTTAATTCTTCAAAGTGTTTCCCGGCCATATCGTCCTCCTATATCGTTCCGTATCGTTTTTGGTGTGGCACCCCTTCAGCCGAAGAGGCCTGAGGACGTTTGGTTACCATGTCCGCCGGACTCGTACCAGCGAGGAAGTCGGCAGCGGGCTCATCAGTTTGCCCTGCTCGGTTTGCTATCGCACTCGATCTGCCTGATACCAAATTCGTCCGTCTTTAATGGTGAGATGGGCGACAAGCTTTTGCTCGCCGATCATATGATTCTGGTCCGTATCCACAAAATCAAACTCTCCGTACTCAAGGCTCAACACTGCGACATCGGCAAGCGTCCCGGGTTTGAGGGTCCCGATTTGCTCATGCTCTCCAATGACACGGGCGGGATTGGTGGTGACACGTTGCACAACGTCTTCCAAGGTCATGCCCAAGTTGAGCAGCTTTGACATGGTCGTAGGCAGATCAAAAACCGGGCCCTTGGTCGCACTCGGGATGGTAAGGTCAGTTGCGATTGTGTCGGGCAAGAACCCAGCGTCTAACGCCTGCTGAACAAACGCAAAGGGGAAATGCATCCGCCCATGCGCGCAGTCAAAGATGATGCCTTCTTTTTGCGCAGCCCAGACTTCTCTGAGAATGGTTTTCTTTTCCGGTCCCATAATGCCGTATGGGAAGCCGTGGAAGCAGTGGGTGATCACATCACCCGGTTTCAGGAATTCCAGAATGCGTGGCACAGGCAGCAGCGCATCCGTGATATGCACCATGAGCGGCACATTCGCCATATCTGCCGCTTGGCGCGCAAGCCGCAGCGGCTCCGTTCCAGCAGAGTCCGGCACGACCTTGTTGCTAAACCGCAGCTTGACACCAATGGCGAGATCTCGATTATTCATGATCGTTCGGGCGCAACCTTCGGGGTCGGCATAGTCCATATGCATCAGCTCGCCGACCTGGAGATGAATGAGGCCCAAAGCAGACAGGTGGATGAGGCAGCGCAATCGCACTTCACTTTGATTGGCCACATACTGACGTAATCCGGGAAAGGTGGCCGAGCCGGAACTGCCCGCATCAATGATCGTGGTCACGCCACTGGCCGCGCAGCGTTGATCGGTCTCAAGGCCCATGTCATGCGCGTTCACAAATGTATGGGCATGGAGATCAATCAGTCCGGGACACACAATCTTGCCGGACACATCACGGACGCGGACGGATTGTGTGGCAGGAATCTCGGGTTCGATTGCCGCAATCTTGCCGTTGCGTATAGCAACGTCTGCTTTTTGCCGCTTTTGATATAACGGCCAACCGGGGTCAAGCACATCGCCGCCTTGTAAGAGGAGGTCGTATTTGACTTCATGTTCTGCTTCTTGGGATTGTGCCATAGTTTCTCCCTTTCTCCCAGAATGGCCACCATGAGTCGTTACAGATCTTTGAACGGCTTAGTTCACTGAATGCAGCAATTGCAAGAAAAGGTCTGGCGAGAGCAGCAGAGCAACCGGAGAGGCGCGGTTACCGTGCCCAGTCAGCCCGGAAATACACCCTACCATCTATTCTCGTGGACCAACTTCTCAAGCGGGATTTTCGGATTGGACGGCTTGCGCGGCTGCTCATCTGGATAGCCGAGCGTGATAAGGCCGACCGGGCGAACATGGTTTGGAAGTTGGAAAATCTTTGTCACTTCCTCTGAATTATACGAGCCAACAAAACACGCGCCTAAACCTTGCTCCGTCGCACCCAACAGAATGAGCAACGACGCAAAGGACGTATCCACCAAACTATAAAAAGATCCACGCGTGCCATATTTCTCACCCATACGTTGAATGTCAGCACAGGTCGCAATGATCACTGGCGCAGTTGCAACCGAGTTCTGGTTCATTGCCGCTTTCGTCAGTTTGGCGCGTATCTCAGGATCTCGGACGACGATAAACTCCCAGGGTTGTAGGTTGCCCGCGCTTGGCGCTCGCACGGCATATTGCAGCAGCTTCTTGACCGCTTCGTCTGGAACCGGCTTGTCCTCATACTTGCGGATCATACGCCGGCGTTTCACCACCGAAGCAAAACTGAGAGGCTCCCCTTTCTCGAGAGCGTGGGCGATGTCATACGCCTGGCTAAGGAGTACGGCTGTACCTACGCCCTGGAGCACTCGGCGGCGGGTTAACGTATTCTTGGGCATAGGGAACTTAAGGTCCACGAACCCTTTCAGACTCTCCTCACCTTAATCCTCTCCCCCATGGGGCGAGGAAATCGAAAAGGGACTACGAGACAGAATCTTACCGATTCACAAAGCGCAGCACGCTTACCCCGCCCGTCTGCGAATGACCAAGGGGGACCTTTGTGATCAAGGCGAGGGAGTCGGCATCGTATACCGCCACATCGTGCCAGTTACTACCGCAGTAGATTTTCTTGCCTTCGGGATGAATGAGCGGCGCAAAATAGGTATTGGAGAGGGCTACCTTTTTCTCTATCTGCCGTGTTTTAGGATCAACCTTCCACAAATTGTTGTACGCAAAATACGCCTTGTTCGTATGCGGCGAAAGAGCGCCAGTGATCACATATTCACTCTCATCAAAGGGCTGCAGTTCAACAATCTCAAGCTCTGGTGCTTCCCGGGTAAGGTCAAGCGTGCCAATACCCAGGGTCATCTGATTGGTAATGGAATCCAGGGTGAACGTACCAAACGAGACAAGGTAGCCACTTTCTTGATAATTGCCGCCCAGCGGCAAGCCATCGGTTCTCGCAATGCCGCTGATGTTGCGGTTCGCAAGGGGAATGGTGTCAAGTAGCGTTCCGTCTTCGGTGTCATGCACAAAAATGTCCTGACCGACACTGAACAGGTACAGGCGTTTTCCATCCTTTGATGATGCAAGACCCATCACCTGCCGGGGCGCAGGAAACGTTGTGACCGTCTCATTGGTCTCCAGGTCGATCACCCGGATGCGATTTTCTAGTGAAGTATAACTGCCCAGGTCTTTCTTGATTGGCATCTCATGCACGAACATCCGAGTGCCCTGCGTATTCACGTCAATTGCCATGGTCCTCACGAGTTCATTGTCGTTCGATAAGTCAAAGCTCCTGACTTGCCTGCCTTCGTCAAGATCGACCATGGCCACGCTTTGGGCCAGATTATTCACCACATAGGCAAACTGCGGGCGGGCGGGATTGGGCGCAATATTGAGGGCCGGACCTCTGCCCTCAAGGGCGATCTCTTTGACGACCTTGTCGGTTTCCGTATCGACCATGACGAGATTATTGGGATGGGTGCTCGCCAGCAGATACCACTTCGCGTGTGCGGTTTGAGGCAGGATCAATAGGCAGGAGGCGACGAAGACCCTCCACAGTAACTGAAACCCTATTACAGGCACCACGGACTCCTTCCGCAACACGCTCGCTCAGTCTCTCTCTGTCCGTCCCGTTCACTTGTCAATCTTAGGAAAAACAACGTCAAGGTTGCGCCAATCTTCTTGGTTCATGCCAGAGCAGCCTTTGGCCCATTCGGGGGAACTCTGTAAACTGTCCGGCACTTGGGCCGGCCACCAACACAGATTGGCGCAGCTCAGCAGGTCGGCTTCCATCGGTGCGCACATGCTGCTCGCCCCACCCCACGGGTTGGCCTCCCAGCCAGGATTAAAAATAGTCGTGCAGCCGATGGGCTGCGCCATGCCCACGACGTCCTCCACAACCTCTTTCACGACACCTTTTTGACCAGCGGCTTTTTCTACAGTCGCTTTGACGGCCTCGGCTTTTCGATTCGCGGCTTTGAGGTGTTTCATACTACGCTCCCCATACACACGTTTATGTTAATTCCTTAGGGGCATCCCCTCGCCCACGTACCACATACTGCTCAATAAACCCAGGGTTTTTCTCTTGCAGCTGCATATACACCCGAATGCCATACTCCGTCCATTCTCGCAGGAAATCGCAGTAGTGCAGATTGGGCAATGTCGCATCGCCAAACTCGGTCATGGCTTCATGATAACACCCACCACCACACAAGCCCCGGATCCAACACGTTTGACACACCGGCTTATTGCCAACATGGGCACCGTTGATGAAAGTATTCAGACGATCATACTCTATGCCGTCTTTTACGCTGCCATATTTGTGTTCTTCAGTGCCGGGGAAACGGTGGCATAAATAGACGTCGCCATTGCCATCAACATCCAGCAGACCAAGACCCGCCCCGCACGGAAAGAGTTTGTTCGTCCCAACGTGGATATCTGTCAGTATCGTGCTCAGGTTTGAAAATCCAGTGTACTGACTGTTGAGCGCCCGCTCCACATAGACCTCGCCGAGTTCGCGAAATTGACGCAGCAGTTCGCGCAAGTCCGTGGGTTCCAACCCGTACTCGGTCCCCGCCTGAGCGGTGACGGGTGAAAAGCCGACTTCAAAAAATCCCAGTTCAGTCAGATGTTCGTAAGTCCGCACGACATCAATGGTGTCTTTTGTCACGGTCACACGGGCAACAACGGGTCGTGCGCTATAGCGCTCAAGCAGCCGCTCTAAGCGAGGTTGTAAGAGGTCATACGAGCCTTTTTGTTCCCCCCGCTTATTCAGGAAGACACGGCGTTTATCGTGCAAGTCCTTTGGACCATCAATGCTGATGGTCACGCCGAATCGGTGTGCTTGGAAAAAATCGATAACCCCATCGGTCAGCAAAGTTCCATTGGTGGTAAGCGAAAAGTCTATGACTTTACCTTCTGTCTGGGCCTTTTCTTCTGCGTAGGCCACAGTCTGGCGCATGAGTTTGAAATTCAGCAGGGCTTCCCCACCAAAGAAGATAAGATTGACCTCTTTGCTCTGACCGGATTTCTTAAACAGGAAATCCACACTCTCGCGGGCAGTGTCCCAGTCCATTTGGACGGGAGATGGCCCGTATTTCGCGTCTTCGGGCTCGTAGCAGTAGGTGCAATGGAGATTACATTTGTTGGCGACATTCACCACCAACGAGCTGACAGGGAAATGCTCGACATCGAGCGTTGGCACTGCAGCCGGAGATGGAGAGCGATCGTGGGCGTGCAGAATCTCTAGAGCAATGAACTCTTGGACCGTCTCCGCCACCTCATCCACAGAAAACTGATCGACCAGCGCGTCAGTCAATTGCTCATGGGTACAATGTGGATGCGTCTCCGCATAGCGCAAGACGGCCTGCGAGGCGGGGTCCATGACAAACATAGACATACTCTTGGACGCGACCAAGATATCCAACTTGTCATGGCCATCGCGAGCAATGGCATGTGCATTTTCAGGTCGAAAGTGAAGATCCATAGTCCACCGTCCTTAACAAATCTGTATCATCCTATTCAATCGGTGGAAAGACAAACTTTGGCGGCATCACCAGCAAATGAGCACGCGCGCCCATCGGGCGTTTCGCTCCTTCGGACGTATACCAGGCTTCGACCCACACATCGCCAACATTGCCTTCCATCCGGTGTCGTTTTTGGTTCGGCCCATCATCATTAGGCAGAAACAATCCGGTTTGGTCGACTGATCCAACATACTGGATGTCGTCGTCATTCGGGCGTTTCACATACTCTTCAAGATTCCACTTGACCGGGCCAACCCGTCCAAGCTTGACATCGTCATCTGTGCCTTTGGCATTATCCGGGCCGTTTGCGTATCCAACAACTTCAAACTGCTGAAAAATTTTTGGCGTTCGAATGCCGCCGGGGCGTGCGAATCCACGTTCTGGAGTAATCTGGATATAATCAACGGCCTCGTACACCGTGACCTGTCCTTCTCCTGCAACCCCTTTGATCGAGACCTTACGCTGGCCTTCCTTAACGCCTGCTTTGGCAAACACGTCTGCCACAATGGCATTTTCTCCGTCGAGCCGTAGAGACAAAATGCCAACGCCCTTACCAAAGGAGAAGTTGTCAGAGGACAGGAGTTCTCCGGAAAAGCCCCCACCGAAAATTTTTACTGTTTGGGGCGATCCAGTGAGGATCATGGCCGGACTAACTGTCAACAGGCGTGCGGCACCCTGATTACGGTACCAGGTTTCATCCATGCCCAGGTCACCGAGGTTCGTCAGTAAACGCCGCCCAGAAACAGTATTGCCATCTTCAGCAGCAAAAAATACCTCGCGCTGCTGTATCTCCCGTCCAGCCTCTCTCGTCTCTTTGGCCTGGGCAACCCCGCGCCACTGGTATCCGGCATAAATTGTTCCAGTCGTTGAGCCGTTCATCTGTGATCCGTCCGCGAACGTATACGAGAATTCTCCGGTGTATTGATCAACTTCCCCTGCCGTCAGCGTGAGTTGCCCAGTGTAATCGCCACCGCGCCCGGGGTCGTGACCAACAACGAACCAGGTCCCAGCGTAGCTCGGCTTTTTCACCGTTTGCCACGCGGTCCATGCTTCAGTCTCGAACGGCTGCGCCTTTATCAGATGGGGGACTGCCTTCTTTTTAGCGTTATCAAACCAATAATCTTTTAACTGTCCAGCAGAGGCCGTCTCACTGCCGATATTCGCCATGAGTGCGACCTTGGCATCCGGCAGACGCTCCCATGAATCTTGAGTCCGACGCTGTAAGGCAATACGTGCATACGAATGACATTGTATACAGCCGGCTTGTAGAGGTTCGGGGACGTCCTGGGTCGTTCTGGTATTGCGCTGCTCCAGAATAAAGCGATACGGCTCGACTTCTGCCGGAGCGAGGCCATAGTAATCGCTCAGATATTTCAGGAGAACGCGAGCCTCGCCGTCTTGCAGTTCTACACCATGCGTCCGAACCATACGACTGAGCGTCATGCTCCAGCCTTCGGGTGACTTGCGCTGGGCTTCAATTGCGTCGAGCTTACCACCTTCTTCTTGCGGCGCGTGGCAACCAGAGCAGCGCGTTTCTAAAACCTCTCGTGCCGACGGGGCTTCTTTACTTTGTTCTGCCCCGGCATATTGAACCGTACCGACAAGACTCCCCAGCACCAATAGTAGGCATCCCCGAGATGCGACGAATTGTAATATTTTTCTGGTCCCCATACCAGTCCTCTCCTCTAAGCTGGAACAATAGGCTGCATCTTCAGATGCAGCAGCCGAATTCTATACCTCTCCCAGGGAGAGTCAAATAGAAACAGACTGCCACATTTGCTATGCTTTCTCCACGAGGAGTAAGGGACATGGATAAGGGCCGTGGTGGCACCGTGGTGCCGACTGGAGCGGGAGTCAAAGTTGCCCTGATCGATAGTGGGGTGAATGCCCAGCATTCTCATGTGGAAGGTGTTGCCGGGGGCATTCATTATTTCTTGGGTGAAGAAAACGACGTTCAAACAAGTCCGGAGTATCCAGATCAGATTGGACACGGAACTGCACTCGCTGGTGTAATTCGTGCCAAAGCTCCGCAAGCAGAACTCTACGCGGTCAAAATTTTCACCGACCATCTCGCCACCGCGTTTCCCGTTCTAGAAGCTGCGCTACAGTGGGCAATCGCCCAGCGCATAAAAATTATCAACCTGAGCCTGGGTCTTATCAACAGCGATCACCGCCAGCCTCTCTCTAGTCTTGTCTCCCTCGCACAAAAGACAAACCTGATCCTCGTCGCGTCTTCTCCTCCTGATCGTTCGGATGTTTTACCCGCAACCTTACCCGGTGTGATCGGTGTGGCAGCGGACGATTCATGCGCCTGGGATGAGTACCGCGTTATTATGGACAGCCCGGCTCCCTTCCGTGCCCACCCCTACCCTCGGCCCCTTCCTGGTCCGGCCCAAACCCAGAACTTTCATGGCCATAGTTTTGCCTCAGCGCATATTGCGGCAGCCCTCGCACTTAAAGCTGAAGGCCAACCTGAGTTGACAGTTGAAACGGCACGGACGTTCCTACAGCAGACCAGTATTGTGCAATAAAATATTTCTCCATTACTCAGAGTCATTATGCAATTAGACAAACAGAAGACCAAAGCCCAGCTTATTACGGAATTGGAAGTCTCTCGCCAACGCATTGCGGAGTCGGAGGAGGGCGAACCACCAGCCCCCACTAGCATAAGAGAATTAGATAGAGAGTGAGCGACTGTACCGTCGACTGTTCGAGAATGCGAACGACATGCTAGGGTACCTGACGGGTAACTGACCGGCCTGAGGGGCAATTATTCCGCCGCAATATACATCATCTCAGGCGCCTCGGTTAGGGCGGCATACACTCCCTGCCACACCACACGGCCCTCTTTCAGGACTATGACAGCATCCTCATTGTGCAGTGCAGTCAACCGATGGGTCACGACCAATATCGTGCAGCCTGGCAGCACAGACATTAAGGCCAGCCGCACGTCCGCTTCACTTGCAGTGTCAAGCCCAGACATGGCTTCATCGAGTACCAGTATCTTCGGCTTCTTAAGGACCGCCCGCGCCAGGGCAATGCGTTGTCGTTGGCCGGCCGAAAGACGTGTCCCCCGCTCCCCAACAATGGTGTCATAGCCATGTGGCAATGTGACCACAAACTCATGTAGACCAACCGCGCGGGCCGCAGCCAGAGCATCATCACGGGAAGCCTGGGGGCTCGCATAACACATATTCTCCCGCACAGATGCGTGAAAGAGGAAGGGCTCATTTCCAATAACAACAATCCGTTGGCGCAGCCAAGCTACATCAAAATCCCGCACGTTATGACCATCCAGGCTGATGGTACCAGCGCTGGGTTCGTAGAGCCGAATAATGAGATCAACCACAGTAGACTTTCCCGTACCACTCGGTCCGAGGATAGTCAGACGCTGTCCGGCCGGCACCCGAAAACTGACCTGTTGCAGCACCGGCTCAGCGGGTTGATACGCAAACGACACATCCCGAAACTCCAGCACTCCGCGCACATCCTCAAGCTGTAGCCCGCCACCAGTCTGCTCCGTATATTCTTTGTCGATATCCAAGAACTCAAAGACCCGGTCAACCGACACACTGGCGCGCTCAATGCGTAAATATAAATCCATCAAGACTTGGAGCGGACCAAAGGCACGTGACTGATAAGCCGCAAAGGCAATCAGCCCGCCGATGCTCAGTTGCCCCTGAATAACCAGATAGCCTCCGTACAGTGTGACCAGGACACTGCCGAGGAAAGTCGTCGCCGTGACGGCTGTACTGCCCAGATAGCCTAACATTTCATACCGGGTCACCACGCGGACAAACTGCTCTCCAAGCGTCCCAAGCTGCTTCAGCTGTATCTGTTCCGCTCCAAACTGTTTGACGAATTTAATGGCCGACAGCGACTCCACTAGGAACGCTGAAATCGAAGCGTTCAACTCCCGCACGCGGCGGGTTTGCTCGACCATATAGGGCTGCACCTTGCGCACACCATAAATTTGCAAGGGCACCACAAGCAAACTCAGCAGAAACAGCTTCCAGTCTAGCCAGACTAAAAACCCAATAGCAGCGAAAAGGACGAAGATATTCATCACAAACGTGAACGCGGCGTCCGTCAGGACAGACTGAATCTCGGCAATATCGGTATTCAGTCGGGAAAGAAGATCGCCCACCCGAGCTTGGGTATGAAAACGGAGGGACAGGTTCTGCAGATGGCCAAAGAGATGCTGCCGGAGCGCAAACAACACACTCGCCGTTATCTGAGTATAGACATAGCGATTAATCGCGCCAACACCATAGCTTAGCACGGTGACGCCGAGCATGATTCCACACAGCGTAAACAAGAGCGACAAGTCACGCGCCAGCAGTACGTCGTCAATCAGAATTTTAGTAAACAGCGGCCAGAGCAGCCCGAGCACGGTCGCGAACAGGGACAGAAAGAAGACCAGCACGATCCTGCGTATATAGGGCAGTACAAAAGGCGAAAGACGCCGGAAGCGAGCGAATAAAGAAGCGATCTGCATTCCACTTTTCCTGAGAGCCGCGCACAGAGACAGGCGGACCAGAGCGACTGTAGCGCACTCGACCCAAGTCCGAAATACTCCGCAATACACGTTTCCATTGCATCCAGTGCCGAGACGGCATAGGCTCCGAGAACAAAGCGTGATCTTTGGCACCCAACAGTGAGGTCTTATGTGACAGCGCTTACACCTTCCTCAGCAGACATTGTCGTTGCCGGCGGTGGCCCCGCCGGGGCTACCATTGCGCAGCAACTTGCCCGCTTTGGTTACCGAGTCACTCTTATTGAGAAGCAGCGCTTTCCTCGCCATCAGATCGGAGAATCGCTGACCCCCAATATTTTTCCGATCCTAGATTTTTTAGGTATTCGGCAGCAAGTTGAACAGGCCGGTTTTCTCCGCATGGCCGGTCACAGCGTATGTTGGGGCTCGGCCCAACCACGAACCAGCCACTATAGCCCGGACCAACACCGTCGGGGATTCCAATCATGGCGTGCCACCTTTGACCAGATCTTGCTTGAGCATGCGCGCCAGGCAGGGGTTCATATTATCGAAGGACAACCAGTACGGAACGTATCGCAGAATGAAGAGAGCGGCGTATCCGTCCACTATGCGGCAACGGGGTGCATTCAGGCACAGTTTTTCATTGATGCGACCGGCCATGCCGGCATATTCGCTAGTCAGGGCCTACGACAGCGTGACGGGGTTTTTCAGACCCTGGCAGTCAGCGGCTACTGGCATAACGCACACAATCCAGCCGGTGTAGACTTTGCGAATACACTGCTCGAGGCCTATACGGACGGTCTGGTGTGGTCTGTACCGCTGCATACCGGACTGCGCAATGTCACCCTCCTCGTTGACTGGCAGCAGGGGAAAACCATGAAACAGAGAGGACTAGGCGAATTTTATGAAGCAGAACTGCGCAAAGCGCCCTATATTTCCGGCTTTTTGACACAAGCCGACCTAGCCCGTGCGCCCGAGGTCTTTGACGCGTCGCTCTATACGGCACACGCGTTTGCCTCTGCCCGGACGCTGCTCGTTGGCGATGCAGGTTTGTTCATTGACCCGCTGTCATCAGAAGGCGTCCATAAGGCCATGGCCTCGGCGCTGACCGGTGCGGTGGTCGTCAATACTCTGCTCCAGCGTCCGAGCATGCACCCGCACGCCATCGCTTTATACGAGTCGGGTCAACGTGACACCTATCTCAACCACTATCGGCAATCGGCCTTCTATTACCGGCAGGAAGGGCGCTGGCCGGATCGGCCCTTTTGGCAGCGTCGCACTCAGCACATGCTCTCCGATCCTGAGCCGTCTATCCCTCAGTCTGGCCCGCAGCCTGCTGCAGCATCCTCCTCACCCTTTGATTCTCAGCCAGTCTCTCATTTAGCGCTTGCGTCTGCTGTGAGCATTCAGAACAAGCCAGTTGTAGAAGGCCGCTATGTTGAGCTGCGTCCTGTCGTTGTCGCACCCCGTCATCCAAGCGGTCTACGCTTCCTGTCTGGCGTCAATGTCCCGACCCTAATCCAGTGTGTGCAAATACACGCTGCTGTGCCCGACGTTGTTGAAGCATACCTCCGCTATCCTCACGGCCCAAATGGGGCACCGGATCAGGGACGGCAAATTCGGCAAGTAAGACAAGTACTGGCCCAGCTGTATCAGGACGGCATCCTTACGGCGGCATCGCCAGGCGAAAGCCAATCAAATTGAAGCGAAAGTCCGGACTGTTACGGAAACGATACGCCACACGACAAAACTCTGGGAAAAGGAGCCAGGCTCCACCGCGTAAGACTCTGACTGTCCCGGACTGCGGACCGTACGGATCCCGGATTGGAGAAACGCCGTAGTACTGCGGGCCATACCAGTCCGCGACCCACTCCCAGACATTGCCGGCCATATCGTACAGACCAAAACCGTTCGCCGGATAACTGCCAACTGGTGTTGTCCCCGCCTGATTGTCATAGTTCGCCAGATCTCGATCGATCTCATCCCCCCACGGATAGGATTTCCCGGCTAGTCCCCCACGCGCGGCTTTCTCCCACTCGGCTTCAGTCGGCAACCGTCCACCGGCCCATTCACAATACGCCTGTGCATCCTGCCAGCTCACCAGCACGACAGGGTGTTCCGCCCGACCGTGGGGCGGCATGCGTCGTTCCGGGTCCCAGTTCTCTTTGCGCACCCGTTGGTCATCCAGATACGGGACGCGCTGGCCGGTCTCCAGAATGAATCGCGCATACTGGACATTTGTCACAGGGTGTTGGGCTAGATAGAAATCTCCCACAGCAACCCGGTGCGCGGGTCGTTCGGGGGGAGTCGCCGTATCACTCCCAATGACACATTCACCTTCCGGAATGCGGACCAGGCTGCTGCCATCTGTGGAGTTCACAATCGGATCTAGAGGAGAGAGCTGTGACACCGGCTTTCCTCGTTTCTTCTTGGGCGCTGTTAATTGACCAGCCGATAATCGCGGGCCAGTGCATCAAACAGCGCGGACAAAGCGCTTTCGACGCTGCGCGCCAGTCCGGTCCGTGGCACCATGGTGAGCGTGCCTTCCGTCCACGTCGGAGCCACTAAATGTACTTGCTCGGTCCGGTTCAATCGAACCACCTGTCGGACTTGGAGTTCTAAGGAATAGGCCAACACAGCGGCCGGTTGCTCAACCACGCGCAGCGAGATATTCAGCGTGGCGGGGAAATCTCCAGCGGTTAGCGCGTTTCGCCGCAAATGGGTAAACGCGAGGTTACGCAGCCGCGTCTTCGAAAATCCTAGGCGACGCGCCGGTAGGCTAACGGCCGCGATTTCGACCCGAAAGCCTTCAAGCCCAAACAGTGTTGTCGCGTCAGACCGAGTACCAGACACAGGCGCAGGCCAGGCCATACAGGCCATAACCCAAAACCACAGCCAGAATATTTTGGGCTTTGCCAAAGGGACAGCCAGCCTCCGGCCTACATGCAGCAGGAACTGGTCTCTCATTTCGCCGTCTTGTCCTGCGTAGCGGCTGGAGTCGCGTGCTGTTTGGCAAGCTGGAGAGCAACCGCTTTCTCAACCAGGGTAAACAACCGCTGACTTTTCTCTGGAGGCAAAGTCTTAATTGCTTTCTGGATGAGCATAGACATCTCCGTCACCTCTCGGTCACTGGCAGCCGCGCCTTGTTTGGTCAAACCCTGGAATTCTTGTCGCTCCCATTTGGTTAACGCCCGGAAGGCTTCCGCATAGATTATATCCATTTCGGCCTGCTCTTTGGTAGACAGGAGTTGCCGTCCTGCTTGCGAAAGCAGCATGCCTCGCTTGGCTGCGACCATGCCTCTAGACTGCAACACACTCTGTAAGGTTTCTTTCGGTGTGAGGCGAGAGGTGTACGTAATCGTTACCGCAGTCACCCCAATCGCCATCAGGCCAAGCACAAGCCAGACGCCGCTCCGTGGACGTGGAGAGTCAGTCTTTGCCATGTCTGCGTTGTACTCGATTCAGCCCAGCATGACCAGCATCAGTAGATGAGCACGGGGCAACATACAGAGGAAACGGCCAACCGGCTTTTCTCTCATTCTCCGAGCCGGTATGTTTGCATCGCCTGGTATATTGACATCTCAATGCCAGCAAGCATAGCAGCGCCCCTTTCCCATTCGCCCGATTTGATTGGACGTATTGCCATCTTAGGTGGACGGACACGTAAGAGGACCGAGTTGTGCATCGCTTTAGCGTTGTCTCAGACCGGGCAGCACGGCACAGTCGTCTGCCTGGACGCATCGCCGCCAGCAGCTGGGGATGCCGTTTCGTTTACTCCTGCGTAAGCGTATGGCGTATCTCCCCCTGCCCTCTGATGGCACGGTTTCAAACACTACTGCCCAGCGGGTTCTGACCACGCTCCAAAAGGGTCTGCAAGGGAGCTCAAAGGATCAAGAAGTTCCGCCGCCGTTACTCCTTCTCCGTGGAGCCCGCGAGACAACCGACTGGGAGCGGACATTGACGTTTTTTCTGAGAACTGGGGTGACTATTGTCGAGTTCCTCGAGAGCCCGGCAGCCTTAGTCTTCGGTCGCTACGAGACCACACTGCTCATGCAGTCGGATGCCACGTCCGCTGAGGCTATCTGTCAGGCGATTGGAGGGAAGGTGAACCCTGAAGAACTCATGGCGCTAAAAAAACGGAGAAGGATATTTGATCCACTTGTCGCAGGTGTATCAGGTATGACTACCATCCGCATCTGAGGAATTATGGCAGATCCTTCTCCCCCGTGCTCACTCGTGAGCGACAGGAGCGTTCGCTTCTCGCCAGTCTTGGGTCAGCTCGGACAAGAGATTTGAGAGAATCTGCTGCACGTAGAAATGCATTTCTGAGAGGTCGGACATCACAAGCATGCCACTCTCCCAGGTTGTCACCAACAGTGGAGGCACAGCGGCTTCCCGCTCATCCGGCGCGGCTTACACCGCGGCAGGCCGCTCGCCTACCAAGAGCGCAAATTGCTTCACATCCAGTGTCAAATAAAAGCTCATAGACACAGACCGCTCTCCTCCACGAAAAACCGGGTCATGACCAAGCGACGTGTGAGGTATAAGGACACATTGCAGGAAACGTTGACAGACCCACAGGAAGCAGCCTCCTATCTAAATGCGGCGCTTGAGGAACAGGGAACCGACGCTGAAGAAATTTTTTACTTGCCCTGCGCGATGTTGCTACCGTACAGGGGATGCAGGTGTCCGCTGAGAAATCCACGCTCAATCAAGAGAGCCTCTATCGGGCATTATCTGCTACCGGCGATCCCCGGCTGTCCACACTTGGGTCAATTCTCACAGCTCTAGGGCTGCGTCTGCGCGTGGATGTGGCCGCTGCCTAGTAAGACATTTCCTCAAGAGTCTCAGGCTTTTCGCTTTCGTGTCATTCGAGGCTGAAAGCCGAAGAATCTCTCCTCCCGCAACGTAAGAATAACCCGGGGAAAGAATCTCCCCTTAGCAATCGCACAACTATTATTATCCGAGAGTCCGAACAGGTGGGAGCAAGCGGCAGTCAGGAACCGTTATGGCCGACAGATCTATCGGCAAAATATTTTTCCAGCTGCCCACGAAGCACTGGATAGGAATCTGCATTCTTATTGCCTTGCTCTTAGTCCCGCTTAGCCTCGCTGTTGTAGGTAGCGGAGAAGCGCTGCATTACCCGGGACAGGGCCGGCTGGAGAAGTTTTGCTCTTCGTAGGACAGGAGGCAGACAAACCCAGCTTCGTCTGCCTGCGGATACTCAATCTTTCGACAAGACTGTTGCGCTATGGATTTCATTCATACATCCTGCAAACCCACTGGGTGAGGCGTATCTGATCAGCCAAACTCCTCAGGATGTGGCCCAAGACGGCTGAGGAAATCGCCCGCATCATCCCTACAGGAAGCCATGCAGACGATTGGCATCGTTCTTCTCCGCCTCACTCCTGGTTCTTTCCGCAGCGGTACCGCGCTTGTGTTCGTTTCTCCTTCCCAGGGCAGAACGAGGAAACGCACCGAGTCTGCTCCCTGCCCTTCATCATCAGCCTAAAAGTCTCCAGAACACCACTCCCCCAACATTGACAACAACAAACCGCAGCCGTCATAATCGCTAACCCACGAATAAGGAGGCAGTATGCGGGTTGTGATTCTTGGTGCGGGCGGGGTGGGTTCTGTTATTGCCGGGCATTTCGCGCGTATAGGCAGAGACATGGTCATGATCGCCCGGCCCGGCCATGCCCAGGCCGTACAAGAAAAGGGGCTACAGCTGACTGGCTTGTCCGACTTTCGAGTCAAAGTGCCCGCCTACCCAGATGCCTCACATCTGGAATCTGCAGATGTCTTGCTGATTGCCGTCAAGACCAAGGATATGCAGCGTGCGCTGGATGGGGTCAAACATCTCAAGATCGGTTGTGTAGCCTCGCTGCAAAACGGGGTCGTCAAAAACGACCAGCTGGCGCAGGCTTTTGGTCCAGACAAAGTGGTCGGAGCCACCACCATGATTGGCGCAACTCTGGTCAAAGACGGCGAGGTCAATTACACCCTCGACGGCATTACTTTCTTTGGTGAACCTGATGGTACGCGATCAGAGCGTGTCGATCAGCTCGCCCAGGCTTTTCTCGACGCTGGCCTGAAGGCGGCGGCTGTCAAAAATATTGTGTCCATTGAGTGGACCAAGCAAGCAATTCAGAACCCCTTTGCCCCCTTGGCCGCGATCACGAGGCTGCCCATCCACGTGGTCTGGTCGAGTCCGGAGCTTGCCACTCTTTCAGTCCACATGTTTCGCGAAGTGGCCGCTGTTGCCGACGCACTCCACATCACCCTGTCCGAACATCCGGCCTGGAGTCTATTCGACCAGAAGACACTGCGCGATGCATCCCTTGATGAAGCGGTCAGCATGCTCGTCAACGTCGGGCAACAGGTTACGGAAAGTGGGCGCACGGATATCATTCCGTCCATGCTCCAAGACGTGCTAGCAGGCAAGAAAACCGAAATTGAAGAAACCGTCGGCCACGTCTTCAAAGAAGGCCAACGCCGTGGCATTCCTGTTCCCTACACCGAGTTTGCCTACCGCGCAGTCAGGGCCATTGAGGATCATTATTCCGGACGGCGGAGCTAGCCGTAGTACGGCGAGCGCGCTTATACCCTCATTTCCTCGTTGGAACCGTGCCCGATGTGCCTGTCCCGGCTGCTCATCGCCGGGGTGCGAACCGTCAAATATCTCGCCCCGGATGAGTGGGGAGACATGGGCACGCATATGCACGCCCTGCCGAAAACGTGGGCACATTTAGCGGAGCGCCGTACGTTTGTCTTAGCCGATGTATCAGAAGTACTCCGACAGCTCGCGCTTGACCTCTTTCACCTGAATCTCGACACGTTACGAGAAAATCTCTGGGATCGGTAAGATTTTCTCAGGACCATTAGGACGTTGGGATGCGTAATACTTTGCCGGCCTGGATGCGACGGCTGCGGAGCTTATTGACCCGCATCAACGTAGAAATCTTTGTATGATACCGACGCGCGATGCCACCTAACGTATCCCCCCATCGGACGCGATACCGTGTGGTTCCTCCGCGGCCTGAAGCTGGAATGCGTAAAGTTGTGCCGGCATTAATGCGCGTACTGCGTAACCCGTTCGCAACCCGTAGAGCGGTCACAGTCGTCCGATGACGGCGCGCAATTTTTCCAAGCGAATCTCCCCTGCGCACAGTATATTTGCGGTATTTTCGCGCGCTTTCTCGCCATGCAGTCTTCCCCCCGGAGGAAAACCGAGTACGGATTTTCGCTGCCCCGTCAGAGACCCCGCGCGTACCCAGCTTTAGCACAAGTGTGGTTGAGACCGAGACCTTCTTCCCAACGGGCAAGGGATGTAAGTGCCACAGATCGTTATTTTGGTGGAAGATCTGGCGATCGATCCGAAAGACGCTAGCCAGCACGTCAGGCGCATCTCCAATGCGAGCCATGTAAACAAGATTGTTTGCAGCCAGTTTCGTCAGATGTTCCGGCACTGTCGCGGGATAGGCGACCAGCATGCCCGCCCGCAGTGATCGTTTTGCCAGCATAGGATTGTATAAGCGGAGGGCAACAGGCGGCAGTACTACCGCACGTGCCAGCGATTCCCACGACTCTTTATTCTGGACTGTGCGGAGTTTCAGCTGTTCGGCCTGTCTGCGCACCTCAGGTTCGTACTCGCGCAAAACAGATCGATAATGTCTTACCCCAACGATATACCGTAGAGTTCTGAATCGGAGCGGCTGATCTTTCTGGACGCGGTCAGGCCCCACCGAGTAGGCCGCCAGTACATAATCCTCACGCACAAACTGGTTTTGCAACTGCGCAATATATTTCATTCCGGCATCGACATTGGCCTCAACGCCCAGAAGCCGAATCAGGCCGGGTGAGAGCTGAAAATAACCAACATCGCCGTCGGAAGAGACCCAACCGGCATTGCCACCTGATTCCTGCAGAATAACAGCCCGTGCCAGACGATGATCGACCCCATAGCGAGCCGCATAGGTGAAGAGTTCGCTGTCAACCTCAATAGTCTTGCGGTACATGCCTAAGAGCGCAGGGGAGATCTCCACTGCAGCCTGGACCGACTGGCCCCAAAGCAGACCGCTCAGAAACACCATCCGCCACAACATCCTTCATCCTCCGAGTGTTACTGAGTCAAACGACTAGTATATCAAGAATCATGTCTCAAAGACAAGGATTCCTGTCATAATTCTCGACAACCTCGACAATTTCCTCCCTGGACTTGAGCCTTGTCTAATGATGCATACATTCCTTCGGAACTGCTTAAGTCGATTTTCGGGTTACGAGTTGGGCAAAATATTTGTCAAAAATCTGCAATAGAAAGAAACTTTGGTAGTGGCTGAACTGTTTACGGCATTGCATATCGATCATTGGGTTTCTTAACTCACGTTTTCTCCATACTCTACGGTTTTTCTTTTGCTGACCGCTGACATTTGGTCTATCCCGTTATCGGAAGAATGGGCCCTTGTGACGGCCGGCTATCTCTATTACTCGGACCAAGTTCAACCGGTCACGATTCTCATCGTCGCCGGGCTGGGCGTCTTTTTCGGCGACTTTGTCGCTTTTTGGCTGGAACGGCGCTGGATTAAGACAAGGCCACACTCGCCATTTCCCGTCTTGGGTCGCAGCAAGCTAATCCAACGCTTCAAAACCTGGCTCGACCGACATAGTAGTCGAGCCTTATTCTGGACGCGATTCTTACCTGGAGTACGGCTACCGGCCCATATTGTTGTGGAAGCACACAGTATGCCTATTGATACCTATATCCGCATTAGCCCCTTTGCTGTCACCATCTACGTTCCGATTATTTTTGTCTGTGCCTATTCCTTTGCACCAGAAATTGATGCCGCATTCGTATCGGTGCAGCGCTTCGCTAACGCGGCTTGGATTATTCCTTTGGTGACGATCATTAGTGTGGAGTACCATTCGATTCTGGATCATACGTCAGTCACTTGCGGAGCAGAACCGAGAACTCTTGTAAACGCGCCGAGAAGCCGGAGAGAGGTCTGACGTAGCCTCATTGAGTCGGAACTGGGTTTTCCGTATGGTGGGAGACTGACAGTACACGCCATAGATAGTTGGAGGAATGAAAATGGAAAATCAAGGACAAGGACCAGCCTGGATTGTTTTTCTCGTATGGATGCTCGTACCGCTGCTGCTCTTCTTTCTTGTTCTCACATTTACAGGGTAGAATAGGCGAGCGAGGCAAAACAGGAAGAGAGGGAAATGCAGAAGATGAAAGGAAGCAGCGCGACACGATCAGCATGGGCGAAAAGTGTCCGTCTCGTTTTCGCCTTCCTGGCCGGAATTGCGATCGCGCCCAGCATCCTCCAGGCAGAGGCCACAAGCGACATACTGGCAACGGTAGGCGAAAAAAGCATCAGCGAGGCTGACATCGCGAATCAGATCAAGGCTCAGATGATGCGACTGGACAACCAACTCTATTCACTGAAAAAGAAAGCCATCGATACGATTATCAACAACCACCTCATGGCTGAGGAGGCAAAGAAGCGCGGTATCACGCGCCAACAACTCACCAAACAGGAAGTGACGGACAAGGTCACAGCCGTGACAGACGCAGAGATCACGGCCTATTACAAGAAGAACAAAGCCCGGCTGCGAGGAAAGAGACAGGAAGAGGTCCAGGACCAGATCAAACAGGCCCTCCAGATCAAAAAGCAGCAGCAACAGCAGCAAGCATTTAGTGCCACACTGCGTAAGACGGCCACAATCGACATAAAGATCAAACCGCCGGTTGTTGATGTACCGATTGCCGGCGCACCGGCCAAAGGTCCGCAGAACGCACCGATTACGCTCGTCGAGTTTTCCGACTTTCAATGACCGTACTGTGCCCGAGTGCAGTCTGCACTCAACCAAATCCAAGAGAACTACAAAGATCAGGTCAAGATCGTTTTCAAGGATTTTCCATTAACGCACATTCACGCGCAGGCGTATAAAGCGGCAGAGGCGGCCCGATGCGCCGGCGATCAGGACAAGTATTGGGAATATCACGATATCCTGTTTGCCAATACACGCGCGCTACAAACCAATAACCTCAAGCAGTACGCTGCAGACCTCAAACTCGATACCGTCCAGTTTGACGCTTGCCTAGATAACAATGCCTATACCGGAGCGGTCAGCAAAGATTTGGCGCTGGGCACCCAGCTCGGGGTCACCGGCACGCCAACCTTTTTCCTGAACGGGCGTTTTCTATCCGGAGCACAAGCCTATTCGGCTTTTGCCGAATTGATCGAAGAGGCGCTAGCGGCGCAGTAAACTTGTTTTATAGGGACGATCATCCGGTCGCCCCTATCCTTCCTCCCCCATTTTCTGGGGCATACGTCGTGGCAGCGCTCCACAGCGTTGGAGGGCTACGGTCTCAAGCCGTTCTTGGAATGCTTTTTTTTCAGCCGGGGTCCGGCAAGACAAGGCAAACAACTCCTGGCGTTCCGCAAGCCTAAACGCTTGCCATTCTTTCAAGTGCAATTTGATTCGAACCTGATCGAGCTTGTCGCGGACAGGGCGGGGAATCCAGTCCAGACCATCTTTCTCCATAGACGTTACCTTTCAGAATCGTGTCGGCATACTGTTATTTTCGCCCTACCCGCTTTCTTGAAACAGTGCAAGGCAGTTTCTCTCCCCGTCCGTTTTTTTACCCTTTTGTCTACCCCTATTGGCGGTGCAGAAAAGGGTATGGTAATGCTTCAATCCATGTCAGCAAAAAAGGCAAAAGCAGAACGTCGAAGGGTAGCGCAGCAAGGCGACGCCCACCAGACACCACCACCGCAAATCTCAAGCTGGCCCTTACTTACGATTCGCATTCTTGGGGCGCTGGGGCTCGGCATCGGTATGTATCTCTCGGTGCTCCACTACCAGGCTGGGGCAGATGGAGGGATTGATTCGGCTTTTTGCGGTACGGGAACAACGGTCAACTGTAGTCTTGTCTTGAGTAGTGCTTATGCCCAGTTGTTTGGGGTTCCTGTCGCATTGTGGGCAACCGTAGCCTACGCCGCCCTGCTCGCCACCACGTTGCTCTCCTCGACCGGACTGAGCCTCTTTTTGTGCGGCTGGATGTTCGCCTTCTCGGTGTATATGGCCGGACTTTCGTTCATCAAAATCGGGGCGATCTGCCCACTGTGCACCAGCCTGTATCTCATTAATATTGGGCTCTTGATAAGTGCGTTGGTTTTAGGACGTGCAAACGGAGTGCTCACTACACCGCGTCTTGCCTATGCCTTAACCGGGTTCGTCGTCGTCCTTCTCGGGATTGGACTGACACAAGCGAAGATTGCGGCAACCGTCGCGACACCCCAGGAATTTATAGCTCCTGCGCCGGCTAAAATGGACATGGATTTCGTTCGCTATTATCATGAACAACCCGCCGTCGTCCTACGCGGTGCCGAGCGCCATGTCAAAGGGCCATCTGACGCCGGGCTTACCATTCACGAATTTGTAGACTTTCGCTGTCCTCAGTGTGCCCAAGCGCGCACAGTGCTCTCACGATTGCAGTATGCCAACCCCGACGACGTCCGTATTGTGTTTCGCCATTATCCATTGGATCAGCAGTGTAATCCTGCGATGAAAGGCCAGGTTCATCCCGGTGCGTGCACAGCGGCTCTTGCGGCTGAATGCGCAGGAGAACAAGGAAAATTCTGGGAGTATGCGGATTTATTATTCACACACCAGGCGAAGTTCAAACGAGAAGATTTTGAAGAGCATGCAAGAACCACCGGGCTGGATTTTGAGCCGTTCTCCACATGTTTGGATGAACGACGGCATGAAAGCCTGGTCCAGAACGACATACAAGAGGCCCGCCGCATTGAGATCAAAGCCACACCAACTTTGGTCATCAACGGTCGCGTGATCCGGGGTATCCCACCGGTGAAGAAGCTGGCGAGTCTTGTGACGCTCCAGAAGAAGCAATTATCAACACAGTAAGCACTCAACAGCTTTCACGCTGTGGAGCGGTCGACGCTATTGCTCAGGAACGTGGCCGAGGTGCACGTCCAGCTAGACTAGATCTTCTAGACTCCCGTAGCCGCTGAGAAGTGACGTCAGAGTTTGATTGGATGACTTGCGGCTTTCTAGTCCACAATGACCTGCTCTGTGGTGATAATAAATGGGAGTGTGCCATCGATAAAATTTACTTCATCTGCACGCGTCGTCTCATATTCCGCTAAAGTGGCTGAAGTGCGCATGGCCTGCGTGTCGTCAAACCAGGTAATGGCAACGCCGTCGTAGACTGGAGTTTTTCCAGCTTTGTATACAGGCAGCCGGGTATGACTTTGCACATAGCGTTGGACCACAGGAATCGCCGCACCAAGTGGACCGTGGATTTCGCGCCAGTGTTCTTGAAAGGCCTCAATCGGCATATCTGACTTATGGGTAACAAATTCCATGTTCTTGACCGCATTGCGCGAAATATCACCGTCCTTGATGACATGTTCTTCCGTAATGATGGCGCCCAGGCTTGAGACATCCATAAAATTCGGCTCATCGGCTCGTACGGCAGCGTATTCTGGCGTGCCGGCTTGGGCACGCATCACGTGGGTGTCGTCAACCCAAACCTCGGCCACCCCGTCGTACACAGGCTCGCCTTTACGGTAGCCGGACGGCAGGGTGTGCGACTGCACATAGCGCCGAATACCCGGAAGCTTCACAACGACCTCAGCATGCCTCGTCCGCCAATATGCCTGGAATGCATCCACTGACATTCCTTGTTTCCGCTTGAAAAATGACATGAGTTTGACCATTATATTTCTCCCTTCATGGCCGCAAGAATACAAAAAACGGTCATAAATCTCTACCGCTCCAATATTGAGCCGTAAAAGGCATCCAGGTATAAAAGTTCGGCGGCTTGGCAGACAGCAGCAAAAAGGAGGAGACATGATTTCGGTTGGTTACCTTCCCGACACCCACGGCGGACCCTATCAACAACCGGAGCCAAGCCCGCAACGCTCGGCTGATTTTGCTCAGCAATTGCTGAACGAAGCCGAACAAGCGGAAAAGTCCGGCTTTGACGCTCTGTTTGTTCCGGAACGGCATGCCCGCACGGAATGCATGTTTCCTTCGACGCTGACGCTGATGACAGCGATGGCCGCCCGTACGCAGCGGGTCAAGATCGGCTCGTATGTCCTCCTTCCACCCCTGTACAATCCCATGCATTTGGCTGAACAAGCGGCCATGATCGACGTTCTCTCTGGAGGCCGCATGATTATGGGCGTGGGCGTGGGCTACCACGTCGACTACTTCAACCATTTCGGAGTGCCGATCAAGGAACGCGAAGGCCGCTTTGAGGAATGCCTCGAAATCATGAACAAGGCGTGGACAACTGAGGGGCCGATCGAACACCACGGCAGATATTACGACTACGATGCCATCCACCTCACGCCCAAGCCGTATCAAAAACCCCGTCCCCCTATCTGGATCGGTGCCTTTGGCCCCAAGTCAATAGCACGTGCCGGTCGGCTTGGCGATGTCTGGTCGATGGCACCGTTTTTCGACACCTTTGATACACTCAAAGGCCAGCTTGAGATTTATCACGAGGCAGCCATCAAGGCCGGCAAAAAGCCGTGTATTGCCTTGCTACGAGACGGCTGGCTAGCGTCGAGCATGGAAGAAGCCGAAGAGACGTTTGGCCGCCTATGGGTTGAGGAGTGTAAATTTTATCTGCGTATGGGCATGCTCACGCCGAGCGAAGAGTTTCAGTCTGAGTCGGACTTCACCCTAGACAACCTACGCAAGTATATGGTGATAGGCACCAAAGACGACTGGCTCGAACACCTCGGGCTGTGGCAAAAAGAACTCGGTGTCGAGCACTTCGTTCTCCGCTGCCGGGTTCCGATGGGACCACGGCCAGGGGAGGTGATCGAATGCATCCAACGGCTTGGGGAAGAAGTACTGCCACATATCAAGACAATGGCGAGTTAAGGGCAGGTAAAAGGGGCAAGCCGAAATAGAAACAGGAAGGGCCCGGGGACCGCGCCTCTACAAGTCCTTCCGCTCCTGCCGCAACAGTCCCATCACAACCGTGTCTATATAGCGTCCGTCGCTATAACGATCTTGGCGGAGGGTGGCTTCGTGGGTGAAGCCAGCTCTTTCCAATCTTTGGATCACGCGGGTGTCACAGGCATCAACATAAAGCCAAATACGGTTCATGCTGAGTGCGTCAAACACATACTTCGTGACGAGATGAACTGCTCCAGCCTCGTACGCTTCGGTGTTTGAGCTTTGCTCACGGAAAAAGAAGCCGAGCTGGACGTGGCTATTTTCCAGATCGATTTGATGAAGACCGATGAAGCCCAGCAAAGTATCAGTCGCTTTTTCCATAATACCGAGCGCCACATCGTTCTCGTCTGTTTTGACGCATTCCAGAAAGACTTCTTTGGCTGATTGATCAGGCAGGCGGTAGAAAAGATCGAGAGCAGTTTCCACTTCCGAATGAGCTACCCAGTTGGCCAGTGTAGGGAGGTCTTCTAGCTCAAGCGGCCTGAGATAGATGTGTGTTCCGATAAGGAAGGCGTTGTGCACTATTAATTCCTCGCCTCCAAGGAGGGGATTTTGCAGATAGAAGCTAGTCCCTCGTAAATGTTAATCGTTTCTCTTCTCCCACTCTCCCCGCACTATCGCCATCACGATTGTGTCCCAATGGCGGCCAGAACAAAAATGGTCCTGGCGCAGAACGCCCTCGGATTGAAAACCCACTTTTGCGTATGCGCGAATGGCATATGGGTTGTACTCGTATACGAATAACTGCACCCGATTCAGATCGAGCACAACAAAGGCATATTGGACAACGAGCGCGGTGGCCTCAGTACCGTAGCCTTTTCCCCACTCGCTTTTCTCACCAATCATAATGCCAAAATTAGCCCGCTTATTCCTGAAGTCGATGTGGTCCAATCCGGTTGAGCCTATGAGTTTATCTGTGGCCTTCACCACGATGCCGAATACCTCATCATGCGCACTCGCATTGGTCTTTTCAATGAAGACTTCTTCATCCCACACCTCCAACGTTCGTGTCCCAATCGCCAGCGTGCGCATGACTTCTGGATCATTCACCCACGGAACAAAGGTTGCAGCATCCTTACGGTCTAAAGAGCGTAAAGAGATCTCTCGTCCTATGAGAGCTGGTCTTTTCATAGTGATGTCAGACCCTTGCCAGCAGTTCCTTATTCTCCAGAAAAGGATAGACGCTGTCTATTTGCTTTGTTTCGTCTAGCTTGGTATATAAATGAATCATGTCGAATCGTCCAAACAACCAGAATTGGTGGTGGCTACCTTAGGAGGTGGCCCGGAAATAGTATAACGACTGTACACGGAGCCGCCTTAGATATGGGGCGGCTTTTCCTTTTTTTAGACCGCTGCCTCATCGAAGATCGCGGTCTTTTTCGTATAGGCCCGGCTCCAGAACAACGGAGGATACTGTGGCCAATATTTCGTCCCTACTGCAAAACATCGATCATTATCACACCCGGGGTGGCGTGACCGTCCACCGGGTGGTCGACGACCGGCCGGTGGCAGACACCATCGAGCCTGTCTTAGATGCGCTCGACAGCCAGCGCGGCGCCCTGTTTACCTCAAGCTACGAATATCCCGGTCGGTATACACGCTGGGATATGGGTTTTATCAACCCACCCCTAGCCGTGGTCTGTCGTGGCCTGGACTTTCGTGTGTCCGCGTTCAATGAGCGCGGTGCGCTGCTCCTGCCGATGATCACAGCAGTCGTTCAACATCTCCCCGCAGTCGCCTCGTTTGAAATCCAGGGCCAGGACCTCGTCGGCACAATCAAACTGACTGCAGAGCGCTTTCCCGAGGAACAGCGCAGCAAGCAGCCCTCTATCTTCTCTTTGCTACGCGCCTTGATTGAACTCTTTTATAGCACGGCTGAGCCGCATCTTGGTCTGTATGGCGCATTCGGCTATGACTTGGCCTTTCAGTTTGAACCCTTACAATTGCATCTCGAACGTCCGGCTGACCAACGCGACCTGGTGCTGTATTTGCCGGATGAATTGATTGTCATTGACCATAGACGCGAGTGGGCAATGCGCCGTCGGTATGAGTTTGAGGTAGACGGACACTCCACACATGGCATGCCACGCACCGGCGAAAGTCAGCCGTATACTAGTCAGGGAAAAGTCAAACAAAACGGTGACCATGAACCAGGAGAATACGCCGCAGGCGTCGCGGCTGCCAAAGAAGCGTTTAAATGCGGCGACCTCTTTGAGGTGGTCCCGGGACAAACGTTCTTCGAGCCGTGCCAAGCTTCTCCGGCCGAGCTGTTCCGCCGTTTGCGTGAACGTAACCCTTCCCCGTATGGTTTTTTAATCAACCTGGGACAAGACGAATACTTGGTTGGAGCCTCGCCCGAAATGTACGTGCGCGTAGAAGGCGACCGGGTTGAGACATGTCCGATTGCCGGCACAGTCGCTCGCGGCCAGGATGCGCTTACAGACGCAGACCAGATCCTGGAACTGCTCACGTCAAAGAAAGAAGAGTCAGAGCTGACTATGTGTACGGACGTAGACCGCAACGATAAGTCTCGCATCTGTAAGCCAGGTAGCGTGCGCGTCATAGGCCGACGCCAGATCGAGATGTACTCGCGGCTCATACACACAGTTGATCATGTTGAGGGCTATCTGCGGGAAGAGTTTGACGCCCTGGATGCCTTTTTGGCTCATACGTGGGCGGTGACGGTCACGGGCGCGCCCAAAGCTTGGGCCATGCAGTTTATTGAGGATCATGAGAAATCGTCCCGCGCCTGGTATGGCGGCGCAGTAGGCCTGATGGGGTTTAACGGCAGCCTCAACACCGGCCTCACCTTACGCACGATTCGGCTCAAACAGGGCGTCGCCCAAGTGCGGGTTGGTGCAACCCTCCTATACGACTCTGACCCCGAGGCCGAAGAGAAAGAGACGCATATCAAAGCCTCCGCGTTTCTCGACGCCATCCGACGCCCGCGTGGATTTACTCCAGAAAAAGGGATGTCCCTGCCACCAACCGGCCAAGGCAAGAGAATTCTCCTCATCGACCACCAAGACTCGTTCGTGCATACCCTGGCGAACTATTTGCGTCAGACCGGGGCTGAGGTCACCACTCTGCGTGCTGGTTTTCCAGAAGATGCGCTCGACGCGCACCAAGCTGACCTTGTCGTCCTCTCGCCTGGTCCGGGCGAGCCAAAAGACTTCCACGTTTCTAAGACACTGACTGCAGTACTGAATCGCAACCTACCAGTTTTCGGCGTGTGCTTGGGTCTGCAAGGTATAGTAGAACACTTCGGTGGCAAGCTGTCCGTCCTCCCCTACCCTCTGCATGGCAAATCGTCGTTGATTCATGTGCTCGATAGTCAGAACAATGGACAGATCGATGGGCGACTTTTTGACAACCTGCCTCGGGAATTCCACGCCGCACGCTATCATTCCTTGTTTGCGGTACAGGAAACATTACCGGCTATGCTGCGGGTCACTGCAGCAAGTGAAGATGGCGTGGTCATGGCCGTTGAGCATGCAGACTTGCCCATAGCCGCGGTCCAGTTTCATCCAGAGTCTATTTTGACGCTTCAGGAAGATCTGGGACTGCGTTTGATTCATAATGTGGTGGCTGTGCTGACTGCTCCGCAGGAGGTGAAGGCAGCATAGTTTCCAAACATATAGAGGGGCAAGAGTCGTTGAGAATCAAAGCCCTGAGGGACAAGGAGATATCTCGTGATGAACCGCCGGGTCCAAATTTTTTGCACTATGTAACCTTTCCTCCTTCTCAAACGTGATAATGGGTAGGAGGACAGATTATGTCACACACCCAATCATCGGATGTCGCTATTATTGGCGGCGGCCTGGCGGGACTGGCTGCAGCTGTGTATCTCGCCCGTGCAGGAAAAAGCGCGTGAACTTGGCGGCTGAGCCGCAACTCACACGAAAGGTCAATTTCGTTTCAACTTAGGACCGCATGCGCTGTACCGAGGTGGACGAGGCGCAAAAATCCTGAAGGAGCTTGGTCTTTCCTTTAGCGGCGGTGTTCCAAACGCCTCCAATAGCTACGCTATTTTTCAAGGTAAAAAATACACCCTACCAGGAGGCTTTGTTTCCCTGCTGACAACAAGCCTGTTGGGCTTATCAGCCAGACTCGAACTGGCTCAGCTTCTTGGTTCAATCGCAAAAGTCGACGTCCAAAAAATACAATATATGACGGTTGCGCAGTGGCTGGAGCAGACGATACGGCATCCCCGAGTGCGTGCGCTGGTCCAGACTTTGTTTCGCCTCTCGACATATGGTAATGACCCACACCACCAGAGTGCGGGAGCGGCGCTGGCCCAACTGCAGCTCGCGCTTGCGCAAAACGTGTGGTACGTCGATGGCGGTTGGCAAACGCTGGTTGATGGACTGCGTGATGCGGCCCAAAGCGCGGGTGTACGAATCGTCTCCCAGGCGAAGATAGCAGGCATAGACTGTGATAACGCTGTTCACGGAGTCTGCCTAGCAGATGGGAGTCGGCATGCGGCGACCTCAGTTGTCATTGCCGCCGGTCCGCACGATGCAGCAGGCCTGCTTCCCCCAGGAAAATCATCATCCCTTGACGAGTGGGCCGCACAGGCCAAGCCGGTTCATGCCGCGTGTCTCGACGTTGGCTTGTCGCGTCTACCTCGGCCTAAGACGAGCTTTGCCCTCGGTATCGACCAACCGCTATATTTTTCTATCCACTCGGCGCTTGCCACACTTGGCCCTGCAGACGGAGCAATGAGACACGTCGCCAAATACCTCAACGCGTCTAAAACCACAGATCCACATCAAGACGAACACGAACTTGAAAACCTGTTAGACCTGATGCAGCCCGGCTGGCGAGAAGCCGTTCTTGAACGCCGCTTTCTACCGCATATGATGGTGGCCAACGCGCACGTCACAGCAGCAGCCGGAGGGACAGCTGGCAGGCCGGGACCAGCCGTTCCTGATATCGCACGGTTGTATGTGGCAGACGACTGGGTCGGACCTGAAGGGATGCTGGCTGATGCGAGTCAGGCGAGCGCAAAACACGCGGCAGAGTTGATTTCACAAGACACATATGGCCAGGCAGAAGCAGCCTGACAGCCTCCGCTTTGCACCAATCTCGTGTAGTTTGATTTAGTCCCGAGATACAATCGTTCTGCTCTTTTGTATGGCAGCCCTATCATCCATTGTCACCGAAGATCTCTTCATCCAACACCGACGTTTTTTATGGGGCTTATGCTATCGCCTCACCGGTAGTGCTGCCGATGCAGATGATCTTGTGCAAGAAACCTTTGTGCGGGCCATAGAACTCCCGCCAGCCCGACTGGGGGACCCTCTCCGTCCGTGGCTCGTCCGCGTGGCGGTGAATCTGGGCCGCGATCTCCTCCGGCGACGACGACGCGTACCGTACAAAGGCCCCTGGCTCCCTTCGCCCATTGAAACGGATGAGGGGTAAATCGCTCCACCTTCGCATGAAGTCGCGCTTGAGGGCGTCGGTGCTGAGGGCCGCTACGAGCTGCTCGAAAGTGTTTCGTTTGCGTTCTTACTTGCCCTGGAAGCACTGACACCGCAGCAGCGAGCTGTACTCCTGCTGCGCGATGTCTTTGACTACTCGGTGCGTGAAACCGCTGAGGCACTGGCTATCACAGAGCCCAATGTCAAAACTTCGCACCACCGCGCCCGGCGCGCTATGCGTGAATATAATAGTAACCGACGCGTCCCGACGCGTACACTCCGGGATAAGACGCGCCAGACACTGGAACGGTTTTTGTTCGGTCTGGCTAACCAGGATACAGCTGCCATCGAATCATTGCTCGCCGCGGACGTGCGTGCGCTGAGCGACGGCGCCGGAGAATTCTTTGCCGCCCGGGTGCCCATCATCGGTCGTGAGCGCGTTATGCGCTTCTATATGAACACCACGGCCAGACGCAGCGCTAGCTTCCAGGCAGAACTCCGGCTCATTAACGGCATGCCAGCTTTGGTCGCGCAGTGGACCCAGTTACGACCTGGACAGCCGCCACGTATGGTCTTGCACTGCGCGGTAAGCGCGAGCGGCCATATTACCAGCCTGCACGCGGTCGTGGTCACACGCAAACTCACGGCGATTCAATTTTCCGACTGAACTCGGCCGCCCGGCTGCAGAATGATCCAGGATGATCCATATTGATCTAGCCCCAAAAATGCTCCATAACTCTATGGACTGCGGCAGAGTTTTAAAAAAGGAGCAGTACAATGAAGATAGGTTGTTTGTTTGACTTTCGGAATCCGCCCCAATGGGTCCAACCCTATGCCAATCTGTATAACGATACGATCGACGACATGGTGTCCGCTGAAGAACTCGGTTATGATACGGTATGGACTACGGAACACCACTTTCTTGAGGATGGCTATCTCCCGTCTCAGTTAGCCGTCCTGTCGGCTGTGGCTGCCAGAACGCAGCGCATCAGTCTCGGCACATTTGTCTTACTCTTACCCCTGCACGACCCAGTCCGCGTTGCCGAAGACGCAGCGGTCGTCGATCTGATTTCTCGCGGACGGCTCATTCTTGGCTTGGGGCAGGGCTATCGGGTAGGGGAGTTTACCGGCTTTGAAAAAGATCACAAGCGTCGGGGCCAGGCCCTGACCGAAGGCATCGACATCCTCCGCAAGTCGTGGTCAGGGGAAACGTTTTCGCATGCGGGCAAGTTCTGGCGCTACACGGATATTACGGTCACGCCGTCACCAGTTCAACCTGGAGGGCCGCCGCTGATGGCCGGCGCACGGAGTATAAAAGGGATCCAACGAGTCGCGCGAATGGGCTGTCATTTCCTGCCCATCGGGAACCCCGAGGATATTGATATCTACCGCACCGCCTGTACCGACCTCGGCCGCGAACCGGGCCAGGTCCGGATCCTCCGTTCGTGTTATGTGACGGACAAGGATGAGACCGAGTTAGATACCGTCTGGCCGCACGTAAACTACCAGGTCGAGCATTACGCCAAATGGATGCATGATGCCAATGACAAACCAGAAGACCGGAGCAATACGTCAGATGGATTTCGCGACTTGAGCAATTTCTTCACTGGACCGCCTCAGAAGGTGCTTGACCAGATCAAGGCGTTTGAAGCTGAGACGAGCATAGATGAACTCGTCTTGTTCTTCCACTTCCCCGGCATGGATCGCGCTGTGTCGCGTGGTTCCATGCAGCGCTTTGCAGCCGACGTGCTGCCTCATCTGGGCTAAGAGGGCGTCTAATAAGTCACTCTGTGGCCAAAGCCCGCGCGAAAGCCGCGTGGCCACAGAGGTCTGAAGCCCGCTTCAGTAACGCAGTTCAACCGTCAGCAGCGCGCTCACTCCTGGCGCATCGATACCCGAGCCGTGATTACGGTAGGCTTTGTCAAATATGTTCTCTATAGCAATTTGAGTAGAGAGATGTTCGTTCACATCCCAGCCTATGCGTAGGTTGGCAGTTACCCAGCCGGGGGTCCCATTCGGATTGATGCGCGGGTCGCGACGATCTCTTTCACTCAGGCGATCTTGGGCAGAGGCGAAGAGTAGAAAACCTTCGGCCCAGCCGTTCCACCCTGAACCACCCGGACCGCTAGCCTGATAAAAAGCTCCAACTCGGCCGTTGGCCGGCGGTATGCGGTCGGCAGGCGCGGCCTCATCATCTCGAGATGTTTCTTCCGCCCACGTATAGGTAAAACTGGCAAAAACGTTCCATTCATCAGTTACACGGAAACGGCCTACAGCCTCCGCGCCCCAGAACTTGACTCTATTCAGATTTTCACTGCGGACAATCTGCCGTCCTTCTGGTGTGAATTCTCCCGTGGGAACGGCCGTGATCTTGTCCTCAAAACGTGAGTGAAAGCCAAATGCCTCTGCGCGAAAACGTGGCGTTGACCATTTCAGTCCGAAATCCACACTCAGAACCGATTCCGGCTTCAGGGTAGTATGAGGAATATTGAAGCGATTCCCGGGACGCGGTCCAAGCGTGGAGAAATCAAAGATATTCGGCGCGCGGAAGCCGCGTCCAACATTGGCAACCAGATTCAGCGCCGGAGTGAGCTGATACATGACACCAGTCTGGCCAGTCAGATCATCAAGCCCAAGACGAACCCTAACATCACGGTCAGCCCGCGGGATGTCGATATCGAAATAACTGTATCGTCCGCCCAGCACGACCGTCAGTTTGGGATGCAGCCAAAGTTCCGTGCTGACGTAGCCGGCAAAACTATCCAGCCTGGAGCCATTGGCAAAGCGGCTTTGCAATCGAGATCTTTCCTGTGTTTCAATATTACGGCCAAAGCGATGGCTCGTAATGCGGTCCAGATAAATTTCGCTCCCATACGTCAGTAAGGCTATATCACGCCAATGAGAAGTGAACTGAGTGGTGATCCCAACGAGTCGACTGCGGTTGTCTTCTCTCCCTTCAATCAGGCTACCAAGATCACGGGTGCGCCGGTCGTCGTTGATTTCCTGATAGGCAACATGCAATGCAAACCGATCGAGAAGCGGGTGCATCGGAGACAACGTGTAACGTGCATGGATAAAGAGGCGGTCGTTCGGTTCAAATAAAAAGACGGCGGCGCTCGGTTCGGTCTCAGCAAAACCGGCAACCAGTTCATCATAGCGCGGTATCTCGGGTTGTCTGAGATACTGGACGTTGAGAAAAAGGGTATGCTGATCTCGGTCCAGGACCAGCGTTCCGTTGGCAGCATAGACGTCAAAGCCGGACGGCCGTTGTGGACCTGAGCCACCACGCAAGTCATCTCGGTTCTGATACGTAAAGCCTGCACTCGCGGCGATACCACGTTTGCCGCCGTTCAGGGAGAAGCGTGTAATGCCCGCCATATCCGCACTCGCGAATTGGCCGATGGTCCGGCCGTGGAGCTGCCACGCGTCTGTATCAAAGCGCGGGACCCGAGTCAGGACATTCACAACGCCGCCCATGGCATCACTGCCGTACAAGGCGGATCCAGCCCCACGCACGACTTCGAGACGTTCAACCTGATGCGGGTCTATGAGCGCAAAGTACTGATTCGGAGCGGTACGAAAAAACGCGCTATTGAGTCGCATGCCATCGACAAGCATCAGAACCGAACTCCCAAGCAGCCCACGAATAATCGGCGAGCCTTGACCTGGCGTAGTCTGCTGGACAAACACCCCGCCTTCTCCTCGCAACAGGTCGGGTAAAACAACGGGGGTTCGACGCTCGATTTCCTCTTGCCCAATAACCGTGACTGCGCGTGGAGCGTCAAAGCTTGCCTGCTCTCGACGTGAGGCCGTGACCGTAACCTCAGGAAGGGAGATGCCGGCAAATGTCTTGGGGAGAGAGGTCTGCGTTTCACCTATGCACGGAACCAAAAGCATCCCGCTCAGGAGCAGGGAAAAGAAGGAAGAGACTGGTTTAGACATCAACGATCCACACGTTGACCAGACCTCAGGCGAGGACGGCCTTGTCCCGTTACTCCCCCACCCAAAGAGTCTCTAAACCGAGGGCCTGAGCCGCTAGGAGCTGTCTCTTATCTCCAGTGATAACGGGCAATATGACAATCTCAACGCGCTCTTTAATCAGCAGGGCTGAGGCAATGTGAATCGCATCCAGCGTTCGTATTGCATGGACCTGCAGGAAAGATTCCACCCGTTGACGAACACCCCAAGCGAATTCCACCCATTCAAAGAATTGCTGATCTTCCTGGAAATGCTCCAAGGCTGTTGAAAAGTCTCCAGGTGCCACTTCCCCCGCTGCCTTCCGTCGCGCAAGGGTAGAGATGATTTCAAGAGGCAGCAACACAGAGGAGCGCAGGCTGTGTTTCCGAACCAAGACCTTGGCCGCTGGGGTGGCAACCTCTGCCACATACAGTTTGACAATGACACTCGTGTCAAAATACGCCCAAGGCTTCATGAAAAAATTACCGCTCGTCGCGCATATCGGAAACCGTCTGAGCTAGGCTTTGTCCTGAAAGGAAAATAGGCGGATGGTTTTTCGGTTGTCCTTTTTTACACGGAGGAGAAAGAAGTCCATCCGCCTCCAAATGAAGGATTTTCGTAGCGGTATCCGTTTCAGGAGCAACAGGTTTAATCACGGCTATTGGGCGTCCACGCTCAGTGATGAGCACGTCCTCCCCAGCCTTGACGATTTTCATATAGCGAGAGAATGCCTGATTGATTTCTCGGAGGCCAACAGATCTCATCGCCCACCCTCCCTATGTAGTAACATGCCTACATGAGCTAAACCCTAGACTACCCAGAATCAAGAAATCGTTCAGTGCCGGGTCGCTGCTCGGCGCAGTCGATCCATAATGGCTCGTCCAATGCCGATCTCTGGAACTGATTCGATTATCACTCGATCCAGACTGTATCCATCTAACCGACGCAGTGCAGCAAACAAATTTGCTGCGGCTTCAAGCAGGTCACCATCTTTCGATAAGGACTCAACCTCAGCGTAACCTTCGGCCTCAGATCGCGGCGCAAAGCTCAGCAGTCCAACGCGTTCACCGTAGTCCGGCTGGGGCAACGGCTCCCCGCAAGCAAGCAGGGCCACCGGAACTCTCGGAGCGTAATGCGAAAGCAGCGTTCCCGGCGAACGTGTATCGGCTCTCGCCGGGTCCCCAATCTGAACCGGCCCAATCACCGCTTCGATTTGGTCAACCGTCACAGCGCCAGGTCGTAACAAAACCGCCTGATCTTCAGTCAACGCACACACCGTTGATTCCAACCCAATGGTACACGGCCCGCCATCGATAATGACCTCAATCGCATCTCCGAGTCTGCCTTGTACATGGGCGGCTGTCGTGGGACTGACATAACCAAAGGGGTTGGCGCTTGGAGCAGCAATAGGAAAATCGACTTCGCGCAGTAAGGCCAAGGCAACTGGATGAGCCGGCATACGGAGGGCAACCGTCTCAAGTCCGGCTGTCACAATATCGGGAACAATGGGCTGCTTTAGCAGGACGAGCGTCAGCGGACCAGGCCAGAAGCGATCCATGAGTCTTGTGGCGCGTTCGTCAATTTCTTTTACATAAGAAGAGACGGCTTCTCTGTCCGCAACATGAACAATGAGTGGATCAAAAGAGGGACGATTTTTCACGGCAAAGACATGGGCCACGGCCTTTTCATTCAGGGCATTTGCCCCAAGGCCATAGACTGTCTCAGTTGGGAAGGCAACGAGGTCTCCGGCTTTGAGCCGTCCTCCGGCTCGGCTTATCGAACACGGATCGTCACCATCAAGAATCTGTGCCATGGGACAGGTTTGGGGGTTGGGGGATAGGGGTTGGGAGGTTATTCTACTTTTTCAGCCCAACCCCCAAAACCTAGATCTTAATCCTTCTTCACTTTTCAGACGTTAGATAGGTATAGCTACCCAAGACCGCCTCGTATTCGCGCAGCAGTTGCTCCTGCCATTCGGCAGTAATCTTAGGCTGCTCATTCTGCCCATTCCATCTAGTCCCCTCATGCCGTGCAGCGCCTTCGCTCACTCGATAGCGGAACTCGGCCAACAGCTCTTCTCGCCCATACCGGAACACGCTCAGCACGTCTTCCACCGTATGGCCCGGAGTAATGCCAGCAACCTGCATGATGCCGTTTTCATCCGCAACAACGGAAACATCATGGACGTGGCCAAAGAGATTATGGTAGTCGCCCATGACGTCTTGATACGCGCCGGTCAAGAACACGCCGAGATAATACGGTTCTCCGTCCAGGGCGTGTAATTCCAGATATTCCTTGATGTCTCGTTGGTCGACAAAATTATCGATTTTACCGTCCGAGTCACAGGTCAGATCTGCTAAATAACCTTTACGGTCGGGGATTTCGTTGAGTCGATGAATGGGCATGATAGGGAAAAGCTGCTCCAGCGCCCAAGCATCCGGAATGGACTGAAAAACCGAGAAATTACAAATAAACTTGTGAGCTAGGCGCTGTTCCAGATCTTCAAATTCGTCGGGCCTCTGCTTCACAGCCTTGGAAAATTCCAGCGCGCGTTCACACGTGCCCCAAAACAGTTCCTGACCCAGCCCTCGATCTTCAAGCGACAGATACCCCAGGTTGAATAAGGAAAGCATCTCTTCGCGTTGTTCAAGGATATCGTGGTAATACTCGCGGTAGTTCTTGGCATTGGTCCCTGTATAGATGTCGTACATCTCTTGGATGACTTCGGGCTTGCTCTCCAGACCCTGTACATCTATCGGGCCGTTCGCCAGCGCGATTTCGTCGACTGCATTGAAAACGAGCATAGAGTGTGGAGCGGCTAGCATACGCCCGGTTTCGGTAATCACCGTGGGCTCTTCGATCTGTTCGCTCTCGCACACCTCCTTGATCGAGTAAATGATGTCGTTGGCATATTCCTCGACAGAATAGTTCAGACTCGACTCAGACGCCGTTCGCGAACCATCATAATCGACGCCAAGACCTCCGCCGACATCGAGATAGTCGAGATGCAGGCACATCTGGCGCAGCTTGGCATACGTCCGGGCTGCCTCTTTGACCGCAGATTTGACCCGCCTTATGTCCGTAACCTGCGAACCAATATGGAAATGCAACAGACTCAGACAGTCGATCATTTCAGCTTCTTGCAGAAGATGGACACATTTCAAGAGGTCCGGCGTCGTGAACCCGAACTTAGACAGATCACCACTCGACTTCTCCCATTTCCCACTGCCCCGAGCAGACAGCTTCAGCCGCAGACCGATCAAAGGCCGAATCGCCAGGCGTTGGCTCAGTTCACGTAGGGCGCACAGCTCGGACAAACTCTCTAGTACGAGAAACACCCGCTTGCCAATATGCTTGCCTATAAACGCCAGTTTGAGATAACTTTCATCCTTCACTCCGTTGCAAATAATCGGAGATTCCGGATGGTGGGTCAACGCCAGCGCGACCATGAGTTCAGCTTTGCTGCCCACTTCCAGACCAACACGATACCGATCCCCGAAGCGCAAGACGTCCTGCACGACCTCTTTCTTCTGATTGACCTTGAGCGGGTAAGCCGGGATATATTCTCGTTTGTAGGCAAACTCCTTGATGGCGGCGTGGAAGGCTCCCGTCAGCTTCTGCAGCTGATAGTCGATAATTTGCGGGAAACGTAGAATGACGGGAGTTGATATCCCATCCTGCTCAAGGTCGGTAATGATACCCTTGAGCGTGCTTGACGGGCTCCGGGACGTGGCAAAGGCACAGACGACTTCACCGCTCGCATTCACATCAAAATACTCACGACCCCAGTTCTGAATGCCGTATATATCGCTTGTCTCCTCCACCACGATTTGGCCAGTTTGACCTGTTGGGACACTTGAGACAGACGAGGCGCGATTCTCGACGCCTACCACAATATCGGCGCCCAAGCCTGGTGCGGGGGCCATTCTGGCCTCCCCTGTTTCACTCTTTGTCAGCATGCTCATTCGGTACACACCCTCCGCGTGACGGCGTTAGTCGTCTGGCTGTCAGCTCTGCAATGGCTCAGAACGGGCGCTCATCCCCTACGTCTCGCACCCGCTCGCGATCAGCGATTCCGTTCAAATCAAAAGCTTTACGATAAAAGAAAACGGGGTCTCAGGAGAATAGCCGAACAGCAAACGTTCCTTGGCGATCTACACAAACTCGCCTCTCGATTGCTGGTCTAGTCAAAGCTGTAGGCCCCACCTCATGTCAATGTCAGAGCTTCATCAGTATATAGTGACTTTCACATTGGGTGTCAAAAGGCCGATGGCCCAAATCGGTGAGCCTGAGCTATTGAAAGACATGCGCGGGTTCAACGGACAAGAGGGCCTCCACTATCAATGTCATCGACGTTTAAAGGAACTCTTGAAAGCGAATTGATATCCAGAGCTTGCCGCTGTCGAACAACGGCTGGCCGAATCTTATGCCCGATTGTCTAGAAAAAGTTGGCGTACCCAGCTGGCCTATAACGCCGGATTCGAGACTATGACGAAGGGTTTCACCCATTGGTTGATTCACAAAAGGACGCGCCTTTTTCGTGGTGCGCCCCCGCACGTATTCTCGTTTTGACTCACGCATATGGTGGAGGAAATCGAACATAAAACGGTAGCGTTTGACACATATATGGCCTATTCAGGACAATATCTTCCACGCGTTTTCGGTATGTTCCACGGATCATTGCACGTGCTCTGGTTCGGTCCAGCCGGCATGTTTACGGCCTTGAAAAAGGATAAATTGCTCAATTGCCCTCAGCAGCTGATGAGCGTGCTTCGAGAGATACTATCGATGACGTTTCGTGTCGGCCCCTATCTCCTGCGGGTCCTCCTGCCATGGCACAATCCCCGCTGTGAAGGGGATCCGCAATGGATGAAAGACTGGGTGGCGGGCCACGCGACCCTGCCTGCCGGCACATTGCTGCCGTTGATTGATACCAACGGTCCCGAGATGCCGCCTCCGTTTGCAGCCGCTCATATTAAACGATCAATATCAAACATCGCGTATACCGTATACAGAGATAAAATGGGCACCATGGAAAGGCTTGACCGGATAATGATCGCCAACGGACTGGTCGTGGTGCTCATTGCCATGCTTGCCGGCTTTATGTAGATGTTCACCTTGCTTGGCCGCGTTGAGCTCTGGCGGGGGAAGATTATTCCACTGCCACTCTATGGCACCAGCGAGGGTTGGGTACGGGCGCATACCGGCGGCACATTAAATGGAATATTGGTCATTGTCATCGCGTTGGTGTTGCCGAAATTGCGTTTAGGCGCATTCATGCAGCGATTCACAGCCTATGGATTTGTCTATATTGCCTGGTCATTCACCGTATTTTACTGGTTGGGCAATGCCTCCGGCAATCGGGCGTCGAGCATGGGCGACAGCCCCTTGGGTGAGGCGGACACCATTAGGCCTCATCGGATTTTTGCCCGACGCGCCGAGCGTTATTTTAGTTATCGTATTGTTGGCGGTTGCCGCGAAGGGTGTATTGTCTTCCGGTCACGACTAGCCGTTCCCCCTTCGACCTCAGTGCACCAGGCGACACCTATATACTGGAACAGTGCGTCTGGCGCACAGCCCGCGCAACAGACGACAGGGGTATAGGAGGAGAACCCCTGATAGCAGGGCTTTGAAAATACGTTGTGATGCGCCTATTTCCTTCCGTTTTTTATGGCTGGATTGTCACTGGCTGTGCCTTCATTGTGCTTTTCGCGACTTACGGGGTGCAATATTCTTTTGGGGTATTTTTGCCTGCGATGTTGGACGAATTGGACTGGCAGCGGGCGAGTTTGGGCGGCGCCTTTTCGCTCTATACCATGGTCTATAGCGGCTGCAGCTGGATCAGTGGCCGACTGACTGACACCGCCGGCCCGCGTTGGGTCATTGCCGCTGGCGGGGTTTTACTGGGCGGCGGGATTATCGCTACGAGTCAAATGTCGGCCCAATGGCAGCTGTACGTGTGTTATGGGCTCATCGCGGCACTGGGCATGAGTAGCGCCTACATTCCCTGCAATACGACCGTCGTCAAATGGTTCCAACGCAAACGGGGCCTCGCCTTAGGGCTGGCTGCGAGCGGAAGTAGCTGTGGGATCCTGGTCTGTCCCTGGCTGGCTGCCGTGTGTATTGCGCGTTGGGGTTGGCGTCCGGTCTATCTCGCGTGTGGCATTATTATCATGCTACTCCTGAATGGGCTGGCCCCATTTATGACGCGCAGCCCAGAACAAGTGGGACTGACACCCGACGGTGAACGTCTGCCCCAGAGTCCTGCTCCTCCTACGCCAGACAGTGAAACTGTCTCTCTGAAGAACTGGACCCTGCACGAAGCCCGCACCACGCGTTCATTCTGGCTGTTAGCGATCACGCTTGTAGTTACCTTCCTCACTGTGCCCGTACCGTTTGTTCATATTGTCGTCTTTGCCCAAGACCTTGGACTCTCGCACGCACAAGGAGCCCTGGCGGTGAGTGCCATGGGGATGAGCGCTGCGCTGGGCAACCTCTCGCTGGGCCCTTTGTCAGATCGTATCGGCCGCAGGACGGGTCTGGCGATTGGCTTGAGTGTGCAGATCGCGGCGTATCTCCTCTTTTTTTTGGCGCAGGGTCGAGGCGGAGTATACGCGGGAGCTGTGGCGTTTGGTTTTTTCTACGGTGGGCTGACTACACTGCTCCCGGCTCTGGTCGGCGACTTCTTTGGGCGATTGCACGCCGGGTCCATTACCGGGTCTCTTTTTGCTGGCGCAGGTATTCTGGGGGCATGGGGGCCGATGATTGCGGGCTATCTACGGGATGTCAGCGGCAGCTACCAGCTCGCCTTTCTGTATAGCGCGTTGACGGGTGGGGTCGCCCTACTCCTTCTCCTCCTCACGCCACGCCCAATAGTACCCCGGCCTCCCGAGATTTCCCATCCTCAGACGGTCTAGAAAAGGGACAAATACGATGGCCGTTCAGACTCCCATAATTGACTCACAAGTCCATGCCTACGAGCGGGATCGCCCTGAGCGGCCTTGGCACCGCGTCCTGCCAGGGCCGGATGAGGTCAGCGGAGACGACATGGTAGTCGCAATGGACGCGGTCGGCGTCGATGGGGCTTTGCTGGTGTCGCCCTACACAATGTATCGCTACGATGCGAGTTACATCCTTGAAGTGTACGCGAGGCATCCAGGCCGGTTTGGCCTGATCAAGCCCTTCGATCCTCGGTCTGAAGCGGTCGCTCACGAGATCGTGGTGTGGGCCGCGACGCCGGGGGTGTTCGGCGTCCGCCTCATGCTCACGTCCCGCTCACCCGAAGCGGACGATCCGGGCCTCAATCGCATCCTGGCCGCCACTGGCAAAGCTGGGTTGCCGGTGAATATTTTGTGTTGGGGCCAGCTGTCTCTGTTACGGGAACTGGCCTACCGCAATCCAAACACTCAGGTGGTAGTCGACCATGTGGGTCTGAGCCAACCCTTCGCGCCACAGGCGCCACGGGAACCGTTCGCCGATTTAGCCGCCGTGGTTGCGCTTGCAGCATGCGACAACGTAGCCATCAAGATTTCCGGAGCCTGCACTCTGTCCCACCGACCATTCCCGTACCAGGACATCTGGCAGCCTCTAGGCCAGATATTCAACGCGTTCGGCTTCACACGATGCATGTGGGGCACCGATTGGACCCGGGCAGTGGGATTGTTGACCTACGAACAGGGAGTTGAGGCGTTCCGGGTCACTGACCAGCTGTCTAATGCAGAGCGTGGCGCTCTCATGGGCGGGACCCTCGCGAAGCTCTACAACTGGTCACCTAGCACCGGTGGGTAGGTTGGAGGCAATATTCACAACCGCATCAAAATGTCAGGTCATCCTCTCCGGAGAAGGCGCCGGGGCATCCGGGCGGTTGAGTCTCAAATCGGGTCGGGTTCACCATTCGGTACATTCTGGAACCGTCGGTGAAGCTCAGCTAAGCCTGGCCATACGAGTGCTCCCCAGGCGGCCAGACCCAGCGCCACCCAACCGGCCGGAAGGAGCGCGAACGCCGCGATCCAGGCGCCCACGAAAATGGCGATGCGCCGCTTCATCTTCAGCGGTTTCGCAGACGGCTTGTCATCAGCACGACCGAGCGGGAACGCTTTGGGACGCAGGAACCAGCCGTGTGCCAGGAGTATTGCCACGAAGACCGGCCACGAAAGATCCTTCCTGGCAAACTCGGGAGACTCGTCCAACGCCGCGTCATCGGTGCCATCCGCGGGCCGCGATTGCATCTGCGCCCACACGTATGCAGGGGTTGGGCGCTGGCCGGCGCCACTCATATTCTCATGCGTCGGGCGACATCGCCACCGATAGAGTACGCCGCCTGCGCTCGTGAGCGCCAGCACCCCAGGTTGGAAGTAGCCCTTCGGATGAGCGGCCCAAGACCTCGACCTCAAATGTCCGATGTCTTCGTTCGCGAATAGGTTTAAGAAACCACGCTCGCGACACGCGCCCCGTATCTCGTGATGAGGATCACCGACGGCAGGGAAGCCTATCTCCCACGTCTGCTCGGCCTCTGTCGCGAGGCTCTGCGGCTCACTCGTGAGGGCGAAGACTTCACCACCCGCTGCGCGGATCGCGTCGACGACCCCGGACTTTGCATAGCTCCGCAACTCGGAGCGGCAGGGCGGTCACCAGAGCCCGCGGTAGAAAAGGAGCACAATGAAGGCGTGCTTGCCGAGTTGATCGTCGAGCCAGCTTTGTCGTACACCAAGCGGCGGATCGAGATACGGCGGGATCACCAACGTCTCGGCTTCGATCGCACTGACCTCGAAGCCTCGGCTTTTGGCCTCCACGCGCACCTGCTCGCGAAGACACCGGTCGCCGTCGCACAGGACTAGCCCCAACTCGATCGGCTGACCCGTTGTTCGGCCTAGGGCCTTGTGGGGATCCACGAGCCCTGTGAGCTTAAATTCGGCACCATGTTGCTGGTTGACCCAGGCCAGTGCCACCTTCGCGGCGGGTTCCAACTCGCTAGGGATTTCCTCAACGACGTTCGGCATACAGACCTCCGAAGTGACTCATCGCCACGTTGCTTCGGACCGCAGTATAGCAGGCAGCTCCTCGAAAGAGCTCTGGTGGCTGAGGTATAGATTGCTTTTACACTCTCTTGTTGTAAAAAAATCAACCCCGAATCGTGGGTCGCCCCCTGGCATCGAACTCGTCTCACTGCCTCGCGTAGTGACGGGGAGATTCGTGACGTATCGTTGCTTGCGCATCCCACTGCAAGTACGAATTTTTTCGCTGTGTGCGATGACACGGCGTTATTTCTTAGACGGATTTGTGAGCGTAGCTGCACGGTCGTGCCCCCGGCGGCATTGAGCCGCGGAACTCCATAGCATACAATTCTGTACGTGGTAGACACACAGACTCGTTTCTCTCCCGTACAGCAAGTCATACTGGGCCTGATCCAGATGGCGTGCACTGATCAGCCCCAGGACAATCTAGACACAGCGGTCCACCACATCCAGAGCGCAGCCCGGCAGGGAGCACAGATCATTTGTCTCCAAGAACTCTTTCGTTCCCAGTATTTCTGCCAAAGTGAAGATGTACAGCGGTTTCAACTTGCCGAGACTATTCCCGGCTCAACGACAGAGCGGCTGAGTCAGCTTGCCGCCGACCATCAAGTCGTACTGATCGTACCCGTGTTTGAAAAGCGGGCTGAGGGGGTCTTTCATAATACTGCCGTCGTCATTGATGCCGACGGCAGCTTGATCGGGAAGTACCGCAAAATGCATATTCCCGACGATCCGCTGTATTACGAAAAATTCTACTTTACACCTGGGGATCTCGGATTTCAGACGTTTCAAACCCGCTATGCACGGGTCGGCATACTCATATGCTGGGATCAATGGTTCCCAGAGGCAGCCCGCTTAACCGCCCTGAGTGGGGCGCAGATCCTCTTTTATCCTACGGCCATAGGCGGGCATCCCGCAGACGATGCCCTAGAACATCAGGTCCAGCAGGACGCCTGGCAGACAGTCCAACGTGGCCATGCGATCGCAAATGGGGTGTATATCGCTGCCGTCAACCGCGTCGGCCAAGAAGGTGAAATAAATTTCTGGGGAACATCGTTTGTGAGCGACCCGTTTGGCCGTGTGCTCAAACAGGCCGGCGCTGCAGGTGCACAAACCCTGATTGTTCCGTGTGACCTCACTGCCATTCAGACAACCCGACAGTATTGGCCGTTTCTGCGTGATCGCCGTGTCGATGCATACGGGGATATGAACCGGCGCTATATTGATTGAGTTGTGTTGGTTTTCAGAGGTCGTCTTCCTTCGATGAGTCTTCTCTCCCGAGATTCAACACCCTCCCCCGCGAGTCTTGGCTTCCGCATGCCTGCAGAGTGGGAGCCTCATGCTGCTACCTGGCTGGCCTGGCCACATAATCAAGAAACCTGGCCGGGGAAGTTTGACTCCATCCCGGAGATCTATACCCAGCTGGTCAAAGCCTTACACCGAACCGAGCGGGTCAACATCTGCGTCAATGACGCATCCACTGCCGCTACCGTGCGGCTACAGCTTCATGCTGCAGGGATCGTACTCACCCAGGTTGCCTTGCACCAGATCCCAACCAACGACGCCTGGGCGCGCGACCATGGCCCGATCTTTCTCACTCGACGGCCTCCCGACACAGCCGAGCTTGCGCTGACAGACTGGACGTTCAACGCGTGGGGATCAAAATATCCGCCCTGGGACTTGGATAATGCAGTCCCGCAACAGATTGCCCGGCACCTGGGCATCACATCTTTTATCCCAGACCTTGTGCTCGAAGGTGGGTCCATTGACGTGAATGGCTGTGGCATGCTGCTCACGACCGAAGCGTGTTTGCTCAACCCGAATCGTAATCCGACACTGAGCCGCTCGGATATTGAGGATACACTCCGGGCCTATCTGGGCGTTGTTCATATCGGATGGCTTGGAGAGGGTATCATGGGCGACGATACGGACGGACATGTAGACGACATCGCCCGGTTCGTAGATCCGACGACCGTCGTCTGTGCCGTTGAAGACGACCCGACTGATGTGAATTATAAACTACTCCAAGATAATCTCGAACGGCTACAGCATATGACAGATCAGGCTGGCCGCCGGCTCCGCGTCCTTCCTTTGCCCATACCCAGTCCCGTCAAACAGACCGTGGAACAGGCGGTCGAGCGGCTGCCGACTAGTTATGCTAATTTCTATATTGCCAATGCCGTCGTCCTTGTTCCGACCTATGACCATCCGAATGACCAGCAGGCACTGGCTGCGCTTCAAGAGCTTTTTCCGACCAGACGGGTTGTTGGGATTCCGTGCGCGGACCTAGTGGTCGGCTTTGGTGCCATTCATTGTCTGACCATGCAGCAACCCAGTCTGACAGCATAGTATCAGCAGCAGACTGTGCCAACGAACCATTCTCACGTTATGACATTATGAATAGACTTTCATCTCAAATTGTAGCCTTACTCCTTTTGGTCGGAGGCATAGGGCTGTACGCCTCTTCATCCCCTTCCGTATGGGCGCAGTCAGTAAGCCGCCAGGAAAAAAAGCTCACCCCCAGCGTTACGGCGGCCCACTTTCCGTTTGAAAAAGCAGACGATCTGATGTATCGGCTGCTTGGTTTTCACGTCGAAGAAACGCCGTACGGTCTTCAGATTCGACAGCTCCGACACAACAGTCCAGCCGAGCAGATTGGGTTCGAATGGGTAGACCGGATTCTCGGTCTACCCGGAATCTAGACACAGACGCGCGAGGACTTCCGCCGGAAAGTTATAGACATCCGTATGAAACAAAATGTCCTGCGTTCGATTGGACGCTGTCGGCAGCAGTACCACGTGCAAATGCCGCTGGATCAAGGCTAAGAGGGTATGCAAAAAGTCCATTCTGGCAGGTAGGTCATTGCACCGTCGGGCAGAGTTGATATACTAGACATTCATCGTTCGGGAAATCTAACCATCATGTTTCGTCCGTCCCTTGTAGCCTCTGGAGCTTTCTCCAGGGGCTTTCTTCTGGGAGAAATCTATGACCGCCCGGCCTGCTCCTTCTGCACGCATTGATCCAAAAATCATGGCGGAGACGAAACGGTTGCGCGAGCAGTTGACTCGGCATAATCATCGCTACTATGTCTTGGACGATCCGCTGATTACCGACAGCGAATATGACCAACTCTTTCGCCGTTTGCTTGCCCTAGAGGCACAGCACCCAGAGCTACACGATCCATCCTCACCAACCCAAAAGATCGGTGCCCCGCCCCTGACCGAATTCTCACAGGTTCAACATACACTCCCCATGCTGTCGCTCGCGAACATCGTCTCACGCGAGGAGATGCAGGAATTTCATGAACGCTCACAGCGTTTTCTCGAAACCGATGATCCTATTGAATACATTGCCGAACCCAAGATCGACGGGGTTGCGGTCGAGCTCGTGTATGAGAACGGCGCCTTCGTCGCAGGCGCGACCCGTGGGGACGGGGTATTAGGAGAAGACGTTACAGCCAATCTGAAAACCATTCGTTCGATTCCGCTCTCCCTGCTCTCTCAAACACCAACCTCACGCCCGAGTCGTCTCGAGGTCCGGGGCGAAGTCTTTTTCCCAAAAGCCTCTTTTCGCCAACTCAACAATGACCGCGCGGAGGCAGGCGAACCGCTCTTCGCCAATCCACGCAACGCCACTGCCGGCTCACTCAAGCAGCTCGATTCTTCAGTGACCGCAAAACGGCCACTCGATTTCTTTTGCCATGGAGTTGGCCAGGTCGAGGGCGTCTCGTTTGCCTCTCATGCCCAACTCCATCAGGCACTCAGCGGCTGGGGACTCAAGCCGGTTCCGTACGGTCGTGTCTGCTCTACTTTGGACGAAGTGTTCGTCGTGTTCGATGAACTTGAACAGCAGCGCGACTCCCTACCATACGAGATTGATGGCGTAGTCATTAAGGTGAATAGCTTTGCGCTGCAACGCCGGCTGGGTCAAATATCTCGCGCCCCCCGCTGGGCAACGGCCTATAAATTCCCCGCCATCCAGACCATTACCCGGGTATTGAACATCGTTCCCCAGGTTGGCCGTACGGGTACCTTCACTCCAGTGGCCGAGCTTGACCCCGTCCATATCGGGGGCGTGACCGTCAAAAGCGCCTCGCTGCACAATATGGACGAGATCGAACGCAAGGACATCCGCATTGGCGACACAGTCATTGTCGAGCGGGCTGGGGATGTTATTCCGTACGTCGTTAAAGCCATCCCAGAAAAGCGCACGGGCAAAGAGCGTATATTTCATATGCCAGAGCTATGCCCCGTGTGTGAAGCGGCGGTCGAACGTGAGGAGGGTGTAGCCGCCTACCGCTGTAGCGGCCTGGCTTGCCCGGCTCAGCTCAAAGAGAGTCTCAAATTCTTTGCCGCCCGGGGTTCGATGGATATTGAAGGTCTGGGTGAAAAAATCATCGATCAGCTGGTTGAACAGGAGCTGGTGCGCGACCCAGGCGACCTCTATCTCTTAACAAAAGAGCGGATGGCCTCGCTCGAGCGCATGGCGGACAAGTCAGCTCAAAATCTGCTTGAGGCGCTGGAGAAGAGTAAAACCACGACCCTGCCCCGCTTCATTTCTTCTCTCGGCATTCGGCATGTGGGTGTAGCCACCGCCCGTCAGCTGGCCGAACACTTTGGCGACCTTGATCACATCATGCATGAGAATGAAGTAGCGTTGCAGGAGGTGCACGATATCGGACCGGAAGTCGCCCGTAGTGTGGCCGCGTTTTTTGCTCAAGAACAGAATCGCGAGGTTGTCGCCAAGCTCCTCAAAGCCGGTGTCCAGTTTCCGAAGGTTGAGGCAAGACGCGAAGGCAAATTGAGCGGGCAAATATTCGTCCTGACCGGTAACCTGGACGCCATGACTCGCCTAGAGGCCAAGAAACGTATCGAGGCGCTGGGTGGGAAAGTCACCGCAAGCGTGTCTAAGAAAACGAGTTATGTTATCGCTGGTATCGATCCGGGCTCTAAACGTGACAAGGCCGAGAAGCTCGGGGTGCGGATTCTAAACGAAGCCGAGTTCCTGTTATTATTGGCTGAGTAGGGCCGATGACCTGATGGCCAGGACAGTCTGCATTAGCCGCGTCGCAAATCATGAGTCATACGGATCGCTACCTCCCGGCCACTATAATAGCCGGGGATACGTTTGCTTTCTCGATATCCAAGCATGCGGTAAGATGCTCTCGCACCAGCGTTGTTAGCTCGGACCTCTAAATTGACAATATGCATCCCTCCGCTGAGGGCGACCTCTTCTTGCCATTCCACTAAACGGCGACCAACCCCAAAACGCCGTGCAGCAGGATCGACGGCCAGTAAATTCAGATGCGCCCGCTCGTCATAGAACTGCATAATCGCAAAACCAACGAGTCGGCCCTTCACCCGAGCGGTGAGCACGTTACTCTCACGACCGCGAATATGTGAAGCCACCCGTCGTGCGAGCCACGACCAGGGCAGCCCCTTTTCAACAAGATCGCGCGACATGAGGGCGATACGGTAGGCATCGCTCAGCCGCGCCAGTTTCAGCTCCGCAAGTTCTGCATGTTCTGCCCGTTCTAATTGCGGAGGCACAGCCATAAGCCTTCGACCTCAAGTTTGTATATGCTCAAAACCGCAGCCGTGACAAGCACCACCAGTCCACATCTCGCTACAGCCCAAACTTAAATCCAACTGAGCGATACACAACGATAAACTGGCAACACAGCGCTTCGTGCAGACCAACACCGGTCGGATTTGGCATTGCAATGCCCACATAGGCCCGGTAGAAACCTTGCAGCCTGAGCATTTCGAACAGCGACGTATACAGAGCCCGCCCTAATCCCGAACGCCGAGTCTGTTCTTTTATGTAGACGGACACATCCACTGCCCGCTGGTACGCAGCCCGGCTGCGATGTTGGCTTGCATACACAAAGCCTAAAGTCCCTCCGCCATTGTCACACAGCAGCCAGGCATGGTTGCCCGGTTGCTGAGGATAAACTGCCGCATCTCTGCCACGGTTGGGCGTTCGAGCTCGAACGAAATGATTGTATCCCGCACGATCGGAGCATAGATCGCCTGGATTTGTTCGGAGTCTTATTCGCTGACGATTCGGACGATGGGCGGCATAGCTATGGCCTATCTTCGATTAACTCCGACAGATTTTCAATCACAAAATCAGCATAGGGTTTTCTTTGCTCTATTCTGTCTGGCCAGAGATCTTTGATAATGCCCGTCATCATGACCGTTGTCATACCCACGGCTTGCGCGCCTTCGAGTTCTCCCGATCCACCATCACCAATAAAGACACTGTCTTCCGGCTGGACTTGTAAATCATGCAGACTCATCTCATAAATCTGCCGCTCGGGCTTGGCGTAGCCCGCACGACAGGAAAAGAGCACGCTATCGAAAAACGGAGCAATAGGAGATTGGTACCAAGCCGCACACTCCATGACATCCGCATTGCTAAGCAAACCAATTTTCTTACCCGCCTTCTTGAGTTGTTCAAAAAACCGAACCGTTTCCGTTGGTATTTCGATCAGCGCCTGCGCGAACTTCTCGATTCGATTCTCCGTCGCGTGTTCGATGACGCGGTGTGGAATGGACGGGTCAATAGCGTGGGAGAGGCTTTGGATAATAGTCAGCGGATCAGTTTCTTTCCCAGTGAGTCGGTCAGGCGACTTTTCAAGTAATTGTTCGTTCCACGTTTCTCTAGAAACGCCCAGCACCTTATAGGTGCCCCAAGAAGGGTCGGCGCGCGTGAGGGTGTGAAAGAGGTCGAAAATGAGGGCGCGTTTGGCGGCAATGGTGGATAGGAGGGAGATGTTGTTCATAGGAGAGGGATTGTACGGAGGATGACGGAAAAGAGGAAGAGGAGGCAGAGCCGACATTTAAATCAACTTGATGACACGCGCCCATGCACATCGTGAAACGTCTCGGCGGTCACTAACGTGTATTTCTACGGTGCACTCGCCTCGACTTGGGAGTCGAATACCACATGTACTGCGGCTTGTTGAGCCCGCACGCGCCGGTCGACCTCCGGTGAGAGTTCGATCTTCCGCTCCTGAGAAAACTTGTCCGGGCACAAGAGCGGACGCAGATAAAACTCGGCGGGTGAGTTGACCAGGGCCTGGGTTTTGACCGGGTACATTCGCCACCCTCGGCGCATAAAGTCCGGGCCGAATAGGACTTCCCGCTCCTTCGGCGTCCACTCTTTAACGCAGTGGGCGTCGTGCAGGCTGTAACTCATGAGATCCAAGGAGAGATCATAATACAGGGCGAGGAGCGGCGTGAGCTTGGCCCGTGATCCCCTCCTCTCCAGGCAGGTAGAAATTCAGGCCAACCATGACCCCCTGGTTGAGATAGCCGCTGCTGGTCAGCGCCCCAAAGGCATCAGCCATAGCATGTGACCACCGCGAGATATCGGTAAACTCCATGGCGCGGTAGCCCATCTCCTCAGCAGTATACGGATATTCTTCACCCGGCAGATACGGCACCTGAGGGTCGCGGGGCGTGTCAGTCCGCAGGTCGAGCTGGGCACGCTCTGTCTCGGACAGCCCAGCAACTGTGCGTCACGTAGGCGCAGGCTCGGCGTATACCGACGCAACACTCCACAGGAACAGAACCGTACAAAGGACACTCGGGACACTTCGGAACAGCGTGGCTCCTCCAAACAACTAGCTAACGTTGCCAATCTTGCCAACCTTACACGCGGCTGGTTCCTTCAATAGGCACCCCAGGCATCATTTTGAACGTCCGATACCCCACGGCCAGTAGGTAAACGTGTAAGACCAGGACACCGGCGCTAGCAAACGTAAAGATCACGGCATCAACAAGCAAAAACGTGGGAAGTTGGGGCCACCTCCATAGTCCGAATCCCGCACCATGTACCAATTTATCAGTGTTGGCAATCACCGCCCACAGAAAGGCGCCGTGTATCAGAAAGATGATCGTATGCACCAGATATTCGTGTGGAGGCAGTCCTCCCAACGGCTCCCGCGACGCGGGCTCGATTGACACATCCCACAGGGTAAAGATCACCGCACATGCCTGAACGCCGAGAAAGATGGCAAATCCCAGCGTCCCCATTTCAAGAAAGACCAGCATCACCACTGTGACTGTGAGAACCTGTGCGAGGAGGGTATGAACACCATGTTCACGAAAACTGGAGGCGTGCGCGTGGAGCCGGTAGCGATAGATGTGGTTGTAGACGAAATCAATGGCGCCAATTCCGCCCCAGCCGAGCAGTAACCACAGTGGTGCTTCCATGCGTGTTCCTCCGCTTTGTCATATCTTAGGCCTGTTTTCAGGCCGCCGATTTTTACATCGCTCCGTGCACCTTATCGCTCTCACCGGTCCTGACAGTTGCAGCGCTGTGTCTACGGGTTTGTGTAACCATCCCTCACATTTTGCACGACATGCTCCAGCTCTTCTCAGTCACCATGTCGATATGACGCGGCAACTGGTCTTGTCGCCGTCTGCGCACCAACGACAACGCCATTTCGCACAGCGCTCCGCAGAGCATGTCGGAGATCAGTTCCGGGTTTCCCGTATCCAGCTCTCCTTGACCCTGCCGATGGGTGATGAACTCGATCAAAATCCTCCCCAACTCGGGAAGGTCAGCAGGCAAGTCAGCGAAAAACTTTTGTTCGTTCTCACACACGCACACGAACGCCTCTGGGTAGCGCTCAGCCATACCGAATTCCTGACGGACGATGGCGCGAAGTTTGTCTTTGAGCGCTTCGTCACCGGGTACAATTTCCTGCACATGCTTGCAGTGCTAGATATCTGCGCTCAGTAAAATTTCTCGGGCTAGCGCTTTCTTACTGGCAAAATAACGGTAGATGACGGCTTCCTGTACCCCAGCCGCTCGCGCAATGTCCCGCACACTCGTGCCGTCGAGTCCCCGCTCAGCAAAAAGTGTCAATGCGGCTCGGACCATGGCTGGTCGCTTGGTGTTGGGTTTGTGTCGGAGTATCTCCATTAGCTAGGGAACGATCACTAAGAAAAAGAAGACGTTCGGAAGAGATAGTGCCAAACGCCGAGGAGCAAGGAAGGTCTACCTCTTCCAAACGTCTTGGAGCTATTTCCCCAATGACAGCGCTTCTAGTAGATCGGTCGTGTATAACACCGTCCGCTCCAGGCCCTCATCACGATAATGATGAATAGCCTGATGCTCGGGGGCTATTAAACATATACACACGGCTTTGCGCGTCAGGTACTGAATCAGGGCGACGGCGTCCCTTTCTTCTGAGCCGACCATGAGCGCGGCCACACGCCCGACATAAATCACTTTGCCACCATAGGATGCAAAGATTTCACCCATGCCGGCGGCATACTTGCCGCAGGCGTCCTCGCCCCCGTCAGATTTAAACTTGAGCAAGTTCAGCATCACCACCGGCCCTTTGTCGGCGTTGTTCATAAATTATTGGGAAGCTTCCGGACTGGGGAGAAATGAACTCATAATTTTCTGCTACTGCGCAACATAGCCACCGTCAACCGACATGGCATGCCCTGTCACAAAAGACGCCGCATCAGAACACAGCCAGAGCACGGATTCGGCAATTTCCTCTGTCCGACCTGTTCGGCCAATAGGCTCGGCTGCAACGAGCGCTTCCCCTAGCGGAGGCTGTGCGTTCGTCAAGCGCTCCACCATCGGCGTTTGAATCACCCCAGGACAGACTGCATTCACCCGGATACCCGACTTGGCATATTCCAACGCTGCCGTTTTGGTCAGCCCCACGACGCCATGTTTACTCGCCACATAAGCGGACATACCCGCCGCACCGACCAAACCGGCACCCGACGCCGTGTTCACAATGGCACCCCTGCCTTGCTTGAGCATGTGCGGTATCTCGTACTTCATACACAGCCATACGCCAGTTAGGTTAATGGCTATTACCCGGTTAAACATCTCTTCAGAGTACTCGTCAGTCGAAGCCAGCTGGCCTTCAATACCAGCATTGTTATGCGCACAGTCGATGCGGCCATAGGTCTCGACACCTTTGTTGACCATAGCTTCGACATCAGCCGCCTTCGAGACATCGACTTTGATAAAGCTGGCCTCGCCACCGGTATTCTTGACTAACTGAACCGTCTCTTCTCCACCCTCAACAACGATATCTGCCACCATGACTTTCGCACCTTCACGGGCACAGGTCAGTGCAGATGCACGGCCTATGCCTGACCCTGCGCCGGTGACCAACGCTACTTTTCCATCCAGCTGTCCCGCCATTTTATGGTCTCCTTCTTTTCTTTTATCGCAGTATTGGTTCCTATATTACTTCGTGACACTAGCTGTTACAGCATTAACATCGACCGGCGCTGAGTTAGTCTGAGGAGTCCAACTCTTAAGTTCTGGGCCGACCTCTTTGGCGAACAACTGCATGCAACGCGCAACCTGATCATAGGGCTGACTCTGATAACTAAAACAGCCGATAACCTCAAAGTCGCCAATAATTTCACGGCGCTGTTCGAGCTTCTTTAGCAGCATGTCTGGGCTACCCCATAAGTTGGCATTCAGAAAGCCCTCAACAACCACGTCCGAGTCAAGCTGCTTCATCATCTCTGCTGTCTGTGCATAGTGTTGATAGGACTTGCCAGCTTTCGTAAAATGATCGCCCAGCATCTCGTAGTGTTCCATCACGGCCCAGTAGTAGCCCACGATATGTTTACGGGCGACTTCCTCAGCTTTCTTCTTGTCCTCATAACACGCAACAAAATCGCCACAAGTCACGGGCGGCGCTTCTTCCCCATTATTGTGCTTCCGATACAGCTCACGGTAGTTCCAGATATTGTCAGCAACCTGATCCCACGAGGCTTGGGAGAACATCATTGCGCCTATGCCCAACCGACCCGCTACCTCGAACGACTCCGGAGACATACAGACCATATACCGACGGCCTTTGAAACTTTGAAGCGGACGGGGACGCACCTCAACGCGAGCCTGCTTGTAATAGGTGGTGTCCGCTTCGACAACGCCTTCTTCCAGACCAGTGAGAATAATCTCAGCCGCTTGGTTGAATCGGTCACGCGCTTCGGACATATTTGCGCCAAAGCCACGGTACTCGCGCTGGGCGAGTCCACGACCCAGGCCAAGGACTGCCCGTCCGTCCGATAGATGGTCTAACAGGACCATCTTTTCAACAACCCGCATGGGGTCGTTCCAGGGCAGAATGATTACTCCGGTTGCGAGTTGGATGCGTTCGGTACGCGCGGCAAGGTAGCTCAGATATTGCATGTTGTCGGGACACATAGCGTAGTCGAAGAAGTGATGCTCAACAGGCCACACAATATCAAATCCCCACTCCTCGGCTTGGATCACTAGGCGTGTCTCGTGTTCATACATTTCTCTATCATCGTAATTCTTATGGTTCTGGAGCACCATCGACATCCCAAGTCGCATAGTCATTCCTTTCCTGTTCGTCTCCCATGTCCGTCATTGTAGGAGAGGCTAGTAGCTACGGATTGTTCTTCCTCCGCGCAATACATTTTTTATCATGTCAGCTAGGCTGTACATGTCAACACAACAGGGAGGATAGAGATATGGCGGACACACCGAATTTCGGGATCGTAACAATACCCACGCATTACACGATTCAACCTGTCGATCTCGCAGGTTGGATGGAAGAGAACGGATTTGAATCCCTCTTCTTTGGAGAACATACCCATATTCCGACCAGTCGCCAGAGCCCGTTTCCCGGCGGCGGTGATCTGCCAGGTTACTACAGAGAATTCTTTGATCCCTTTATTGGCTTGACTGCCGCAGCGGCGGTAACCCAAAAGCTCAAGATCGGCACGTCAGTCTGTCTAGTGCCCGAACATCATCCCATCACTCTAGCTAAGGAAGTCGCCTGTCTGGATCGGGTCGCCAATGGGCGCTTTTTATTCGGGATTGGTGCAGGTTGGAATGCAGAAGAAATGGCCGATCACGCGGTCGCCTTCAGAGATCGGTGGAAAATCACCCGAGAAATCATCCTTGCCATGCGGGAAATCTGGACCAAGGACGTTGCTGAGTTCCACGGCCAGTTTGTGAATTTCGATCCGATGTGGTGCTGGCCGAAGCCAATTAACGCCGGAGGACCTCCCATACTCATGGGAGCCAGTTCCAAGTGGTCACCCAAGCGCGTGGTCGAATACTGCGATGGGTGGTTTCCGGTTGACGGTTTGGTGGAAGGACTGGACGAACTCTCAGGTGGGCTCGAAGCTATCAGAACAGAAGCAGACCGAGTCGGACGGGCAATGGATGAATTCGACTTGACTGTGATCACTTGGGTCTTAACGGCCTACACGCAGGCAGCGCCAAATGCAATCAAAAGGTTACACGAACTCATTGATCTCGGCTTTACCCGGATTGTTTTTCTGATTGAGCCCGCCGCGCCTGAGGTCCAGTGGTCCGTTTTAGAAAAGGGAGCCGAGTTGATCCGTCAATTCCGGTAAATACGTAGGGGATTACTGAGCGACATATCCTCCGTCTACGGCCATTGCATGTCCAGTGACAAACGAGGCTGCATCCGAACACAGCCATACCGTAGCCTCAGCAACTTCTTCGGGTTTGCCTATGCGTCCGATGGGCTCTACCTCAACAAACCGCCCTTCGAGTTCGGGCATACGATCTAAACTTCTCTGAACCATCGGCGTTCGAATCACGCCTGGACACACAGCATTCACCCGAACACCAGATTTGGCGTATTCCAGCGCAGCAGTTTTCGTCAGCCCAACAATGCCGTGTTTGCTCGCCCCGTAGCCGGCAGACCGGCTTCCGACTAGTCCGGCTATGGATGCCGTATTGACGATGGCTCCTCCGCCCTGCTTAAGCATCTGGGGGATCTCATATTTCATACACAACCATACACCCTTGAGGTTGATATTGATGATCTGGTTCCAGGCCTCTTCGGTCCAGTCCGCCGTAGGCGTCAAAACCATGCCTTCGATCCCAGCGTTATTGTGCGCGTAATCCAGCCGGCCATAGGTTGTCACGGCCATGTTCACCAGTGCCTCGACCTCAGTCGCCTGCGAAACATCGGTTTTTACAAAGATGGCCTCACCCCCAACATTCTTGACTAATTGCACAGTTTCTTCCCCGCCCTCAGCAGCTACGTCTGCCACCACGACCTTCGCTCCCTCACGTGCAAATATCCGCGCCGACTCCCGCCCAATACCCGAACTGCCACCTGTGATCACCACGACTTTTCCATCCAATTGTCCTGCCATGCTGCCCCTCCTTTTCAAGTCTTCCCTCTGACCCTTGCTCTATCGCCCATTTCTCCGGCCCGTAGAGCTTCCCTTTATCACGGGATTCTTCCTTTTTTCAAAGCCCATACCTTCTTTCGCCCCTTCTTCCAAGAGGGAGTAGGCTGACACTCAGTAGAATGGTAGATTGCAGCCTAGTTGAGCATGAGACATCGCGGAGAATCAGAAGGAGCCAAGAGCATGGCTGCGCAAACAGTGCCAGAAGCATGGGTTCGAATTCCGACTGAAGAAGAAATGCGGGCGAGCGCGCCCCCAGGAGGGGCAAGCGTATACCAATTTGGCTTTATCCCAGCCATGAGTCGACTCATAGCTGTGCACGACCAGATAGGTCCAGCATTCGGCAACCTGTATATGCAGATTATGTTTGCGCCAGGCCATCTTAGCCGCAAAGAGAGAGAAATGATTGCCGGAGTGGCTGCCTCAGCCCAAGACTGCCACTATTGAACCCAGTCTCACGCAGAGTTTCTGCGTGTTGAAGATGGGCATCCAAAGCTGGTCGAAGCGATTAAAACACGGCGCTGGAACGACGTCGCCGGCCTCTCCGAGCGTGAACGAGCGTTATGCACTGTGGCCGATAAACTGAGTGAGACGCCTACCCGCATGACTGAGGACGACTGGAAGCCGCTGCGCGCGATCGGCTTTAGCGACAAGGCGTGCCTTGAGGTCGCTCACATTGTGGGCATCTTTAACCATTTGACGCGGTTGGCCGACGGGTTCGGTCTCCAGCTTGATGCCGGCACGCAAAAGGCATCAGAGACCGGAGTCGTGTTGGGAACGCCTGAGCAAGCAGTAGGGAAAGCTGCGTAGTTGGAACAGAGCCCCGGATTCCACTTCGTTTAATCCGGGCTACGGTAGCATCACGGTCAGCAACAGCTGCAACTCGGCGGCGCGGCGGGTCGGTACTGGGTGCTTGTTTCCTCCGCCGTCCTAGCACCGCCAACAGCGGCCCCTTGGCGCGTGCTCGTCGATTTTGCGGTGCGTTCTCCGTCTGTAACATCCGCGGCTCCGGTGCCAACAAGCCGGAAACGGTGGGAAGCGATGGGCGAGTTCATTTCTATGGTATGATCGTCGATCACGCCCCAGTCGTTGTACTTCTCGCCGTCGCAATACACCTGCACGGCTTGCGGGTTCGGGAGTTGCGTGACCTTCCAACTCGTCGCCTTCCCACGGCGTGCGGCTGTCGCCGCATACGTCGAGATGTGCAACGTGTCGTCGGCAACGCCGTTGAAAGCCTCACAAATACCCAGACTCGGAAAGTCAACGCCTTCTACCGTGGGCAGCTCAAACTGCGCCTCACGTTTCCCTTTGTAAATATTCGTCCACGCTCCACACTCACCGATCTCGCTCAAAATCAACAGGCCGTTCAACTGCCCGCGCGGATGCGGTTCATCCAGACCGAACGTCCACGCAAAACGATCCGCGTCATCGGCAAAGAAGTCGGGGCCGTATTCCTGCTCGGCGACGGCTTTGAGGCGCGTCTCCGTGGTAACGTCCCCGACCTCGCGCGCCAGCATCAACGTCATAGTGAGCCAGCGTGGATCGTCGAATGCCTGGACGAGAGATTTAGTAGGGTCATTCCACCCAAGGTCCCGCACCCCGGCTTCATATAGCGCCAAGCCAAACTCGGGTGCTTGGGGATATAAATAGAACAACGGGGCGAGCATCGACAATCCGCTCAAACCAGGGGGAGGTGAATAGGCGAATTCTTCGAGGGGATCGTAGTAGAACGCGAACGACGCAATATCGCCGCTCGCATGCCGTGTGGTGAAATGTTTCTTCGCGAACTCGATCCATTGGTCGTAGACCCAATGCGACTTGGCGTCGAAGAGTTTGTCGTACAGCTGGAGGCTCAAGCCGGCGGCACTCAGACAGTACGGCCATATTTTTGTGTTTTCGCAGTGGGCCCCCTGCGGGCGTTCTGACCACTGGTCTTCGAGAAACTCCGTGATACTGTGTTGTGTCCATTGGAACAGGCGATCGTTGTAACCCGTTACCTGGAACGGCTTTTCCCATTTGTCGTCGCCGGAGACATAGGAATAGGTGCCGAGCAGTAAATTAAAAAAACCGCGAAAGAAAAGATTGCCGTCCGCACCAATGGGATCCGGTTGGAGACCCCAGGGCTCAACCCCGTTCGCAGTCCAGCCCGGCGGGTCATAGCGTCCGCGCACCTGTTCAGGCATAAACACCAGCCACTCGGGCGGATATCGATCCTGGTGGGGATCGTGGCCAATATAGGTCAGCCAGTCCACGGCGCCCCAATATGTCGCGTATCGACCCACGAGTTCATCCGCGATACGCGTGTAGACTTCGCGCCATGCCGGAGTCTGATCGACCATGAGCGGCAGGGCGTAAGACGTTTCCGTCAAATCGAAGCGGGGAAACGCGCACATGGGCGGGGTGGTCGTGCGATCCCACCACGGGAGTGGCTCACCGCTGCTGCTCCAGTCGTCTTCCGTGGTCACCTTGTCCCAGATGAAACGCAGCCACCCTTGCGTACGCGGATTGAGGCTCTGCACTCTACTCATTAGATTTCCTCCATTGCTAAAGGCGGCACGTCAATGACAGCCTTGAAATTTTTGCTCTTGCCGGGAACCGGGGCTCCGTGTCCGACCTGCCACATCATGAGTTTCTCGCGCTGTGCAACGACCCTAGTCCAAGTAGGATCGAGCGCCTCGACAGCGGGCTCCCGGGTGATGCGATCAGCCACTTTTCCTTTCAGGTTCGGCGCGACATAGGCGTTCGGCATAACATGCGAGCGTTGCACGTACCCCGGGACGTAGGCCATCACCATTTCGTGGAACCACAGGATACTCGTGGGATGTCCTTGGAGTTCGATCTCCTTTGACGCCAGCCCCTTAACCACTTGCGCAATACAATCCGGCGCAAGGAAGATCTGCACGCCCTCCGCCGCAGTTTGGAACAGCAGCGTGCAGTGCGCGGTGGGCTCCAGACCTGTGTGTGAAGAGACGCGCCGGTTGCGGAAGACGTAACTGCGAGCAACGCCGTCTCTGGAACCGATGCTGACACTCATGTCCCGCGTGAGTTGTGTCCGTAACCGCGGGCTGATCCGACTTGCGAGTGCGAGCAACCCCCCGACTGACCACAGTAAAAAAGGAAAAAGCATCACTCACCTCCAGCAGCCCCTATCCCCTCTCAAGAGGAGATGGAATCCGTCGTCACCCAACGAGAACCCTACTTTACTATCTCCATCTGCCGCAGCAAAGGAATAATCTCCTCCCCAAACCGGACGGTGTCGTCAAGGTAGTAGAGAAACTCAATAAGTACACCATCCATACCCAGTTCATACAAACGTGCCAATTGCTCTGCAACCTGTTCCGCCGTGCCTATAATCGGTAAGGCGCCTGCTCCAAGCGCGAACATCTTGAGCGTGAAGTCGGTCATAGACTCACTGCCTACGCTCAGCCCACTCGCCCAGTTCTGGGCGGCGACCATGTCGGTGTTGTCTATAATACGTTGGACTTCAGCTTGAGCCTCTTTCTCGGTTTGCCGCCACAGCACAAAAGGCATGCCCGCACACTGCACCCGTCTTCCGTAGCGCTGCGCACGCTGCTTGAAGTCTTGTGACATTTCGGGAGTAGCTTCAGCAGACGGGGGAGCGATAAAGGCCCAGTCACACAAGCGGGCAACAAGATCGCGTGCAGCGTCAGAGGTGCCGGCGTTCACAATCGGCGGATGCGGTTTGTGCATGGGCTGTGGCATCACATAGCCTCCCTTGATCCGGTACCAGGGAGACTCGTGATCAAACGTGCCGGGCTTCTCGGTCCACAGTCCTTTAAGGATCTCAATAAATGCCGTCGTGCGCTGATAGCGTTCTGCGTGGGGCAGGAGTTCGATTCCCATCATACCAAACTCGTTTACACTCCAACCACTGACGATGTTAATCCCCCAGCGGCCTTGCCCTATATGATCCAAGGTCGCGCCCATTTTTGCCGCAACTAAGGGGTGAAATACTGGGACGTGGACGGTTGAGTACACCCGAATTGTCTGGGTGGCCGCCAGCATGGCTGATGCCCAGGTCATTGTTTCGAGCGACGTGCCAAGATAATCCGTCTCTCCCCCGAATCCGCGCCAACGGCTGACCGGAAACAGAAAGTCGAACCCAGCCATCTCAGCCGCCTGCGCGATTTTTTTATTGGATTCATATGTCCAGTCGTCAGGTTCAGGCTTATAGGTACTGATGGAGTAGGCGTAGCTGCAGTTGGGCATAAAAATGCCGAGCTGCAGACCGTCGCGCTGTGTCTCAGGCACTCCCACTACTCCCTACAATGCAGATTCACTACGCGGACGCCTGTAGATGGCCCCGACTATGCGGCACAGAAAAGTCGATCATCGGCCCTTTGGGCACGATGCCCAGCGGATTGCGCATCGGGTTGGGCGAATAATACCCGCGCTTAAAGATTTCGATATCAACCGTCTCAGCAATGCCGGGCATCTGACACAGCTCGCGCGTATAGTCCCACAAGTTAGGATAATCGACGATACGACGGACGTTGCACTTAAACGCTCCGTAGTAGGCAGCGTCGAAGCGGACCAGGGTCGGAAACAATCGCCAGTCGGCCTCGGTCAGTTGATCACCAAGCAGATAGCGCTGCGCTGCAAGACGTTCTTCAAGCTGATCGAGCGTTGCAAACACACCCGCACACGCTTCTTCATACGCATCTTGGGTCGACGCAAAACCCGCCCGGTACACGCCGTTATTTACCGTGGGGTAGATGAGATCGTTTAATGCGTCGATCTCTTTACGTAACGCCTCCGGATAATAGTCGGCCGTGTCATCCGTGAACGCCTGAAATTCGCTGTTCAACATACGAATGATTTCCGGCGACTCATTGTTCACGATAGTGCGCCGTCCGGTGTCCCACAGCGTTGGCACCGTTACCGAGCCGGAGTAGTCCGGTTGGGCAAGACTATAAACCTCATGCAGCGCCTGTCTTCCAAGACAATGATCGCGGTAATGTGGGTCATCATTGTCAAACGCCCAGCCTTGGTCCGTCCGACGCGGCAGAGCGATCGACATGGAGATAACGTTCTCTAGCCGTTTGAGTGTCCGAAAGATGCGTGTGCGATGTGCCCAGGGACAATTGACCGCGATATATAAATGATACCGGCCAGACTCGGCCTTAAACCCAGACGAGCCGTCAGCAGTCACCCAATCGCGAAACTGACTATCGCGCCGGATATAGCGTCCGTTCGAGATTTGCTGCGCGTTGCCCTCAGGCTGCCATACACCGTCAATGATCATACCCATAGCGATTCTCCTTCTCGGCCATTCAAGAAGACAATACTAGATCACCCCGTTTTCTTTTAACTCTCCAAGTTTCCCTTCATCAAGTTCAAGCAAGCCACCATACACGTCGGCGTTGTGCTCCCCCACTTCTGGGCAGGCCTGATCGAATCCGAACGACTTCCCCATAAACTTAATGGGCATGCCAAAACCTTTCACTCCGGGCACGACTCCATGTTGAGGATGAACGACATCGACGACCATATTGCGTTTGATTAAATGCTCATCCTTGATCAGTTCTGCCGGACTCAAGACGGGACCAGCCGGGACCTCGTGCTGCTGGAGGTAGACAACCGCTTCGTCAACCGTACGCTGTTCAATCCATGCCTGGACGATAGCATCAACGTCGGCACGGTATTGCATACGCTTCTGTAAATTCACAAATCTTGGATCGTCAAGCAGATCTTCCCGTTTGAGCGCTTCTAGTAAACTCTTCCAGTTTCGTGCTGACACCGCACAGATCGACACATAGCCGTCTGTGGCCTGATACACATTAAACGGAACGCCGCCCGGATGGGTATTCCCGCGTTGTTCGGGAACCATGCCTGCAGCCATATGCTCAATCAGATCCGGCAACAAGAAAAACGTACCATCCTGCATGGAGGTATCCACCCATTCGCCTTGCCCCGTTTTCTCACGCATCTGCACCGCAGACAGAATACCGATGACGGCAAACAACGGGGCCGTGGTATCGCTGATTGCCGCACCACACCGGGCGGGAGGATGATCCGGAAACCCAGTCACACTATTAATCCCACTTGCCGCCTGAATAATCGGATCATACGCCCGCCAATCGCGACGTGGTCCTTCTTGGCCAAAGCCGGAAATCGAACATAGAATGATACGCGGGTTCCACTCCTGAAGCGTTGCATAGCTCAGCCCCATCTTATCAATGGTTCCGGGCAAGAAATTCTCCACCACAATGTCCGCTTTTTTCACCAGCTGTTTAAACAGCTCGGTGCCTTCGGGCTTGCGAAGATTCAGCGTTACGCTCTTCTTATTGCGTGCACGATGCAGGACCATCAGGCCTATATCGTCATCCGTTTGTCGAGACATGCTTGCCCCTTGAGGTCCAGCAAAGGGCGCCCGATTCCGATGCGCCTCGCCGCCATGCGGAGATTCAATTTTAATGACCTCCGCACCAAGTCCGCCCAGCAACAGCGTACAATACGGACCGGCCAGAAAACGGGTTAAATCCAAGACAACGAGACCTTCGAGTGGTTTCACATTCCCCTCCCTGTACAGATTGGAGTCGGTGTATCGCAATCTTTGGTCAAAGAGAAGGCGCTAGGAGAGCAGCATTTCTGTAAACTGCCCGCCGAGTCGTTTGGAATCACCGAAAAGTGCTTCGCCGCTACTTCGCTCCATCCGGGCTACATTGTGGAACCGGACCTACCCTTGTCAGCTCCGACGGAGGGGATTTAAGATGTCGAGAGCGGAGGAGCGGCATGAATTTCTCACTCACTGAAGAGCATCGTCATATCCAGTCAGTCTGTTGTTCGCTTGCTCTAGATTTTGCCAAGCGTGCGGCAGCGCATGACCGGGATGCGTCTTCTCCCGTTGAAAACTATGCAGCACTCCGAGACGCCGGTCTTTTCGGTCTGACTGCTCCAAAAGGGCTAGGCGGCTGGGGAGCCGGCATGCTGGGCTATGTGCTCGCCGCGGAAGAGCTGGCCCAGGGCTGCGCCTCGACTGCGCTATCCTTCAACATGCATTGTGTCATTCTTATGGGTTTGACCGTGCGATCGCCCTACTCCGTCGCCACGCAGCAACACGCAGCAGACCTGGCCATAACAGAAGGCAAACTGATTGCTGCACTCTTATCCGAACCCGGCACCACTAACCTGTTATATTCGACCCGAGCCAGCACCACACAGGCACGCCGTGTTGCTGGCGGATATATTCTGGAGGGGAAAAAGGCCTTTGGCTCAATGGTCGAGGTCAGCGATTATATTGCTCTCTTTGCCCACCCAGCACAGGAGCACAATCCTGCAGCCGGCGTCTTAGCCCTTTTTCCCACTGACACCCCAGGCATTCGTATTGAGCACGTTTGGGATACGCTCGGCATGCGCGGCACCCGGAGCGACACAGTCTTTTTTGAGAATTGCTTTGTCCCAGAAGATGCCGTCCTCGACGAATTCATCATGCCAAGCATTCCGGAATGGTTGGCAACTGAGGAAGCCCTGGTGAATCTCCCCTACACAGCTGTCTACCTTGGCGTTGGAATTGCCGTGTTGAAGGCGGTCACGACCTATGTCCAAAACCGCCAGCCAAGAGGCTATGCTCAACCAGTCGCCTACCATCCCGACGTCCGCCGTCGCGTGGCTAAGATAAGTGCCGAACTCGAAGCCGCACGGTGGCTGCTGCGCTATGCCGCCTGGACCTTCGATACTGATGAAATAGGTGCCGACGAAACCTTGGCCGCATATCTCAAAGCCAAATATGTTGTTGGAGAAACAGTTGCGTCAGCCACACGATCCGCTCTTGAAATTGGGGGCGGCCACGCCATCTTCAAAGGCGAAGAAATCGAACGGCTTTTTCGAGACGGGGCAACCGCGACCATCATGCAGCCGAGCAGTGATGTGTGTTTATCTGCTTTGAGCGTGTATGAGCTACAGCTTGACCGCGATCAGATTCAGTCGCCATTGAAGCTCACAGAGGACGGATGAGTGCGTAGGGGTGACCGACCGGTCGCTCCCTCCACTACAGGTCCTCTACGGTCGTACCTCATAATATGCGTTAATCGCATTATCAAAATCGTGCCGTTTGAAGCGGCTGAATCCCACGCCGCCGACCATCTTACGCGCAACGGGTTCCGTGAATCCGAGCGTTCCTAAGCCTTCGCCGTTTGGCTCAGACATGGATGAAGACATGCAGCACATCACGGAGAAGCCGTATAGCAGAGGCGCGAGTGGATTGTCGGCCAGGTTTTCTTCAAACGTAGCCAAACTATGAATGTCCGCGATAAGCCACGTCCCCTCAGGCTTGAGCGCGTTGTAGATAGCCTGAATGACCGGCGTCGGATTGGCCATATCGTGCAGACAATCAAAGGTCGTAATGAAGTCAAAGCCCTTGTCGTCAGGAATGGCATCGCCATTGGCATCGTGAAAGGTCACATTTGTCACCCCGGCCTTGGCCTTATTCTCTTCCGCCCGCGCCAAGGCATGCTTTGAGATGTCATAGCCGTGGCAGTCTGTATGGGGATAGGCTTGCGCGATCTTCAGCAGCGCCACACCAGCCCCACAGCCAACATCGGCCACCTTCGCTCCCGCTTCGAGCTTGGGCACCACGCCGTCGAGTGCCGGCAAAGCTTTCGGCACGAGGTGAGCCTGAAACCAGGGGGCAAGAAAACGCTCAATACCGCGTGCACCTTCTGCTCCAAACGCATCATACGGCAAACCCAGCCCAGTCTTAAACGACTCCGGGAGTCGCTCCAACACCCCGATCTGTTGCGGCAACGAACAGAACCCGCCAGCAAGAAATGCGGGGCTGTTTTCATTACAAAAAACCAACGCGGCTTCAGATGATAATGCAAACTGCCGGTTGCCCGTATAGTCAATTAACCCAGCAGCGGCCTGGCCTTCGAGCCACTCCCGCAGCCAGCGTTCGTGCAGGCCCGTTTTCTGCGCCAAACCTTCACTGGTCATCGGACCCGCACCATCAAGTGCTTGGTAGAGACCCATGCGGTCGCCCAAATAGATCATGCCGGACACAACCGCGCCAGTCAGAAAGCCCATCGTATGTTCTGCCAGCTTTTGGACTTTTTTTCGGTCGATATCTTTCTTGTACGATTTATCTGCCATGAAGCATCCTCTCTTCTCTGTTTGGCTCTCTAGCTTACCAGGGTTTGAAATCCATGCTGAACCCTTCCCGTTCCTGCCTCTTCTGATCTGCCATGGACCCGCGAGCGCCCGTATACGTTCCGGACGGATAGTATAAATAGCCTTGAATACTCGCGCCCGGACCAACCGGTCGATCCGTCAGCGACGGGGTAGACAGGGACGTTTCCCCATGACTGAGGGGTTTAACGCGTTTTCCCGAGGATTCCTCTAACAAGACAATTTTCTCTGTTTCCAGCATATACGTTTGGGCGGTCGGATTTGCGATATTGACCTTGAGCGCCAGGACCCCAAGGTCCTTCGTTCCAAATACGATTTGAGTATCAACGATATTCATCGGACGTACACTGACATGTAATCGACCCTGATCCGCCGGGTTCCGGGCTATGCGCCCCGGTGCCTTGTTAAATGCAGTATAAAATCCGAGTTGGAAATCAGACAGCGCCTTATAGAAGTCGACATTGTCCACGAGCGGACTATCCTGACTGATCTCCATCTCAACACGGTTCCGGTCGATATGGCAGGTAATCGAAACGGAGGTGGGTTTCGCGCCTTCCTTTTCACCTGTCATCATCCCGGCGCTGACCAACGTAGCCGGATTATCTGAGGTGATCGTAAAACCACTACTGAGTAGTGCTCGACGCATGATCATATTGGCTTGGTCACACGGGAGGACATTTGAGCGCGGCTTCATAAGTGTGCCTTTCGGACCACAGGAGATAACGACAGACACCTCTTCTTCCCCTCCCCAACGGCCGGTCTGCTTGGCCTCTATCCGGCCCTCGGTATTCTCTGCAGCCGCAGTGAAGGAAGTCACCTCATAGCCTAAACGCTCAACAGTGCGGACCGAAAAGCGATTCGCATCTTCACAATTCAGGTCCGGGTCTATGACATCGTAATAGTCCGTTGGCTCAAGCGGGGAGATCGCAGTAGCAACAGGGACCGCTTCAGCGGTTTCAGCTTCCACCCCAGCCGTGGGCTTCTCCTGTTCAGCTTGCTGCTTGATCCGTTCGGATGAGGCCTGCTGCTGTTCGCCGGAAGCACAGCCCAACGTCGTCATTCCAACCACACAGAAACCAATCAAAAAATACCAACTCCGTCTAGGTGTATGCATACGTCCCTTTTCTTGGTGCGAGCCTCTCCTCACCGAAGCGTGGACCATACCAAAAGCGGGATAATCATGCCAGAGAGAAACACGATCAGATACGATCGGCTATCCGCAGCTTTCACTGCTCGGAAAGTTTTGGCCTAATACCATCCGACCGAAACCGAAGGAGGACGTATGGCGGAAACGTTAAGTGGTAAAGTAGCCCTTGTAACAGGTGGTAGTTCAGGCATCGGCAGAGCCAGGTTCGTTCACACACAGGGGAACAACGGCGGAAGTATCCCAGAATCTCACCAGTCCTCTTCTCTCTCCTGCAATAGCGTCTTCCGCACTCCCCCCTTTGGGATCTGGGGGGCGTGGTAGATCCTAAAATCTTTTGGACAGCTTGCGTGCTCCACGTTTGACGAGCCCTTGCTTTTCCATTTCGATGAGATGGTCGGGTAATGGGCCGGAACCAAGGGCAGAGGTCAGCTTCGCAATGGGACGGCCACGTTCAATCACCAGGACTTCCTCTCCGGCCTTCACTTGGCACAGGTATTCGCTCAGCGAAGCTTTGACTCTGGATACTGTTGCCGTTTTCCCATGTCCTCTTTAGATAGTGTAGTTTGGCCGTTATAGTCATCCAGAAGTCAGATCAATAGTGCTGGGTGTCTTTAGATTCCACTGCCGGTTCAGATCGACGAGAACGGGTCAAATCGATACGAAATCCCCGACGTGAGATTCCAGTCCGACGTGGCCTGAATACCATTCACGCGCTGATAGACAGGAAACTGCATGAGAAAGTAGAGATTCATATTTCTCGTCAGATGATAGCGAACGCCCGGACTCAAAAAGAGCGTTTCGCGGCCAGTATCAGCTTGCTCGACGCCGGGCGCGTGGCCAACTGAATCTCGATCCTGATAGTGAAAATTTATCTGGGCTAAGAGGTCCAGCTTCTGAAAGAGCGGATACGCAAACCCAATATTCACAAAAATCTCGGAGCCCGGTTCATAGCCAAATTTGCCAACGTCAACGGGAAACCGTCCCAGTACGGTGACAAACAACGGCGCAAGCGCGGTTTTCTGAATCAAGGTGGCAGCCGAGAAGTTCTGGACATAGGATACGCCGATAATGCCGTCCCACGAGCCGTTTCCCGGCTGCAGGGTCAACTCCGCTGTCTCGCCGGTGTCATTCTTCACCCCCGTGCGTCCAGTCGGCAGCTTCATTCCGGCAATAAGAGAAAAGGCCGGGCGGAGTGGCGTCTCAGGCTGCAGCCAAAGATAACGAGCGGTGAGCTGCAAGTCTCCAAGTTCTTGATAGGTCCAGCGATCAACCCCGCCAGTACTCTCGGGCTCTTCCAAACTGCCACCACCGCTCTCTCGCTCGTGGTTGTCATGATGCTCCACCCGTTCAATATGGGCATGGTGGCGGTCCAGGAAGGGGACCACAAGGCCCAGCGTCAAACGTGAGGTGATGCCGTAGTCGAGCGTGAACTTCACCGTATTATTCTGCGTGAAAACTTCATCGTGCTCACGCGCAATCTCTCCGACGCTGGCTTTATTCGTCCCGATGCGCGGCTCGTCCTGGTCAATGTATTCATACACCACGTTGAAATAGAACTTGCCTTGGCGCAGCGGACTCTCGGCAAGCGTGGAGGTTTCAATTGGACAGAATGCTTGCCCACACGAAGCAAACGCCGGCGACCAGGAGAGTAGGAGTCCACTCAATAGTAGTATTCCAAATATAATGATCCAGACTTTCATGCTCTGTCCTCTTCGCTCTGCGGCTCTGGCCAGCTGGCCTGGGATTCCTTCGCACAGCCGCAAGCAAACCTTGCCGGACGGATATACCTGCCCATTCTTCCCCTAAGGTGGGCAGAGAAGAGCAGACGAGACAAAATGACGAGGGAATTAAACGGAGTAGAGCACGGAGGGCGGGTGATCGGGCGGAGGACGGAAGAGGTCTGGTCGCACCCAGCGGCGCAGTTCAGGTGGTCGTTTCAGACCAGGTCCAGTTGCTACCAGCAGCGTTGGAGGAGCGAGAAACTTTGCAATGGACACCACCTCCCCCTCACCGGGATGGAGCAAACAGCAACCTTGAGGGCACATGACAATCTCTCTCACAGCCTGCTGCTGAGATTTATGGCAATCATGGCCGTTATGCGAGCCGTGCGAGAGCGGACAAAAATCACCCGCTTTAACCCGATCAGCCTTAGGCCCGGCATGGTCGTGCTGAGGCTTTCCTTCCCCGTGAACACCCAGAGTCATAGAACAGCAAGAACATTCCGGTTTTGCTGGCAGGCCAAAGCTTGCCCCGGCAAACAGATAGCACAGGAAGGCCAACGCAACAGACACGCGTGCCCAGAATGAATATTTCCACATCACGACCATGACTTGCTTTCTCTTATGCTACACTCGCCACCGGTTCAACACCAGCCATAGTAACAGTCAGCAAAGCCTGAGAGTTCCACTAAAGCTGGAAGAGAGAAACGGAAAAAAGAGACAACAGCAATCCAAGCGTCAGACTTCTTGCCCTTTCACGGCGTATTACGAAGTCGGCGTGTCACGAAATCGGACTGAGAAAGCGCACCAGACATGTTTCAATCACTCCGGACAGTTGCTCCGGCTTGTAGTCAGGGTCCACAATAGCTCGTGAACTCAGGCCAGCGATCAAAGCCAGCTGTTCGGAGCTGAGACCCGTATCAACCTGGCCTGCGTCTTGGGCCTTTTTTGGCGCGGTTGAGAAAGCGTCTTTCAATTCGGTTTCATTACGCCTGAGTACTTCGCGCACGTGCGGATTACGCGACCCTTCGGCGAAGACCTCCACGCCTAGCCGGCCGTAGGTGGGATCACGAAAGGTGTGCAAGATCGCCCGCATGATATCGACTAATCGTTCAACAAAATCTTGCGTACCCTCTAATACGGCGATGATGAGCGTGCTCCCTTCTCGCCGCTTTTCCATGATGGCAACAATGATCGCGTCTTTGCTGGCGAAATACTGGTATATGCCGCCGCGACTCATGCCCGCTTGTGCGCAAATTTCATGCATCGTCGTTTTGTGAAAACCCCGCCGCGTAAAACACTGGGCCGCTGCGCCCAGAATTTGACCACGTCGTCGTTCGTGCAGTTCTGGATCAACACTTCTTGGCAATAAGAGATCCTACTAGTGGGAGTGTAACTGACATTTAGAAGGGAAAGGGTCGAGCGGATACGAAAGGCATCTGTGGCGACAAAGACAACGGTTTCTCCCTCTTGCTCAACTGGAACCTTTTAACCGACGGTGAGCACAGCATTAGCGTGCGGGCAGATGGAGTAGAATTCGCCAGCAATACTTTTACGGTTACCACCCTGGGAGAAGAGTTTGCAGAGGGGTTGAGTGGCGAGTTCGTTATCGCAGACTTCCCCGAACCTGGCGTGAATACCGCCATCATCTGGGCCCAGAGTCTCCAGAACTTTGCCATTACAGAAACTGACGCAGGAACCGGACCATAGACCACGCGCGCCGCGTATGGCACGCTGCGCGTATGTCAGACATAAGCGCTGCAAAAAGCGGCTATCGCTGGCTTGTTCTTGCCAATGGCGTTCTGGTCTTCACTGTCGCCTTTGGATTTGGCTGGACGTATATGGTCATGGTCGTTGCCCAGGTGCTCGCCGACCTGGACCTAGATCTGTCCAGCTGGGCCAGCCTGTGGTCGGCCATCTCCTTCGGCACGCTAGTCTCTGCTATGATCGGCGGGGCACTGGGAGATCGTTACGGTGTCCAAAAGATTGTCAGTCTGGGGGTCGTGTTGATGGGCGCCACTCTGCTGATGCGGGCCACAGCAACAAGTTTTAGCTCAATGTATGCCTGGATGTTTCTATTCGGCATCGCCCTGGCCCTCACCTTTCCAAACGTTCCTAAAGCGCTGGGCATGTGGTTTGCTCCTGAAGAATTCGGCTTGGCCAATGGCGCGGTCCAGGCCGGCTACGGCGTTGGCGGGGCTCTGTCCGCTGTACTGACCCCGCTGGTGCTAGAAATGGTCGGCGGTTGGCGCAACCTCACCTCTCTCTTAGGCTTTGCCACTATCGCGATTGGCGTTCTGTGGTTCCTGACAGTACGAGATAGGACGCCTGAGCCGGTAGAGTCTGCAGACGAAGAGTCAACGGAAGGGCAAGGTGAACAATTGGGCGCGCTTGTGGCTATTCGTCGGGTTCTCCAAATCCGTGATAGCTGGATTCTTTCCGTGTGCCACATGCTGTTCCTGGGTGGCTATATTGGCATCATCGGCTATGCGCCAACCTATTTCTCTGACGTCCAGGGTATGACCCAGGCGGAGGCTGGTTTTATTCTTTCGCTCATTCTGTGGGCGTTCGTGGTCGGCGCGCTGGTTATTCCCTCCCTCTCGGACCGAGTGGGATTACGAAAGACCTTCTATTTCCCCGGCATGTTCATAGCTGGCGCGTGCATGCTGGTGGCTGTCTCTGTCCTTGGGACACCACTGTGGATTACCGCTCTTGTCTGGGGCTTTGCCGCCGGAGCTGCACCGCTGGCCTTCGTTGTGCCGCTGGAAATGGACGGCATTGGCCCCCGCCTGGCCGGCTCTGCCGTAGGCATTGCTATCACTGCCGGGTATCTAGGTGGCGTGCTCGCGCCTATTATCGGTATGTGGCTGGTTGATATCACTCCAGGCGCCGGTTTTTTCTTCTGGGGCGGCTGTTATATGCTGTCGGCCGTTCTCTTTCTATTTATCAAAGAAACCGGGCCACAGGTCCGGCAGGCGTAGTCATTTACGCCTTGGCGCTTGGTCGAGCCGAAACCTCTTCGTGCCAGCGCGTCAGGTTTTTCTGATCCGGCTGCATTTTAATCTTCGATACCCGGCCAAAATCAACCGCACACAGCGCAACAATATCGGCCACCGTATAACGCTCGCCAGCAATAAAAGGCCTATTAGCCAAAACCCCATCCAGCCAAGCCAAGCTCTTTTCGGCTTTCTGTTTCGACACTGCGGCGAACTCCGGGACCTGAGCGATCCGGCCCTTAAAGAAGACATGCTGTTGCTGAAAAGCAAACGTTGTCGGCTGGAATAACTCGAATTCAATGCGACGGTGCCACATCTCCACAACCGCTCTATCCTGGGCATCCACGCCCATCAGCGGCGGGTACGGATGCAGCTCTTCAAAATAGCGACAGATGGCACCACTTTCCGCAATACAAGTTCCGTCATCAAGTTCGAGCACCGGCAGGGTACCCATGGGATTCTTTTCCCGGAATTCTTCCCCGCGATTCACGGCGTTTAGGATGTCCACCTGTTCGTACGCTACTTCGATACCCTTTTCCGCAACAAAGATCCGTACACGACGCGGATTCGGTGCGGTCTCAGCGTCATAAATTTTCATACTGACCCCCCACGAAACGAGCTGCGTCTACCCTATGTGGCCCGCAAACGAAAAGTAAAGAGGGGCACCAGGGTGTCCCGACAACGAAAAATGAAAGAGAGAGGATCAATCCAGCAGCGGCAAAAGCGGGTCTAATGTCGCAGTCAGCGTTTGCGTACTGTTCGCGAAACATAATCGAAGAAATGCATCGCCTGCTTCGCCGGATGCCGCGCCTAGGGCGAGGCCGACGCGTGTCTCGGCAACCAAGCGCCGACCGGTTGCCACACTATCGCCCATACCGTTCATTGCGATGAATAAATAAAACGTACCCTGGGGGCTATGCAACTGGACACGCTGCATAGCGCGTAGGCGCTCAACACACAGGTCCCGGGCAGCCTAATAGCGCTGGACGGCATTGCTGACAAAATCGTCGCCCTCAGTCACCGCTATAATCCCGGCCAGCAGACTAAAATGAGCTGGACATGAATAATGAAACTCAATGACCTTCTCAAAAATGTCGCCTACTGGCGGAGGAGCCGTAATCCAGCCCAAGCGCCAGCCCGACCTGGCCCAGGTCTTTGAGAAGCTGCTGGTCACAATTACTTTGTCCTCAGGCTCAGCAAGGTCCAGCTAAGACGGCGCAAGCCGCTGGTCATATACGAGGCGGTGAGACACCTCGTATATGACCGACCACCAGGGTATTCGAGCCAGGATCAGTCAAGACTTGTTGGACGATGTAAATCGCCACAGCCTGACGCTGTTACAGTGACGGGGTCAACGTCCACTGGGTACGCGTGTAAGCGAGTCAGATACGCGGCCAAGACTGAGCGGAGTTCGGGAATCCCACGATTGTGGGTGTAAAAGGTATAGCCCCGCATCGGAGCGTCTGCCCCGGCCTTTTTAATAAAATCCGGCGTGGACAGATCTGACTCTCCAATCCACAGCGGGATCAGACCTTCGAGGCCCACACCGGTATTGGCAATCTCTCGAATCTGCGAGATTGGCAGACGTTCAATACGTTCGCGGGCTTTGATCAGTCCACTGCGTTCAGCGATCACGTTCGTTATTCTTTCGATAGCTCCCAAATCAGCGCGCTGGGAATCCCATTGAGTGCGGCCTGAAACGCTTCACCCGCAATCGCTTTGACACTGTCTGCTAAGATATCTATTTCTGCTGGCCCGTAAGACGGTTCGAGACATTGTTGGACGACCAGACCTGCCTTTCTGAATGCTGCAAAGTAGTCAGCGTGGGGATGAAAATAGCCTTTAACATAACCAAAACTGCCATCCCCGCTCACATAAAACGCCTCGCCGCCCAAGGCCACCATGAAAGGATGCTGGTCCGACAGTAGAATCCGACCGCCGGACCGGACAACGCGGGCCAGTTCTCGTACAGGTGGCCCAAGATCGCAGAAATGTACCAGGGTTAAGGCACACACGGCCAGGTCAACACTGCTATCCGCCAGAGGCAGAGAGGCAACATCACCCACCCGAAAATTTGCTTCCGGCAGTTTTATCCTCGCATGAGCCAGCATCTCGGGGCTCGCATCCACGCCAATGACTTCGTAACCACGTGAGGCGAGATAGGCTGCGTGCCGCCCCGTCCCACATCCGGCATCTACAGCTTTCCCGATAGGGAGTTGGTCAATGAGAGAACAGATCATTGGCTCTTCAATCTGAATCAGCGGGTTGGGGACATAATCATAGGTCGCAGACCAGGCCGCGTACCCCTCGTGACAATCCTTCTCCGGAACATCGAAGAGGATGGAGAGAGGTGCAGCACTCGGCGCGTTGATAAATCGCGTAATCTCTTGAAGGCGGTCCGCGACGTTTTCTCCTGCTCCAGTGAGCCAGTGGCGAAGCAAAGCAACGCCTTCCATTCCAATGACCCAGTGTCCAAGATTCGCTTGTGCCATGGCCTGCCCCCGTTTTCTCTATCTTTCCGAACTTTGAGCTGAATCAGGCTGGACCGGAACTCTCAAGTAGTTAACGGTTTGTTTCAACATAGAACTGTCGAAGACCAGAGGGAAGGCTAGATTTATTGCAGCAAAGCAATAAGCTCTTTCATTTCCTGAATGAGCTGGGCTCCAGTAGCAGCAACGAGCACTGAGTCTGAGTCTGCAGCGTACCCAAACACCGTCATTTCGGCCGTCAGTAAGGCTGTCTTCCATACCAGCACAGGTTTTGGGGGCGGCCCCAAGAGTCTTGGCCGCATGAAGAAACAGGCAAGGGCCAGGCTTCCAACTACCGTCCTCATAGGCACTCACAATATGTCCTTGGAAATACGACGGTAGACCCGTAATAGTCAAATTCGCTTCTATTTTCTTACGAGTTCCACTCGACGCAACACCGAACGGAATAGATAAGGCTTGCACAGTCTCAATGACGCCTTCGACACCACGGATTGGTTGTAGTCGAGCTTGAAAGACTTCGGCGCTACGCGTTCGGAAATCGGTGATAAAGCTGTCTGGGACAGAGCGACCAAAACGGCGTTCAACATTCGCTACACACTCGGCCAGCTTCTTTCCTTTGTATGCACCAATTGCTTCTTCAAACACCATGTCCAGGCCCAAGTCCGCAACACACTCCACGCACGCCTGATTTTCGAGCGGTTCACGGTCAACAAGCACCCTATAACAATCGGAAATAACAGCCTGAAATTTCACGTTGCGGCTCCTCACAATTCCTAGAAAGACGCAACCAACCTAGCATGGGCAAGGTTCGAGGGGAGCGCGATTGTTGACGGAGAACGCGTGTCATAGATACATCGCTGCGGAGACGGTCGCTTACAAATTGAGCGACCGCGGCGAACGACCGGTGACAATGTGAACCAGGGGAAGGCCAAACAGACAGGATCGGTTTTAGTAGTTCATCGTCGCCCACTCTCTAGTGCCTGCGTATGGGCGCCAGGGTCAAAGCCGAGGCTGCGTTGTGCATCAATATACGCGAGCGGGACTCCGGGCCGACTATCGAGCTCTTGTTTACGAATGGCAGCCTCTGCATAGATTTCAATGTCATATTTAGAGAAAGGAACACCACGCCTGTTGAAAAACTCGCGCACCTTTTTACAGGAATGGCACCAACTGGTGGTGCACAATCCCACCTCAGTTCCCTATAGACCTGAGGCTCTTACTTGCCGCGGGCGTTTTCTTCGAAACCGGCTTCAGCTGCTTTTTTTCACCTGCAGTCGCTCAATGCGCGAATGTGTCTGAGAGATTCTTCACCTTCGCGCTGCTTCGGTTCAGAATGACAGAGCCCTCCCGTGCGCCCTGACAAAGTACTAAAACGCCGCCGTCAGCCGCTCCTTTGGATACTCAGCCCCAACAACATGTTCGATAGTCATAGCCCGGACCATCTGATAGGTACGCACCCGGAACGCGGGATCACACGACATACGGATGTACATATCCTGCGGCTTAATGTCATAGTCTTCGCGTAGCCATTCCAGCATGTTCTGGGCAGCGTCATACACGGCCTGCTCCATAGGTCGATTAATACCCACGGCGACAAGGCTATCTGGCTTTTCAATACGCACGCAGGGCAGCCGTTTGTTCTTCACCACTGTACAGCTCAGCTGTACGGTTGCGCGGGTTTCGTCAGCAATGCCAGTAAACTCAGTGTCTCCTTGGCTGCCGTGGATATCTCCGATATACAGCAGACCACCCGCGTTATACGAATTCAAATAAATCGTATGTCCGGCGCAAATATCGCGGCAATCGATATTGCCGCCAAAGGGGCCTTGGCCGAGTAAAGACGTGAAGACTTCACGTTCTGGCGCAGTGGCCAGCGTGCCACAAAAGGGTTGGAGGTCCCAAGTCAGTTTATCGGAGTAGACACCTTTGCCGTCGCGGGTATGGCCGCTCGGTCCGGGCAGATGTTCAATCACCTGTACCCGCGCCTGAGAGCACTGCCCATCAAAGAGGGTAGAGTTTCCATACGGGCCTATGCCCGGCAGAATGCCGGAAAAACCGTAGCGCCAGGGATCAATAAAATCGATCTGTACGGCCAGTACATCACCAGCCTCGCAGCCTTCGACATAAATCGGCCCGACCACGGGATTATATTTCGGTGGATAGGCAACCGCGAGCGCTGCGACATGGGGATCATCTACAAACTGATGGACAGTAGGATTGTCGCTATCGTCTTCGATCAAGCCGGTCAGTGCGTCGTCTGTCTCAACCTGGAAGACTTCTCCAGCCCGAACCCATAAGACCGGTTCGTCTCGGTTATCGAAGGCGTATTTTGTCACCTCACCGCGTTTAATTTTTTGCATAGCCTTCCTCCTTTTGCCTCGCGTATCGTTATATCGGTCCAAATTGTGACACTAGCCAGAACTCTCTGCAAGCGAAAAATACGTAAGCCTTGACACAACTCAAGAAAAGGAGAGAAGATGCGCTACTAAGGAGGAGGCATCTATGCAGAAGGAAGCAATCTTTCCGGAGTCCCTTCCCTTGCCACGAGTCGCATACTCCCCGGCAATTAAGGCCGGGCCATTTGTCTTTATATCCGGACAAGTAGCCTCCGATTTTAAAACCGGCATCCCACCGGAAGCCGCTATTAATCCCAACTTTCCTAATCATGGACTCAATATTGAACGGCAGGCCAACTATATTGCCAACAATCTCCGCACCTCTCTTGAGGCTTCGGGCTCCTCTATGGAACAGTGTGTGTCCTTTACGCTCTACCATACAGACGCGGATGAGCTGCACGGCGCTGCACAGGTCTTACAGCAGGCTTTTGGTTCAACCGGTGTACCGCCACATACCTCGGTCCTTTTAGAAGAATTGCCTGTGCCTGGCTGTACACTTGAGGTTGACCTCGTCGGCTTCGTGTCTGAGACCGGTCAGCGTCCGGAGGTTATCCAAGCCGCATCCTTACCTCAGCCGGCAATTCAGGGGCTCAATGGCCAAGCTCTGTACCAGTACGGAGTCAAAGCTGGGGAATTCATCTTTACTACGGGTATTACGGCCACGGACTTCTCAGCAGGCGTCGCACCGCAAGCCCAGGTTGACCCCAACTTCATCTACTATGCCGAGAGCGCACGATTACAAACCGAATATATTCTCGAAGCGCAGCAAGCAGTTCTTCAGACTGCCGGCGCCTCTCTTGCGGACGTTGTGAAGGCAGAAGTCTACATGACGCAGGTGCAAGACTTTTACCGCCTAGAGGAGGTCTGGAAAAAATACTTCCCAATAGACCCGCCAGCTCGGACAACGGTCCCGGTGTGCGACCTTGGCGTTCCGGGTTTGCGGATCGCGGTTAATCTTATCGCTTATGTTCCGCAAGACGGACCGGCAAAGCGTACTATCAAAACTGATGCTGCCCCTACTCCCTTGGCGCACGAACCGCAAGCTATCCAAGCTGGCCCCCTTCTCTTTTTCTCGGGCCAGATGGCGACCGACTACCGGACTGGAGTCCCGGCGGAGGCACGAGTTGATCCTAATTTTCCGTACTACTCTTCCCCTGCGGAAAAAGAAGTTAATTACATTGTGAAGAATATCGATGCCATTTGCGAAGCAGCGGGAACAACGCGCGACTATCTTCTGCGGAGACGGGGATTTTATACCGACTTTGGCGAATTTTTCACTTCATTTGAGGCATGGGCTGAATTCTTTCCAACTGATCCACCGGCGAGTACCACAGTGCGTATCCCTGGCCCTCTCCCCGTTCCAGGCTGCAAGGTCGTTATTGACTTATTAGGAATGGTTCCGGACGAGAGTGTGTAAATGCGACAGTACGATTCTTCTCGCTTCAACTTGGTGGGTATGGTAAGTTTTCTGCTCAGCCTGCAACCATGAGGAGGGCAGTATGGCCAGCATTACTCAATTAGGCTATCTAGGCATTGGCGTGAGCGATATCAATGCCTGGGAGGAATTCTCCACACAGACTTTGGGCCTCCAGATGAGCGACAAAGAAGACGACGGGACGCTGTTACTTCGGTTGGACGATTATCACCACCGCTTTCTCATTCATCCCACTGGCCAGGACGATGTTACCTATCTCGGCTGGGAAGTCACCGGCACGCACGAACTGCGTGCGATGGAACAACAACTCCGCGCTGCCGGAATAGAGGTTCAACACGGAACACACGAAGAAGCCGCTGCACGGCGTGTTGTTGAGCTCATCACGTACAAAGATCCAAGCGGTATTCCGTCTGAGATTTTCTACGGCCCGCTCATGGCGTTCAACCGTCCGTTTCAGTCACCGCGCCCGCTGTCCGGGTTTGTTGGTGCGGAACAAGGTCTCGGCCATATGGTCATCACCATGGATGACTTTGATCAAAGCGTAGAATTTTACCGGGATGTATTGGGCATGCGGATTAGCGATTATGTCCAGTTGACCCGACCTAGCGGGGAAGAAGTCCAACTAGCATTCTTCCACTGCAATCCGCGCCATCATACCATCGCTTTTTTTGGTCGGCCAAATCCGCCCAAACGACTCAATCATTTCATGCTGCAGGTCCAGTCGATGGACGATGTCGGCTCGACCTATCATCTGTGTCAGGACAAGGGCATTCCCATCGCTCGATCGCTCGGCCGTCACACCAACGACCATATGGTGTCATTCTATATGAATTCACCTTCAGGTTTTGAGGTCGAGTACGGCTGGGGCGCACGCGTGGTCGACGACAGCACCTGGCAGGTCCAGCTCCATACTGCAGGCAGCATTTGGGGCCATAAGTCTGCCGGTCAGTAAGATTTACTTATCACCCACAACCAGCACGGAAGCTGGAAGTTTATGAGTGATAATCCTGGTGGGGAATAGCCCTGGATTGTAGGGGCGCCCCTACAGTTTAAAATCATTCCTTTAACTGCGGCTCCGCCTCGTACCACCACGGCCGGACCTTGAACTTCTCCCCACCCCAGCCTTCATGCAGCGGGACCATGAAGTCCGTCCCGATGACCTTCTCCGTAAATTTCCACTCCCCCTCAACACGCAGCAGCCTGTCTTCATAAAATCCGGCAACGACAATAGATTCGCCTTTCAGATCGCCGACCGCATCAAAATAACTTTTTGAAAATGCTCGTTCACCGTCGAGGGTGATGACCTGATTGTGAATCAGGTGCCGCAACACGCCGAGACGATGGCGCATATAACGTCCGTACCAGCGCTCGACCGCGGCACGACCTTCTCGTCGTCGGCCCGGAGGACTCACGATCAGGTCACACGAATCGTGAAACAGTCCCATCACGTCTTCCAGTTCAGCACGATCTACTGCCCAGCAGTAACGATGGACAAGATCGCGTATGTCTTCTTTTTCAACAAGTTCCCGCAGCATGCGGTCTGACTCCTGCCCCATGCGCCCCTCCTTGTGGTTCGCATCATAAGAAAGCGCAAGAGAACACGCAATGCTCTTAGCTGTCAGACGTTTCTCAACGCGGACCGTCCCCATCCCACAGCATTACAAAAAACGCTCCTCGCGAAATATAGGGTGCTTTAATCTTCTGAGGGTAGGCTTTTTGTTGGCGACTGGCTCTCTTATACGAGATAAGAGGGGCCGATTCCTAAACTCGATGCCCCTCAGGACAATGAGCGACCTGAGGATGAGCATACATAAGGCGGTTATCTATGAACTAGGATGTCAGTTCAGAAAGGAGAGTGATTAGGAAACAAGTACTGGTTTTGTCCTTTGTCGTGGCGCTTCTGCTGACGCTTCCGGGATCATATCGATCACACCTGGTGTGAATAAGGTGCACGTGCCCCTGTACGAGGTGTAAATTTGTAACACCAAGGGCAATGTAAAGAATATTAAGGCAAACAAACTGGAGAAGGAACTTAGTAAAGGCGCCTGCCGGCTACCAGCATGTGATTTTGCGCAGGTTTTCCTACCAAAGAGCGACTGCTCGACTGCAGCGGGTGACAGCGCGATGCACAAGTCCGTTCAGAGAGTGATGTATCACGCGGCGGCTGGAGTGTAACGCAGAGATGTCACCCGTTCGCCCGTCGGGGGACCCCAGCTCTGTTAACCCAGATCGAACGGATACGAGGCCCAGTAGCTCTCCCCATCTACCCCTTCACAATCGCCAGAAGAACGCTCTTTACACCGCCTTAATTGAACAGGACGCAGGAGCCAGATGCCCGGCTTGTCCAGAGTGAACTGAGCGAGCCCCTGGGCGTTGGTCCGCGCTGTAGACTCTGAAATTTCTCCTACACTATTCTTGTTGAACGCTTTCAACAGCTTGCCAGCAAGGGGTTTGTCTTCGAAAAGTACTTTCACATCAAGACGGTCCCCAGGGCCAAGCAAGTAAGGATTTTGCTCCAGAACGATCTCGATTTTCTGTCCGAGCACCTGATTATGGCCCTTCCCTTTTTTCTCTTCCCCAAACTGAATAAGACGCTTGAAGGCACGGGCAAAGCGTTCGCGCTGCTTTGGTGTTTGGCGCATACCATCATGAAGCATTTTTTCGTCAAACTCTTCGTGCCCCAAGTACTCTAGAAATTTTGCGTATGAAAGGGCAGTCAAAAAAATCATGTTCCATGGTCAGAAGAGCTAGCCCTTCGAAATCGAGCGGTCGCGTCGGCTTAATTTCTCCATCCGGCAAAGCAGCAAGCACGTTGGTTGTCCCGTGTGGGGTCGCCAACTCAAATCTAGGAGTCATGTATTTCAAGAGTTCTAGTTCAATTTCTGGGTCAAGCTCGGAACCAGCCCATTGATGCACAACCAGAATGTCCCCTTGTGCCGATATATACTGATCAGGGGCAAGCCAAATATCGCGCGCCCAAACGTCCTGTGTCCAGACGGGCAAGGGTAGGGAGACAACGCCAAAAACGACGAGCAGCTGAAAAGTGCCTGTTTTCATCCAAACTAAAGCGGCGTTTCTTCTTCGTGGGGTTCCTAAGCTTGAGTATCTATACACAGGCTACTACAAACACGACTCCGCAACATCCTCTCGTTCCGCTTAGCGCGCAAGAGTATTTCACCGTACGAGAAGTATTAAAAGCGGCAGGAATATCGATGCAGACGGCCGCTATCCTTCGATCACGCTTGAAGAACCACACAAAACGTTTGTGCTCAAGGTTCAAGCCGGCGGATGGAGTTGAGCAGCATTTCGTGATTTTGGGCATCCAGATCTGGCATAAAATTCTCCTTACATTCGGTTTCGGAAAACCTAAGGCTTTCTCTCCTTCCCTGTAAAGACCGGTGAGAGTGTGTCGCGTGTGAGAATTGTAGGAGCCGTTAGCCCATCGACAGGCCACCGTTGACGCGCAGCGTTTGGCCGGTGATGTAAGCAGCTTCGTCGGAGGCCAGGAATGCCATGGCCGCAGCAATTTCTTCAGGCTGTCCATAACGGCGCATGGGCACCAAACGTAGAGTCGCCTCAAGACCCGCCTGATCAATCTGCCCTAGCATCTCGGTCGCAATATAACCCGGAGAGACTGCGTTCACGGTAATCCCGTGACGGGCCACCTCTGCAGCAATCGGACGCAGCATGGCGACGATCCCTCCCTTAGACGCGGTACACACAGCGTAGTGATTGCCACCAAAATCCGCCACCTCAGTGATGCACGAGCCAGTGGCAATGATGCGACCGGCGTTCCGCTCGATCATATGAGCCAGCACGGCTTGGGTCACGTTGAAGAAGCCGTGTAGATTGATTTCAATCGCCGCCTGCCAGTCGTCGCTCGTGCTATCCACAAACGGCTTATCAATAACGATCCCGGCGTTGCTGACCAGGATATCAACATGACCGAACGCATCACGGGTCTCGGCAATCATACGCTCAGCATCGGCACGTTTGCTAACGTCGGCTTGCACGACAACGGCTTCGCCCCCATTCTCACGTATCTCTGTGACTACACTTTCCGCCTCATCTTGGTGACACACATAGTTCACGGCGACTTTTGCGCCGTCACGGGCAAGCCGTAAAGCAACGGCCTTGCCGATGCCACGTGATGAGCCAGTTACAAGGGCTGTTTTGTTGCTCAAATCCATGCCGTCCTCCTTACCCACCCTCTGACGGGCAACCACAAGGGTTGCCCCTACTAAATTACATTCAGTTCTTGTAGAGGCCGTCCTTCTACTACTCGCTCAAAACCCAGCGGCGCTATATCGATCGTCTGATAGGCACCGCGGGAAATCAGTTCGGCGATCCCACGACCGACAGCGGCTGCTTGTTGGACACCATGGCCAGAAAATCCATTCGCAAATAGAAAATTCTTGACGACCGGATGCCGGCCAACAATGGCGTTCTGATCTAATGTGTTGTACGCATAATGCCCGCTCCACGCATTGACCTGCTTAATCGCTTCAAAAACCGGCACCCGGTGGGCCAACGCTGGCCAGACGACATCATCAAATAGATGATAATCAATACTGAAGTCCAGTGTTGGTGGATCCTGATCTTCGGGTGGAGACACCCCACACACGAAATATTGTCCTTCAGGCCGGCAGTAAACGCCTGAGACATCAACGATCAACGGACAGCGTTGCAGCACGTCAGCCTGTCGGCAATCAAAAACAAACACACACCGTTTTCGACTTTCGACTGGCAGCTCGATACCGGCCATACGAGCGATTGTACTTGCTACCGGACCAGCCGCATTCACGAGCTCGCCACAAGAGAAGATGCGTCCATCACTGAGCTGCGCAGACACAACGCGTTGCTGTGGGACTTCAAGACGCGTAACCTCTCCCTGAATAAACTCAGCGCCTTGGGCCACAGCCACTCTCCGCATCGCATGCATCACACTGTGGGCATCAAACCACCCTTCTCCCGACAGTCCAAGACAGCCTAGGGCAATATCAGAGGTATTAAGCCATGGGAAACGTTTTTTCAGCTCAGTCGCATTGAAGAGACCAACATCAGCGCCCTGTTGCTTTTGGATAACAGAGTTGCGCTCAAGAATGTCTTTCCCCTGCTCACTTGCCAGCAACAAATATCCTTCTTCCCGGAAGTTGACCTCGACGTCCTGGCCGAGTCGTTGCTTCGCAGAGCGTAAGAATTCAACTCCAAACTGAGACAGCTGAATATTAACTGGCGTAGAGAATTGCTGACGAATAGAGCCGAGCGAAAGCGTCGTAGAACACTTTTGGTAGGACGGATCTTTCTCAATGACGAGCACACGGCCACGAAAATGATCAGTGGCTGAGAGAAAATACGCAACAGCGCTGCCGATGATAGCTCCACCGACAATGACAATATCGTATTCAGCACTCCGCTGCACCCGGTCCCCCTTAGCACCCTGCAGGCACAAGGAACGTTACCGCCTCCACCGCTTCTTCACATCGCAGCCTCAGACGCGACCTTCTCCAAGATCGCCGCCATTTCTTGCGGATCGGAAACAAACGACGGAAAATCTAAGATCAGGCGGCTAACGCCAATCCGTTCATACTGCGCGATATCCCGAAGCACGCCTTCTGCCGTCCCAGCAATAATCACTGCAGTAATTTCAATTGTTTGGAAATCCCGGCCAGCCTTTTCTGACATCTGTTTGAGAGTAGCAAGGTCTTTAGCCAGATCTCCTTCCGTACTATACACATCGTCCGGATGCTCAGAGACAACTTGCCAACCATCACCGAGGCTCACCACGCGTTTGAGGCTGGCCTTACCTCGGCCACCGATGGTGATTGGGGGATGAGGCTTTTGGAGCGGCTGGGGCCGGCATTGGACTTCAGAAAAATGATAAAACTGCCCATCAAACTGTGGCTCTGCAGCCGTCCACAGCTCTTTCCAAATACGAATATGCTCCTCTGTGCGTGCCCATCGTTTGGCAAACGAGACCTCGAGAGCCTGGAACTCCTCTTCTAACCAGCCCGCGCCTACGCCGACAACGAGGCGACCGTTCGATAGAACATCCAGCGAGGCCAACATCTTTCCGGTCACGACGGGATTTCGGTACGGAGCCACGATCACGGTAAAGCCCAACCGAATCCTGCGCGTACAACCTGCGACAAACGACAGCATGGTAAACGGCTCAAGGTGGGCACCTTTTGGGTCAGCAATATATTCCCCCGACTTGCTGTATGGGTACGGTGTAGAGATCCGTGTCGGCATAATCACATGATCTGCGGCCCATACCGATTCAAAGCCTTGTTCTTCGGCGAGATGGGCCATTGAGAGCATGTTCTCGTGGGTTGCCATGGCGCCAAACTGAGGAAGCATAAAACCAAATTTCATAAGACTCTCCTTTTTTCTTGTCAGGGGAGACTTGAGAACCGGCGTGGCATCAGTACGGCCAGAATGAGCGCTACGATAAACAGCGCCGGTACATCGCCCAACAAGTTTGCACGTTCCGTGGGATCAACAATGGCTTGGACCGCCATAATGGCCGCATGCACAACACCCGACCAAACCGTAAACGAAATGAGACTCCGATGCTCAGACGGATTCCGCGAGGCGAGCAGCAAAAAAACGCCCAGCGTCGCATACACGCCCATGATCATCTGCTCATACTCGTGTTGACGTGGCTCCCAGCTCCACCCAGAGGGCCAGAGAATGTTCATGAGGGGATACAAGCCAAAAATAAACGTGAGCCCTACGACAACGAGGGCTATGCGGAGATACTTTCCTCGCGCTGCGTCGTTCATGCTATTCCACCTTATGTCTTGGGTAGGTGCTAGTGGTCCTATACCACCTCTCGCCCAGATGAAAACCCTGAAGCCTTTGCAGAAGCAGTTGAAACTATCCGGGGATTTTAACGTGTATTACAAAGAAACTGGCAGGGCCCAGCCGCTAGGGTGGGCCTCAGGGACCCACCATTTTTCGACGGGTGACGCTTCGCTTCCACCCACCCTACGATGCCCTATTTCGCCGGAGACAAAAGCACGACCGGAATATTCCGCTCTGTACGGGCTTGGTAGAGATCAAAGCCTGAGTACAGCCCGGTAACCTTCGGCCAGAGGGTCGCCTTTTCTTCGTCCGTTGCGCGGCGGGCTCTGACCTTGCGCTTCTCTTTACCAATTTCAATCTCAGCCTCCGGATTGGCTTCCAGGTTTTTGAACCACAAGGGGTCCTTGGACATGCCTCCCTGAGACGCAACAACAACGATATCTTCACCGTCTTCAAGATAGAGCAGCGGTGCTGTTCGCGGCTGTCCGGATTTACGCCCAGTCGTTATCAGTAGCATCACAGGTGCTCCCGCAGCCGTCCCCCCAAGTTTTCCACCCGAAGTACGGTACAGCCACGTATTAAAATAGGACGCGGGCTTGAGCACCATTTTGAGAAGCTTTTGCTGCATGGGACTAAGGGATTTGACGGTCGTAGTGGTCATCCTGATACCTCTTTAAAAATTCTGTTTCCCCACAGCCATACCGGCTGCCTCGTCTTGTTGGTGCTGCTGTGAGACAATGGTACGAGCGGGATCCGCATCCGCCCGCGGGTACCGCGCAGCCGGATGCGGCGCAGTCAGCCGGGCATGTCCAACACCGTAGAGTTTTTCACGTAAGGTGCCGTCTTGATACTCTGCTTGCATCATGCCGCGTTTCTGCAGAACGGGCACAACACCATAAACAAAGTCTTCAAACGTTCCTGGGGTAACAGCATAGGCGAGGTTAAACCCATCGACTCCGGCCTGGGTCCATCGCTGAAATTCATCCGCGACTTGTTCTGGCGTGCCCACAACAACGGGGCCACCTCCGCCGATACCGATAGACTTGGCAAGATCACGTACGGTCCATTTGCGATCCGGGTCTGCCCGGGTGAACGAATTCCAGAGTGTCCGAATCGCATTTGTTTCGATGTATTTGAGCGGTTCGTCCGGATCAAACCGTCCAAAGTCGTACCCAGCCCAGCCGCTCAGTAATGCCATCGCACCGTCGTAGCTGACCTGTTTGAAGTAGTCGTCGTACTTCTTCCGCGCCTCAGCTTCCGTACCCCCGGTAATCACTTTGAGGTAGGCAAAGAAAAGAATGTCTTCCGGGTTTCTCCCATTCTGCTGTGCCTGTTTCCGGGTCGATCGGGTGTACTGTCTCGCGATTTCAGGCGTAGGAGCAGCGAGAAACACACACTCGGCGTGGCGGGCGGCGAACGCTTGCCCGCGCGGCGATGAGCCAGCCTGGTATAAAACAGGGGTACGTTGCGGTGAGGGCTCGGAAAGATGACACCCGTCTACTTTGTAATACTTGCCCTCGTGAACGACGTTGCGCACCTTGGCTGGGTCCGCATACATTCCACGCTGCCTATCCTTAACAACCGCACCGTCCTCCCAACTCGATTCCCACAGCTTATAGCACACATCACAATATTCATCCGCCATATCATAGCGCTCGTCATGCTCAACCAAACCAGACTGGCCATAGCTGCGCGCCATACTTTCTAAGTACGAGGTCACAATGTTCCAGGCAACACGGCCTTTTGTCAAATGGTCTAAAGTTGAGATCAGTCGAGCAAACGTGAACGGATGATACTGGAAGATAGAACTGGTGAAGGCGAAACCCAAATGTTCGGTTGCAGCGGCCATCGCAGGCACAAGCAGCATGGGATCATTCACCGGCACCTGGGCGGCGTGCGTAAGCGCCGCCTCCCGACCGCCACGAAAAACATCGTAAACGCCAACAACGTCAGCCAAAAAGAGCGCGTCAAACTTTCCACGTTCCAACACTTTGGCGAGTTCAATCCAGGTATTGAGGTCGGTGTAGTTTTCCATCCGATCTTCCGGCCGGACCCACAGGCCTGGAGATTGGTGAACGACACAGTTCATATGGAAGGCGTTGAGGTAGATGCGTCTGCGCATGGTCTTCTCCTTGGTACGTACAGACCGTAGGTCAGGTTAGCGTAGCGTAACCTGAAACCCTACCCTCAGCGCGCAGGGCCCACCCTACGAAAAAGGGCAACAACACGGGGCCCCCACACCTTTACGCCGCCTTTAGCCAGCGTTGCGACATATCGCTAAATTCGGCACGCAAGGGAGGCATGACCTCGGTGGCAAACAGATCCATATTTTTGATGACCCGGTGGTGCGGCATGTCCCCAACGTGCAGGAGGGGCAGCAGCAGGCCGAAGCCGAGTTCTTTGACGTAGTGAGCGAGCCGATCGCGAACAGTTTCAGCACTGCCAACAACACAGTAGCCGCTGTCATTGAGACGTTTAAAGTCCATGTTTCCATAATCAAAGTCATCCGCGCGGGCCATAATGCGCTTCATTGACGCCGCCGATGTATAGCCTGGCGGGAACAACATCTCCCATTTGTGTCGCAACCCATAATGATAGAGCCACAACATATGGGCTTTGGCTTCTTCTTCTGCCCTACTGTCGGTCTCGGCCACGTAGATGGGCAATAAGTGCCCCATTTGATAAGGCGAGGCTTCGTAACCATACTGGTCCGCCGCCTCTCGGTAGGCATCAAAAAACCACTTCACTAGATCGTCCGGCATGAAGACAGCCAGATAGGGATATTTGCGTGACGGCTCGGCACACCATTCCACGGTTTCTTTACTGCCAAAGCCGGGAATCCAGATCGGCGGATGAGGTTTCTGTAGCGGTCGCGGCCATACATTTACGTAACGGACTTGATAGTGTTCACCGTCAAAGTGAAATGGCCCAGTCTCGGTCCAGGCACGAACAATGAGATCATGCGCTTCACGAAAGCGCGCTAGCGAATGCGTGGGGTTCACACCCATGGAATAGTATTCCTCCCCAATCCCACGCACAAAGCCGGAGATAATGCGGCCGCCCGTCACCACGTCCAGCATGGCGACTTCCTCAGCCACCCGCAGCGGATGATCGCGTAGTGGCAGACCGTTGCCAATGATCGCAATCTTGATCCGCGTGGTCCGACGCGCGAGCAGGGCAGCCACGATATTGGGCGACGGCATCGTGCCATAGGCGTTTTGATGATGCTCGTTGACGCACACGCCTTCAAACCCGAGTTTTTCTGCGTATTCGATCTGGTCCAGGTACTGGTTGTAGAGCGTGTGGCCTTTTTTCGGGTCATAATACTTATTGGAAAGGGTTACCCAGGCGGAAGGGTATTTTGCTTTGTCGTCAAAGTCCTCGGGTAAATGCGGCCAAGGCATGAGATGGAAATTGTAGAATTGCATATCACTGCTCCCTTCCCTGGATTCCCGTTTCCACGGGAATGACGACCCGTATTGTGTCATCCCTGCGCAAGCAGGTATCCAGGCCTACGAGATAAGACGAAGTTTTGTTAGTGGATTTTCGCTACGTTTTGCACGTTGTCTAATCTTGAATCATCCTCTTTTCAACCCAGCCCTTTTCAAATGGCGTCCAGAACTCAAACTTGACGCGTAGGGTTTGGATCTTCCATTCACCATTGATCCGCTTATAGTCGTCGGAATACTTGGCGGCACCCCACACGGCTTTGTCGCCGTCGGCCTCGGTCATCGTGCAGGGTTGAAAGAGATACCACTGGCCCGTGGCAGTATCGCCGTCAACTTCAATAATGGGATTCATGACATTGTGAACGGCAAACGGTATCACCTTGGGCGCGCCGGTGAAGAATTTCTTAATAGCGTCCCGGCCATCATATTTACCGAATACATCAACGCCACCGTCCCAGACTCCATCTTCTGCAAACAATGCCCCAATCCCGTCCGGATTGTAGCCGTCATCACAATGTGCGCAGTATTCTGCTTTCACTTTCTTGATGGCTTCGATGTCTTCCAAAACCTGGAGCCGTTTGGCGAGATCCTCAATATTCATGACACCCTCCTTTTTTGATCTAAAAAAACCCTATTCCGTGCCAGCATCGAAAGCCAGACCCGTCTTCTTGATTTCATCTAGCACCCCTGGTCCGGTCCGTTCTATCTGTTCAGCCACACTCGGCGGAAACGCAATATCTTGCATATCGTGCACCCCACCTGTGATCAGTACCTGGAGGCAGCCCTCGTCATCCCCGATATTGGTGAAACTCCGGCACACGCCGGGCGGAACAGCGACCGTGTCAAATTGGTTGAGTATAATGTGGTATTCTCCATCATCACCCCACTGGATTTTAAAGGTGCCTTTGAGGCAGGTAAAAGTCTCGTGTGTCTTATGGTGGGCGTGTAGGCCCGGCCCTTGGTTGGGAGGACACACGGCAATAGTCACGGAATAGCCATCGGCTTCGGCGATGGGGGCCGGACCAAACGGCCCTTCTCCACCTTTGGAGGAGATAACAGGCAGCAACTTGCGGGCGTAAATATAGTCCCGCGCCTCCAGCGGAATTTTATCGTTTTGCATCGCTAGGATAGGCTTAAGATCGTGAAAGCGGGCAATACGAGATTCCATTTCCTCTGGGCTCACCGTAATCGTTTTCATGCCGGCCTCCTTTGTTTCTGCATATCTGCTTGATAGACCCTACGGAACGCTATCCGTCGCCAACATAGCCAAGCATTTGTCTTTTGCAAAGGCTTTTGTTGGATAAGAGCGGCGGTCTGGGATAATGGGCTTGCATCCCAAGAGAGAATCGTTAGGCTGGTCCGCGCAATATAGATGGACAAAGCAGAGAGAACGTGAGGGGGGGCGAATGCCGTTTATTCTTCTATTAATAATGGGCTTGTTGGTCTGGACCGGACCGAGTTGGGCGCAAGATGAACGCCGCGCCATGACCCGCGGCACTCTGCTACAGTGGGTTGCACAACACAAACAGGCGCGGCCGGATTTCCAGCCCGGCACTACGCTTACATTCGATGAGCTAGAAAAAGTCCGCCCGTTTATTCCTCCCGGCTATTTTGAAGAATTTCAGTTCCCAGAGGTGACGTTTAAAATTACACCCACAGGTGACTACACGCCCCGTAAGGATTATCTCGAAGCCACGGAAAAATATGCTAGCCAAACGCGTTTGGCACAAGACGGTGGCCTCGAAGGCTATGTTGCTGGCCAGCCCTTTCCCGCAGATCAGCTCGACCCCTCAGATCCAACCTCAGGTCTCAAGGTCGGCTGGAATTTTAACTTCCGCTGGCAGCATTATGGTATAAAGGTCGGGAACTTCGCCACGATTATGATCAAACCAGGTGGCACACACGGTGCCTTACCAGGATTGCCCGAGGATATCACCCAGGGCAGCGCAACAGTCGAGCGTGTTCTCCTGCAACGCTACCAGCGCGTGTATCACAGCCATCTGGCTATGCTCGCAGAGCAGAACTACACCCTGCCCGTCCCCGGGGCTGAGCAATTTGAGTGGAAGGATGTTAACGAATTTACCGATCCGTATGAAATGCGCGGCTTGCGCATCCTCATCCAGCGCTCCAGCGACCCCCACCAGGCTGACCAGGCCTGGACCTATGTCCCTTCCCTGCGCAAAGTCCGTCGGGTATCGGCGGAAGAAAAGGCCGACTCCTTCCAAGGCTCAGATACGACGCTTGACGACTTCTTTGGCTTCTCAGGACGGGTGCTCGACTATGCATGGACCTTCCATGGCTGGAAAGACATCTTACACGTCATGAACACGCAGTATGCGTATGCGCGCTATTATGGTCCCAATAGCAGAGTCCCGTTTGGTCGCTGGGAACTACGCAAAACGCTGGTTGTCGAGCTCGTATCCAAAAGGACCAATCATCCCTACAGCAGTAAAATCCTGTTTCTCGACACGCAGACTTATCGGACGGTTGCCGGGGTTGCTTTCGACCAAGAGGGCAAGCTGTGGAAAGTGTGGGGGATGCAGTATGGCTGGTCTGAGGATGCCCTCAACCATCCGGAAATGAATAAAGGCATGCAGGTCAGCCGCTACCTTGGCGTCGCTGCTATTGACGTCAAGACCGGACAAGCGTCTTTATTCCCATCGTTTGATATGGGCTATCCTGACGCGGACCTCGAGGAAGTGCAGACTATGTATGATGTAAACAGACTGACTGAGGGACGGCGTTAAAAATTGACGCGCACACCACCGAAGGCCCCGAACGGCGCTCCCGGTCCAAAGAATCGTTCGGTGCCTGTGTCATCAAGCACGTTCTCAAAGAACGCGCCATAGGTTTCGTAGTCTGTGTCGAATAGATTTTCTATACGCAGGAAAATATCGAAGTTCTTATATTGATACGTTATCTGTGCGTTGGCAACAAAGTATGGGTCTAGGCGAGGCTTCTCATTCGACTCATCCCCGCGCAGATATTGCTCATCAACATACACGCCATCAAGCTGGAGTCGCCAGCGCGGGGCGACCTGCAACTCAAAACCTCCATTGAGTCGATGCGGCGGGACTAACGGCAGCCGGTCGCCCGCCCGGACTTGGGCCAAGCGGTCTTCATTCGCAAAGGTGAAGAGTTGGATATCATCCTCAAACGTGGCGTCAGTGAGGGTGTAATTGAGAAACCAGTTGCCCCAGCTCCACGTACCGCGCAGTAACAGCTCGATACCTTGGCGCCGCGTTGCCTCAACGTTCTGAAAAAACCCCAACACGCGGCTCTCCGGCTCGTTCTGGAACAGAATGTCATCGTTCAGGTCTGTTCGAAAGAATGCCAGTGTGGTCTCAAGGTAGGGCGGGAACGCCCAACGCAGACCCGTCTCCCAGCTCTTGCCTTTGACCGCATCCAACGGCGGATCATCCACCAGGGCGGTGGGAATGGGACACGGCTCTTCCGGATTTGCGCAGGTCAGCTCGATAGCCGTGGGCGCCCGATAGCTCTCACTATAGTTCGCATACACACTCAGATTCTCCCCCAGTTTGTAGGTCGCGCCAACGGCAGGGTTGAAGCGGTCAAACGTATGGCTGCCACCCGCATCCGTCCCATCAGCATCGTCCTCATTGCCCGCCAGGCGATCTTTGATTTTCAAATGTGTGACATCGTGGCGGCCAGAGACCGTGACAGTGAGACGCGCTATGGGCTCGGCAGCGATAGTGAAAAACGGCCCGCCGGCATGTGTTTGTATTTTGACATTGGTTGCAATTTCGAGAGGTGCCAGATCATCATCATTTTCGCCCAACTCCCGCTCAGCGATCAGATGATCCAATCTCGCGCCGTCATAATCGGCTCCCAAGGTTGCCTTAATGGGGACACCGAGTACTGTCTCTTGATAAACAAGCTGCAGTGCGCCGCCCCAGCCTTTCTGATTGGTTCGGGCGTCCAAATCTTCCCCAACGTCACGGTTAAACTGATCGACATCCAGGAGACGGCCGTACACATTCGCTGCCAAAGAGAACGCGCGGCCCAGGTCTCGTTCGTATTGTCCGTTCGCAAACCACAGATCAGGCTCATAAATATCCGGATGGGTAAAGATCGCGGACCGATCACGCTTCAGACGGCTTTCGGGTAAGGGGCCGTTGCCGGTCAATTTGTTATTCACATGCGTGAAGGACAGGCTGAGATCATCGAGGCTGCCAAGATAGCCGACCTTGCCGAACAGCTGGCCGACATGGCTCTTTGAGAAATCCCGATACCCATCTTCGAGAAAGAGATTACCGGACACAAAATAGTCGAAGTTGCCCATACTGGCACCGGTTTGCAGCAAGGTCCGATAGCGGGCAAAACTGCCGCCCCATACCTCAGCCGTCGTACCAGGATGGGTAAAGCCGCGTTTGGTTCGCATCACAATCGCGCCGCCTAGTGTATTCCGGCCATAGACCGGATTTGAGCCGGGGATTAGCTCCAAGCGATCAATCGCATCAGTGGGAATGAGATCCCAGTTGACTTGATCGGCTAATGGTTCGTTGACGCGGACGCCATCCACAAAGACGCTGAGTCCGGGTGGCGTGCCGATCAAGAATGAACTGCTGAAACCACGGTAGGTGACATCGGGCTGAAACGGATTACTTTGCACGTGGATCAGATGTACACCGGCCAGATCGCGTGCAAGTGTGTCGGTCAGGTTCAGCGCACCACGTTTGCTTATCTGTTCGCCTGTAACGATCTGCACATTGACGGGAACTTGTTCACGCGGCACCGCCAAGCTCATCAAAGGTGTTGTCCCGCGCACCTCGATTTCAGGCAGTAGGATCGGAACAATGGGATTAGACGTTTGGGACCAGCCAACAGAAATCCCCACCACCACTAAGTTTCCAGCAAGGACGAAACACACCCAAACACGAGAAAAGATCATTGCTTTTTCGAATTTCTCCGCAGAGCCATTCCGTCGTCTTACACCGGATTAACCGCTCGATAGCCAGTCACAAAAGCCCCAACGTGGGTGGTGACACTCTGTTCTAGAGAGGCCAGCTTCTCGACTCCAACCGTACCGACCTCGCGTCTCTCCCATGTCTCTGCAAATTGTTTGATTCCCTGGTCGCCCAGCAGGGTCAGCGGTTGGTTGACACACACTTCGACAGAAAAGGCATACAGCCCATAATCCTTTTTGAGCGCAGCGACGTTAATGTATAGATATGGACCGCCGAGCGTGGTTGACCATTCGTCTTCGGAGAGTACGCGGATATCGGCCGCCTGCAGTTGTCTTTCAACAGCCTCCTGCAATCGCTGTGCGCTCAGTCCATCCTGCTCAGCCTCAGCATTGAGAGGTTCGACCACCACCGCAACGCCGGATAAACCGGGCAGGATTTCCTGTTGTTGTTCCGCCGTCTGCGCGCGCTTCTACACCCAGCAAAAATAGCGCGATAAGTACGAATCCGACATGTCTCTGCCTCATTGCCGCCTCCTTATCCAACAGTGTATCGTGCCCTAGCTCTATCATGCAAAGACAGTTCTGCCAGCAGCTCGGAGGTCTAAAATCCCTGCGCCAGGCTGGGGGGTGAGCGTAGGTTGCGGGTATATGTCGCGCGAAGTAGGATCACCAAGCAGCGAGTTCGTATGGATTCCGGAATCCTAAGGAGGGGTCATGAAGAGCAGCCTTGCTCTCTTACTCTATATTTTCAGTACACTGTGTTTGTCCCCAGTAACGGCCAACGCCCCGTCGGCAACAAAGACCTGGCGGACCGTTCCTGAACTCACACCAGAAGAGCGTGCACTTTTCGATACACGCACCGAGACTCCACGAGATCCTGAGCGACCGTATATGCCGGCCGAACGATATCCGTTTGAGCCACCGTACACAGCCGAAGAAATGGGCTATCGGGCCATGGAATTCAGCCACTCGCCGCGTTGGTCATGTAATTTTGTTGATGTCAGCGGCGCTCTGACTGCACACGGGTATTTGATTACAAACAAGATGCACAGCCCCATCTTTTACGTGCCGAATGCAAAAGGCGAGCAAGGCTTCGAGGGAGAATTATATGCGACAGAGCCGGGCGAGCCCACACGGAAGATCACCGGACAAAATTTTTATCCACCCGAAGACCTCGGCAATCAGATGTTTATGACCCAATATCGCGCGGGCGGCGACTCGGCCACGCGCTGGGATATGTTCGTCTATTCGCCCAGCCTGCGCCGCGTCCGGCGTCAACCTCAGCCGCGCCGCGGCGACAAACTCGCCCAGGGAGCCGAGAGTTTTGACGATATCTTCGGTCGCGACCCGTGGGAGTTTTCCTGGAAGCTAATCGGCGCGGACACCCTGTATGAGACCGTCCGCTTCCCCAATACCCGGCCCACCGTTACCCTGGGCAAGTCTGATGGCACGCTCCACGATGTCGCGACTGATCAGATCAGAATGATGGGGGATGACTACGCCTTTTATACCGAAAAGGGCGGCGTTGATTGTTGGGTGCTTGAAACGACAGTCAAGGAAGACTGGCTACCCAACTACTATGCGCCGAAAATCATTTATTGGTTAGATAAACACCATTTTTATCCCTTACGGATCGAACAGTACGGTCGCGACGGAAATCTTATTTTTGTGGAAACCCGCATAGCCACACACCGCAACCCAAACATGGGAGATAAAGGCTACAGCATACTGTTTAACCATTACTGGGATGTGACCCTCGACTATATGCGCTACAGCGTGCATGACACACACCATCTCAAAGAATGGTCAGACAAAGACCAGGAAGTCTTTTTTAGTCCGGGCGTACTGCGACGGGTGTGGTATTTTGCTCAACGCAAAAGCCAGTCGGAAGTGCTCAAGCCGGAAGAATATTTTCTGCGTCCGACCATAGACCAAGAAAAATTCTCCGCACACAGAAAAATCGAACTCTCGGACGACATCAAAGCTAAGGTCCGTGCCCAGGATGCTGCCGGACATTTGGTGTTTACGGAGTAGGGTCCGGGCATTTCTGTCGACCGCCCAATGGGCCGTTCAACCTCACCGGGAAATGCTTCGCCTCTAGCTTCGCCGTCAACACGTTACCGGCCCACGCATTGTGAAGCTCTTTAATTGCTATGACATACAAGGGACCTTTTTTGTTCCGGCGTGGTGTATCGAAAGATACCCAGCTACGGTCCGAGCTATTCTCGACAGTGGCAAAGAGGTTACCCCTCATGGCTATCTTCATGAGAGTGCGCGGGATCAGACGCGCGAAGGCGAATTCTACAAGCTGCAACGCAGCTTCCGGGTGATCGAGCAGTTTTGCGGCAAGCGACCAACGGGCGGCCGCGCGCCGTGTGCAAATTACTCGCCCTGCTCGACCGACCTACTTGTTCAGAGAGAGCTTCTATATGATTCGAGTCTGATGGGGGATACACAACCCTAGGTGCTGCTGACTCCGCAGGGCGATATCATCGAACTCCCCTTTGACTGGACAATGGATGACTGGCCGCATAATGCCCACGCCCCCGACTTTAGATATTTGATGCCGATCTGCGCTCAGGCCAAGACCAAGGAAGTGTATATGCCCGAGTTTGACGCGGCGTATGAGGATGACGCCCCGCTATAAGCTACTGCGGAAGAACTCATCCTGCTGATCAAACGATTCTGTGACGGGCAGGAACGCATGCTGTAGTGGAGTATCGTTAAGTGAACCCGGGCTCAACCACCCTACGATTCATTGTTCAGATACCTCTTCGGGAATCCTCCGTCTCGCCGCTGGTCGGAAGATTATGATCCATCTCAAGAGCAGGCTGTTGGAGCTTGGCGCAACGGCCAACCAGCTTGGCTGGCACGCCAGCAACCGTGCATCCAGACGGGACATCGGTGAGGACCACACTGTTCGCGCCAACTTTGGCATTTGCACCGATTTCAACATTGCCGAGAATCATTGCTCCGGCACTAATAAGCACGCCAGTGCGAACTTTTGGATGGCGGTCACCCGACTCTTTGCCGGTTCCACCGAGAGTCACCCCTTGCAGCATGGATACATTGTCGTCCACCACAGCGGTCTCACCAATAACCAGACTGCTACCATGGTCGATAAGAATGCCTGAGCCGATACGCGCCGCCGGATGAATATCCACGCCAAAGACTTCCGAGATTCGATTCTGGAAACAGAACGCCAGAGTATGTCGGTCTTGGGTCCACAGCCAGTGAGAAATGCGGTAAGCTTCCAGAGCATGCAGGCCCTTGTAATACAGCAACGGCGCAGAATAGAAAGTGCAAGCAGGGTCACGATCCCGCACTGCACATATATCCGCCCGAACTGCTTTGCCGATCTTTGCATCAGCCGCCATAGCTTCCATGATGATGTCACGCAGGGTTATGGACGGCAGATTCAAGTTGGTAAGTTTGCCTGCGAGATGATAGCTCAGCGCTTCCTCCAGCGACGCATGATTCAGAATAATCGAGTGTAAGAAACTAGCCAGAACAGGCTCACTATCAGCCTCGCGGGCCGCCTCCTCTCGAATCGCCTGCCAAACCCAGTCGTCAGATGTTTCCCGTTTCTTGACGGCACGCATGTCTATCCTCCTGGGAGAAGTTGCTTGTCGAGTGCACTTCTCTCCTCCCTATACGTTTCCCCTCTATACGGAACAGCAAGGGAGAACAATATGGTTTTTCTTTCAACGATATTTTACGCGATATCGGAAAATTTTGTCACCCTGGCCAAGGTAATGGTAGGCTAGGTGACATGCACGCGGGAAAGCAGTAGCGAAATGTGTGGACGGCCCATTATTCACGGAGGAAATAATGGCAGTCGTAGTGTATCATCGCAACGCTTACATCATCAGCACTGACAAAACGAACCTCAATATAGCGCTGATTCACTTTTTCCTGGACCAGTCGTCCTATTGGGCGCGGGGTCGTTCAATCCCACTCGTCCAAAAATCAACGAAACCTTCTCTCTGCCTTGGGGCGTGTGCAGAAGCCGAGCAAGTCGGCTTTGCCCGCCTTGTCACCGATTACGCGACATTTGCCTGGTTGTGCGACGCGTTTATCCTCGATGCCCACCGCGGAAACGGATTAAGCAAATGGTTGGTTGAATGCGTGACCGCGAACCCCGAATTGGAAAATATTCGGCGCTTTGCGCCGGCCACTCGCGATGGCCATGAGTTGTACCGTCGCTATGGTGCTTTTCAAACCTTGCCCATCCCGGACTGGTGGATGGTACAGGTAGCGGCTGAATAGTACTCGGGGGAGTGACCGGCATGTTCGATTCACAGCTCCTTGCATTCATCATTGTTGCCGCCATCATGACCGTCACCTCAGGTGCGGACGCCAGGCTGGTATTCCGTAATGACCTGCGTGGAGATCGCTCTGACGGCATCGCGACTGCGACAGGTATATGGTGAAGAGAGGTCATACTGATGAACCATACAGCCGTTAACCTTGCACAGAAATTCACTCAGTTCTCTGAGCATTGGTCGCCGAAAATCGTAGCGCAGATGCACGGCCACCATTTTAAGCTGGCCAGATTCCAAAACGAATTTGTCTGGCACAGTCATGCCGAAACGGATGAAGTCTTTATCGTCATCGACGAGCATATGTCTATTGATTTTCGTGGCGAAAGTGTTGAACTGAAGATCGGCGAAATGTTTGTCGTTCCCAAAGGTATCGAACATAAACCCGTGGCCGAACAGGAATGTCACGTCATGCTGGTTGAACCAGCTGGAACGGTGATTACCGGAGACGCAAGTGGAGATTTGACCGCAGATGGCAACGCATGGATTTAGCGGGGCAGCATGTCTCATCCCCGTTATCGAGGCGCACCCTTAGTTCATAAGCTGCCCTGCGCTGCTGGGATTCGTTATGGATACGACGCAACCAGATTACTATTACCGAGACTTCCCTTCGAATATCCTGCCTGGTCGCACGCCCTTCACTCGCGTCGGACAAGGCGACGCTGGGCAGCTGTTTATCTACGTCTCGAATCGCCGCAGACGCTGGAGTCTGTTACTCGCCAAGGATCGTGTAGAGCAGATCTATCCCGAGGCCCGCAAGCAAATTCCACCAGGATTTGCCCACGTTTGGTTGTTAGAGAAACGATACAGCACCCGTCCGGCGAATTTCAACGCACGACCGAAGCTCCAGCATCCTCCGCTGAATCCACGAGATGAAGGCAACCGGACTCCGGTCACAGGGCTCGGCGAATCGTTCATTGTTTTGGCCGAACCCTCGCCGTCCCCGGGTGTGCAGGGAGACGTCCTCTCGTATCATCTGCGGGAAAGTAAGGCAGTCGCGGCTGCGGCGGAATATACGAAGTGGCACCGCCGCCGCGCAGTCGTAGGATTGTTGGTCTGGGATGACTATTGGTTTTAGGTCAGCACAACCATCCCGACTTTCAACGACTTGCCAGTTCTTCTCCATCAGCCGAGATGGGCCCTAACTTGAGGAGAGAGATCTGCGAGATCGGTTTGGTATCCCTTTCAGCCTCGTCCCGCAGGGGCGAGGAAACTCCAAAAATTGAGTAAGGTAGCAGTTCGTATTCCCGTACCTGTCGAGGCGCCGGGCGCTCATCCATTCGTCCGATATCCGCACCGCACCCTTGCAACTTTCGCCCGGCTCGTCATGGCTTCCCTTGTTGTCGAGCCCTTTGCCAGCCTGGTCGATACCGTTTTTGTTGAACGTTTGGGTGCGACATCGGCAGTGGGACTCGGTGAAGTCACCGCCCTCCTTTCTGGCGTATTGTGGATCTTCAATTTTCTTGGCATTGGGACGCGGACCGAAGTTGCTCAGACCATTGGTGCAGGAAAGCCGAACCAAGTCGGGAGTGTCGCTAGTCTTGGGCTTCTGCTCTTAGCAATGCTGGGCTTGGGGCTTACCCTAATCACCTGCCAAGGAATAGAAAATCGTTCAGCTTGGATGAGTACGGATGCGTCGGTCCAGACGGATACGCAGCCGATCTAAAAATTCGTCTCCTGGGTATAATACCCAACCTCATCGTCATTGTTACCACTATGCACGACGTTTTTTATAATCGGCCGTGACTTGGCCGTCCGCACCGGCTTCGCCCAGGTATTTATGTTGGCGCGACCTGGACCGTTCCACAGAAAAGCATTGAGGCCGGCGCGCTGCATCATTGCTGCGCCAGTTGTGGATGTTTCTGGCCTTTTTGCTAGACGCCTTTGTCGTCATAGCCCAAAGTCTGATTGGCTATTTTCACGGTGCAGACCGCCGGTCTATCGCTCGACTGGCGGCTCGGGTTGCGTGTCGCTGGGCGCTGGTCACAGACGCTTGTCTGCTGTTGACGCTGCTCCTCTTTGATCACACCCTGGCTGCAATGCTCGTTCCTCCCAGTGCTCACTCACTCTTCCTAGTGGGACTTTCCATCTGCGCCCTGACCCAACCCGTCAACTCCCTCTCCTTTGTCACTGATCGCTTCAAGTGGGGAACCGGCGATTACGCCTACCTACGTAACGTCATGATCGTCGCCACGGGCACGGGGGTTCTTCTCCTCTCCCAAATTGACCCCACCCACGCCAGCGCCTTCGCTAAAGACTGGCTGGTGATGACGGTCTGGATCGTCAGCCGCTCTACGTTTGCCGTGTTGCGCGTTTGGCCGGGGACCAGGAATGCCATCTTGCAGTTGTCGACGGCGAACTAAGTAGCCGGTATGCAAAAATGTAAAATTCTCTCGCTTTTGCACCTTCTTTCTGCCATGTTGCGGCTAGATTCACGTAACACCACGGGGAAACGAGGAGGAAACGTCATGACTACGCCATTCTGGTGTCTTTTGATTATGGTCATTATCCCGTACGTACTGGCGGGGACTACCGCGTACTTCCGGGTTAAACAATTCGGGAAACCGGATTTGCAGAATCCACGTACACAAGCCCTAGACTTGAAGGACGGAGGGGCGCGCGCCAACGCCGCGCAGCAGAACGCGTGGGAAGCCGTGGCTGTTTTTGGCTCAGCAGTGATTGTCGCACATCTAGCAGGTGCAGACGCGGCCACCTCAGCAACGTTGGCGATGGTGTTTATTGCCGCCCGCGTGCTGCATCCTATTTTTTACATCACGAATATGGCCCCGCTGCGCACTCTGAGTTTTGTGGTAGGATTTGGCTGTTGTATCTGGCTCTTTGTCCTAGCGGCTGGCGCAACTGCGGCGTAGGCGGCTCGTATAGCCGGCCGTAATGCTGCGTCTACACTAAAACTGTGCGCTGCGTTGTCTCCGTTCCCCTTCGAAAAGTTCAGGGCGAACAGGAAAAGGTCATGTAGAATGAGACGTTTCATGCCGAGCCCCGGCGAAGAATTAACGCGTAGGCATGCCTACTTTTAGATTGGTAGCGCCCGTAGATCAGGCGATCCGCACCTCTCTTGACCTACAGCTTCACAGTAAGGATCTTTTCTGATCTCGTGAAAAAAGGGGCGGGTCCTTGCGCCTGCACCTGAGGGCTTTGCTCTCAAGGTCTCAGTCAAACGTTCAAACGTTTTATAAGGAGTCGTACCATGGCTGATCAATTTGCTTATCTGGATGCGACCGCACAGGCCGAACTCGTTCGAAAAGGAGACGCGAGTCCCCTGGAGCTGGTAGACGCCGCCATCGCCCGGATCGAAAAGCTCAACCCTCAATTGAATGCAGTCATTCACCCACTCTTTGACAAAGCCCGCAGACAAGCCCAGGCCGCGGACCTACCAGACGGTACCTTTCGCGGCGTCCCCTTTGTCATGAAAGACTTGCTTGGCGGCCCGGCGGGAGAGCCGTTGCACCACGGCATGCAGTTCCTCAAACGGTTGAACTTTGCCTCACCCCAGGACACATATCTATCGGTCAAGTTTCGCGAGGCGGGATTCATCAGTGTAGGACGAACAAACACCCCAGAGTGGGGCCTGATGGGCACAACGGAGCCGGCCGCCTATGGTCCAACGCATAACCCGTGGAATCTGGATCATTCTCCGGGCGGCTCAAGCGGAGGCAGCTCGGCCTCCGTTGCCGCTCGCATTGTCGCCGTTGGTCATGGCGGAGACGGCGGGGGTTCGCTGCGCATCCCTGCCAGTATGTGCGGCATTGTTGGTTTGAAGCCCAGTCGTGGCCGCGTATCGTTTGGTCCAGGGATGGGGGAGTGCTGGCATGGTTTAGCAAATGAAGGCGTTATGACACTGTCAGTCCGAGATATTGCCGGCGTCTTAGACATTATGCGAGGCCTGATGCCCGGCGACCCGTATAGTGCGCCAACTCTTGAGCGCCCTTACCAGGAAGAAGTCGGATGTGATCCCGGCACGTTGCGCATCGGGCTGATGCTCCAGAAACCACGCAACGACGCTCCACTGCATTCGGAGTGCAAAATTGCGGTTGAGAATGCGGGCAAGCTGCTCGAATCACTCGGTCACACAGTTGAGATTGCGCACCCCGAAGCGTATGACGAAGCAGAATGGATCAAGCACTTCTGCCATGTGGTGGACGCGCACTCAGCGCTCACTGCGGAGGACGTCGAGGCCGCAACCGGACAGAGAATTGGAGAAGGAGATATTGAGCCCTACGCCTGGCGCTTTGTTGAAGAAGGCCGCAAGATTTCAGCCACGAGCTATCTGTCATCCATGAACTGGCTGCACGCCTGGGCACGCCGCATGGCCGGTTGGTGGGCTGACGGTTTTGACCTCCTCGTCACCCCTACCCTGGGTGAGCCCCCGCCACGCTTGGGCGATATGGGTGGTCCAACTCATGACACTCTCGCTAAATGGCAACGCAACCTCGACGTGATTCCCTTTACCCCAGCCACTAATGTGACAGGCCAGCCAGCCCTTTCGCTGCCACTCCACTGGACTCCAGACGATCTACCGGTCGGCGTACATTTCGTGCCCGCGTATGGACAAGAAGACGTCCTACTGAGGATTGCATCACAAATTGAGCGAGCCCAACCCTGGGTAGACAAACGGCCGCCGGTCTGTGCCTGAGAGATAAAACGTAGTACCGTGTCTGTATCGAATTGTTGTACATCTGCGGGTTCATACTTCGACAAGCTCAGACCGAACGGATCTCGGTCGGCGACTCTTTTTCCGTTCTGCCTGAGCTTGTCGAAAGGGAACGGCGCTAACACAACACACAGTTTCAAGATAGACGCGCTAGTAGGGTGCGCCCTGCGCACCGAATGTCTGGTGCATAGGATGCATCATAAGAAACGAGCGTGGCAGCACGCGGATTAAGACCTCTTCCCGCACGTCCCAACGGCATTCGGAGCACGGGAAAGCAAAGAACTCCGTATACGTTGAACAGGCACCCGTAAGCTTCACCGCTTGTTCCGACTTACCGATACGCTATAGTGCCGCGCATTAGCTCGGGGTTCGCGTCCTGCGCGCACTAAAACAAGGAGAAAAATGCAGCTGCACTATCCGGATTCCATAGACGATATTGATATTTCGAACTGGGACTTTTGGCGAAAACCGCTTGAGGAGCGAGAGGGCGCCTTTGCCCTGCTTCGAAAGGAGCGGCCAGTTGCCTTTTTTGAAGAGGGCGACACTAGCTTTGGCGTACCCGGCACGGGCTATTGGGTGCTGAGTAAACATGCCGAGGTGCTGCATGCCAGCTTGAATCCGCACATCTTCTCGTCCGCTCAGGGTATTGCCACGATGGATATACCGCCGGGCACGATCGATGTGTTTGATTCCATGATTGTGACGGACAACCCCCGGCACAAACGACTGCGCGGCTTGATCTCCCAGGCCTTCACCCCGCGCCAATTGCGCAACGTGGAAGAAACCGTGCAGACCACTGCCCAGCGGGTCCTGAATACCGTGATCGAAACAGGCGAGTGCGATTTTGTTGATAGTATTGCCGCTCCGTTTCCTATCCAAATCATCTGCGAAATGATGGGAATCCCGGAAAGCCAACACGCCTTTGTCTTTCAGAAAACTAATATTATCCTTGGCGGAGTAGACCCTGAATACGGGACCGAGAAGCTTGCCGAACGGTTTATGGCCGGCATCCAAGCCGCACGGGAGCTGAGTGAACTGATGAAGGATATGCGCCAGCAGCGTCTGCAGCAGCCGACGGACGACCTCACGTCGGCGCTCATGCATGCTGAAGTAAACGGCGACCGCCTCCGCGTCGATGAGCTCGGCTCTTTCTTCGTGCTGCTGACTGCAGCGGGAAATGAAACCACGCGCAACGCGATCAGTCATGGCATCAAACTCTTGTGTGACTATCCGGATCAGCGCCAACTGTGGCAGTCCGATTTTGACGCGAATTATAAGACAGCGATTGAAGAGATCGTGCGGTGGGCCAGCCCGGTGATCTATATGCGACGGACGACGATGTGTGACACCGAGATCGGCGGACAGGCGCTGCGTGAAGGGGAAAAGGTCTGGCTGCTGTATTCTTCAGCCAACCGCGACGAGGACGCCTTTGAGGACCCGTATCGCTTTGATATCAGCCGCACTCCCAACGAACAGGTTGGATTTGGGGCGGGCGCGCACTTCTGTTTGGGCGCGAACCTGGCACGGCGTGAAATGGCGGTTATGTTTCGTGAATTGTTTCGGCGTATGCCGGACGTTGAAGTCACGGCAGAGCCTGAGCGTCTGGTGCATAATTTTATTCATGGCATTAAACATATGCCGTGTCGCTTCACGCCAGGACCGGTTGAGGCCTAACCGGCCTAACCTTCACTTGACAAGTTCGATCGCATGCGTTGAAGATACCGTCCAAAAGGAGAGTGAAGATATGGCAAGCCAAACGGCCCGTCGGACACGAACCGCAAGGAAAACCGCCCGCCCAGCAGCCAAGAAGGCGGCACGGAAGACGACCGCCTTCGCTAAGGCGACTGCCTCTCAACAGGATCCAGCAGTCCCTAAAATCATAGACCCAGGCTGGGGCTGGGACGACGGGCTGCCGTTAGCCCAGGCCAAACAGATCGGCAATACCATCTATGTGTCCGGCCAGATCGCCTTCAATCCGCAGGGAAAACTGGTCGGCAAGGGCAATATGAAAGCCCAGACGCGCCAAGTGTTTCGCAACATCAGAGCCGTCCTTGCTGCAGCCGGGGCCAAGATGGAGCATATCATTAAGATCAATACCTACATTACGGACGGCAGCAAATTCATGGATATGCTGGAAGCGCGCGGCGATGTTTTTGGGAAGAACCCACCCGCCAGTACGGCCGTCGTCGTCGCAGGGCTGGCTTTCCCAGGCTTGCTCATTGAGGTCGAGGCTATTGCCGTCAAACCCTAAGTCCCTCCCTGCATATCAGAGAGAGAGGCCAAACCGCCCTAAGGGCCTGCTGCTCATGCTGGGCGCAGGCTTGTGCTGGAGCACGGGCGGTATTTTTGTGCGCTCAGTCAGTGAGTCCAATAGCTGGGAGATCGCCTTCTGGCGTTCACTCACAATGGGCCTGTTCCTTTTTGTCTGGTTGTCTGTTCGGTATACGGGCCGAGTGACCCAGGCTGTGGTCGCGATCGGACCAGGCGGTTTCCTGGCAGGTCTGTGTCTTTCCGCATCCTTCCTAGGTTTTATTCTTGCTGTGACGCAGACGACGGTTGCGAACACTCTCGTCATTATCAGCACTGCGCCTTTTCTTGCTGCTTTGTTTGGCCGCTTCTTTCTTGGAGAACTGGTTCCACTGCGCAGCTATATTGCCATGAGTATTGCCTTAGCCGGCATCATAGCGATGTGCCTCGATTCCCTCACAACCGGTACACTTGTTGGAAGCCTGCTATCTGCTGGCGTTGCGGTTACCTTTGCGGCCAGTGTGATTTTGCTCCGCTCTCATCGGGCGCGGGCCGATATGACACCGGCCGTCCTTATTGCGGCCATCATCTCTGCCGGTGTGGCCCTGCCCTTTAGCCTCCCATTTCATGCGTCGTGGCAAGACATTGCCATACTCACCGGTATGGGCACTATTCAGGCTGGCTTGGGCTGCCTGCTTATGACCTTGGCCTCGCGGCATATTACTGCGGCCGAGGTTGGACTTTTTGCTCTCCTTGAAACCATCCTCGGTCCGCTGTGGGTGTGGATCGGCGTGGGAGAACAGCCGAGCAATCTTGCTATTGTTGGCGGAATTATTGTGGTGGCTTCGTTGGCAATGAACGAAATCGTCGGCCTTCGTGGACAAAGGAAAACTGCGAAAGCACTAACTGCGGTTTCACCAGTTCAATCCGCGTGACTTCGTTCAGCGACCAGTGTCGTATACCAAATTTCGACCCCCGGACTGAAGGGCGGCCGCCTTAGAGCAACACCACATTCATTTGGTCTTAGTGGCTGTACAAATTTCTGTAACGGATGGTCTCGCAGCTACGGCCTCTATTCGCGTCCAGGAGCTGACGACGAGACACACATTCCGATCATCGCTATGACACCCACGCAGTGACAGGCGAAGAGGAACGCTGCCGGGATGGTGACCATATCTCAAGACCCCTCAAGGCAGATATCTTCTCCAAAACGTAAGAGCGCTCCTTCCTGAGGCCACCCCTCCCCTCCCACCTAATCCTGCGCCAACTGCGCCGCGTTTTGAGTAAATTGAAATCGTTGAGCTCCTTTAGAACGGCCGGGAGTCAATCTTCGTTAAGAGACTAGGCGCACACTGCCGGGAGCTTATCTATCCACGGCTGAGCCCGTTCAAGCTGGGCCGCCACACTCAGCAACACATCTTCGCGTCCATACGCGGACATGAGGTGTACGCCAACTGGCAGGCCGGCATCATTCCAGTGTAGAGGCAGCGAGATACCTGGCTGACCAGTCACATTCCCCGCTGGAGTGTAAGGCACCAAATCAAGCACTCGCCGATAGACCTCGTCAGGATCAGCGGCTGCGCTGCACAACTGGCCTAAGGGTGGAGGTGGCGCGCCAAGAGTCGAACTGAGGAGTAGGTCAAACCCGTTCGCCCACCACGCTGCCATACGACGTTGCCAGCGTTCGAGCCATTCTATACCCGCAATATACTCGGTAACTTTGATCGAACGACCAAGATTCATGAGATGCCAGGTGTAGCGTTCAAAATCATCTGGTCCAACTTCACGACCCACAGCGGCGGCAACGTCCTCTGCCGTTCGCGCAGAGTGCGCCAGCACGACGGTGCCGAAGGGAGCGCCCCACTTTTCGTCCAGCGCCTCTGGATAGGCGATTTCAACGTGATGTCCCAAGGCTTCGAGCAACTTCCCAGTATTTTCCGCAGCAACCACACATTCCGGATGCAACGGATCTTGATTGCCCGGACGCTTTGTCATCAGGCCAATGGTCAGCTTGCCTGGATCACGGTGGGCGCAATCGAAAAACGATTCTTCACATTCCGGCGCGGTATAGGGATCGCCAGGCATACTTCCGGCGGTCGCATCGAGTATCGTCGCCGCATCTCGAACAGACAGAGACACAACACCCTCGGCGACACACCCGGCCCACCCTTCGCCATAATCGGGTCCCAGCGACAAACGACCGCGGCTAGGTTTCAGTCCGACCAAACCACACGCACTGGCCGGAATCCGAATCGAACCGCCCCCGTCATTGGCATGTGCCACTGGCACAATACGCGCCGCAACCGCTGCCGCACTCCCACCACTCGACCCACCCGTAGAATGATTGGTATTCCACGGATTGCACGTCGGCCCATAGGCTTCGGGTTCGGTTGTTGTCGCCAAGCCAAATTCAGGCGTATTGGTTTGGCCAATAGTAATCAGCCCCGCTTCACGAAACTTCACAGCAAGATAGGTATCAGCCGGGGCGGTATAATGCGCTTCTTTAAGCGCCTTGCAACCACTATGGATTTCATCACCCGCGTACACACAGAGAAGATCTTTGAGCAGAAATGGTACGCCTTTCAGCGGACCGTCCGGTAAATGGGGTGAATCTGCCTCGGCACGTGCCTTTTCATAACGCGGACGAATAACGGCATTGAGTTGCGGATCAAGCTTCTCCACCCGCTCGATTGCCGCATCGACTAATTCACCCGGACTTGCCTCTCCTTTGCGAACCAGCTCTGCCTGAGCGGTGGCGTCCATTTTTGCGAGATCATCTGACATGGCGTATCCTCCCTTTTGACCGGTCGTGGATTATCCTGCCAGACAGGAAAGTTTGTCAAGCAATAGAAGCTGAGCCAGGAGGAATTTTTTCTCGCAAGACAATATTCCTATCGATACTATTCTTGTCATACGCTATAGTTATGGAAGGCGGATCCCTATGAAAACTGTGACGAGTGTACCGAAGTTTCAGATTGTCATTCCCATAGATATACGCGAGACTCTGCAGCTCAATCCTGGTCAGAACGTACATACGATCATGTACGATGACCGAATGGTGCTCGTACCTATACGTCCGATGAGACAGCGCGGGTTTCTGAAGGACATCGAAACAACAGTGATAAAAGAGAAGGACCGCATGTGAACCTCAGTGTGAGCTTGTATGAAGTCTTCAAACGCGTTTGGCTGCAGCGTGGCGAAAACAAGGCATTGAAAGCAGTCGCCTTGATGCAACAAGGCAGCATAATCGACTTGACAACACTTATCTCACCAAACTCCGCTCGAGTAAGTGTTAAGGAGAAACTTCCAATGGTGGATCGCATTCTTTTCGCAACCGCCCGGACGTATAAGGCAACGTCGTGGCGCCAAGACTCAGACTTTTGCCTCCAATGCCAGAGTGAAAGATATCGCGAAGAAGAAAAAGGGCCGATGAGTCTCGTGGCGGGGAGGTCCGTCAGACCTACCATCTTTCCGGTTGGGTACGTTACGTTTAGCCCAACCTGACCATGGTGCCCGAGGAAAGGAGGGACATGCATATGAAAGAGCCGCAGTTTACCGAGTTTCCGCCCGAGGAATACGAACTCCGTGTGACGCGAGCACGTGCTTTAATGGAAGAGGAAGGTCTCGACGCCCTCCTGCTCACCCAAATGGAAAACGTCCGCTATCTCGCGGGGTATTTGTCTCTGCTGTGGATTTCGAAGTTCCGGCCCCTGCTGGCCCTCGTCCCACGAGATCCCGCTCTTGCCCCAACCCTTATTCTGCCCGGCCAAGAGTATGGCAATGCAAAGACCTCTTGGATAGAGAACATCGCCTTTTATAAGGATCAAGACGATCCCATCGGAACAGTCGTCAACGTCTTGGACAAAACAGGCCTACAAGGCCTAAAAGTTGGCGTCGAGCAGGGCTATGGCAGCCGTCTTGGTATGGCCCAGGTCCAGTGGGAACATCGTCAAGCAATCCTTTGCCGGCGCGTTTGTAGACAGCGCACCGCTCTTTCGTCGCTTACGCGCTATTAAGTCTCCGCGTGAAATCGCCATGTTGCGCCGGGCCGGAGAGATTTCCTGTATCGGTGTGGAAGCGGGCTGGCACGCGCTGCACGTAGGCATGACAGAAAAAGAGCTGGCCGCCGTTATGATTTCCACGATGATCCAGGAAGGTGCTGAGCCGATGAAAACCTTTCTATGCGTCACGTCGGGTCCGCAGCGCTATCAGATAGTGAATTGTCCACCTAGTGATTATCAGCTCCAGCAGGGCGACCTGGTGATGATAGACGGTGGGGCCGCCTACAACGGCTATGTCACCGACTTCATTCGGCAGGCCTGTCTCGGCCAGCCGACCACCCAGCAGCAGGAGTGGTTTGATCTGGCCAAGATCGCCAATGATACTGCCATCGCAACCATCCGACCTGGGGTGCGGTGTGAAGAGGTGTACGAAGCCGCGCACCACGTCTTTCGTGAAGCGGGACTGGGAGACTATGGGGTAATTAACATCATCGGGCATAGCTGCGGGACCGAGGTGCACGAGCTACCCTATGTGGGAGAACGGGGCCGGGTCGAGACGAGCGACACTGTGATCGAAGAGGGTATGGTGTTTTGTATCGAGCCACTGATTG
>CAZBUD010000002.1:152108-161745 GCA_964495015.1 uncultured Enterobacteriaceae bacterium | reverse complement strand
CTTCGGCGTCCAGGAGATTGTGCATGCCACGCACCAATTCTTCTTTACCAAGCGCCGCCGCTAAGGTAAAAGCTTCTTATGAAGGTGACACTCATCGGCCATGGGTCATTAATGAGTGGCCGTGGTCTAGCGTTCTCAGGAACGTTTCAGATTTATGATGCCTGTATTGTCGCTTTGAGCAACTGTGAACGCGGCTTTGCAAAATTGTCCAAATATGGCGACCGGTATGCCACCGACCTCGAAATTGCAAAACTTCCGCTGGAGGGTGAGGTTGTCTCCTGTGAAACCGAGCCCGACGGAAGAGTGGAAGCGCTGGGATTAACGGTCACATTGGAGGATTTTGGTCGGCTTGTGAAACGAGAAGGTTATCAGCCCGCTAGTATGTATAGACTTGTTGAGCGGGCGCGGGAGAATAGCCTTGGGGTTGCAGAATGGTTGTGGAACCTAGACGCCGAAAATGGACATGAGTTGGTTGCCTATCGGCGCCGGCTCTTCGCTATCACGGGGTACACCTCGCCCCATTATATCCCTCATCCTGTGCGGCTGAATGGGGCAGACTATGCTTTAATCTTTCTCGCGCCCGGTTTTGAGGGAACTGGCTCGCCCGATGTGATGTCCGTTCGTCAGCAGACAGGTATCGAAAACGTTCTCACTACAGCAGAAACCTGGCGCGGGAAGCCGAACGGCGATCAGATTGCTTACTTTCTGTCCTGTCTCCTTGGTGGTGCTCACGGTATTTGTGTTCAGGATTTTCTTTCGACTATCGCTGATGAGACTGATTTGGCCGAGCAGTTATATCAACGCCTCCAACCTGTCCAACCTGTTTTGCCTGTCCTTGCCGAAGAAGTGGCGTGTTTCTTGGCGACCACGGGTTTGACTCAGCAGCACTATCAACGTGCCTTTGGCCGTCCGGAAGCCGCATTGCGTCGGAGCGGGCTCAAGGATTTTCTCGATGGATTCGAGGGCCGCTAAGGGATTCCATCAGCAATAGGCCAATAGGCCAATAGGCCAATAGGATAGATGTATGAGAACTCTCTCTGTGTCGATAGGCAAGGAGCAGTTGTACTTCACTGCCGCACACTTCATTGCCTTTAAAGGATTCCGGGAACCCTTGCACGGTCATACATATCGGGTCCAAGTGACGGTGAGTGGCCCGGTCGGTCCTGATGGCTATGTGGTTGATTTCCTGGTGCTGAAGAAAATTGCAGAAGAGGAGTGCCGGACACTCCACTTCAGAACTTTGCTGCCCGAGCAAAGCGACTGTCTGACTATTGAATCGGATAAAGAGTCTGTTCAGGTGGAGTGTGAGGACGGCGCAAGGTTTGTCTTGCCACGTCAGGACGTGGTTTTACTGCCTATTGTGCACTCATCATCTGAAGAAATTGCCCAATACTTGATTGCACGGCTACGATCCCGTCTGGAGGATGCACGGGGAAACGGCATCCAGACCTTAGAGGTGTTGATCGAAGATATTCCGGGCCAAGCGGCGGCATGCCGCGAACCGTTTGTTGTTGAGGCAGAATGAAGAGGATAAATGAAGCGCGTATTTCTGGGGCTCTTATTTTTGATCGCGAGTATCTATACGGCAGGTTGTAACGCGTCTTTACCCAAGCCGAAATCCGAGAGCGCACGGCTGTATACACAGCACTGCTCGGGTTGCCATCGGCTCTATCATCCCGGCCTGCTCACGACTGAGATGTGGCAGTTTATGATGGTGCGCATGCAGAAGGAGTTTCAACGCTTGGGCCGCCCACCCTTATCGGAGTCTGAGAAGACGACCATCCTTGAATATCTCAGTACTCATAGTCAGAAAATGTCCTGACACAGGCCGCGCTGCCTAAACCCCGCGCCGAGCTGCTTCGATATCTTCAACCTCTTTAAGAATGGCGGCAGTGAGCACCTCGTAGCCATCGGGTGTGACTAACACATCGTCCTCAATGCGGACGCCGATCCCCTGATATTCCTCCGGCACCTCGGCATCCTCCGCAATATACAGGCCGGGCTCAACCGTAAGGACCATGCCTGGTTCGAGTTCTCGGGACTCTTCTCCGAGCTTGTACTTCCCCACGTCATGCACATCCATCCCGAGCCAATGACTCGTACGATGCATATAGAACTGACGATAGTCGCCTTTTTCAAGAATACTCTCCCTGCTGCCGGACAGGATACTGAGTTCACGCAGACCATCTATGAGGATTTCGGTTGCACATTGATGCACGTCGTCAAAGCGCACGCCCGGCCGGATCATTTCGATGGCCTGCTTTTGGGAGGTCAGCACCAGTTCGTAGATTTCTCGCTGTGGCCCGGAAAACTGCTGCCCGACCGGAAAGGTGCGGGTGACATCGGAGCAATAGCAGCCGTACTCTGAACCCGCATCAATCAACAGGAGATCCCCGTCCTGCATTCGCTGATCGTTGCTGATGTAGTGCAAGATCGTGGCATTGGCACCGGCGGCGACAATGGAGGGATACGCTGGCCCTTCGGCTCCGTTGCGACGAAAATGAAATTCTAACAGCGCTTCAATCTCGTATTCATACATGTCCGGCCGAGTCTCTTGCAGCGCGGCTTGATGGGCGGCGGCTGAGGCCCGCACCGCTCGCCGCATAAGGTCGATTTCCTCAGGATTTTTGAATAAGCGTAGTTCATGCAGGATGTCGCTTGGATCAATGAGGGCGACGGGCCCCTGGCCGCTGCGTGGGCGTTGCTGGCGGGCTTGATTCACAAAGTCCAATATTTTCGTATTCAGGCGCTCATCGCGGCCTAATCCGTAATAGACTTTTTCCGCCTGGAGCAGGTGCTCGGGTAAGACTTCGTCAAGCTGATCAATGGTATAGGCAGCATCCACACCGAAATATTCTGCTGCACCTTCGATGCCGATCCGTTTGCCCGTCCAAGTCTCCTTTTCTTTATCGCGCGGACGAACAAACAGAATAAATTGTTCCTTTTCATGCTGCGGGGAGAGCAGGCATAAAGATTCCGGTTCGGGAAAGCCGGTCAGATAATAGAGATCGTTGTCTTGCCGGTAGCGGTATTCTACGTCTTGCGAGCGGATTGAGGATGGAGCAGCGGGAAAGATGGCTACACTCTTGGCCCCCTGTGCGCCCATTTGTTCAATAAATGCCTGCCGCCGTGCTTGGTAGGTCGAAAGATTTCCGTTCATTTCCATGATAAAGATATCGTCCGTTTCGTGCTGGCTTGACTTCAACGCAAAAATTGAAGACGCTTCTCACTATATGGCACACGATCATTCATATCCAGAGTCGTTGAACATGCTGTTGACCCGTTTGCCCGAGCTGGAAATCGTTCTTGGTCCACAAGCCAAGCCGGGGTTGCACGCGGTACAGCAACTCCTCCAAGAGGCCGTGGCTGCGCGTGCTGACGGTGATGTGCCCAGGGCCGGGGTGAAGATCGGGACGGCCATGGACACTCTGTCTCAGCTCGCTGACGCGCTCGACCCTCAAGAGGCCGCGTTAATGCGGATGCTGTCTGCTCAGTTTAAACAAGCGCTGTCCCTAGGGGATCAGAGCGAAGCCCAGCGCGTCTCGGACGTTATGCGTAAAAATTCCGGAGCAACGATTAAGAAGAAACCGTGACGGGCAAGAGGAGATCGACGGGCTAGACGGGTCAGACGGGCCAGAAAATACGAGACGGGGCAAGAGTTCCTGAGTCCTTGACTTACTCAGACCGGTTGGCTAGTGCAAAAGGCATGGCTGACGCATTACAACCCTGCTGCGAAAAAGAGCTTAATATCCAGCTCAAACAGATTACTGCGACCTACCGATCCTTTCCCGTGATTAAAGAGGTACCGTGTCCGACGTGTCGTCAAATCATCCCGATTCGGGTGTATGAGAAGCCCAGTGAGGCCGAGTCCTAAGAGGGACCAATGGCATGGCTGAACGTGTGGACCTGAAAATCATCAGAGTCGGTATTGAAAACGAAGATGAGCCGTGCCGGATTAGTATCAAAGCCGAGGTCAGTTCGCTGAGTCAGCTGCGTGGTATTGCCGATAAGTTTAAGCTCTCGAAAGAACGTATTCCTGCCCAACTGCTGATTGGACCCGCCGAAGAAAAACACGAGGCCCGGGACGAGGTCGGAGCCGAACAGATCGAACAGGTGATTGTTGAGGGGCTGGCGAGTATGCTGCATTCCGGCCAGATTGCACGGGAGATCCTGCGTCGCTTTCGGGGCCGCTGCATAACTGGGGATTGACTGAAGACGGGTAAAGAGTTCTACCCCGTTCCGTACGACAGCTCCGATTTCTTACCGTCTGGCAGGAAGAGCGTGGTGCCACGGATACCTGCCAACGGCTTAGGATGCCAAGGCTGGTTTTGATGCCACACTATTGAGGAAGGCACCCAGTGTCGACGCGTGGCAATTTTTGCGCCCTCCCAATTCCCACCGAAATGGACTCGCCCACTGTTGACAAGATGGGTGACTGTTGCGATCACTTCGTCGTCGTTCTTCGCCGCTTCGCTGATTTGCTCCATCAGTTCGAGGAAAGTTAATTCCTTTTCACGTTTCGGCATGGTTTTCTCGTGTCACCGGCTATAAATCCCTTTACCGGACCCATCGGTTCAGCGCTGGGATTCCTTAGCTCTTGCCGTGAGAGAAGGCGAATGTGTAGGGGAGCAATGCGGCGCCCTTATTTGTCTAGCTCAGCAATTAACTCCCTCGCTTTTCGGCCCTCTTGTGGATTGTGTTGCTGAATGGCCGTCGCCTGTTCCTTGGCTTTCTTGGTACTGCCACCCAGGAAGCCCGGCGCTCTCAGGTAATACTCCATCAGATCCCACCGAGCCGCAACGTGATTGGGGTCACAAGAAACCGCTTGTTCGAAATGCTTCTGCACCTCCTTGGCTAAAAAGGGTTGACGAAAAACACTGGCCCGCTGGGTGTAGTATCCATAGGCGCGCCCGAGCCACAAATAATACTCCGCATGACACTGCTCCGTGTCGACGCTTTTCTTGAACCAGCCTATCGCTCGTCCATAGTCTTTCTGGTCAAAAGCAATGCGGCCAAGGTAGAAGGCCACTGTGGGATTCGCCGGTTGCTGCTCCAGAAAGAGCTTGAAAACTTTCCGGGCCTGGGTAGGTTTGCCGTCTTGAAAGAGCTGGATACCTTTTGCCAGCGTGTCTTGCGCGTCAGTCTGAGCGGCACTGAGCATGATGAGCAAAAGAACACCGGTGAGTTTCAAGAAAAGAGACATCAAAAGACTCTGAAAGCCATATGAAAGCGGGCAGCCCGTGGAGGTTGCCCGCCATTTCTTAATAAGAAGGGCGATGACTAAAAGGTAATCAGCGGCTTAACGACATTTTCCGCTTTCGTCGTCATCATTTCGAACGCCTGCTCAACTTCTGAAAACGGAAATCTATGCGTTGTGAGCGGTGTGGGGTCAATGCGGCCGTTTTGGATCAGACGCAATAGCCGTATGACTTGCTCGCGGCCGCCACGGCAAAGGGCGGTATGGATTTTCTTATCGCCCATGCCGAGACCGAACTCCGGCAGGGGAATACTTAACGTATCGCCCGCTTCCCCGTGGTAGCCGATATTGGAAATCACACCGCCCGGTTTTGTGGCTTTCACGCAGTTTTCAAACGTAATGGGAGATCCAAGCGCTTCAATGGCTGAGTCTACGCCGAGCCCGTTGGTGATTTGCATGATCTGTTCGATCGCGTCACCTTCGGTTGGATCAACAACGACATCGGCGCCCATCTTTTTTGCTAGCTCTTTGCGGTCCGGCTTTGAGTCAACCGCGATAACCAGCCCCGCTCCCAGCACCCGCGCGCTGGCTGTGGCGCATAAACCGACCGGGCCTTGCGCAAATATGACTACCGTTCCTCCGGCGGGAATCTCTGCGTTCTCTGCTCCAACAAGGCCGGTGGACATCATGTCTGTGGTGTACAGCGCTTGCTCGTCCGTCAAATCATCCGGAATAGCGACAACGTTGTAGTCCGCATCATTGACGAAGAAATATTCTGCCATATTCCCGTCTCGCTGGGTGGTGAACTTATAGCCGCCGAGCATGCCGCCGCACTGCGAAGCAAGCCCGCGCTGACATGGATCACACTTGCCGCAAGGTGTGATGGCGTTGACGACAACGCGGTCGCCTTCTTTACATGTTACGACATTCGCCCCAGCTCTATACACAATGCCGACGCTTTCGTGCCCTAAGACTCGCCCTTCGGGAATCTCAATCACCCCACGAACGGTGTGAACGTCTGAGGTGCAAATCAGCGACGCTGTCGTTTTAATGACCGCGTCATTCGGGCCAGGATCGGGGATGGGTATATCAATAATACCGACCTTACCTATCGCTAAGAATGCCAGTGCTTTCATGCTGTCCTCCTGTTCCTCCTGCTTTCTAGGCGTACGGAGTTTTAGCTCGCAAAAAGTTGACCTTCGTCTTTGAACGCTTTGAATTCAAGTCCATTCTGACTCGGGTCTAACAAGAACAAGGTCGCCTGCTCACCGACCTGCCCACGGAAACGAATATACGGCTCGATCAAGAACGACACCCCCACCTGGGTCAAGTGGTTAGCCAGAGTATGCCACGCATACCAATCGAGGATGACACCAAAATGGCGTACTGGAACGCGCTTACCGTCAACGGGATTAGTGGCCGCCTGCTTTGCCTCTGCTGGTGATAAATGGGTAGTGACTTGGTGTCCGAAAAAGTTGAAATCAATCCAGGTCGAACTCTCCCGACCCACTGTGCAACCCAACAGTTCAACGTAGAACTTGCGCGAGGTTTCGAGGTCGAGAACGGGGAGCGCGAGGTGAAAACGCGGGGCAGTCATTGGTGATTCCGGCTCTGATCCGGACTCTTTACAGCATGCGACGCAGATCCGACACGGTGTAGCTGCCTGGCAACTCGCGCCGTTCAGCCATCCGGTCAACAACCTGCGTCAAAAGTGCATTCAGTGGAGTGTCGAGACCAAGCTGTTGTCCCATTGCATTGACCCTACCGTTCAAATAGCGGGCTTCTGTCCGACCACGACGACAGAACACATCTTGCCACATAGATGGGTAAACGTGGGTGGAGCGGTCCGGCAACTGCTTGGGAGTAAAGTCTGTCCGCTGCAGTGCCGTTACCAGAACCGGCAAAGGCTGGTCTCCTGGTAGTGTTTGGAGCTTAATCTCCGCTTTTGCCAATACATTCTGAGCTTCTGCTAGCATCTCCCCAAAGAATAGTCGTGTATCCTGGTCGTTAAACGCTTCTGCACCGGAAACATTAAGGATCGCCGCAGGCGCATTCATCAGGTTGATACAAAATTTAGCCCACTTGCACGCGACGATCTCATCTGTAAGCGCCCCGCCCATACTAGCCGTTTGCAGGGCGGTAACGACCTGTTCCGCAGTCTTGTCTATACCTTCGGGATAGCGGCCGATCACCAGTGAATTCCCGCCCAAATGGTTCACCTCGCCCGGAAACACAAAACGCGAACCAAGGTGCAAAGCAGCACCGTAGACATTGCTAAAATGCTCGGCAACTAACTCTTCATTTGTCATTGTATTTTGCAGGCAAAAGATAGGCGTTTCGGGAGGAACCTTGGTGCGCAGTTGTTCGATAGCAACTGGCGTGTCGTATGTTTTTACGCATAGGAAGACAGCGTCATTCGGCTGAAACTTCCAGGTATCCAAAGAAGAGCGGGCCGGTGGTGAGGTGACAAACTCGCCATATTTACCTGACATTTTTAGACCGTCAGTGTGGATTTTCTCAATATGGGGTGGGTCGCCGATCAGCAGGATATCCGTTCCCACTCTCGCGAAATGTGCCCCTACTGTGCTGCCGACTGCACCTGCGCCAAAAATGACAAAGCGCATATAATTTTACTCCTGTGTCGGGCGCTAGGGTATGCTGCCAACCTGTAGGCGTCAAGGAAAACTGTCCAATACAAATTACGATTTTTCCCTCGGCCACAGAACGAGCGGCGGGGGACCTTGAGGACTGTCTTTTAGGCTTTGACACAACGTGATGACTGCCTCTCCGAGCTGACGCAGATGATCTTGGACCAGTTCATCAGTGATCTCTCCGCCCTTCATCTGGTCTGCTCGGACATACACACTGCCCGGAACGATATGCATATTAAACCACGCCAGCACCGGCTTCAGTTCTTGGTCGATGCTGAGGTAATGATGATCGGTGTAGGCATTCCCGACCAACCCTGCGACTTTGCCCATAAACGCTTCGACCGGGATATGATCGAGCAAGTTTTTGAGTGCGCCGGTATATGAGCCACGATAGATCGGGGTGCCAATAACATACGCATCTGCCGCTTGGATGCGTTCGAGCACTTGTGTAGTATCGTCCGGATATTCTTCTGGAGGCCGGCCATCACAGAAGGAGATTTTCACTTCGCGCAGGTCAATAACCTCGGTTGTCATGTCCGGCACTTTTGTCTTGGCTGCCTGAAGTGTTGCATCCACGATTTTTCGGGTGCTTCCGCCGGCGGTCAGACTGCCTGAGATGCCAAGTAGTGTCGTCATTTTCTCCCCGCTTTTCTGGTGTTTTATACCCCTTGTGGGGATTTGACCCGCTTAGAATTGCGAGGCAGCGAGTTTCACATCTGCCTTATTCCACGCTTTTTTGAACTGTTCCTCAATCGCTTTTGCGTCTTTCTTTTTGCCCTGGGCGCGCAAGCTCTGAGCCAACCCGTAGAGCGACCAGCCATTGTCCTTATATTGCTCAAGATCCTTGCGATACACCTGTTTGGCTTTAGTATTTTTCCCGGCTGCAAGTAACACGGCTCCCAACGACTGACGAGCAGGGTAGTACCAGGCAGGCGGTTCGTTGTAGGCGAGGCTGTCTTGCACTTGAACCGCTTCTTCGAGGTGTTTGACTGCTTCGTCGGTGTTGCCCTGCTTGGCCGCCAACTCGCCGGCCACAACATTGGAAGCAATAGTGAGCAGCTTCTGCGCGGCATTCCGGCCCATTATCATACGATCCGCCGGCATAGATTTCACAATTTTTTCCAACTGCGTGTGCTCTTTCTTGGCATCTTCCGTTTTGTCCTTTGCTGCAAAAGCCAGAGCCCGCGCATAGTGCCAAATAGCTGTCATATAAACGAGATCTTCGGGCGGTTGAGGCTTATCGAGAATGTCGTCCCATTTGCCGAAGCGGACCAGCGCGCACAGAGGCATGGCTGTCCAGCCTTCTAAAGGCGGGACCATGCGTGCGACTTCCGGCGTGGTTCGGGCCGCAAGCCTGTGGGCGGCTTCAATTGCCTCTGCACTGCGACCCGCCATATGTCGAGCCGACCACAGAAAGTCGATGTTATGTGGGTAATACATCATGGGGTAGAGTCCCTGAGGCTGCTCCTTCTCGATATACGTCTCATCGGCCTCAACTGCTCGGACATTGCTTTCTCCCGCCTCCTCATACAGCCCAACGCGGATATAGATGTGAGAAGGCATGTGGACGAGGTGGCCGGACCCCGGGATCCGGGCTGCAAGCCGCCGGGCGTAGGGGAGGGCTCGTTCGGGCTGCGAAGACGCCTCAACTGCATGAATGTAGTAGTGGATGGCACCAATATGATCCGGGTTGCGTTCCATCACGCTCTCCAGTGCGGCGATGAGGTCCAGGGTGCCGTCCTGAGGCTGACTATCCGGGGTCCAATAATCCCAGGGGCGGACGTTCATC
>CAZBUD010000002.1:117652-152098 GCA_964495015.1 uncultured Enterobacteriaceae bacterium | reverse complement strand
CGTTCGCATAGCGCTGGTGTAGCCTGCGCATGGCGTCTGCATATGCCTTATCGAGCTCCTTCCGGTCTGCTTTTTCCGGATCGGCGGCATAGCGTGTGGCAAGGGCTTCAATGTAAGCGCGTTCATGCTCGCCCGCATAGCGCGCTAAGGCGATAGCCCGCTGGATAGCCTCATAGGCTTGTTTGCCTCGTTCCGCAGGCATCTTGTCGTTGATGTTAGGTCCCAACGCAAGCGCAAGACCCCAGTAGGCCATGGCACAATTGGGGTCGAGCCGAATGACTTCCTTAAAAGCGCGAATCGCTTCGCTATGGTTAAAGCCATACACCAAGCGAAAACATTGATTGAAATAGCGTTGAGCGAGTTCAGACGTTGTCGTGACCGGACGATGGTAGGTGCCGAGATTTTTGAAGAGAGGGACAACCGTATCCCTAGTAGCCGTTGCGCCGTTCTTTTCTTCTGCCGTGACATGTCCTAGCAAAACAAACAGGCAGACAAGTACTACCCCAGCCCTAAAAGATGTCTGTCTCATCATATTCCTCCTTCAGAAAAGTCGGCTGGATCGTTTGACCTACCTTGTTGAGACTCCCGGGACTATAGCGCATCGTCTCGCTCAAGAGGAGGACCAGATTCCCCTTATCAAAGCTCTGGAATCTTACGCCCGGCTAGACGCAACTGGCTCACCTCAGTATGAAGGAACCAACAATCCATTGGCGGGGGCGGAGACCGAATCTCGACCTGACTGCGATCCGCTAATAGTTGTATGTGGAGGGCAGGATTGGAGACCAACGGTACGAGTGGTGGCTCGATTCGTGTTACTGGTGCGAGCCAGAACAATCTCAAAAACATTGATGTCCTGATCCCGTTGAACCAACTGACGGTGCTGACTGGAGTCAGTGGTTCTGGCAAGTCTAGCCTGGCCTTCGATATCTTATATGCGGAAGGCCAACGCCGCTATGTCGAGAGCTTCTCGGCCTACGCGCGGCAGTTTCTGGATCGCATGGACAAGCCTCAGGTCGAGCGCATTGCTGGCATTTTGCCGGCCATTGCCATTGACCAAAACCGACCGGTGCGTACCTCGCGCTCAACGGTCGGGACTATGACCGAGCTGCACGACCATCTTAAACTCCTGTTTGCCAAGATCGGTACCTTGTACTGCCAGCAGTGTGGCCAGCAGGTAGAGCAGGATTCTGCTGAGTCGGTATATAAAAAACTGGTCGCAGAGAAACCCGACGGCAGCCGCTTTCTGGTGACCTTTTCTGTCTCAACACCAGTGAGCTTGCCGTGGCAAGAGGTGCGTGGTGGTCTGTTGCAGTCGGGATTTCATCGTATCGTGATAGACGGGAAGCCGGTTGATATCCAGGAACTCGACCAGCGTCCGGAAACCCAGCAAGAAACGTGTACGATCCTGGTTGATCGCTTGACCCTGAAGGCACGCTCCAAAAAGCGCACCCACGATTCATTCGAACAAGCCTTCCACTATGGCAAAGGGCGCTTGACGCTGATTTTTCCAGATGAGGACAATGCCGAATTACCATTATCGGATCAGCTTGAATGTGCGGCGTGTGGCATTGCCTATAAAGAACCTGTGCCCAATATGTTCTCGTTTAACAGTCCGCTGGGCGCGTGTGATACCTGCCGAGGGTTTGGCCGCACAATCGATATTGATTTTGATTTGGTCGTGCCTGATCCCAGCCTGACGCTCAAAAGAGGCGCAATTAAACCCTGGCGAATTAAGGCTGCCCAGTGGGAACGGCGGGAGTTGTTTTCTTTTTGTGAACAGAATGACATTCCGACCGATGTGCCGTGGCAGGAACTCAGTCCGGAACAACAGCACCTCGTGATGGAAGGCGATGGCGTGTTCTACGGCGTGCGCGGCTGGTTTAAATGGCTTGAAACAAAAACGTATAAGATGCACGTGCGTGTCTTTCTAGCACGCTACCGAGGCTATTTCTCGTGTGAAGACTGCCACGGCGCCCGGCTCAAACCGGAGAGCCTCCTATATCGGGTCGGGGACAAGACCCTAACCGATATCAACCTGATGAGCATAGGCGCGTGTGCTGCGTTCTTTGGCGAACTGAAACTGACGGCCTTCCAAGATCAAGTCGCGAATCTCATCCTTGGCGAGATTCGGAAGCGGCTGCGCTATTTGGTCGAGGTGGGTGTTGAGTATCTGACCCTGGATCGGCAATCTCGAACGTTGTCCGGCGGCGAACTGGAACGGGTAGATCTGACCACCGCGATTGGCTCGGCTCTGGTGAACACCCTCTACATCCTGGATGAGCCATCAATCGGCCTGCATCCTCGTGATAGCCAACGCTTGGTCCGTATCCTGCAAGACCTACGAGACAACGGCAATACGGTTGTCGTGGTGGAGCACGATCCTGAGATTGTCCGTGAAGCTGACAATGTGATCGACCTGGGGCCGTTGGCGGGTGAAAAGGGCGGCGAGATTGTTTTTGATGGACCATATGCAAAGCTGCTCAAACACAAGAAGTCTTTGACCGGACAATATCTGTCTGGTCGTATGACCATTCCGCTACCGAAAAAACGTCGCCCTGTCCGGAAAAAATATAGCCTCTCCATCCGTGGAGCGAGCGCGCATAATCTGCAGGACATTGATGTCACCATTCCGCTCGGCTGCATGGTGTGTCTGACCGGAGTATCTGGATCGGGCAAGTCGACGCTGGTTGAAGACGTCCTGTATCGTGGACTCAAAAAACAGCGCGGCGAGCCGGTTGGCTTACCTGGGCCGTGTCGCGACGTCCGAGGCGGCGATCAGCTTACTGACATTATTTTTGTCAATCAGTCTCCGATAGGCACGACCCCGCGGGCTAATCTGCTCACCTATACCAAGGCGTTTGACACGGTACGACGCTTACTGGCGCAAACAGAACTCGCCCGTGTGCGTGGCTACACCCCGAGTACATTCTCGTTCAACGTTGAAGGCGGGCGCTGCGAGTCATGCAAAGGGGAAGGCGCTGAGAAAGTGGAGATGCAGTTTCTCTCGGACGTGTATGTCCCGTGTCCTGAATGTCACGGCAAACGATTCCGGGCAGAAGTGTTGGAAGTCACCTATCGGGGCAAGGGCCTGACCGACATCCTCAGTTTTACGGTGACTGAAGCCCTAGAATTTTTTGGCGAGCAAAAAGAACTCAAGCGCCGGCTCGCCCCACTGGCTGCCGTAGGTCTGGAGTATATGCGCCTGGGCCAATCGCTGACTACGCTGTCCGGTGGCGAGGCGCAGCGACTCAAGCTGGCGACGCATATTGCCAGAGAGCGTGCGATAGATGCCGCTCGGGGGAAAGATAAAGGGACGCTCTTTATCTTTGACGAGCCTACCACTGGGCTGCACTTTGCAGATATTCAAAAACTCCTCAACGCGTTTGATCAGCTAATCGTACGTGGCCATTCTGTGTTAATCATCGAACATAATCTTGAGGTAGCTAAATATGCGGACTACCTTATTGATCTTGGGCCTGAAGGCGGAGACGGCGGCGGGCAGGTCATCGCGGCGGGGACACCGGAACAGGTTGCTGAGGTCAAGGCGTCACATACTGGGCGGTATCTTAAAGAAGTTTTGGGTTCAAAGTTTAAAGTTCAAGGTTTAAAGTCTAAGAAGCGAAAAGCGAAGTCTCCGGTGCCGCCTCTTGCTGCGGAAGTGGGGAGTAGCAAGTCTATTGCTATTGTTGGGGCCAAGGAACACAACCTGCAGGATATCTCGGTTGATATTCCGCGCGACAAGATGGTGGTAGTGACGGGGTTATCCGGGTCGGGGAAATCGACTTTGGTTTTCGATTTGGTCTATGCGGAAGGACAACGACGCTACATCGATAGTCTGTCCGCCTATTCGCGCCAGTTTATTAAAGTGCTGGCGCGACCCAACGTGGATCTGCTGACCGGCATTCCTCCCACCGTGGCGATTGAGCAGCGCCTGAGTCGGGGCGGACGTAACTCGACCGTTGCGACCGTCACAGAAATTTCGCACTATCTGCGGTTGTTGTATGCCAAGATTGGGGTGCAGCATTGTACGGATTGTGATGAGCCTTTGGCTGCCCAGAGCCGGAGCCTTATCTTGGACCGTATCCAGACCGATTTTCAGGGCCAGGAGACCACCTTTCTCGCACCAGTGGTGCGGGGACGGAAAGGGTTTCATAAAGACATCCTGGACGGCGCGCGCAAGCTCGGCTTTAAGCAAGCGAGGATTGATGGCCAGAAGACGACGCTAAAACCGGGCCTGAGTTTGCAGCGCTATAAAGAGCACGACATTGATCTTATTATTGGTGAGACGCGCGTGAATGGGATTGGGGGCGATACCGAGACTCTGCTGCAGTCGGCTTTGCGAGTAGGAAATGGTGCTGTGCATCTGCTTGGTGAAGATGAGCGTACGTATAGTGAGAAGCTGTTCTGTGTCTCGTGTGGGCTTGGGTATGAGGAACTCGACCCGCGTATGTTTTCGTTTAATAGTCGCCAGGGCGCCTGTCCTGAGTGCACCGGCGCAGGCTTTTTGTGGGAGTTTGATCCTGCGCTTGTTGTCCCGGATGAAAGCAAATCCATTAAACAAGACGCGCTTTTGCCTCTTGCCCGTTCAGAACTCAAACGGGACAAGAACAAACTCCTGCGCGGCCTCAAGAAGCTCAACATACCAACGGATCGGCCATTCGGTAAACTGAGCGCGGAACAGCGCGAACTCGTCTTTTCGGGGGATGGGGATGGGCTCCGGGGTGTATTCGATATTTTGAATGAAACGCTTGAAGACGGTGAGGGGACGGCTTCGTCTTATTCGCTGTCACAATTCCTGGGCGAGTCAGCGTGTCTGGAGTGCAACGGCGACCGTCTGAATTCGCGTGCGCGGGCTGTACGCGTGTACGGCCAGTCTCTTCCCGCACTCATGGCCTTGTCGAATGATGATTGTCTCAGTCATATGCAGGGGCTGCCCCTATCGGAGAGGGACGCGCTTATTGGTGGGCCGATTATCAAGGAGATCGCGCCACGGCTGACTTTCCTCAATCAGGTTGGTCTGTCGTATCTGTCGCTAGACCGTCGAGCCAATACTTTGTCGGGGGGAGAGGCGCAGCGTATCCGTCTGGCAGCCCAGCTTGGCTCTAATCTGTGCGGGGTGTGCTACATCCTGGACGAGCCGACGATTGGGTTGCATCCGCGTGATAATGCTCGGTTGATTGACACCCTGCGCAATCTCCAAGAGCGTGGCAACACCGTGCTCGTTGTTGAACACGATGAGCAGACGATTGAAAATGCCGATGTGGTAATCGATCTCGGACCGGGTGCCGGGGTGCATGGCGGCCATGTCGTGGCAATTGGGTCGCCAGATGAATTGCGTAAGAATGCAGATTCTCTCACTGGACAATTCCTCTCTTCTGCTCATCCGCGTCTCGGGCCAGTGCGATCGCTCAAAGATCGCCCCATACTGCATCTGCGTGGTGTGAAGGAAAATAATCTGAAGAATATCGACGTTGATATCCCTCTCAGCACCTGGGTGTGTGTGTCCGGTGTGTCGGGATCGGGCAAGAGTTCGTTGGTGCAGGAAGTTCTCGTCAACGCGCTGAGGCGCAAACTGGGTCTGTACGCGGGCCGCATGGGAAGGCATGACAGCATAGAGAATGCAGATACTATCGAGCGTGTTGTGGAAGTCGATCAGTCCCCGATTGGGAGAACCCCGCGTTCGGTCCCAGCCTCCTACGTCGGCCTGTGGGACGAAGTACGCAAGCTCTTCTGCATGCTGCCCGAGGCCCGGCTACGCGGCTATAAACCGGGCCGCTTCTCATTCAATGTGAAAGGCGGACGGTGTGAAACCTGTGCCGGGCAGGGCCGTATCAAGATGGAGATGAGTTTCCTGCCGGATGTGTATGTTACCTGCGATGTGTGTGGCGGTAGGCGCTATAACGAAGAGACCTTGGAGATTGCATATAACGCTCAGAATATCTCCGACGTGCTCGAAATGACCATTGAAGAGGCAGCAACGTTTTTCCTTGGCGTACCCAAGATTGCCGGACCGTTGCAGCTCTTGAATGACATTGGCATGGGCTATATCAAGCTCGGTCAGGCAAGCAACACGCTGTCGGGTGGCGAAGCCCAGCGCATTAAGCTGGCCTACGAATTAGCCAAACGCTCACATGGAAAAACACTCTATGTATTAGACGAGCCCACCACCGGGCTGCACTTTGTCGATATTGAAAAACTGATTCATGCCCTGCACCGCCTGATTGATAAGGGGAATACGGTTGTGACTATCGAGCACAACCTCGACATCATAAAAGAAGCCGACTATATTATCGACCTGGGGCCCGAGGGCGGCGCGGCCGGCGGAAATATCGTCGCCAGTGGCACCCCAAAGCAGCTCATCAAGAAGGCCAAGAAGTCGTATACAGCGCAATGTTTGAAAGAGTATCTCCAAGAGAAGCCCGTTGTATGAGAACGCGAGAGAGAATGATGATAGGTGCCTCAGTTAACACCTAAGCGCGGGGGTTTGAGCGAAAAATCAGTAGAAACAACAACGGACACAAAGGAGGGATCTGGTATGAAAGGAACGACCAGATTGCGGCAACTTTTGCAGGAGCCAGGCATGCTTGTCGCGCCCGGTGCCCACGATGTCATGACCGCCAGGATCGTTGAAGCCGAAGGGTTCCAAGCAATCTATCTGGGTGGCTTTGCGACTTCGGCCAGCGTTTTGGGTATTCCCGATCACTCTCTGATCACGATGACCGAACTGCTCGACCAGGCGCGGAAAGTAGCGGCGGTGGTAGATATCCCCATCATCTCTGACATTGACGATGCTGGTGGTACCCCGCTCAATGCTCGGCGCACCACGCGTTTGGCTGAGCAAGCCGGCTTGGCCGCCATGCACATCGAAGACCTCATTCCAGGCAAGCACTTCCTCGGTCACAAAGACCGTATGTGCACAAAAGAACAAGCGGTTGACCGCATTAAGGCTATTGTTGATGCACGTACGGACCCCGACTTTGTCATCATCGCGCGTTCTGACGCGATTAATGTGTCGACGTTTAATGAAGCGGTCGAACGCGTCAACGCCTATGCAGAAGCAGGTGCCGACCTGCTTTTCTTACCGTATTTGGAGCCTCGGGATACGAAAAAGGCCGTAGACGCTTTATCGAAGCCTCTACTCAATGTGGTGATCGATACGCCCAAAGAAGAACTCGAACAAGCCGGACTCAAGGTTGGCATTTACCCCATTCAGTCCTTGTTCGTTACGTACAAAGCCGTGCGCGACATGACCAAAGAGCTCAAAGCGACCGGGACCGTTGCCGAGTATGCCCAGCGAACTCCGTCGTGGGATGAATTTAATGATTTCATTGGTACGCAAGAAGCAACGAAATTGGCGGAGAAATATCGCCTTGTCTAGCCTACCCTCTTCACTCAAGGTTAGGTGCGAAAAAGGAGGTCTTTTGTCACGAAGTCCGACCGAACAACAGATGGCAGCAGCCGCCCACACCTACTTCGAGCGGGTTACCAATGGCGATGTGGACGGCATCCTCGAATTGTTTGCCGATGATGCACAGCTTATTAACCCCGTGACCGGTGAAGAGGGTATCCAAGGCAAAGTTGCTCTGCGCACGTTCTATGAAAAGCTGACTTCCAGCCTTGTTGATTATAAAGCTGCCGCTACAGACATCATTATCGACGGCAACAAACTCGTGGCCCCGCTTCATCTCGCAGGCAAGACTACAGACGGTCAGCCTCTTGTGATGGACAATCTAAACCTCTGGACGTTTGAAAACGGGAAGTTCAAGGTGCTGCGGATTTATATGGATACCCACCCCTACCGCCAGGCGCTCAGTCAGGCGCTCAGTGGCAAGGAGTAAGACCGATGGAGTAAAGCTCTTCTCGTTATCTATACTCGATCCTCCTTATCCCTGACGTGCTCTTACATTCCGAATAACTCGCATATAGATCGGTACGCTAGAATTGAGACGGAGACTTTGTGTAAAAGGAAGGTAGCCTTCCTTACGACGACTAAAAACCTTTTAGAAGAAAAACCGGAGCACCTCCCGAGGGATCTGAATCGTCCAGTGTCTGACAAGAAGGGGCGGTTGAGGTATGCCTAAAAGACCTGCTTCAACGCTCCAAGCAATTCCTTCAAATTTTCACACCCCAATACTACATCACACATCGGGGTATAGCGGCTCATTACGCTATCGCCAGTGTCCCAACGTTCTCGTGGCTCAGAGTTAAGCCAAATAAGTTTTTTGGTATTGTCGCGGATCTGAGACAACAGGTCCGGGCGAGGAGGGCGACGGTTGTTGCGGGCGTCGCCTAAGATAAGGACTATTGTATTACGCGTTAAAGCACGCTTGCCTTCGGTCTGCCAAAAGTTCTGGAGCACCTGACCAAAGTTGGAACGCGCGTGAAGATCGGGATCGTCATGAGGGACAACATAGCCTTGTTCAAAGGACACTTCGCACAGGCGGTCTACATAAGCAAAGGTCCGCTTGTGCCGGAAGTAGTCGCTTGCTGGGGCAAGTAAAGCGAGCAGAAAGTCGCATACAGTTGAGACAGATCCGGATAGGTCACACAGCGCAACGAGGTCGGGTTTACCCGGCCGACGGCCACGCATGCGTAGATCAACCAGAGTACCGCCATGGGAAATAGACGCATGAATAGTCCGCCGAAAGTCGAGCCGTCCACGCTTGGTACGACGCTGGCGGCGGCTTAGATGGCCTCGAAAACGGCGAGAAAGGTCTTCAACCAACTCTTTTGCTTCCTGAACATTGCGCGAGTCGAATAGGCTGAGTGATTTGTGTAAAAGCGCCTTTCGTTTGGCGAGTTGAGCTTTTTCCTGCGTCTGTTCTTCTTCCTCTGGACTCTCCTCTGCTCCTCTGGCTGGCTGGCTGGAGTGATTGGGCTTTCTGTTTTAGGGACTCGGGTTCTAGAGGACGGAAAGATTGGGGTGAGAAAGGCTTCTTTTCGGATTCCTTTTGCGGACGTTCACATAGCCGAGCGGAGTCCCTCTGTGTTGTTTTTGTCGTCCGTCGACCCACTCGCTTGCCGGAGTGTGGCAGCGGCTTTTTCTTGTTCTTTTTTGCGGGTCCAGCAAAGAAGCGCGCAAAGACTTCATCAAAGGCGAAACGATCCTCTTCTTCTTTCACGACGCAGGCTGGCAACGCTTCGCGCAGGACGTCTCGCCCAACTCCGGTTGCCGCAACCGCTTGTACGGCATCCATGCTTTCGCTCAGTGAGATGCGAACGCCCACAGTGCGGAGTTCGTTGATGAAATTAAGAGTGCTAACGCGCATGAAGATAGAGGCTGGGTGCTAGGGGTTGGGGGATGGGAAGCCGGAGGAGTTTTTCTGAGAGCTAACACCTAACCCCCACTCCCCAATCCCTCTTCTAAATCTGCGGCTTTCTCTCCTCACGATAGATGCGCATGGTTTCGGCAAAATCCTTCTCTTCTAGCGCAGCCGAACGGGCGCGCGAGATCTCTGCCGGCCAGGCGTCTTGTGCAAGCGTCCCTGAGCGATGGAGTAAATGTTTCGTGACCACCGCCGCTTTGCCGCTGACTTTGAGGCAACGCTCGACGAGTTGCCCGGTTTCTTCTTTCAAATTTTCTGTTTCAACAACCTTAGTCAGCAGACCCCAGTGCTCAGCTTGAGACGCATTAAAACGTTCGCCCAAGATGAGAATTTCCTTTGCCTTGGCTAGACCGATAAGCTGAGCTAGCCGATAACTCTGGCTAGTATCAGGTGGTGAGCCGTACAACACCTGAGGGAGGGAGAAAAAGGCGGTATTGGTCCCGATCCGAAAATCACAGGCGAGGACTAACTCACACCCAGCTCCAAGGCAAGCTCCGTGAATAGACGCAATCGTTAGCGCGTTAAGCTGTTCAAGCATATCCAAGGCGCGTTGCCACGGAGCCCAGGCAGCGTGGATTGCTTCGTTCGTAGAAGGACGATGGGCGGCAGCCTTGAGGTCCATGCCGGCACAAAAAGCTCGCCCTTCCCCTTTTAGGACAACAACCTGAAGCTCTCCGTCGGCGCATAGGGTCTGACACGCCTCCTCGAAGTCTCGGATGAGCTGATCGTTGACTGCGTTGAGCGATGCTGAACGGTCCAAGATAAGAAAGGCAACGTTGTCTGTTTTCTCAATATACAGGCTATCCCATTCCATGTTCGTCTCCCCCATAGTGCGAATGATACGAATGACCCGCTGCCAATGATGCACTCGGTGCAGCACTGAATGCCTGTGGCTCTTCTCTCTTGCGTAGCATAGCCAGGCTGCCCTGACTTTGACACCAGCTTCAGATATATAGATCCCTTAAGGAGAGAGAACCGCAAACATGGCAAGATACACACTGGAGCAACTACTCGAGAAAATGTCAGCCGGCGATATGGCTGCGCTGGCACGCTTGATGACCCTTGTTGAACGAGAAGGGGATGTAGTCGGGCGTATCCTGGAGGGCATAGGCCCACAGCAGGGCAGGGCGTTTACCATCGGGGTTACCGGACCGCCAGGAGCCGGAAAATCGAGCCTGGCCGATGGATTAACTACCCTTATGCGCAAAGCAGGCAAGAGGGTTGGTATTGTAGCTATAGATCCTTCCAGCCCGTTTTCGGGTGGAGCGCTGCTTGGTGATCGGATTCGGATGAGCAAGCATTATCTGGATAAAGGCGTCTTCATCCGGAGTATGGCCACACGCGGCAGTCATGGCGGACTGGCGCGAGCGACCAAGGACGTTATTAAGCTGTTTGATGCGGCTGGCTATGACTACATTATGGTTGAAACCGTCGGTGTCGGGCAGACCGAGCTGGATGTCATGGGCACGACCGACACTGTACTCGTAACGCTGGTGCCTGAGGCGGGTGACGGCGTGCAAGTCATGAAAGCTGGCCTGATGGAGATCGCGGATATCTTTGTTGTAAATAAGGCCGACCGTGACGGTTCTCAGCGCATGATGACTGAGCTGAGTCTCATGCTGGAGCTGAAATACAACAGTAAGCCGGCAGGCGAGACAACGAACTCACAGTGGAAGATTCCCGTTCTTGCCACTCAAGCGATTAATGGAACGGGTTTGCCTGAGCTGTTTCAGTCCATCCAGGAGCACCATCGGTCGTCGCGCGAATTCGGCGAGCTTGAGCGTCGTCGGGCAGCGCGTCGACGGGAAGAGTTGATCTCGCGGGTTGAATATAAAGTACGTAAACGTTTGATTGCCAAGGCGCAGACTGACCCTGAGCTCTCTCGCTTCTTTGATGAAGTCGGGGCAGGCAGGCTTGATCCTCATTCTGCGTCAAATAAGATTTTGGAGAGCTCCGTCCTCAGAGATGGGGTCTAGCGGAGAGAAAAAGCGAGAGAAAAGGAGAGCGTTATGAAAGCCGCACTGTTGTACGAACTGGAAACTCCACTCAAAGTCGAAGATGTTGACCTTGATGCGCCAAAGTCGAGAGAAGTACGGGTCAAGATTGCTGCCAATGGTGTGTGTCACAGCGACTATTCGGTCATACACGGAGTCCTCCGCTCTCGACTGCCGGTCGTGCTTGGGCATGAAGGCGCGGGCATCGTCGAGGAAATCGGTCCGGACGTGGATTTGGTCAAACCCGGTGACCATGTCGTGCTGTCGTTCGCTCCCTACTGTGGTCACTGCTATTACTGCGCAATTGGGCGACCCGTGCTGTGCGTAAATATGCGGATGACGATGGGGAAAGGGACACTGCTCGACGGCACCTGTCGGCTTAGGAAAGACGGCAAAGAAATTCACCACATGGCCGGGTTGTCAAGTTTCGCCCAATACGCCGTTGTGCCTGAGGTCTCTTGCATCAAGATTCCGAATGACGTTCCTCTCGATAAGGCTTGTCTGGTGGGCTGTGGTGTGATGACTGGGGTCGGCGCAGCGATCAACACGGCCAAGGTTGAACCAGGCAGTAGTACGGTTGTCATCGGCTGCGGGGGTGTGGGCCTGAATGTGATCCAGGGCTGTGCCCTGGCCGGAGCAGGGACGATCATTGCCGTGGATCTGATGGACAATAAGCTTGAGTATGCCAAAGAGTTTGGCGCGAGCCACACCATCAACCCGAGCCGCGAGGATGTAGTGAAAACCGTCCGCAGCCTGACTGAGAAGCGAGGTGCAGATTATGCCTTTGAGGTCATCGGCTTGGGTAAAACGATTGAGCAGGCGTATGCCTGCTCCCGTCAGGGTGGCACCACCATCGTGGTTGGTGCGCCATCACGGGAAGATACGGTAACGATTCCTGCTTCGAGTCTGCTGACCGAAAAGATTATCAAAGGGTCTGTGTACGGATCTTGCCGTCCTCAGGTTGATATACCACGGCTGGTCCAGCTGTATATCAACAAAAAACTAAAGATCGACGAGCTCGTCACCCGGACCTATGCACTGGACGAAGTCAACGACGCCCTGACCGCCTTGGAGAAAGGTGAAGTCGCCCGGAGTGTGGTGGTGATGTAAAGCCGCCTCGGGGGGAAAATGACACTATCGGAACCGTCTCCGAAGCCATCTCATTGTACCGTCAATGTTATGGAGCTACGTTGAACCTGGCAAAGCGTACGGTTGTCGACCAAAAAGGAGGTGCAGTATGCCCGTCCAAAAATTTGCGCCCATGACGAAGGACTTCCCAACCTTTGACTGTGACGCCCATGTCACTGAGCCGCCCTGGATATGGGAGCGGGCCAAGGACTGGCTGACCAAGGATGAACTTGAAGCCCTGAAGACTACCATGTGGTTTGACGCTGAGACCAAGCAGCTCATTGTCAACGGTCATGCTGGTGCAGGTCTCGGCTCTCAGCGGATCGGCGGGACGGCCGGCGTGGTGAATATTCTCTCCCTGGCTGGGCCGGGTCTCAAGCATAACATCCAACGCGCCCTCAACGTCCGTAACCTCAACTCCAAAACCGCCATTTCCCAGGAGCAAGCCAACTATTTGGACCATAAGGGCTCTTACGAGCCCCGGGCCCGCCTGCGTGATATGGACACCCAGGGCATAGATCAAGTCATGATCATCCCCACCGATATCGATACGTATCCGTGGCTGCAGAATGCGCTAGGTGCTAGGGCCATGTGTAAGGCTTACAACGAATGGGCGTATGACTACTGTCAGGCAGACCCCAAGCGGATTTTCTTTGCGGCTCTGCTGCCCATGCAAGATCCTGTCTTCGCCACCCAAGAGCTGTACCGTGTGGCGGCCAAGGGCTGCCGCGTGGGCCTTGTCCGTCCGATCGACGCGATGGGCAACTATCCGATTCAGCCTAAGTATGAGCCGCTGTGGCAGGCCATGGAGGAGACGGGCGTCATCTATGGCATGCATCCCTTCCCGGCGTTCGGTGCGCTCAAGCCTCCGGGTTACACGGAACAGTACTCCAGTGCGGAACTGGTCGCCCGGACGGTGATTACTGCAGGCCTGCCGCACCAATTCCTCACCAACGTCCAAAACTTCCAGGCCGAAGCGGCCCTGTGGGTCGCGCTGGTGTTGATGTCCGGCTTCTTTGAAAAATATCCAAAGCTCAACGCTGCCGTTTTTGAGGCCTCCTCAACCTGGCTGAGTTTTTTGTTGGATGAGTGTGACAAGATCTACAAGCTATATCGTAACGAACGTCAGCTCCCCGCGTTAAAACGTTTGCCGAGCGAAACCTTCTTCGAGCACTGTCTCACCGGCTTTGAAGGCGATGAAGCCCCGCCGTCGCGCTTGCCTGGATTCTATGGAGACATTTTGGCCTGGTCTTCGGATGTCTACCACCACGACGGTGACGATGTGTGGCGAGCCATCGATACGATGCGCCAAAACTCGTTACCGGAGTCCTATCAGACTAAGTTCCTCGGCGCGAACGCGCGCAAACTGTATAACATCGAGACACCTGACACGTTCATCCGTGAGCGGGTCACTGAGATTGAGCGGCCGGACTGGTGGCCCACGGATAAAGAGATTGAACGGGCGCTTGAGCCGGAGGCTTCCGTCGTCCGCACCTACGGTGAAGGCGGACATAGCGTGAATGGGCACACACTCGTAGGAGACCGGGTATGACGACCGCAAAGCGCTTTGCGGTCTTTGATACTGACACCCACGTGGTCGAGCCGCGCGAGGTCTGGGAAGAGTATTTGGAGCCGGAATACCGCGCCTCGGGCAGAACAGCGCTTTGGCGCGAAGACGGGCAGTTCGGCTCCTACCTCAAGGTCAACGGCAAAATGGTGCGGGACACGATGAATACTAACATCCCCCGGCACGCTATCTGGAAGCCGGGCATGACCTGGGATGAGGTTGGCGAATTGGACCCGAATACTCCCCATGCGATGAATGCGGGTGCTTCCAATCCTCAAGCCCGGCTCCGGGATATGGATGCTATGGGGGTGGACCTTGCCTTCCTGTATCCCACCTGGTTTGCCGAAGGCTTTCATCTGATCGAAGACCCGGATGTGGCCTATGCTCTCGCCCGCGCCTACAACAACTGGATGGCCAATTTCTGTCAGGCGGACCCGGAACGGCTGTTCGCCGCTGCCATGGTGCCGCTGCAGCATATGGATTATGCCTTGGAAGAGTTGCGCCGGGTCTCGAAGATCGCGTGCTTCCGGGGTGCTTTTCTGCGGCCTATGTTTATCGAGGGGCGTTACTTCACCCACCCCTACTACGACCCGCTGTGGGCCGAGCTGGAGAGCTTGGGCCTGGCAGCCGTCGTGCACCCTACGCCGGGGTTGTGGAACCCGGAATGGACCTCTCACGGACCATTCATGGAGAAAATGAAGGGTCGACTGAATCAACACGCGCTCGTCAGTGATGCTGGCGGTGGTCCTACTGCTGGCGGTGGTAATGGCACTTCAAATTTTTCCTTCTTTGCCTCGCCACCGGTGGGCCATCCGATAGCGCCGATCCTGTCCTATTGGTTGGACAATCACATGTTCGTGGCCTCCACGTTAATTGGCTTTACCGTGATGCAACGCTATCCACACATGAAGGTCGTGGTGGCACACGGCAAAGCTTCATGGATGGAGGAGGTGTTGGAGAAGATGGAGGCCTCCATACGGACCATTCCACTCCTGAACTACTACCCGGTGCGGACGGATGTGGAGGAGATGTGGGCAGAAGGCCGCGTGATGCTGGGATTTGACGCGGAGGAGCGGATGATCCAGCAGCTGCCAGACGACTTTGCGGAAAAGATCGTCTGGGGCTCACGCTATCCGCACCATGACACCACCAGCGCTTGGGACGCTATCCACGCCCTGACTCAGGCAGACGTGGCTGAGCCCACCATCGTCCGTATGCTGGGCAGAAATGCGGCTGAGCAGTTTGGCGTAGAGCTCGTGCAGAAGGTCGGTGCCTAGAGCATACTTCGTTCGTATTGACTGACCGGCTAACCCTTCGGCCCTTTGACTACGCTCAAGACAGGCTTCGCTAACGCTCGCTTAGGGAGAACGGTCCTCGACAGGGATGTGCCATCCGTTCGTGCTGAGCGTCGCCGGGCTAGCGGCGGAGTCGAAGTAGGACGGTCACCGCCTCGCCTCTAACAGGGGGTCAATACATCAAAAAGAGGGTAAGCGGTCAGCCGCGCGGATGGTATTTGCGATGCACGTCACGCAGACGTTCACTCGTGAGATGGGTGTAAATTTGTGTTGTTGCAATATCGACGTGGCCGAGCATGGATTGTACGGCGCGCAGGTCGGCTCCCCCTTCTAGGAGGTGGGTAGCAAACGCATGTCGCAAGGCATGCGGATAGAGCGGCCCTCCTTCGGGACTTTGCTTGGCGCACTGTTTGATAATGAGCCAGAATGCCTGACGGGTGAGTGGTTTTGCGGAGCGAGTCAGGAAAAAGTACGAGCTTGAGCGATCTTTGAGAAGTATGGGTCGTATAGCAGACAAATAGTGCTGGAGTTGTCCGAGTGCACAAGAGCCGATTGGAACAACGCGCTCTCTATCGCCTTTGCCACGTACGCGGACAAACCCGGCCTCCAAGTTAACTTGGGACACTTCGAGCCGGACCAGCTCGGAGACGCGTAGACCAGTGGCATACAGAACCTCAAGCATGGTCTGGTTCCGCACCCCCAAGGGCGTATTGGAATCCGGGACTTTAATCAGGGCTCCAACTTGTTCCGGGGATGGGACTTTTGGTAGACGCCGGCCAAACTTCGGCAGATGGAGCACCGCGGTCGGGTTTTTGCCAGGCAGTTCGTTTTCTCGTTGCAGGAAACGGTACAATCCTCGGAGAGCGGACAAGACGCGAGCCTGAGTACGCGTGGAAATCCCATGTTCGCGGAGCGTGCTGAGAAAGCCGACCAAATGGCGAGAACCGGCCTCTCGCAGATCGTAGACTTCCTGTGTAGACAGGTAGTGGCAGAAGCGGTGCAAATCGCGGCTATAGATATCCACCGTGCGAGGCGTAAGCCCCTTCTCTACTATCAAATAGGCCAGAAAAGCATCAAGGAGAGTGTCGCTCTGGGAGGCACCCTGTTTTGAGTCGGACGTGTGGATCATGCGCCCTCTTCATCACTGATCAGACGGCCGCGTAGTGCTTCAGTTAGACGCCTAGGGTCTCCGACTTTTGCTCCTGTCACATCGGTGACATAGAAGACATCAAGCACCTGGTCGACGTTGGTCGTGATTTTCGCCAGATGAATGACCAGCCCGAGCTGGAACAGCGCATAGGTCACAGCGAATAATAATCCCGTTCGGTCCGGGGCGGTGATATCGACTAGCGTATAAGTTGAAGAAGTTGTGTTGTCTATCGTTACCTCTGTCTGCAGATGAGGGCGCAGACGCTTGAGAAACGCGGGCGGGCGGGTCGTTTGCAGCAGTTCATCAACCGTACGTTCGCCACGTAAAACATCTCCGAGCCGTGAGTAGCATCGGGCCCACGTGTCTTGTGACAGCATGATGTCTTGACGATCGAGGTGAGAGAGACGGAAGACGTCGAGTGCAATCCCTTTCCGACTTGTTGTGATCCGTGCTCCCGCGACACTCAGCCCACTGACAGCGAGGACCCCGGCAAGCATAGCGAATAGCCCTGGCCGATCACGGGTGACCAGGGCGAGTTCGCTATACTCCTGCTCTGGAAAGTGATTCAGGCTTACGCGGTAAGGGTCGTCAGGGACCTCAGGCCGTGCTTGTGAGAAGCGACTAATGAGCTGAAAGTGCTCCGGGACTGACTCTTCCGGAGTCGTCAAGAAATAGCTATCCGGCATGGCGGTCAAGAAGCCGTCTACCTGTTCGGGAACCACTTCCGCGACCAAGGCGCTCCTCAGTCGCTCTTTACGGCGCTGTACGCGTGCGTCTTGGTCTTCCGCAACGAGTTCACCAGTTTCTAATCGCTCAAGAGTGCGCAGATAGAGTTCAGTCAGTAAGCCGCCTTTCCAGCTATTCCACACTTTTGGGCCTACGGCTTTCATGTCGGCAAAGGTGAGCAGGTAGAGTCTCTTTAAGCAGCCTGGATTCTCTACTGTACGGGCAAATTCAGCGATCAACGTGTCCTCGGAAAGGTCGCGCCTTTGGGCGATGTGGGACATAAAGAGGTGATGGCGTACGAGGACTTCCCACTCGTGTGAGTCGTCTCGCGGGAGATGCCAGCGGGTCGCCGCAGTTTCCACCATTTCCGCACTCCGAGCGGCGTGTTCTACTCCATACCCTTTGCCCACATCGTGGAAGAGCATGGCCAGGAATAAGAGATCGACACGGTCAATCTCGCGCATGACTTGGGTGAGGAGCGGCATGTCTTCTTTGTAGGCACCGTTCCGTAACTGTTCGAGTTCAGTAACGCCGTGTAGGGTGTGTTCGTCAATCGCGTAAATATGGTACAGGTCACGTTGGGTGCGCCAGCGTAAATGCCCGAACTCCGGCAGGAGCCATTCAAGAACACGTGCCTCGTGCATCTCTCGTATGGTTGGTGCGACCCGTTGCCTCCACGCGAGAATAGCGAAGAAGGCGTCTCGCAGCGCGGGCTGACTGGCCGTGTCTGGAGGAATCCGGGTAAGCGCAGTGCGGATGGCTTGCTTGGTTTCTCGCGTACACTGTACCCCGTGGCGCTGGGCGTCATGAAAGATGGTGACAACATTAAGCGGCTCCTGGGTGAGGATCTCGGCTTTGGTGATATGCAAGGTGTTCTCAACAATGCGTACCCCGTCCCGAATGTCACGACCTCGCGGACGACCCAAGAAGTTAAACAGTCGGGCTGTGGTCAAACAGCGCTCAAACATTAATTGTGCAAAATCATCGACAGTTGTGGCGTGCCGATAGTAGGTGCGCATAAAGTCTCTGGCGTCTGTGAATCCCAGTGTCGACGCAAGCTGATCTTGGTGTTCGAATGTGAGCTGATCTTGTTCTGAACGGTCGAGAAGGTGGAGGCCATTACGGACACGCCACAAGAAATCCTGAGCAGTTTCTACTTCCTCAAGCGTCGATTCTGGGACGACGCCTTTGGTGATGAGCTCTCTGAGGTTTTGGAGTTTAAACTTTACTTTGGCTAGCCACCAGGCGGTATGTAGGTCGCGTAGGCCGCCACAGCCCTCTTTCAGGTTCGGTTCGAGAAGATACAGGGATGCTCCCTGGCGTTGGTGACGTGTCTGACTTTCTTGGGCTTTCGCCTGAAAAAACTGCTCGGTCCGTTTCCCCATAAGCTCTCGGCTGATTGTTGACTGAAACTCCTGGGCCAAGGACTCCTCGCCACACAGGTAGCGACTGTCAAGCAGTGCCGTCTTGATTTCTAAGTCTTTAGCGGCGAGCCGGAAACATTCACGCATGTTCCGAACGGCATGCCCGACTGTCCAGCCCGCGTCCATAAGACTGTAATAAATGGTCTCCCAAACGGTCTCGGCATACGGAGTGATTTTCCAATGGTAAAGAAATAATAAATCGATATCGGAATGAGGGCTCAGCTCCCTTCGACCATATCCCCCTAGAGCAAAGACACTGCAGCGTTGGCTTAGGCTGGGATAGCGACGCGCGTAGAGACGCGTCGCGGCCATGAAGACGTAGGCCACAAGCTGGTCGATGAGATCTGTATGGAGCTGAACAACCGTCCATCCACTGCTGCCGTCTGCCTGGTGTTGATCCAGAATTTCGTAGATGCGCGTGCGGTAAGTCTTGGCAAGCTGATTCAGATCCCAATTCGGATCGGTCTCGACATCAGGGTCCGCTGACGGCAGGGGTGGGAGGTCAATCGGGAGCTGGTCGGACTGCAACGCCGGGTTATTCATGTAACACTACTTTTCCTAGAGTCCTTTTGTGTGTTGCTCTTCGCGAATAAAGCGGGCAATACCTTGAAAGAGTCCTTCTGCGATGGCTTCTCGGTAGACGGAGGAGCGCAACAGTTTGCCCTGCAGTCGGTGGGTAAGGAATGACACCTCGACTAATACGCACGGCATATGTGCTCCGACCAAAACGTAGAACGGTCCCTTCTTCACACCGAGATCGCGGACGCGAGAGTGTCGTTTTGATACGTAAGCTATCATAGATGTTTGCAGAGACTGCGCAAGCGAGAGCGACTCTTCGGCTTTTCCATTTTGAATCAGGTCGCTCAGAATATAAGATAACTCGCTGTGTTCGGCCGGCTGTACATGCCGAAGGCCGTTCTCCAGGCTTGCGAGGCGAACAGTCGCCCGATCATTCGTGTTGTTGAGATAATAGGTCTCTACGCCCTGGGCCTGTGGGTTTTCGCTGGCATTGGCGTGGATGGAGAGAAAAAGGTCTGCTCCTGCAGCATTGGCCCGGGCCGTCCGATCTGGAAGAGGAATAAATGTGTCTTTCTCCCGTGTATAGACGACCTCGACAGGGAGACGAGAGGCAAGCTTCTTGCCCAGCCGCTTACTGATGGCCAGTACGACTGTTTTTTCCTGGAGGCCACCAATTCCGATTGCACCCGGGTCACGGCCGCCATGCCCAGGATCGATCATGATGCGGTACTGGGCACGGGGAGGCTGCTGTTGCCGGGAAACCGCTTTCCCGCTCTTGCCTTTGACATCGATAATGAGACGGTAGGGCGAATAGAGGGGAAAGGCCGTGTAACTCTCAATCGGCTCAAGGTCGAGCACAACGCGGGCGGCCGTTGGGGAGAATTGGCCAGTCCGAATGCGTTTTAAGAGACCGTCATGGATGGGGATGGGTGCGGAGGTGCTGGGCCCAACACGAGCCGGGGAGAAGTCGATGACGATGCGAGGCGGACGATCATGCGCGCGATCTTCTGGTACGGTGAAGTGGTGATAGTCCGCCTTAGCCGAGAGCGTGATAATCACTCGGGTATAATCGGGGACAGATATATGGCGGATCTCTTCGAGAATGGGTGGGGCCGGGGAGAGTGCAAAGGCAGCTTTTGCCAGACATAACAGCTGAAAACCGCTCAGTCCCCAACGCAACGCCCCACCACCCATGGCTAGAGTTTATGTCCCAAATTCCCAGGATGCAAGATAGCGCCGCTGCTCCGGAGTGAGTCGATCAATCTGTATATTCATGCTTGCAAGCTTGAGGGCCGAAACCTGGTCTTCGATTTCTTTAGGCACATTATGGACTTGCGGGGTCAATCGCTTCTGCTCGACAGCCCAGCGCACGCTCAGAGCTTGGGTGGCAAAGCTCATATCCATAACCGCTGGGGGGTGCCCCTCAGCTGCGGCAAGATTGACGAGCCGACCTTCGGCAATCAAATACAGACAGCGCCCATTGGCAAGATGATAGCCGTCTGTATTTTTCCGGACGTTTTTCTCGACTTTTTTGGCCATTTTTTTGAGTGCCTTGACCTCGATCTCAACGTCGAAATGCCCGGCGTTGCACAGGATGGCACCATCTTGCATGCGCAGGAAATGCTCTTTGCGCATTACACCGGTATCGCCGGTCACTGAAATAAAGAGTTCGCCTGCGCGTGCGGCTTCCCGCATCGGCATCACCTGGAAGCCATCCATAGCAGCCTCCAGCCCACGGATGGGATCGACTTCTGTTACGATGACCTGTGACCCAAGGCCCCGGGCGCGGCTCGCCACCCCTTTGCCGCACCAGCCATAACCACAGACAACAACCACCATACCAGACAAGAGAATATTCGTTGCCCGAAGAATGCCATCAAGGGTCGATTGCCCGGTCCCGTAACGATTATCAAACAGATGCTTGGTCGTTGCGTCGTTCACGGCAATGACGGGGAACTTGAGGACGCCGCCTTTTTCCATAGCCCGCAGCCGGATCACCCCGGTGGTTGTTTCTTCCGTACTGGCACACATCTGATCAATGCGGTCTGCGTAAGTCTTATCGGTATGCAGCATAGAGACGAGGTCCGCTCCGTCATCCAGGGTCAGGCTTGGTTTATGGGCCAGGACTTGATGCAGATGCTTATAGTAGGTCTTATTGTTTTCCCCGCGGATGGCAAAGGTTGGAATTCCTTCATATTTGACAAGCCCCGCCGCAATATCATCCTGGGTGGTGAGTGGATTTGACGCGCATAGCACGACATTCGCACCACCGGCTTTGAGCGTCCGCATAAGATTTCCTGTTTCTGCTGTCACATGCAGACAGGCGGCTATGCGTATCCCTTTGAGAGGTTGTGAACGGCTGAAATTCTCCCGGATGCGCCGTAAGGCCAGCATGTGCTGCTCTGCCCAGTCCAACCGTTTTTTCCCTTCCTTAGCTAGGCTGGGATCTTTGACATCACCTCGACGTATACTCATATGTCCTCTTTCTCTCTGTAGTAGTGGCCGCTTCTATGCCGCAGTAGTGGCCGCACGCTTGAGCGTGTTCACGCGATCAAGCCGCTCCCAGGGGAACAGACCCTCTTCGGCTGGACGGCCAAAGTGACCGTACGCGGCGGTGGCCTGATAAATGGGGCGCTTCAGGTCGAGCGTTTGAATAATGGCGGACGGATGCAAATTGAATTCCTTTCGAACGATTGCTGCCATACGCTCTTCAGGCAGCACGCCTGTTCCGAAAGTATCGACATAGACGCCGACCGGTTCCGCGACCCCAATCGCATACGCGATCTGGACCTCACAGCGTTTGGCTAACTCTGCGGCAACAAGGTTCTTGGCGATATAACGCGCCATATAGGCCGCTGACCTATCAACTTTGCTCGGATCCTTGCCCGAAAAGGCCCCGCCTCCATGCCGACCAGAGCCGCCGTACGTGTCTACTATAATCTTTCGCCCAGTCAACCCGCAGTCCGCGTACGGACCGCCGTTCACAAAACGTCCGGTTGGATTGACCAGAAACGCGGTCTTGCTATCCAGGAACTCCGGCGGAATAACCCGTTTTATGACTTCTTCAATGACCGATTCTTTTATTGTGTCGTGGGCAGCATCCGGATCATGCTGGGTTGAGATTAGTACAGTATCTGCGCGAACGGGCTGTCCATCCCGGTACTCCACCGTCACCTGTGATTTGCTATCAGGCCTGAGAAACGGGAGTTCCCCCCTTTTTCGTATCGCAGCAAGCTCTTGGACAAGACGGTGAGCCGTATAAATGGGGAAAGGCATATACTCTTTGGTTTCGTCACACGCAAAACCAAACATCATACCTTGATCTCCTGCACCTTGCTCCTTGAAGAGGCCTTCTCCTACGGTCACGCCCTGCGAGATATCTGGAGACTGCCGGTCAAGAGCGGTGAGGACAGCGCAGGTGTTCGCATCAAAACCAAGGGAAGAGTCGGTAAAGCCGATGTCGCGGACGACCTGCCGGGCGACGTCCATATAGCTAATTTGTGCACGTGTAGTAATTTCTCCGGCAATGACTACCATGCCGGTTTTGACGAGTGTTTCGCACGCCACTCGGCTATCCGGGTCTTGCTCTATCAGCGCGTCGAGGATGCCGTCGGAAATCTGGTCGCACATTTTGTCCGGATGGCCCTCTGACACTGACTCGGATGTGAATAAATACTCTTTCGCTGCCATAATCTCGTCTCCTTGAAACACCGCTGCTCGTGCCTTTCATAGCAGGGCGCATCTAATAGAATCCCTTTCTGAGCGTCAAGGGGCGGAAAACCCTGACTATGGTGGAATCAGCTGGAACAGTTCTGTAGTACGGCCCCGTAAGGCGGGAGCGTTATTCTTCGTAAAAGCGATGTTCTACAACAGCCGCAAGGGCGGCGAGGGCTGCCTTCGCATCGATTCCGCTCATCTGTACCTGGAGAACACTGCCTTGCGGAGCTCCGAGTGTCAAGAGATCGAGAACGCTACGGCCGTTTGCCGTATGTCCCGCATACCGGACACTGATCTCAACCTGGAGACCGTTCACCGCCTGTACAAATGTTGCTGCTGCACGCGCATGTAGACCGAGCGTATTGAGAAGGGTTAGCCGCGTCTGAACGTGATCTACGGAGGCCATTATGGAGGAGTTTAGCGCTGTAGATCGCGGTGGTGGACGCGGACGGTATAGTCCCACATGCGCATGTGCTTGCCTAATTCTTCTGCAATGGCGACGGAACGATGCTGCCCGCCGGTACACCCTATCGCGAGTGTTAGATAACTTTTGCCCTCCCTCTTGTGTAGGGGAAGCGTCGACTCGAGTAAGGCGTCCGTATGGTGAAGGAATGTGGTCGTTTCGGCTCGACTGAGGACGAACTCTGCAACTGCGCTATCTGTCCCGGTTTGATTCCGAAGCGCTTCGATGAAAAATGGATTGGGCAGAAAGCGAACATCCAGCATCATGTCGGCGTCAATTGGGATACCATATTTGTACCCAAAGGATTGGACGGTAATCCGCAATGTCATTCGCGGGTGGGTCTGTTGCGCTAGATACTGATGCAGTACCTCCCGGAGTTCATGAACCGTATACACCGACGTATCAAGTATCTGATCTGCCCGGTCCCGGAGTCCGGCGAGTCGTTCACGTTCGGTTCGAATGCCCTGCACGACCCCGCCCTTTCCTGCAGCTGGATGCGGGCGTCGTGTTTCGCTGAAGCGGCGTACAAGTACGTCTTCAGCCGCTTCGAAATAGAGGATTGCGACATGGTGGCCCCTCATCCGCAGCCCATCGAGGACAGCGGGGTATTCATGCAGGGAAACACGTTCACGCAGGTCAATGCAGAGCGCGACGCGCCCAATAGGTTCTTTGTTATTTTCGCTGAGTTCGAGGAAACGCGGTATGAGCGTAACAGGTAGGTTATCTATACAGTAGAATCCGAGGTCCTCAAGCACATGGATCGCTGTGCTTTTTCCTGAGCCCGATAAACCTGTAATAATCACAACCTGCATAGCTGCACCGTCGCTGTGGGTGCCGTCCGACACTACAGATTGCCATCTTCTTCAGCAATCATCCGGTGTAAATCGGCTGGGCTCCTGCCTTGGAGCAAACGTTCCCGAAAAGCGTTATCTTTTAATAAACGAGAGACCCGGGCCAGGGCTTTTAGATGTATACCCGCAGAATCTTCGGGGGCGACAATTAAAAAGAAAAGCTTTGTGAGTGCGCCATCAAGGGATTCGCAATCAACGCCGTGTGAGCTCAGACCAAAGACGGCTACCACTTGTTTGAGGCCGGACAATTTTCCGTGCGGGATAGCAATCCCTTCGCCGATCGCCGTCGTGCCTAGATGCTCACGATCAAGAAGAACGGAGACGAGCTGATCAGCATTAACATCTGGGTAGTGGTGGGCGAGATGTTCGGCAAGCTCACGCAAAACATCAGTCTTTGTCGTGCCTTGGAGTTGGGAGAGAATGAGTTCTTGTGTCAGGATATCAACGACACGCATAGCAGTATTCCTTGTCCACGGATTAACGGGCGTACTTCCGCTTTGCCGAAGGGAGGATATTGAGATTCTCTCGATATTTGGCCACAGTCCTCCGGGCAATCTTGATATTACTCTGTGCGAGGGTCCGGACGATTTCTTGGTCACTGTGCGGTTTTTGGGCGTCCTCTGTGCTGATGAGTTCCTGAATCTGGGCTTTGACGCTTTCGGCTGAAACGTCGTGGCCCTGCTGACCCTTGAGGCTGGTCGTAAAGAATTTCTTCAGCGCGCAGACACCACGCGGGGTCGAAATATATTTACCTGAAATCGCGCGACTCACCGTTGACTCATGCATGCCAATATCATCGGCAACATCGCGCAGGATGAGGGGCCGCATGTGTGAGACTCCATATGTGAGAAAGTCTTGCTGGAATTTAACCAGACTTTCCGCAACCATAAGCAGGGTCCGTTGACGTTGATGAATACTTTTAATGAGCCACGCCGCAGCACGCAGTTTCTCTTGGACATAATCTTTTGCTTCTCCGCCCTGGGTGAGAAGACGGCGGTAGGAGTTGCTCACCTTGAGACGCGGCAGACCTTCTTCGTTCAGGGTAACAACATAGTCGTCCCCTAACTTATGGACATAGATATCCGGGGTAACATAGGGAATATCTCCATCTCCGTAAGTACGTCCCGGCTTGGGTTCAAGCGAGGTGATGAGCTTAACCGCATGCTGGAGTTCCTCCTCTGGGACATTCAACTCTTTTGCCAGACGCTCGAATCGGCGTCCTTCGAGTGCGGGCAGATGGTGTTGGATGATGGTTGTAGTGAGAAGGAGCAAGGACTCTTCGACTACATCTTCTTCTCGTTGTGGCGAGTTGAGTTGCAAGAGGAGACATTCTTGGAGATCACGTGCGCCGACTCCAGCAGGGTCACAAGATTGGATAATGCGTAGGACATGTTCAACAACCCCTGGACTGACTGTGGCGCTTTCTGCCAGCTCGTCGGTACTCGCTTGAAAATACCCGTCAACGTCTAGATTCCCAAGAATTAAAGAGGCAAGATGTTCTTCCGTTTCTGTGAGATCCCGAAAACGAAGCTGCCAGGTGAGGTGTTCCACTAAGGACTCTGTCCTTGGGAAGCGATCCTCTGGGGCGTTTTGGCGTTCATCCTTAGCATCCTCGTCCCCGGTTGGGGGCAGTGAGGGCATCTCGTTATTATTGTTATAGCTACTTAAGTACGTTTGCCAGTCGATTTCGCCTTTGTCGTCTTTTTGCTCAGTTTGTTTTGGCTCTTCGCCGTTTGCTCGGCCATCGTCAAAAATCGGTTCGTCTTCGTTGACGCGTTCGACGACTGGATTCTCTGCCAGCTCTTCATCAATTAAGATATCGAGCTCTCCGCGCGGCAGTTGGAGAATTTTTATGGCCTGCCGCAACTGCGGCGTCATGACCAGTTTCTGAGTCAATTTCTGTGTCAGCCTGAGTTCTAAAGCCATAAGAATCCAACCACATTCCTAGAGGCGAAAGCGTTTGCCCAAGTACACCTCTCGGGCCCGACTACTTTCTGTGAGTTCCTGTGGCGTCCCTTCCTCAAAGACGCTGCCGTCACTCAAAATATACGCGCGATCGCAGATACTCAGCGTCTCCCGAACATTATGGTCGGTGACGAGGATGCCGATGCCCTGATCACGCAGCTGTATGATAATGTCTTGGATATCGACAACCGAGATCGGGTCGATGCCGGCAAATGGCTCATCGAGCAGCATAAATGCCGGTGACATGACGAGAGCGCGAGAAATCTCGACCCGGCGCCGCTCTCCACCAGAAAGCGAGTCTGCACGGTTCGCAGCAAGATGACTAATGCGCAGATCCGCAAGCAACTGGGTCAGCCGGTCCTGGCGTTGAGGCCGCGTCAGGGCTGTGGTTTCCAGAATAGCCATAATGTTTTCTGCTACCGTCAGCTTGCGGAATACCGATGGTTCTTGAGGCAAATAGGTGACCCCTTTGCGTGCCCGTTTATGCATGGGCAGAGTAGTAATGTCTTCATCATTATAATGGACGTCTCCTCGGTCAGGCCGGATAATGCCGACAATGATGGAAAAGGTTGTCGTTTTTCCAGCGCCGTTTGGGCCGAGTAGCCCGACCACTTCGCCACCTTTGACACGGATGCTGACATCACGTAGCACGGGGCGTTTTCCATATGTTTTCCACAAGCCTGCTGCTTGGAGAACTGGAGTATCACACACCGAAACGCTCTTTCTTTCTGGTCAGTCTGCCTATTCCGGAATGAGGACCATATGCGCTTGTCGTTCGCCCTTACCACCCTCGACTACGCTCCGTTTTTCGTCGAGAAAAATCCTTACAACCTCACCCGTTATACGGTTGGTTCCTTCTTGGAGGATGGCTTTGCCACTGAGCGTTACGGTCCGTTTGGTTTCGCTAAACACGGCCTTTCGACTTGTCGCCCTACGCTCCCCCGAAGTAATTTCAACATGACCCTCAGCAATGATCTGCTTGATCTGTTGGCGCGTTGTTGTTGAGGATGCCGGTGTCGGTACGACGTCTTCCCACGCGACAGTTAGCACGTCGCTTTTCAATGTCATATCGCCTTGGACGACCACCACGTTCCCGCGGAACTGGGTCCGCTTTTGCTCGTGGAAGTACTCGAAGCCGTGCGAACGGATGTCGATCGGGTCTTTCCGCGACGTAAGCGAGAACGAATCAGCGAAAGTTGCCGTCGGACTCGAAGCGGGTTGAGTCTCTTGTTGGGCGTGTGTTTGCTCTGCCGCAAGAAGTGATACGTAGAACCCGAGGGTCAAGGCCGTGATCGTTCTCCAGACCCTCCACCGAGTCCAGAGATGCATTATCCGACCTCCTGGGTGACGGTGGTCTGAACTTCTGCCTTGAGGGTTAGCTGTTTCGTATCGATAGCAACTGTGTACCCTCGTCCTTCAATCGTAAATACTTGTCCAACAATGTAGATCAACCCTGAAGAGGAAATTGTGTTCTTTTGGCGATCATAGATCGCCTCTGCGGTTGTAAAGACAATATCGCCCATCGTCATTTCGACATTGCCCCGGAGTTCTATGCCGCGTAAGTCTTGTGAGTTGCCGTCAAGGTGGATCGTCCCCTCCTGACAGCGCAGGGCAACGGCCTCTCCATCATCCAAATAGAGAGATACCTCAGGTGTCTCGATGATGATTTCATTTTCGTCCGGGAAGTAGCGGGCTTGGTGTGCTACAATCTCCCATACTTTTTGCCCGTCCTGCATCTTTACCCGTCGAAACTCGGTCATTTTCTGGACAGTGTCTTCGTCCGTCGACTCCGCTGCTAGCTGGTCGATAAGCCGTGCAGTCTCCGGCTGTTTTCCGACCTGAAAGCCCAGGTAGCCCAGCGTTGTCAGGAGCGCGAGTATCGTCAGACCGAGCAGGAAGCGAATTTGGTTACGGTTCATAGCGGAATCCCAGCGCCACAAACAACGTATCACCTCTCTAGAACCTGCGCAAAGAAGGTCGACAAAAAGCTGGCACAAGGCGGGAAGGATTAGTCCGTTGGGACACTTTGGAATGGGGAGCCTCTATCCGGGCGGAAGGCGGGGTTTGAGCACGGTGTCGAGCGCCACGAGGGTGCGTAAAAGGGGTTCGAGTTGGGCTAAGGGAAAAACTGTCGCGCTGTCACTGAGTGCGCGCTCCGGTTCTTCATGGACCTCAAGAAACAATCCGTCTACGCCTACGGCGGCGGCGGCTCGAGCCAGCGGAGCGATAAACTCTCGCTGTCCACCGGACATGGCTCCGAGTCCGCCCGGGAGTTGGACGCTATGGGTGGCATCATACACGACCGGATAGCCGCACTGGGCGAGGATAGTTAGGGAGCGCATATCCGACACAAGATTGTTATAGCCAAAGGAGGCCCCCCGCTCCGTCAGAAGAATACGCTGGTTGCCGGTCGAGGCGATTTTTTGAGCGACATACTGCATATCATGCGGAGCCAGGAACTGTCCTTTCTTGATATTGACGGCAACACGACTTTGGCCGGCAGCCAAAAGCAGGTCGGTTTGGCGACACAAGAAGGCTGGAATCTGGAGAATATCAACGACTTCAGCGGCGGTAGTCACTTCCTGGGGTGTATGCACGTCTGTGAGAACGGGTACGCCAACTTCGCGCTTCACCTTGGCAAGAATAGTGAGGCCGTCTTGGATTCCAAGGCCACGAAAGGAGTCATGCGAGGAGCGGTTGGCTTTGTCGTAGGATGATTTATATACAAATGGGATACCCAAGCGATGAGTTAACGAACGAAGTACCTCAGCATGCCGGAGTGCGGAATCCTGGCTCTCAATCACACACGGGCCAGCGATCAATACAAAGGGATTTCCACCACCAAACGTGAGCGGCCCGACTGACACATCTGGTGGAGAGACTTCTCTTGGGATCAATGCCTGGCTCCCTCAACGTGCAAAAGTGGAGATTCCGGATAGCCGACTCGGTGCTGCAGGGCCGCCTGGATGAAACCGTTAAACAGAGGATGGCACGCGAAAGGGCGTGATTTGAATTCTGGGTGAAACTGTACCCCAATAAACCAGGGATGGTCGCGCAGCTCAACGGCTTCCACCAGCGTCCCGTCAGGTGACAGGCCGCTCAAGATCATGCCTTTGGAAGTCAGCAGCTCGCGGTACGCATTGTTAAATTCGTACCGATGCCGATGCCGCTCTGATATCTGTTTGTGCTGATATAGGCTGAGGGCGAGGCTGTTGTCCGAGAGGATGCACGAATAGGCCCCGAGTCGCATCGTCCCACCTTTGGCGACGATTGCACGCTGCTCGTCCATCAGGGCAATAATAGGGTCGGGGGTTTTTTCGTCGACCTCGGTTGAGTTTGCATTTTCAAGACCGCAGACATGACGGGCGAATTCGACCACCGCCATCTGCATGCCAAAACAAATACCTAAAAAGGGAATGCCGTTTTCCCTGGCATAGCGAACTGCTGCAATTTTTCCTTCTGCTCCACGTTGGCCAAATCCCATAGGCACGAGAATGCCGTCTGCCTGCTGGAGGGTATCTGGAAAAATATCGTTTGCCAGTTGTTCCGAGTCAATGTGGGCCACGTCAACGCGACACTCGTTGGCAAAGCCGCCATGAGCGAGGGATTCATTGATACTCTTGTATGAATCCACAAGCTCGACGTATTTGCCGACCATGGCGATGCTGATATGGCCGGTCGGATTGCGAACCGTGTGCGCAATCTTTTCCCAGCCACTGAGATTTGGCGCCCCGGTCCACATATTGAGTTTTTCAACAATCCGTTCGTCGAGCCCTTCTTGATGGAAAACCAGAGGCACATCGTAGACGCTCTCGACATCTTTCGCCGTGATGACGTCGCTTTCATCAACGTTGCAAAAATGGGCGATTTTGGCTTTGATAGATGGTTCAAGGTAACGATCCGTACGGCATAGTAGCAGATCCGGCTGGATGCCTACACTGGTGAGCTCTTTAACGCTATGTTGCGTGGGCTTCGTCTTCAGTTCGCCGGCGGCTGAAAGAAAGGGGACAAGGGTAAGGTGGATATAGAGGACATGTTCTCTTCCCCAGTCCCAGCGGAGCTGTCGGATTGCTTCGAGGAAGGGTAAACTCTCGATGTCACCCACCGTTCCTCCGACTTCACAAATGGCCACATCGAAGCCCTCTGCGGCAATCAGGATACGGCGCTTAATTTCATCCGTAATATGAGGGACGACTTGCACAGTACCACCTAAATAATCTCCTCGTCGCTCGCGGGCGATGACCGCATCATAGACTTGGCCGGTGGTGAAACTGTTTTTGCGAGTCATGCGTGTCGAGACGTAGCGCTCGTAGTGGCCCAAATCGAGATCGGTCTCGGCTCCATCGTCGGTGACGAAGACTTCCCCATGCTGGAAGGGGTTCATCGTCCCTGGATCGACATTGATATACGGGTCCATTTTGAGCATGGTGACTGTCAGGCCACGACTCTCCAAAAGGCCACCTATGGAAGACGCCGCCAGCCCTTTCCCAAGGGAGGAAACTACCCCGCCCGTGACGAAAATGAACTTTGTTTTTCGCCCATCCTTCCCAACATTACTCATGGCAATGCCTCCTCTGCGCGCGCGAGGTCCTCTGGGGTGTCGACCTCAATGGTGGGACGTTCTGTTTCAGTAACACTGATGCGATACCCCCATTCGAGGGCACGTAGCTGTTCAAGCTTTTCAAGCTCTTCAAGGAGTGTAGGAGGAAGGCGGGTTAAGGCCAGGAGAAAATCCTTGCGGTAGACATACAGGCCGATATGGCGGTAGGCCAAGACTTCCCGATGTCCTTGCGACAGAGGGCGTTGATCACGAGAGAACGGAATCGGGCTCCGGGAGAAATACAACGCAAAACCCTTCTTGTCTGTAACGACTTTGACAACATTAGGATTAGACAATTCTTCCTCAGTATGGATCGGCGTTTTCACAGTGGCCATGGAGGCATCGGGTGTCTCGCGCAGCCGGGCGACGGCGTCCTCAACCATACGTGGGGGAAAAAAGGGCAGGTCGCCTTGGACGTTGACAATCACATCGGCATGTAACGGTTGGGCCGCTTCGGCTAAGCGATCTGTGCCGGTCGGATGTGTTGAGCTGGTCATCGTTACTTCCCCGCCAAAGTCTTCCACGGCTTGCGCAATCCGTTGATCATCCGTGGCAACCAGAACGCGATCAAGACCGCGTACGAGGCACGTCCTTTCGTAGACATGCTGAACCATCGGCTTGTTACGGAGTAGAGCGAGAGGTTTCCCTGGGAATCGAGTTGAACCGTAGCGAGCAGGGATAATGGCAACAACCGACACGCTTGGGTGACCTCATGACCCGCCTAGTGAAGCTACCGGGCCATTGGGAGCCTACTATACGGGAGAACCCCGAGAGCGTCAAACCAAGCCTGTGGAATTTACGGAATCCGCTTCACCGACACTCCGACACACGCGGCGGAGTGGACACTTGGGACAATGAGGCGCGCGTGCGGTACAGATTGTTGCCCCAATGTCCATAATGGCCTGGTTGAAGAGGTGCGCTTGCCCTGGGGGAGTAACCTGACGGGCGACTGTCCACAGAAAACTCGGCGTTCGTTGGTGTGGGCCGAGTGCAAAAAACCGTCGCAGGACACGTGCTGCATTGGTATCAAGAATCGCCGCATCCTTATGGAAGGCGAAACTCGATACTGCCCCTGCGGTATAGGGACCGATTCCCGGCAGTTTTCTGAGTTCTTCTGCTTTGTGCGGAAACTTGCCCTTGTGTTGGGTGACGATCTGTTGTGTCGCGCGTTGGAGGTTGCGCGCCCTGGCATAATAGCCCAACCCTTCCCAAGCCTCACGTACTTGGGGTTCGTTCGCCTGGGCGAGTTCCTCTGCAGTGGGATATTTTTGCAAGAATTTTTCGTAGTACAGCAGAGCCCGTTGGACCTGGGTTTGCTGCAGCATGACCTCAGAAACAAGAATCGCGTATGGGTCACGCGTGCGGCGCCAGGGCAAATCTCGTCCATGCCGTTCGTACCAGGCAATAAGTCGGCGCTGGAGGGCACGGATCGTCGCTGGGTGAGCAACCCGTGGACTGCTCATCTTCTTTTTGCGCTTTTCGCGCTTTTGGGAGCGCGGTAGAGCTTTCGGCATTGTCGGCTCTTGTGGCAGAAACCGAGGGAATAGGAAAGGGGGGATTCTCCTTGACTCAAACCCTGAGAGTTATTAAGGTGTCGGCGCGTCGCGTGCAGGAGGAAACGCAGTCATGGCAAGACAGGAAAACTTAGAGAAAATGATTGCCAAGATTCTTCACCGTCACTGCGAATTTGGTTGGGCGCATTATTATATCCCGAGTGAGAAATTCCCTCATTTGGTCGATGAGTTGCTGAAGGTATTGCAACCGGTCGAAGAAGCGGGTGAAGACGAACTCGTCAGATTATTCCTGGGTATGAGGAGCTATACCTCTGAGCAACAGCGCGTAGGCCAACTGCTTGCCGACTTCCGGGTACTCAGACGGGGCGGTGCCTCGTCATAGTGGGGCGTGTCTTGAGGCGCGCCCTACTCGAGATGCTGTATGAATGAACCGCAGCGGACCCGGCAGATCGTTGTCGGCCTCCTCTTTCTTTGCTGTCTACTCTACTTTTTGGATCTCGGACGTATTCCTTTCTACAACTACGAAGAATCGAAAGAAGCTTTGATTGTCTGGGAGATGGTGAACGGCGGGGGCTGGATTCTGCCCCTGCGCAATGGGACCGAACTGCCGCTCAAACCGCCGCTTTTTCACTGGATAGGTGCATTTTTCTCCCTCGTCGTCGGGCAGGTGAGTGAATTTTGGGTACGATTTCCATCAGCCTTATTCGCCACGGCGACCGTGCTCTCTACGTTCTTCTTTGGGCGCGCCGTATGGAATTGGCGGATCGGCCTGCTAGCCGCACTGATTTTGACCACGTCTCCGGAGTGGGTACGCTGGTCGATCTCTGCCCGGAGCGATATCGTCCTGCTTTTCTTCCTCACTGCTTCCCTGTTCCTCTTCTTTCGCGTGTTCCAAGAACGCGCCACCCAACCTCGTACCCTTGTTCTCTTTTACTGCAGTGTCGGTTTGGCAGCCTTGGCAAAAGGGCCGCTTGGCCTTCTTCTGCCGTGTGTGGTTGTTGGTGCCTTTCTGTGGCTGACAAGGGAATTGGCCTTTCTTCGCCGCATGCGTCTTGGAGAAGGGGCAGTGATCACGGGCAGTATTGCGGCCTCGTGGTATCTGCTTGCGTTCATGCAAGGCGGGGGTGAGTTTTTCCAACGCCAACTCCTTGATGAGAATATTTTTCGGTTTTTCTCCAGCGCGCAAGGCGGCCCGAGTCGGGAGCATCCTTTCTTGTACTACTTGCCAACGCTGTGTGTCGGCATGTTGCCGTGGAGTTTGTTTTTTCCCGCTGTGGGGATTTTTCTGTATCGGGCACGAGATGAATGGCGGGATAAGAAGCGTCTGTATTTATCAGTCTGGATCGGGGTAGAGCTGCTCTTCTTTTCCCTCGCTTCCGGCAAACGCAGCAATTATATTCTGCCAGTGTATCCGGCCCTGGCTTTGCTGCTCGGCCTGTGGTGGCAGGAGTTGACCGAGGGTTCTCGGGCAGTATCTCCATTGATTAAGCGAGTGGCGCGGGCTTGTGCGTTGGCCCTGTGTAGCGTTGGGGGGCTGGTTCTCCTTTTCTTGATTGCCCACGGAATAGGATTTGACTTGGATCATCTGGTCTCGCCTTTCCTCCATCCCAGAGATCAGGCCAATTTGCCCTTGATCGCGCACAGCCTGCGGAGTCAATTTGGCGTGGTTTCTATGTGGATTGTTTTGCTCCTGTTTGCGACCGGTTGGTATGTATGGGGATTCAAACGAGACCAATGGATGTCGGTCTTTGCCGCACTCACGGTTTCGATCTCTGCGTCGCTGTATTTTACAAATGCCCTTTTTCACCCTCTGATTGCCCAGGAGCGGACTTATAAACCCTTTATGCTCGGCGTTCGCTCAACCGTGAAAGATGCACCGCTCTATTTTTACCAAGATGCGTCTGACTATGGGGCGATTTTCTATGCGGGTAGGCATATTGCGGACTACTCGCAAGCGCAACTGTCTGAGGAAGATGGGTACAACGTCGATTCGCCGCTCTATCTTTTAGTACGCGAAAAAGACTGGCCGGACCTGGCCGAAACCCATCCGCACCTAGAACGACTTGTGACGAGTGAAGGGCAAGGCCCGGATAAGAAACATCGGCTCGTCCTGGCTGCTTTACTCTCTCAGCGAAGCAACGGGCGGAACGATAAAATAGAGTGAAGGGCGGCGCAGAGTGAGGCTGACAGAGCCCTCCGGACGAGAG
>CAZBUD010000002.1:22760-117642 GCA_964495015.1 uncultured Enterobacteriaceae bacterium | reverse complement strand
AGTCCTCTGCGCGAGTCTTAGCAGGCGCAGCCACATTAGCTTAAGCAAGATGGAGAAACCCCACAGGACGATCCGGACTCGACAACAAGTAAAGACACGGACGAAAGCTGAAGAGTAGCCTCGCCCGTGCTGCCTCATGAGCGAGCATTTACATCGTTATTAAGTGGACTCGCCAGTGGACTGGTCAGTGGGCCATCAAGTAGACAGTTTTGCAACAACGTGCATTTTTCTCTGCTTTTTTTCTCGTTCTCTTTTGCATCCTCGTGTATGTATGGGGACTGGGAGACGTTCCCTTTTACACAAAAGGTCAGCCGCGTGAAGCCACGGTTATTTGGGAGATCTACCATACTGGTGAGTGGGTTCTGCCTCTGCGCAACGGGCATCTTATTCCCTCGAAACCGCCGCTCTTTCACTGGCTAGGTGCACTAATTTCTCTTGTCTTTGGCCAGCTCAGTGAGCTGACCATTCGTCTCCCTTCTGCCCTATTGGCTCTGATGGGCGTTCTCATGACCTATCGGATCGGCGTTGTGCTGTGGGGTGTGGAAGCCGGACTGTTTGCCGGCCTGACGCTTGCCACTAGTTTCGAATGGTTTCGCGCAGCAACGACAGCCCGGGTAGACATGACGCTGACCGTCTTCATGGTAGCCGCCTTTTTCGCCTTTTGGTCGCTGTATCGGAAAGAAGCGGTGAGTTGGGCCTCAGCGTCGGGATTTTTCTGTCTACTAGGCCTGGCGACATTGGCAAAAGGCCCGATCGGAGTGTTGCTGCCCGGATTGACGATAGGCGTTTTTCTGTGCCTGCAACGCGATGTACGCTTTCTGCGCCATTTACACCTTATATTCGGGGGACTGTTCTTCGTCGTTGTCGCGGGCTCCTGGTACGCTCTGGCACTCTGGCAGGGTGGTGGGGAATTTTTTGCCAAACAGATTATGAAAGAAAACGTGCTGCGGTTTGTTTCCAGCGGGTCAGCCGGAGCTGGGCATTCGCACCCTTTTTACTATTTCGTTCCGAATCTGTTTTTGGGCATGGCTCCCTGGAGTTTTTTCTTTCCAGCGCTTATCTATTTTCTGTATCAGAGTCGGCGGCGCTGGGCTGAGATGAATTTTACGTATCTGTTTGTGTGGATTGCGACAGTTTTCCTCTTCTATTCCATTTCGAGTAGTAAGCGTTCTGTCTATATTCTGCCTATCTATCCCGCGATTGCCCTGCTGTTCGGCGCATGGTGGCAAGAGTTACGTCAAGGAGAAATCGATCTGCCGCGTGGTTTTCTCCAACTTATCCGGGCTTTGGGCTATGTGTGCTTCGGAGTTGTTGGGCTTGCAATACTCGGCGTTATTGCCCAAGCAGCCGGGCTTGACCCCCTTGGTATCATTCGACCGTTTCTTCATCCGAAAGATCAGAGTAATCTGCCGCTTTTTACCGGAATCGTGGCCGATCATCCCGTAGCATTTGCCCTGTGGTTCTTGGGTGTCGGTGGTGCAATGATCTTGCTCAGCTGGGGACTTCGTCGTCAGGCTTGGGAGCGTGTCTTTGGTGCCCTTGTCGTATTCACCACGAGCATTTTACTGCTTATTAACCATGTCATTCAGCCCACCATAGCGGCGGCCCGGACCTTTCGGCCCTTTATGGGCCGCGTTGTCGAACAGGCTGGTGAACAGCGTTTATTTTTCTATCGGAGCTTTGATAGCGGAGCGTTGTATTATGCCGACCGGCGTATTCCGTTTTATCTACCGCGGGGAACGCCGAAAACACAGTTTTTCATTCTCGTGTGGGAAGAAGAATGGGAACGGCTCAAAGCAGTCGGACTGGGAGAAGGACTCCGCCTTGTTGACACTAGCGAAGGCACGGGTCCGAAGGGCAACCATCGTCTGCTTCTGGTCGAGGTTCCAGCTAACGTAGAACTGCCGCCGTGGGATGATGATGCGAAAGGGTTGATTGATAAGGATGCGATGTGAGCGGAGGGGCGGCCATGCGCGGATGGGTTGCGAGTGATATTTCAAGATTTGCGGATCATCACTGTGTGAGGGGCATTTCCATAAAGACGGCACAATAAAAAAGGGCGGGTATGCAACCCGCCCCTTTTTATTCATGCTCCTGGAACGTTGGACGACTAGACCAACAGCGGTGCGATCACCAAGGCCACGATTGACATCAGCTTAATCAGGATGTTCATTGAGGGACCCGAGGTATCTTTGAACGGATCGCCGACCGTGTCACCGACAACGGCGGCCTTGTGGGCTTCCGAGCCTTTGCCTTCACCTTCGATATCGCCCTTTTCAATCGCTTTCTTAGCATTGTCCCAGACGCCGCCAGCATTGGCCATAAGAAGAGCAAGTAGGACGCCTGTTACCGTTGCACCAACCAGCATGCCCCCAAGGGCCGCTGCGCCAAGAACCAAACCAACGAAGACCGGCGCGATAACTGCGGTCAGACCGGGCAGGATCATTTCTTTGAGCGCCGCAGTCGTGGAGATCTCCACACACCGGGCCGTATCAGGCTTTGCGCCTTCCTTGCCTTCAAGCAGGCCAGGGATTTCGCGGAACTGGCGCCGGATTTCGTCCACCATCTGACCGGCAGCGCGTCCCACAGCCGTCATGGTCAGGGCGCCAATGAAGAACGGTAGAATGCCTCCAAGGAACAGCCCAATCATCACCACAGGATTCGTCACAATGATTTGCAGGGGTTCCATTCCAGCCGCCACTCGGGCTTGGTCAACGGTTTGGGTAAATGCTGCGAACAGGGCGAGGGCGGTGAGCGCAGCAGAACCAATGGCAAAACCCTTACCAATAGCCGCGGTTGTATTGCCCAACGCATCTAATCCATCAGTGACCTTGCGGACTTCAGGACCGAGTTTAGCCATTTCTGAAATACCGCCAGCATTGTCTGCAACCGGGCCGTAGGCGTCCACAGTCATAGTTACGCCGACGGTAGCCAGCATGCCGACTCCGGCAATACCGATGCCATATATGCCGGCAAAGTGGTTGGCAATAAAGATGGCAAAACATATCGCGAGGACGGGCAGGGCACAGCTTTCTAAGCCGACCGCCATACCATGGATGATAGTTGTGGCAGAACCGGTCTTGCAGGCCTCAGCGACTCGGAGCACTGGTGCTGCGGATGTATAATATTCCGTGATCAGACCAATCCCGATTCCCACGATGCAGCCGGACGTAACGGCCCAGAAAATTCCAGTAGCGACAGGGAAGACGAGAATAAGAATGAGTGCTGCCACAAGGAACACTCCAGCGGCAATAAAGGTTGAATACCGAAGCGCATTCTGCGGTCCTGAGTCTTTAAGAAGTTTCATTGAGAAGATGCCGAGAAAGGAAGCCAGGAGGCCAACGGCTGCCATACTCAGTGGCAGGGCCATTAAAGCGCTCCGTACCACGCCTTCTTCAGCGCCTTCACTCCCCAACGCTGTGAATGACGCGCCGTAGGCTGTCGCACCAATCGCGATAGTTGCGATAATCGATCCGACATAGGATTCAAAAATATCCGCGCCCATGCCGGCCACGTCACCCACGTTGTCGCCCACGTTATCGGCGATGACGCCAGGGTTACGCGGATCATCTTCGGGGATGCCGGCCTCAATCTTTCCGACCAAGTCACTGCCAACATCTGCAGCTTTAGTATAAATACCGCCGCCGACACGAGCAAACAGGGCGATAGAACTGGCACCCATAGCAAAACCGCTGATGTATTTTGAGGTTGCCGGATCGGAGTACAGGCCCAGCAGGGTACCCACGCCAAGCAAACCCAGGCTAGCGACAGCCAGGCCCATCACCGCGCCGCCATTGAAAGCGACTAGAAGAGCAGCGCCTTCGCCATCCGCCATGGCTGCTTGTGAAGTGCGTACATTCGCCTTGGTGGCTGCCTGCATACCCAAATAGCCCGCCAGCACGGAACAACTCGCGCCAGCGAGAAAGGCAACGCCTGTTTGAACCGCGACTTTCCAAACCAGCAAGCCAAAGACGGCCAAGACAAAGATACTCAAGATTTGGTATTCACGCTTGAGGAAGGCCATGGCGCCTTCGTAGATAGAATCGGCAATCTCTTGCATGCGTTCATTACCGGCCGGTTGGCTGGCTACATTCCTATAGATACTGAACGCAACGCCGAGCCCGACAATGCCGAGAATCGGCGCGACGAAAGGATTAATAAACATTTCTTCCTTCCCTCCTTGTACTGACGAATGTTGGATTTGTGCTGTCCGCACGGTGAAAAGACGCACGAAGGCGACACCCGTAACGGCACGCGGGGAAGATAAACGCTTCTAGGAGAAGAGTAAAGGGCCACGCGTGTGGAAAACTCGCGTCACGGGGGAGCGGGCCAGATCAGCAATGCTAATGGAAAATAGAAACCGCTATAGGAAAACTTCTTCTTCATTAACCGTTTGGTCCGACTCAGATGACTGTCCGGGCGCTTGTATTGGTTCTTTGGGAGGGACAGATTCGTGCGGGCTCGCTGGCTGGCCGGGTTGGTTAGGCAGACCTGGCAGATTCTGGTCAATAAGGGCTCCGTCTTGCTAGGCTTTCATTTCGTCGATCACGCAACCTTTCCACAGCGGAATACCCGACCGGCATGCGGTTCGGGCGATCATATGGGCGTCGACCGGTGCGGTCAGAAAGAGGAAGACCAGAGTGAGCGTCTCTTTGAGTCCGGATGAGGGCCCTAAGGCACGCATGCGGAACAACGCGGCCAGGACCTTGCCGGCAACACCCAGGGTGGTACCCTTGGTGGTCGCGTGCATACGGGAGTAGACGTCCTTCAGCCGTAACAGGCCCAAGGCCCCCGTCAGCAAGAAGAATAATCCAGCTAGTAAAAAACCACTAATAAGCAGTTCCGTTGACGCGTGCAAATAGGCGCTTACCAGAGTGGGCGCTTCCATGGCCGATGGCAACCAAATATTATTGGCCAACACCACGCCCATCATGGCGCTGTTGAACAGCAGCAGAAAACGGTACAGCCGAAACCGGCCTGGATCACCTTCCAGATAGGACACCGTATAATAAAAGACGAGAATGCCCATCCCAGAGATCAGACGGGCGAACAGCTGGCTTAGTCCATCAAGCGCCAGGTTGAGTTGGAAGCCCATCTCCGGTAGCCATGCCCAGGCGTCTACCAGGTTCTCTCCGGCTTGGACCTCAGGCTACAGGCTGAGCAGGATGAGGAACTGCAGTGCGGGGAACCATGCAACCTGCTTTCAGAGCGAAGCATGCAAACGCTCCGGTACAGGAATAAGTGCGCATAAGAGCAGAATGAGAATCAGGCTAGTAAGCAGCGACATAAACACTATTTATGAGACGACAACTTGCTGCCCCTCTCCAAGGGTGGATTGTAATCATCTGCCCTTGGCCGTTTTGGGGCAGAATTAATCCATCTCATCTATAAGAATGATTTGGCACTAACTGTGCAAAACTAAAATTCTCAGAAGGAACTTCGTGAGGAAAAAGGTTTTCAACACTGACTACCCCACTATCTCGGCAGAAGGCTGGGAGTCGCGCGGTCAGGGTGATGACCTTTTCTTCGGTAATGTGGAGAGTAGACGAGTAGGCAGAGAGATCAGTGGAATAGATCTATGGCCAAATTCGGCTCTTGTCGTTTCTGAGGTGGGGTCGGGTGAGCTGCACCAAAGTGGGAGGTCAGGAACTCTGGTGTCACCAGAAGGAAATGCGCGGCGGATGGGAAAGTAGGACGAACAGGGTAGCTGTCATTCATATCAATTATTATCTTCTCTTCTTGCCGTCTTTCGTAGACGACCTTCAGGATCAACACGCGTTCGCAAAATATGAAGTTCTTCCTGTGTTGGGGCTGGGGTGATCGGAATTTGGCGCGGGGTCTTGAGTGTAAAGCCGGTTTGGGTTCGCACTTGCTCTTCCGTCACTCCAGGGTGGAGTGAGTGTAAGCGCATGTGTTTGTCTTCTTCGTCAAAATCCATTATGCACAGCGGCGTGACGCAATATTTAGGTCCTCCGCCGGGAATATTTAGCTTTTTACGGGCGTCCGCGCCACCACTGCCCCAGCCATAGGCGCTAATGTAATCGCAGCGCTCAACCAGTAAGCGTGGGGTGTGGGAGTTGAGGACAATGTAATAGCGCCCGACGTGGGTGCTGAGCGTCGGGGTACCGACTGAACCAGGACCACGAAAATGTAGCTTGGGATATTCTGAGCCCACGCCAATCAGATTTGTATTACCATGTGGATCAACCTGTACTCCACCAATAAAGAATACGCGTTTGTGCCAGTGTTTGACGTTGTCAAAACGATGGCCGGTATCACTGAACGATTCGGCCCAACGTACGACCCGATTGTCCCAGCCAAAGGCTGGCATTGGCAGAGAGTGCATGTCGGCAACATTCATTCGCGTGCCAAAAAAGATCAGCTCCATATTCGGGCCGCGCATGAGATGCGCTAGGCGCACGGCGGCCTCAACAATGGGCATCGCTACGCCGACCATGAGATGCTCGCTGTCTTTCAAGTCGCGGGCAAGAAAAACCGCCATCAGTTCTTGGGGAGAAAAATCACTCGGCATAGTGTGTCCTTGAGACGCTGTCTCCCCTTCGCAATTAATACTCGTGGAGTTCGAGCAGTCGTGAAATTCCGATCTGCTCCAGATAGTCGACATGCGTTTCGGGCTCTCGACAGTACTGGGAGAGATAGGCTGTCAACGGGTCGGTGTCTCCTTTTGCAGCTGCGACTGAGGCATCCAGATAGCTCTTGAGATGGACATTGTCTTGGACGTAATAACCACGGCTATAGAACGGGTGCGCACCGTACGGGACACGGACAATCGCATCTGCACCAGCAACCGTCGTTGCCCACGGATCTTTGCGGATTTCTTCGTTAGAGACCACCTTCTCTACTTGGACAATAGTCCGGTCTGCTGCGCGGTGCATGAACAGATCAATCCAGCCTGGTCCGCCCACGTGTTGGACATTGCCGTAAACATCAGAAATCGCGGCATGCAAAAGGGTAATATCCGGCTTGATGGGCGGAACGGCCAGCAGTGTTTCGCCATTGATCGGATCGGTGAAAATCTTGAGGTCTGGATTGACCTCAGGCAATGAGGTACCCACTCCGCCACGCCAGGGCACGAAGGGCAGCAATTGGGCCGCGGCTTGCAGACCGGCCGTCAGGATGCCTTCTTCGCATTCCCAGATTTCTATTTCTTCCCGTTCAGCTGCATTCCGAAACGCCGGTGCAACCGGAACGCCAAAGCCGCCTCCTGCGTAGTAGCTGACAACCTTTTTGACACAGCCGGCTGCGATCAACATGTCGAGTGACATGCCCGCATCAACAAGGGTGAGGTCTTTCACCCCACGCCGGATAATCTGACGCAGGAGCGTCATGGGCGGAGGAGAGCCCACGGCTATGGTCATACCATCTGCGACCCAGCCAGTGGCCTCGACTTCATCAATAACGTGCGAGGTGCGTTGTCCTGGTTCCACGAGTCATCCTTATCTGGTGTAGAGAGAAAAGTAAAAACCGGCCTGGCATCAGACCTGAGCCTCGGATACTGTCCTGCACAGAACAGTGCTGTCCAGGACAGTCTTGGACGGCACAATGAGAGAGGAGGAGACTCTATGGCGCAGAAAGATCCCGTTGCCGTTATCGCTGGCGTTGGCCAAGGTATTGGTGCACGTTTTGTTGAGACCTTTGCCCAGGAAGGTTACCGGGTTGTCGGTCTGGCTCGTAATCAGCAGTCGCTCGACGACATTCAAGCGGCGCTCGGTGCTCTGGCCGAACGGTGTAAATTTTGGGCGACAGACATTACCGACCAGGCTCAAGTCGACGCGGTTTTTGCCCGTCTTCGAGAAGAACTAGGCCCCGTCCAGCTCCTGATTGCAAACGCTGGAGGAGGCGCAAAACGCGGCTCTTTCCTTGATCTTTCAGTACAGCAGTTTGAGCGGAGCTTGCACGGACAGGCGGTTGGCCCATTTCTGTGTGCCAAACAGGCCATTCCTGATATGCTAGCCCATGGCGGAGGAACTGTGGTCTACATTGGGGCAACGAGTTCAGTCAAAGGCTATGCAAAATCTTCAGGCTTCGCTCCTGGGAAATTTGCCCTACGTGCCCTGGCGCAGTGCAATGCCCGTGAGTTCGGCCCGCAGGGGATACATGTTTTTCATGTGATAATCGATGGCGGCATAGACGGCGTGCCGTTAGGCGAGTCTAGGGAAGTTAAAGCGGGCATGCTCGATGCGCGTGCTATCGCGCGAGTGGTCGCCCAGGCTGTTACTCAGCCACGGGATACTTGGATGCACGAGTTTGATATCCGACCGTCGCTGGAGGGGTTTTAGAATTGCTTGTATCAGCCGGTCGCCCCTACACCTGCCTGTCAGTTCAGAGCCCGCATCCCAATATAAATTACGGTGAAGACAACTAAAAAGACGATGCCTGCATAGCTGAGCAGCTTCAGCCAACGTGGTGGATGCGCTTCGCGGGGCATATGCGAGCTGAAGACAAGACGGTGATTCGCAATCGCAATGATCGGTGCCACCAGGAACGAGATAACCGTAGCCAGATCAATGAGCGTTGTGAAATTCGTCAGGAACTGAGTAATAATCAGGTAGCCACCAATCGCACCAATAATAATCCACGCGTTATAGACCGTCCGGCTGTTCTGGCCGTTGGAAAACAACAGTGCCCAGGTACGGTCCATAGCTCTGGCGTAGCCATCGAAGAGTACGAGGGTCGTGCTAAACATGACCGAAAAGGCCGAAGAGGCAATAATAATATAGCTCCAGTCGCCCAATGTGGTGGTGTAGAGCCGGACGACCTCGTTCGTGAATTGGGTGCCGCTTTGGTTGGAGAATGAGTGGCCGGAGCCGTACATGATGAAGGCACCTAGGGTCATGAAGCACACGGCAAGAATCGCAGTCATTGCGTAAGAAATGTTAAAATCCAGCAGCGTCTCTCGCATGGTCGGCTTGTATCGGGTCTGTTTGATGCGCTCGAGCGTCCACAGGCTATTCAGCGCCGAGAGATCTAGTGGTGCCGGCATCCAGCCCATGAGCGCAATCAGAAAGGCGAAGCCAGATATCGACCAGATTTCAGATGAGTAAAATGTGAGGGGAGCGATAGGGCCACGCAAGAGCGTCAGAATAAAAGCAACAATGGTCGAGATAAACAGAACGGTGCAAAGGACTTTGATCAGGCTGTCCAGGGCACTATACTTGCCAATCAGCAAAATACCGGCACACACAACAAACAGGAAGAGCGATGTAGTGCTGGCAGGAATAGTCAGCGCGAGCAGATTGTTCAGCAGGCTTGCTGTCGTAAAGCTGACCGCCGCGATGATGATGAACATCGGGGTGACGGTGATGAACAGATATAAATACAGTGCCCATCTGCCGAATCGCCGATAGCCGTCAATCAGGCTTTCCCCGGTGGCGTTGGCGTAACGTGAGCCATACTCGAACGATGGGTATTTTAAGAGATTGGCAATCAGAATCGCCGACAGCAGCGCGTAGCCGTAAGTCGCGCCAGCCCGCGTCGACTGGACCAAATGCGAGACGCCGATAGCCGTGCTGGCAAAGAGCAAACCTGGACCGAGTGTCTTAAGAAAGCGGGCGAATTGGCTGTCGTCTTCTCCCGTCGCCGTTGTCTCTCTAGGAGAAGTCGCTTGTGTGTTTTCCATAGAAAGCCTGATATGAAAACTCCTTGAGTTTTGGTTGCAGCAGAGAAACACGACTCTTTCTTGCCTGTCAAGGAGACGGGGAATATGAGCTTGCTCGCTTGCTTAGAACGAGAGAGCAAAGAAGGCCGTGATGATAGATCTGGCTGAAATCCTCCAGACCATCCCTAATTACCAAGAGTTCCTAACTCTAGCGGAACTACATAATAGTTCCGCCGAACTCGTCACAGAGTTTCCGGAGGTCGCCCGACTGCAAAATGTAGGCGTGTCTACGGATGGGCGGCCCATTGAACTGTTGACGATAGGACACGGGTCACGTACGGCTCTTTTTCTCGGGGTCCCACACCCCAATGAACCCATTGGTACCCTGAGTCTGGAGTTCCTGAGTAGGCTGCTGTGTGAACGCTCAGACCTCAGAGAGAGGCTCGACTACACTTTTCTGATCGTCAAAGTGAGTGACCCAGATGGGCTGGTGCTCAACGAAGGCTGGCTCAAAGGCGCATTTTCTCCGCTCCAATATGCCCTTAACTATTATCGCTGTATGGCTCAAGAACAGGTGGAGTGGGGCTTTCCGATTGACTACAAAACACTGCACTTCTCCAACCCGCCAGCGGAAACCCAGGTCGTCATGCAGCTTATGCAGAACTATCGTCCCGGCTTCTGCTACTCGCTGCATAACGCCAGCTTTTGTGGGGTGTATTTCTATGCCTCGCAGTGTTTTTCTCGACTCTTCACTCAGCTCCAGCAGTTTGTTGCCGACCAAGGCTTAGCGCTTCACCAGGGCGAACCAGAGGTGCCGTATATTCAAGCCTGGACTCAGGCGGTGTATCCATTCTTTGGAGTGCAAGAAAACTACGATTTTATGGCGCATCATCTGGATGAAGATCCAGCAGCACTCATCACGACCGGGACGAGCTCTGCAGACTATCTCAAACAGCTGGTTCCAGAGGCATTGTCGCTTGTGTGTGAACTGCCCTATTTCACCGACCCTACGCTGCAAAATACGAGACCGGCAGGTATCTCGCGTCGTGACGCCATGGCTGAAGGGCTGAATCGTATTGAAGAAACACTAGCGCTCGTTGAGGGACATTTCTCGGCTCTCCAGTCCTTGGCTCTCAAGGATAGACTTCCTTCCTCGCGTCTCTTCCGATCTGTGTCCGATTATGTGCAACGAACGCCTAGCCGTCTGGTTGCGCAGCGCAGACAGCTGGAAGCGTCGTCAGCCTATGAGGAAGAAGCTACTCATGCCCAGGCATTTGATGCCACAGTATGCCGCAGTTTGCATCCCACACTGTATCTGGGTGAAGTGTATCGTTTAGCGAAAGAGGCTGGGGAAGAAAGTAGGGTGGAGGAAATCCGTACACAGGTAGAGCTACGGATCAGACACCTAGAGGGCGAGAGTCATATTGAAGCCTTACCCCTCAAGAAGCTAGTTGCGGTTCAGGTAGGAAGCGGGCTGCTAGCCATGCTGATGGAAGCGTCGCCGGTATGATACGTGGTGCTAGCGGGTCCAGACTGAAATTGTGCATCTCTGCCCGGTCATGCTTGGACGGGGCTCAGCACGCACGGGCCTTGTCCATCGTCTCTTTGGCCGTTCGCCCTGAGCCTCTCGAAGGGGGACGGCGCTAACACAACGCACAGTTTTAAGGTAGACACGCTAGTACATCGAAAAAGGGGGGCGATGGAAGCCGGGAATAACCAATACATGGCGGGTATCCAGCAGGTGGAGGAAAAACTGCTGGATTTTCTACGTACTATCGAAACGCATCAGGAAAAGATGTTTGTTTCCCGGCTTGCCGAGCAGAACGCACAGTTGCAGGACGTTGTGGGTGAGTTGTTCGATGGGCTGAAGACTGATCTTGCTGATCTTTTTAAGCTTGCTCCACCCGAAAGATTGCAAGACTTCCACGAAAAATTTACCAAAGCGATTGAGCATTGCGCCGATTCCTATCGGTTCTTTTTGCTTTTCACCGGGCAAGAATCCGGCATGAATTTCTTGAAAGGTCGGCACGAACTCTGTCGAGGCAAACATCTCTTATACGAGTTGCGGGCTGAGCTTCCGGTCCTGCAGCAATACTGGGTCCTGCTTGATGCCCTGCCTTCTCTTGCCGCGTTGGAAACATGGACTCCAGGGCTAGAGGTCCCCGTAGGTATGATGCGTAAAAAGCGAGAAGACCCACGCTCAGCCTACTCCTTATACGTCCCCGAGAATTACACACCGCAAAAACAGTGGCCTCTTATTGTCTGCCTGCACGGTGGATACAGCCGAGACGATGACTATATTCTGACTTGGTTACGGGCGGCAAAGAGCAAAGGGTATATGGTGCTCTCGCCCAAATCGGATAGGGAAACGTGGTCGGCAATCCGCTTGCCTGGTATTGCGCCGAATCCTGCGCTGGATCGTCGTTCTATCCGGATGATGTTAGAGGAGGTCTGGGAGACGTATGCGGTAGACCGTGGTCGGATCTATCTGACCGGCTTTTCAGACGGAGGAATTTTTACGTACGTCCTGGGATTAGCTTATGCGGATCTGTTTGCTGGTATTGCGCCGGTGGCCGGCCGCATCCATCCGGCCGTCGATCACCTCATCAGACGTGGTCAGGGTAAAGACTTGCCGATCTTGATAGTGCATGGTGGCAGGGATCCCATCTTCCCTATCGAGGTGACACGGCAGGTCAGAGATGTGTTCGTAAGACTCGGCTACGACGTGACCTATCAGGAGTTGCCAGAATGGGGACACGCCTATCCCTACTCCATCAATGAGACCATTGTGTTGCCCTGGTTTGAGGGGCTTGGGGCAAAGTCCAAGTCGCCAGCTTAATACGGGGACATCGCTACACGTGCGGCGGCTTGCTCACCCTAGTATGGGGCGGTATGGGCGGGGGTTGCGGGGGAGAATCCTTGGCCCGATGACGCGGCCATTCTGGTGGCTGTGGGAGACGATATGGTTCATCCCGTACTCGATACTAAAATGGGCCAAAGAGTGTTGAGACTCCGTGCAGAGGCCGCGTGCCTATTTCGTTATTGCCTCGTTCTTAGCCGCCTATATCGCGGTCTATTCCATCTTCGAATCGATTCATGAACGACAGCTGAGTCGGGTCTCCTCTGAACGCAACGTGTTCATGACGATGGTGTCCTCGGGCAAGAGCGGGTCATTTATTGCCACTATGCAGACGTTTGGGCCGCTCCAGAACCGAGCAGTCTCGTTCTAACCTGTTTTGCTCGCCTTATGGAGTTGGTTTGGATCAGGTACGCCGAACAAAGAGCTGCTGGCATTGTGGGCGCGGAACTACTTGGAGATCTGTACCACTGAGACGTGCGGGATTGGAGACAGAGACAACCCCGTCAATTCTGCCCGTATTGATGCGCCAGGCCGACCTGCGCGAGGCTGACTTGAGTGGGGCCGACCTGCATGGGGCCAACCTGAGCGGGGCCAGACCGGCGGAAACTGAAAGAACTCAGGACGTACGAAGGCGCGAAGCTACCGGACAACCTGAAGCATTTGGTGCACTAATTCGTGGAGCATGGGGATGGAGGAGTGAGGGGGAGTGCGTCACAGCATGGTCGGCTATGGCATTGGTGAGAAGCAGGCGGGGACGGAATATGGGGATGTCGTTGAAAGACGAGCGGACGTATTTGCACGGAAAGTTGACGACCTGTTCTAGCCCGCCCAACGAGAGAAGATATTAAACAGCCGCTGGCCGATAATGCCGATAATCGGCGGAAATAAAATGCTCGGCAAGAACCGGGCGGCCGTAAACGGCCAGCCCAGAAACGGAATTTCCCAGATCAATAGCCGCGTTGGGGAAAGCAGAGTTTTGGCCGTAATAAAGGCCAGCAAGGGTCCCACGGCCACGCCTTGTTTGATCAACGAAGCAGCTATTGGGAATACGACATAGGGTCCGCCCGGCATCACAAGTCCGATGAGCCAGCCAAGCAAGATCCCCTGTATGCCGGACTGTTCGCCCATCCATTTAACCAAGACTTCACGCGGAAGCAGGACGTTGAAAAACCCGGCAAAACAAAAGCCGAGCAGTAATGGCAGCCAGACCTGTTGCAGTAAGCCAAAACCAGACTGAAGACCTTTGAGGGGCAGGTCGGGGCTTTTGATAAAGGCAATGATGGCCAGCGCTAAAGTGAGGCCGCCCAGGATGAGAATGCCGGCATTCATGCGCTTCCTTCCTTTTTCTTGGTCTTTTCCGGGCGTGCCGCCGGCCGTGTGTGGCTGCGCTTCACTCATGAGCGAGTGGCGTGGGTGGATTGCGTAGAGAGGCGCTGGCTAGTGCGCAGATCGCGGTACACGAGATCGGTGCTTGCCTGTGGGGCTTCTTGGGCTGCCGTAAGCACGACGTCATGCAAGGGCGAGAGGCCGCACACTGGATCCGTTGCAGTGGCATCTCCCGTCAGCAGAAATGCCTGGCAACGACAGCCGCCAAAATCGACCGTTCGCTGCTCACAGCTGCGGCATGGCTCCTGCATCCATTCCTCGCCACGATAGGCATTCAGCGCAGGCGAGTCTTGCCAAATCTCGGTGAGGGATTTGTCTTTCACGCTTTCAAAGGTGAGGTGAGGAATCGCATGCGCGGCGTGACAGGGTAAGACTTCTCCTGTGGGCGTGATGACCATATAACCGCGCGCCCAGCCGCCGGAACAGGCTTTGGGCCGATCGCCAAAGTAGTCGATTTTGACAAAGACGATCTCCATGCTGCCTTGGTAGCGTTTGCGTGCCTCCCGTGCGAACTGTTCCGCCCGGTCATACTGCTCACGCGCCGGCATGAGCGCCGCACGGTTTTCCAAGGCCCAGCCATAGTACTGGGTATTGGCCAGTTCCAGTCTTTGTGCGCCAAGCTCGGCGGCCTGCGTAATGATCTCCGACACTCGGTCAATATTCAGGCGATGTAAATTGATGTTAATCGTCAGCGGAAAGCCGAGCTTTCTTATCGAATCAGCAATAGCCAATTTTTTGTCATACGATGGCATGCCGGCAATTGTATCCGCCGTTTTCCGATCAGTATCCTGGATGCTCAACTGAATGTGTTCGAGTCCGGCAGTCTTAAACTCTTTGAGCTGGGCCTCATTCAACAACGTCCCGCCTGTGATGAGATTAGTGTATAGATCGCACGTATGGGCGTGACGAATCAGGGACAGCATGTCTTTACGCACAAGCGGCTCGCCGCCTGAAAAGTGGAGCTGAATCACACCGAGATCGGTGGCTTCGGTGAAAGTCTGACACCACTGCTCCGTGCTGAGTTCATCCAACATGGTATGGAATTCAATCGGGTTTGAACAATAGACACATTTCAGCGGACAGCGGTAGGAGAGTTCGGCAACAACGGTATAGGGACGCGGCGGTCTCATCCGATGAGGTCTCATTTTATGACTCCGACTCGGTCTCCAGACCAGTCTCTAATAGACCACGGTTATGGATGCGAGTGAGCAATTCGACGACATGTTCTTCAATTTGCTCGCGCTCTGTCTCAGCGAATTTCTCAAGCAACGTATCAATGATGTCCGTCACGCTGCGGTCGCCATCACACAGCTTGAGCACTTCTGCCGCCGTTTGATTGAGCACGAGCGCAGCTTCTGGGAAGACTAGCATGTACTGCTTTTCCACCTTGTCCCAGCGCAAGCGGGCTTTTGAGGACAAGCCAGGTTGCCAGGAATACAGTCTGTGTGGCCCGTCAACCATTACAGAGGATCTTTCTCGTGTTGGTGAGAAACTCTTCTATCCCTCCCAGAAGGGCGGTTTGAAGCCGGGACTGACATGGGCATAGTACACGGCGTCAAGCAGACTCCACAAAATATTGCACTTCGACCTGAGGGCAGCTATAGCCTGTTCTTGGTGCTCTCGGGTGGGACAGTGTTTAATCACATAATCCAGGCCATACTCAACATCACGCGGGGCTTGCTCGAGCCGGGCGCGAAAATATTCGAGGCCTTGTTTTTCGACCCAGGGATAGTGTTCGTCAAAGGCGGGGAGTCGTCGGGCCATCAGCGCGGGTGCAAAAAGCTCGGTCAGTGAGGAGGCAATTGCCAACACTAAGGAATGGGTCTGCACAAGAGTGAGATAGGCATCAACCGCAAAGCGTACTCCAGGTAAAACATACCGAAAGCTGGCCACGTCGTCACGTGGGAGTCCGGCTGATTCGCCCAGCACCAGCCATTCATGAATACCACCTGGATCGCTGCCACGGCCGTCGTGATCAAGAATACGCTGTATCCATGCGCGCCGGACATCTGGATCGGTGATGCGGGCCATCATGGCCGCATCTTTTCTGGGAATCATAGACTGATAGTAGAAACGATTTTCAACCCAGGCTTGCAGCTGTCGCTTGCTCAGCTTGCCTGCATGCATCAATACATGAAAAGGGTGTTTGTCATGATACCCCTGTGCGCCTATGGCCCGGAGTCGTTGTGTAAACTCCTCGGGGCTTAATACCTGATGTTCTGGATGTTCGGCTGTGTGGATTGTGCTCACTGCTTACACCTCGAAGTCCATGCCATCAAACGCAACTTCCCATCCGGCTTCTCCGACTGCACGACGTTGTGGGGAATCCTCGATGACCAGTGGATTGGTGTTATTCAGGTGCGTATAGATCTTGCGTACATCCCGGAGGTTGGCGAGTTTTTCCAAACTGCCCTCGGTCCCACTGACCGGAACATGGCCCATCGAAAATGATGTCTTCTGAGCCAGTCCAACTACAATCATTTCCTCGTCAGTCCAGCACGTGCCATCGATGAAGAATACATCGCAGTCGCTGAGTCGAGCTTTGACCGTCTCATCAACCTGGCGTACTCCCGGCAGGTACACGAGTGAACGTCCACTCTGTGTGTCAGTGAATCTGTAGCCTATGGATGCCTCGCTCCAATCGTCAACTTTGCCCAGGAGATAGGCCGGCGCGCGGCCCGGCACAGTAAACGCTTTGTACCGGATACCGCTGGGTTTTTCATCAACGCCGATCAGATCGTGCTGGCCGGACAGTTCGACCGTCTTCCAGGTGCAGCGGGGAAGGCCACAAACGGTTTGAAAGATCGTATTGCCTTCCATGATCCAGCCGTGAACCTGCTGAGTTGAGTACAGATACAACGGCTGGGATTCTCTGAGGGTCAACAGCCCGGCGATGTGGTCAACTTCTGCATTGGTCAGCAAGACCGCCTGAATAGGCGTATGGCGTGGAACGTCTCGTGGAGCCAGACCGTCAAACGCGCCGATTTGTTGGCGAATGTCCGGGCCGGCATTGATGAGGTACCAGCGATCGTTATCGGCACTGATAGCGATTGCCGACTGAGCGCGCGGCCTGGCGTTGAGAGTCCCGGCACGCAGCCCGCGACAATGATCGCAGTTGCAGTTCCACTGTGGAAAGCCTCCCCCGGCTCCTGAGCCTAGTACGCGAACCCGCACCCTATCGCCCCTCTTCCAAAAAAGTTGAACGGTTGATACAAAGACGGGCTTCTCCCTGGAAATGGGGAAGCCCGTTCAAAGCAAGCCTGTGTAAAGAAATTACTCGGAAACGAGAATGTACATGCTGACTTCGGCGTCCATTCTCACTTCGGTAAATTCAGGTTTTTCCCACGTCATGATGAGTCACCTCCTTTTGCTTCGCATACTCTACCGTACCATAATACCCTTGTCTAGCCGCAAATGGCCCGAAAAAGAAAGCTCGGCCGGCGCAGTGCTGTTTTCGTGTTTCACAATAGACAGAGGTTTGACTTTTTTGCAAGGAGCTATGAAAATTTTCTCTGCGAGAATTTTGAGCGCAGCGAAACATCCCAACTCCAGGCCGAGGGAGGAGATTCTTCGCTTCGCTCAGAATGACAGAACCGGGTGCCTATGGTTATTCGGATAGGCACCAAGAACAGAGAGTTAAAGATAATGAATATCCAAATCTTCGGTCTCAAAAAGTGTTCCGACTCGCGCAAAGCCCAGCGATTTTTTAAGGAACGGCAAATCCGTTTTCAGTTCGTTGATCTGAGTCAAAAAGGGTTGTCAAAGGGGGAACTCCGGTCGGTAGCCGCGCGCGTCCCGCTCACGGAATTGATTGACCGTTCAGGGCCTCGTTTTGTTGCGAAGGGGCTTACCCATGCCTCACTGAATGGGGGTAGGATCCAAGCGCTGTTGCTGGAAGACCCACTCCTCGTTCGGACTCCGATAGTCCGCAACGGCAGAGAGGCCACAGTTGGGCATCGTCCCGAGATATGGAAGACGTGGCTGGGGAGTGGATAGGACGTCTTAGCCCAGTGGCTCAGGAGCGTGTGGGATTTGCTTCCACTGGTTGAGGTCGTGGCCGTAGATAATCGTGGACCCCTGTTTATCTCGAAGATCGCGTAAGGTACCGAGCGAACGGTACATTTCGTCCTCGTTGACGGAAATAGACGGCAGCATGTTTTCATCCATATTGCGCTTGGTGTAACACGCATCTCCTGTCACCACGATGTCCGTCCCTTTTGTGACCCTAATGCGCAAAGATTGGTGACCCGGGGTGTGTCCGTGAGTTGGAAAGAGTACCAGAGTGCCGTCTCCGAAAATATCCATTTCGCCATCCACAGGGTGGTAGGTCAGCGGATGGTCATAGTCTTTGGGGTCGAAGAACGACTTTTTCGCCAGCTCTCGATCTTTGGACGCGTCTAATTCATTTTTCTGTACGAAGAAGGTTGACTTGGGAAAGAACTCGTTTCCGCCCGCGTGATCAAAGTGGAAGTGCGAGTTGATGACATAGGTAATGTCGTCAGGGGTGAGCTTGAACTTAGCCAGCTGACCGACAATCTCTTGGCCTGGCTTTGCACGAGGGATAAAGGTCTCGGCGATGTTGCCCAAGCGACCCTTGGGGTCCTCCATGCACTGACAGTGCACGCCCGTGTCAAAGACCACATTGCCCTTGGGATGGGTAATCAAATAGCTCGGCACTGGAACGATAAGCTGCTCACCCTGCTCGTCTTGGGGGAAAAATATTCTGCTGTCGAATTCGAGAAATCCAACCGGCATGGAAAAGACCTGAAGCATACTTCCCTCCTTTATCCATATGAGTCAGCATAAAAAAAGCGAGTCTAATGACCCGCCTTTCTCAACGTATGGAATCGAGGCTTATAAGCTCCGCTTCCCACGACGAAGATTGCGACGACTGCCCTTTGGCTTTGCCCCTCCGCCCCTTGGTCCGCCAAACGGTCGGTCCCTATCGCTAGAAAAATTTGAGGGGCGTCGCTGTGGACGGTCTTCTGCCTCGTTCACACGGATGGCTCTCCCTCCGAGTTCGTAGCCATCAAACCGTTCAACTGCTGCGGGAATAGACGCGGGATCCGTGTATTCGACGAATGCGAATCCTCTTGGCCGACCGGTTTCACGATCGGTTGGGAGAAAGACTTCGACTAGCTCACCAATTTCAGAAAAAAGAGTGTCGAGCTCACTCCGCGTCGTGTCGTAGCTCAAGTTCCCAACAAAAACCTTAGTACCGATGATGACCTCCTCTTGGTCGGTCCACATCGGTTCGAGCCGACGTGGATTGAGTCCTACCAGTTACAGTCATATTGATATGGTTTATCTCTATGAACCGAACTGGCACAAGGATTTGCAGTATGGATCGAAACGAACAGTAATGCAACCCGGAGAATGAACAGTCTTATTGAGAGAAGCGACGAATTTTTCACATTTTTCAACTGACATGGCAAATTCTATAGACATACCACGCTCTTGTCTCTTCCTAGAGCCAAACGGTCCGCGCGTATAAGAAAGTCGCCACATATATCGCGCCCAGCGTCCCCGCACTGTACCTGAGGGGCGTCGATGCAGCACTCCGGAAGAGAATGATGCAACCGACCATCACGACCAGTCCCCCCAGCCGCGTAACAATCCCTCCAAAATGGTTCGGATCCTAGTAGGAGGGCGGGCTCCGAAAGCGCCAGTCTGAAAGCAAGAAAAAATGGCGGTGGGCGTCGTCTTGGTGCAGCAGCAGGTCGCACCCGCGTGCAGCGCCAAACTGAAAAGCAACAAGCTCCAGCGTCTATAGCTGAGAGAAATCGTAACCAACAGGCCCAGCCCGATGAGCGGGAGAGAATTAAAAAGGTCAAAGCATGTTTGCCACCTCTGCTCGAAGTAGGTCTGCATCCAAATGGTCCATTCAGGGGTGCCTTTCACTACCTTCTCGAAAAACTAGCACAAAGACATCGATACGTCGGGGATGATGGCACCGGCAATGATCGCGCCTTGCAGCTTTGGGGTTTTCTGCCGTCCAAGTACGAGCGGATTGATAGCAACGTGGGCGGGGTGGTCATGCGATCAGTATTGAAACGGGGCCGTTTCGCTCCAGTCAAGCGTTTCTTCTCGCAAGTCGAGGTGGAGTTTTTTCCAGGTCACGCGGGACGCAGCCGTCACGAATTTTGCATTACGGCCGAGGTTGACGGTTAAGACCTTGGGGCGCTGGAGTACGGCCCAGTTACTCACCGCGTAGCCGGGGACCGATGCACCAGGGTCGATGGCTTGCCGTGAGGAAACATAGATCAGTTGAAGCTCTTCGTCATAGCAGACCGCCTCGCCTGCCCATAAGTGGGTTGCGCAATAAAGCCGTCGATTTTGGTATCAAGGACAAGGCGCGATTCCACCAGATTATCGATGAAATGCTGGCGCACCCGCACCCGCCGCAATGCCAACGGTTCGTTTTTAATCTCACTCAATGTACGTCCCAACGAATAGCCCTTTTCAGTCAGGCCAGAATTGCAGATTACTAAATTCCGTGGCGGGCCGCCCATTTGTTCGATGATACAACTTCGTGTCGCCCACAAATCGCCCATATTGGTGACATCAGCCCGCACCGGAAACGGGTTGATGCCTTCCTCACGCAGCACTTGGACCAAATCGAATCCATGAACAAAGCTGGGGTGGAAATGCACGCCGACCGAAGCGGCACCGTTCAGCCCAGCCGAGAGGGCAAACGCCTGACCGAGACCACCCTCCTTGCCGGCTCCGGTTAGGAGTACCCGCTTGCCAGCAAAACCGTCCCGAAGTTCTTCGTCGAATCGGAACTTCTCCGTTTGGACTGAGAACGCCATTAGGTCCTCCTAAAGATTGTGAGATGTAAAAATTGTAGGACGAGTTGGACGGGAGCGAAAGTCACAAGAAAGAAGGGAGTGAGCGATCCTTCAGGATTCAGGCAGGACTCCGAACAAACCGAGGATGCAGTCTCGCAGTTTCTCTACCGACGCAACAATCTCATCCGCCCCAGCATCGTGAAGTTCGACCTGCGAACCAAAACCCCACAAAACACCAATTGATCGTAGTCCGTTTGCACCAGCGCCAAGAATATCGTGGGCACGATCACCGATCATGACGGCGTCTTTTGCTGAGATTTTTTCTTGCTCAAGGACGTAGCGAATAAGATATGGCTTGGTAGCACGTTCGCCGGACAGCTCTGAGCCGTACACGCGACGGAAATACTGATCCAGCTCGAAGTGTTGCACGATCTGATCGGCAAAGACTTGCGGTTTGGAAGTAACGACTAACACGTCGAAGCCGTCGTCCTTGAGAGCTGCCAGGGTCTCTGGGATGTCCGGGTATACTTCATTCTCGAACAATCCCTCATTGGCAAAGCGCTTACGATACAGTCGTACCCCTTCGGCAATTAACGTTTGATCGGCGGTCTCAAGAATTTTTCCAAAAGACTCAGGCAGTGGAGGGCCGATGAATTGCTCTAATGCATCTCCACTCCACGCCGGACGCTGAAGGGCTCCTAGCGCATACTGAAAACAGCGTACGACGCCGCGCCCCGGATTGGTCAGGGTTCCATCAAGGTCAAAGAAGAGAAGCATCCTTCGACTTCGTTAACGCTACGCTCAGGACAAACGGACCGAGTTTTTCCCCACCGCCTATATCATAGCTCGGCTGTAGGGGGAGTCGCCAGTGGAAACGCCCGCATGAAAGTCAAAAACGCGAGTGTAAAAAGTGCAAAGAAGCCGACCAGCACTCCCAACTCAATCCACCCCAGCGGAAGCGAGCGCTCATGCCAGATTGAGGGCACGACCAGGATATAGCGTTCGAGCCACATGCCCACGACAATGATGAGACTCACCACAGCAAGAACAAACGGTGTACGTTTCACCCATTCGAGAAGTAGGAGGGGGAAGGGAGTCAGGAAGGTGAGCAGGAGCACTACAAAACTCATATCCATCCACGGGTCTTCCTGCAGCCGGATCAGGAGAAAGCCGGTTTCCTCAGGCAGATTGCCATACCAAATCGGCAAGTACTGACACCAAAATAAATAGATCCAGAGTATGCAAAAGCCAAAAATAAGTTTGCCAAGATCATGCGCACGTTCAGGTAAGAAGAGTGCTGGCAGACCGATAGACGAACGCGCAATAACGGCAATAACAGCCAGCGCTCCGAGCCCGGTGTAGAGATTGCCAATGCAGAAATAGGCCCCAAACAGGGTACTGTGCCAATGCGGCTCTAAGGACATGACCAAATCAAAAGCAATCAAGCTGAAAAGAATTGCATACAGAAAAATAAAAATGGGTGAGAGGACCGTGAGCATGCGTGTCCCGGTCTCTTTATCTTTTGCCTTTTCTTGAGAAGAGAGCGCTGTAATCAAACCGTGTAGCCAACCAGACGCGCGTTGTGTTGCCAGACTGCCACGTGCCTGGAGTGAAGCGTAGAGCAAAGCCAGGCCACAGCTGTACAGCACGCCCACGCTGAGCAGGTTGCGAAGAATGAGGAAAGGCTTATTCAGCCAGACCTGTTTGGCCGGAACGGGCTCAAGAATCCACGGAAAAATATGCTCGCTGCCCACAAAGAGTAGGATAAGGAGGAAAAACGAAACGGGTAGAAAAGCGCCGAGTGCCTCGGCTAGCTGACGTAACTGTCCTGCCCATTCAGCTTTTGTGATTTGAAGGAGGGCTGTAAAGATGAGCCCACTGAGAGCCAGCCCTGACCAAAACAACCAATTCACGAGATACGCTTGCCAGGCACGTTGGGTATGCTCTCCCGCAATCCCAATCAGGAACGTGACAATGCCGAGACCCACCAGACCCCACAGGCCGAAGGTCAGACGACCTGAGCGCAGGGCAGGGGTAGGGCTAGCGGCGGCTGTTGCAGTGTCAGTGTTCATTGTTCTTGTTATGGTTGCTGAAGCTGCTGGAGGTCTTGCTGTAACTGACGCACGTAATTCACAATGTCCCAGCGTTCTTGTGTCGAGAGGGCATGTTGATACGGCGGCATAATAAATCCGCCGCTGCGTATAGTCGCATACAGGTAGCCGTCTTTTTGGTTCTTCATCCGGTCCGTATGTAAATTGGATGATGGTACAACCTTCCCAACCATGATCCCATCCCCCTTACCTTGCGGGCCATGGCACGGCGCACAATAAATTTGATACAAAGCTGCGCCGTTCTGAACCGACTGCGCCGTTGCCTCAACTGGGTTATGCAGTGTGATGCCGGCCTTTATGCGGTCGGTGATACGCGACGATATGGGCGACTCGATACCCGTCGTCGGGACGCTGTGTGCTGCGGGCGCCTGAGCAGCCGCTCCTGCTTCTCGCTCAGCCTGCCAATACATATCGTCACTCCAGGGTAGGGGGTGGGCTGACGGCACGCTGAGAAAAAATAAACCAGGAGAGAATAGGAGGAGGCGCCCCGAGCGAAGGAAAGCGTGCATGCCTCGCCGACACGCAATACGATTACACGCCTTGGCCATAGACTTCCTGTGCACCGCTAGCGGTGAGTGTCTGTCTTACTGCTGACGTTTGCTCGGTCGTACAAGGGACAAGCAGCCCAAAACAATCTTCTGAAAAACGTGGGTCATGTGTGATAGTAACCGAGCGAGATGGAAGGCGTGCGTTCAGGAGGAGTCCGATGAAGGTGGCCAGCGCGCCAAAAAGAATAGTCAATTCAAACGCGATGATGGCAAAGGCCGGCAAGGCCACAATGGGCTTGGCGCTTGTCCGGAGCGGCCAGTCTAACGCAGTGTAAGTCGGGAGGGCAAAGCCTATTGCACATCCGAGCACACTGCCAATGAGGGTAAAATATCGAATTGGACTTTTGCGTTTGCCGAGTGCGACCTGAATCTCATGGCTGGGGAATGGTGACACTACATTGAAATCTTTATACCCGCCTCGCCGCAGAGCCGTGATTGAGGCAGTCAATTTGTCGAGCTGGGTGAAGATGCCGATTAGACCTGATCTTTGGCTTGCCCCTATGCCTAATCCGCGCCCGGTAAGCTGCTCTGTACTGGAAGGTGTTTCTGGTTGAGCAGGTTGAATAGGCTGAATAGGTTGTGGTGCTGTTTCCGGCTGTGGCAAGTGTTCTTTGACCTCGGCTAAAGATACTAGGGGAAGGAATTTCACAAACAGCAAGAACCACAGGAAGAACCAGGCAAAGCTCCCGACCGTCATGCCGACCTCAACCCACGACGGCTGATACAAGCCCCAGGCTGAAGGATCAAACTCATGCGATAGCGAGCTGACGATGATGACGTACCGCTCCAACCACATACCGACATTGATCAGCAAAGAAATCCCAAATAGCCACAAGGTATGCGTCCGAATCGACTTCCGCCACAGCAGCATGGGTATCGCGCAGTTGCAGGTCAGCATCAGCCAGAAGAGTGGCGCATAGTCGCCGGCCGCGCGATACCAAAAGATGCTGCGCTCATACGGGTTGACACTATACCAGGCAACAAAAAACTCATTGGCGTAGGCGTAGGTCAGAATCAACGAGGTGAGAATAATCATTTTGCCCAGATTGTCGAAGTGATACTCCGTGATGTAGGCCTCTAGGCGAAAGATCTTACGCAGCGGGATGAGCAAGGTCAGAACCATGGCGAGCCCGGAGAAAATAGCCCCAGCGACAAAATACGGAGCAAAAATTGTGCTATGCCAGCCCGGCACGAGGGCCATGGCAAAGTCCCACGACACCACACTGTGTACGGACACCACGAGAGGAGTCGCCAGCGCGGCAAAAAAGCCATAGGCACTCAGATAGTGATGCCACTGACGGTCCGTCCCCTGCCAACCCAGAGAGAAGATGCTGTAGAGCTTCTGGCGCAGGCCTGCGGTGCGGTCGCGGGCGGCTGCGAGGTCTGGCACCAGGCCGATGTACCAAAACATAAAGCTGACTGCAAAATACGTCGTAATCGCAAACGCGTCCCAGATCAGGGGTGACTGAAAATTGACCCACAGTTGGCGTTGGTTGGGATAGGGCAGCAGCCAGTAGAAGTTCCATGCCCGTCCGAGGTGGATGATAGGGAACAGGCCGGCAGTCATGACTGCAAAGATCGTCATGGCCTCCGCGCTGCGGGCAATAGACGTACGCCAGCGCGCTCGAAATAGAAAGAGAACGGCTGAGATCAGGGTGCCAGAGTGGGCAATGCCGACCCAGAAAACAAAATTTGTGATATACACGCCCCAGCCGACTGGATGGGCTAGGCCGGTCACGCCCATTCCTGCGTAGATCTGATAGATCCAGCAGTACATCCCAAAAGCTAGTACGACCAGATCGCAGCCGAGTAAGGCGTACCATATGCGGGTTGGTGAGCTGAGAAGACTTTTCAGCAGGTCACGATTGACTTGGTTGTAGCTGAGATGAGTCTGCATGAGAGTGTTATTCTGGGCGCCGCCGGACCTTCTTGAGGTAGGTAATAGCCGGTTTCGTATTCAGTTCTTCTAGGACTTTATATGCCCGTGACCCCTGAGAGTTCTGGGAAACCAGGCTGTCAGAGTCTTTCAGATTGCCGAACGTAATGGCTTGTGTGGGACAGGTCTGGGCGCAGGCTGGTGTGACCTCACCATCTCGGACGAGGAGGTCTTCGTCTTTTGCGTGGTCTTTCCCCTCTTGAATGCGTTGTACACAGAAGGTGCATTTCTCCATTACGCCTGGTTCGCGTACCGTCACATCAGGATTGAGCTGGAGATGTAGGGGTTGCGGCCATTCGGTGTCAAACCAGTTGAAGCGACGGACTTTATACGGGCAGTTATTGGCGCAGTAGCGCGTACCGACACAGCGGTTATAGATCTGCGCGTTGAGCCCTTCTGGATTATGATAGGTCGCATACACCGGACAGACCGGCTCGCAGGGGGCGTTGCCACAGTGCTGGCACAGCATAGGCGCGAAGCGCGTTTCCGGGGCGCCGTCTTCGACTGAGGGGTCTTCGAAATAGCGTTCAATACGCAGCCATGACATTTCCCGGCCTTGCTTGACCATGTCCTTGCCGACAATCGGAATATTATTTTCCGCATAACAGGCCGTGACGCAGGCCCCGCAGCCCGTGCAGGCTGACAGGTCAATGCTCATCCCCCAACGGTACTCGGCGTACTCTAACTCTGGGTACATATCGCGGACTGGATGGGTTTCTCCATCTGGTTCGGCACTTTCTGAATGCGCAGAATGTACGTCAACGACTTGAGCAATGCCTCGCCCAAGTTGCTTTCGACTCCCATCGGTTGTGACCAGAGGAGCCCGTTTACCGGTACGAGAAAGTTGAACTGTTGTGGAAAGCCACGGAAAACTGCCTGACGATGTGGCGGGTTGGGCTGCAAGTAAATCGAGTGGGTTTACGCCACAGCCCTGAGCATAACGACCATAGCTGCCATGCCCTAGGCCAATCGGCATGGCGACAGCATCGCGCCGAAGACCGTCGTAGAAATAAGCGCTTGCCTCGATAGTCCCATGAGGAGAAGTAATATTGAGTACGTCACCCTCAAAGATTCCGAAGCGTTCCGCTGTCTCAGGATGGATTTCAAGCCAAGAATCCCAGACAGCTTGTGTGAGAGGATCGGGCAGTTCCTGCAGCCACGGCTTATTTGCCCCGCGTCCGTCATAATAACGAGACGACGGATAGGCGATGAATGTCAGTGCTTCACCATCCGAGCCATCAAAAGTCGGCTCGAAAAAATTTGTTGCAAACACGGCGGAAGAGAGTCCGACGGGGGTCTGCTCTTCATCTTGCCAGGCCCCACCGTGCTGAAGTGCCTCTCGCCAGAAAGAGTCAAAGTCGCTTGTCTGCCCCCTATAACGTTCTTTCCAAGAGTACTGTAAATATTCAAAAAAACTCTTCCATGGGAACGATTCTGAGAACGTCTCATCCACCTGTGTAGCGACTGATAGCAAAGTATCGCCCAGTGCTTTTGTCTCAAACACGGGCCGCATGACTGGCTGTATCAGTCCGTAAACACCAGCCGCCGGGTGAGAATCTCCCCAGCTCTCTAACGGGGTATGGTCCGGCAAAATGAGATGTGCTTGTTCGGTTGTTTCATCCAAGAAAGACGAAAAGCTCACCACAAAAGGTACTTGTGCCAGCGCCTCAATAAAGCCCGTGGATGGTGGTAGGCTGAAGGCTGGATTGGTGTTGGCAAGCAAAAGCAGTGACACCTCTCCGCGCTTCATCTTTTCGATTGCAAAGAGCAACGAAGAGTATGAACTGAGTTGCTCTGCTGCTTCTGACGTATGGAAACGAACCGTCTTGCCAATATTCCCTGCTATATAATTTAGAAGATTGACGGCAATCAACGCAGCGGTCTCTTCCCGAGAACTGGCGGCAATGCCACCACCGAGGGCTAAGCTTGGACTTGCCTTGCTGAATTCTTGCGCCAAGCGCTGGATCGTTTTAATTGGTACGTCTGTGAGTTGTCTCACTTGTTCAGGTGAATAAGACTCCAGGAGTTGGCTGAGCTTAGTCTTTTCTTTAGATGAAATGTTACTGTTGGGGAGGATCAAATATGCCAACCCCAAAGCAAGAAAAGCCTCCCGACCGGGCTTAATAGCAATCCACTCATCAGCATTGGCTCCAGTCAGAGACATGCGGGATTCGACCTGGACAAATCTCCCCGTAGGGGCATTGTCGGCACTGTGCATTTGACTAAATGCCTTGGTATAGCCTGCGGGTGAACGCCAAGTGTCCAGGAAATCGGCTCCAAAGCTAATGAGAAAGCGGGCTCTGGCTATGTCATAGGTCGGGATAATGAACGGCGGCTCGAAGCAGATATTATTTGCGAGTCTAAGTGACTCGAAACCAAATGGCTCGTAGGTGACGTGGCGTATTGAACCAAGGACCTCAAGCCATTTGGTTGCCAGGCTATACACGCTGTCAGAGAGCTGACCGGTGACAAAGGTGATCTGGCCAGCTTTGCCTGCTTTTCGAATGCTCCTCAATCGTTCGGCTAGCATTGCTTCGGCTTCTGGCCACGACAGGGGTGTCAGCTCGCCCGCTTCGTTACGATACAATGGCTGACGAATACGATCCGGGTTATACAATCCTTGCAGCGACGCTTGGCCACGCGCGCACAAGGATCCCCGGTTGACCGGGTGGGACCGGTTGCCTTCGACTTTGACAGCCCGGCCTTCTCTGGTCCGGACCAGCATGCCGCAGCCGGCCGGACACTCCTGGCAGACGGTGGCGTAATAAGTCGCGACCCCAGGCGTGATTTCTTCCGGCTGGATGATATACGGAATGATTGTTTCAACCGGCTTTGAGGTACAGCTCGCTATGGGAGCGGCAGCGCTTGCCCCGAGCAGTTTCAGAAAATCCCGTCTATCGAGTCCATTCTCCATTGCAAACCCTTTCATGCGCACCGTAATCAGTAGTGACAGACGAGGCAGTCCCTACTTGCCTGATTTTCCTCATGGCAGGTGATACACCAACCCATCTTGAGCGAGGAGACCTGTTCAACCCGTTGCATTTTTTGAACCGCACCGTGACACGACTGGCATTCGACACCGGCCCGGACATGCCGCTTGTGATTAAAGCGGGTAAACACTGGAAGCTTATGGACCCGAATCCATGGAATGGGCTCTTGGTTTTTCCAGTAGGCCTGAATTTTTCGAATTTCCAGATTTTCCGTTTTCTTTTTGTGACAGCCCACACACATTTGTACAGGCGGAACATGGGCAGACGGGGAGACTCGAGCTGCGCTGTGACAGTAGAGACAATCCAGGCCATATTCGCCCGCGTGCAGTTTATGGCTGAACGCGATGGGTTGTCTGGGGGCGTACCCCCAGCCCGTCAAACCCCAGTCGAGTAGTTTCACATCCCACCATGCTGCTTTACCCTCTCGCCAGACTCCACCGCTCACATCGGGCTGATAGAGTACGGCTGACAACACGGTCAGCACTACAATAGAGAGCAGAATAATCCGAAACGGAGGCAAGGAATCCAGAGGAAACCGCATAGAGCATTATCGCGCGCGTTACTCACTAACTCAGCTGCGCGAGGCATTCCCTATATCCCATATGTTTCTCTTCAGCCAGCACGGGAGAGTGTTATCTCAACCGGCGCTTCTTGACCCGCAGTGACCGTCAATGTGGTGGTCTGTTCGCTCAGCTCCTCATGCCAGACTTTGAGTGCATACTCGCCTGACGGGACGTCGGCGAGTTGAAATGCCCCGGTTTCATCAGTGAGGGCATAGTAGGGATGGTCTTGGACAACAAGCCACGCCGTCATCCAGGCGTGAACGTCACAGGTTACGCGAATGATTTCTGGCTGGTCGAAGGTCTTAGAGATAACTTTCTGAAACTTTGGTTGGGCCATATTAAAGGCTGGATTTTGCTCGCTATAGGTATGGATGTTGTGCAAAATACCATCGCTGTTTTTAATATCGACGGTTGCCCCCGCCTGAACGAGGAGCACATGTGGGTCATAGATGCAGCCAGTCTGGTCGATAGTGGGATGGCCAGACTGTGATTGTGAAGTCGGAAATTGTTTTCCGCCTGCGACATCCCGTAAAAAGACCACCGCGTTCTTGATGCCTTTGTCCGGTCCGACAAGAAGCGATTCGGATAATTTCTCTGTTTGACCGCAGACTGCCGTATCTTTGCTGACAGTCAGAGGCTGCCGTTGCGGAGCCTCTGCATCGAAAAGAATCCGGCCAACAATAGTCCCGCTACCAGCGGCTTCCTGTTGAGGGGACGGTGCTGGCTCAGCCGGGGGGGGCGATGCAGGTCCGCGCTTGGAAGCATGGGTCTTGGCGAGTGGCGGGCTCTCCTGCTTCGCTGACATTTTTTGCACGATTTGATCTGCGTCGTCTTGTCCTCCGCACCCACCGAAGAGAAGCAAGGTGCTCAACAGGAGAGTACCACAGTGACGACCTGAAAAGGGCTGCTGTGTCATAATGCTCCTCATTTCCCTTATGGTCCTCTTTGCTCTTTCTTGAGTTTCCGGCTCTTGTTGTGTCTGCGGTGTACAGCAGAGTGTTCTAGCTGACAAGGTGATGCAGGCAAGAATGAAACTTTTTACTCCTGCCTGTGTTTCCAGGCGGGAAGAGAAGCGGCATTCCGAGCTGCAGGATCAGGCGAAGTTGGGACCGAGCTGGGGATAAAAGAGGATCCAACTGCGAGGTATTTTGTTTGGCTGCCTTCCTTGACCGGATACCGAAAAGCAAGTACTTTTCGACCGCGCTATGGCCGGGGTTTACGTGGTATTTTTGCACGTAAAGGAGGGAAAGACATGCGGAATTCTCTGCTGCAAACAGTCCTCATCGGTGGGGGCTTTTTAGCCGCCGTGTTGTGTGTGACGCTTGACGCGTATGCCGTAGGCGGGCGTGCGGGCGACCAATTAGAGTCTGTAGAATCTGTAGAAACCGCAGAAGTTACACAGAAAAGCGAGGCCAAGGCGGAAGAAGCCGAGCATGCTCAGCATGTTGAAGATGATGACGATCAGCACGCCTCAAATGACAAGACTGGTGACTATGACTTCCACCCGATTACCCAGGAGCATCTGCTCCAGGGCACCAACGACCCTGCCTATTGGCTCATGTATGGTGGCAGTTATGCCGGCTGGCGCTTCAGTCCTTTAACCGACATCAATCGCGACAATGTGAAGGACCTGAAAGCCGCCTGGATGTTCCAAACTGGAATACCCGCCCAGATGCAGGCCTCACCCATTGTTGCGGACGGTATTATCTATCTCACCGCCGCGTATAACCGCCTCTTTGCGCTCGATGCGGTGACAGGCGAGCTCTTATGGCGCTACGACCACCAGTTGCCAGACGACATGCGCGTTTGCTGTGGACCGTCGAATAAGGGTGCGGCCATTGCCGGAGACAAAGTGTTTATGGCCACCCTTGATGCCCGTGTGATTGCCCTGAACCGTAAGACTGGCGCAGTGGTGTGGAACACCGAGATGGACCACTATGCTCACGGGTTTAGCTCCACGGTTGCTCCGCTCGTCGTTCGGGACAAGCTCATCGTCGGTATTGCCGGTGGGGAGTATGGCATCCGTGGTTATATCGACGCCTATGATATCAATACTGGCGAACGCAAATGGCGCCGCTACACGATCCCGGACAAAGGGGAGAAGGGGTCTGAGACCTGGGCCGGTGATTCCTGGAAGCATGGCGGTGCTCCGACCTGGGTGACGGGATCGTATGACCCGGATCAGAATCTTCTCTATTGGGCGACGGGGAATACCTCTCCTGACTGGAACGGCGATATCCGCAAGGGCGACAACTTATATGCTGACTCCGTCCTGGCTCTTGATCCGGACACTGGTGAGATCAAGTGGTACTTCCAGTTTACGCCGCATGACATCTGGGACTATGACGGCAATACTGATTTATTTCTGGTCAATGTAGAACGCAGCGGGGAAATCGTCAAAGCCTTGGCTCAGCCCAATCGTAACGGCTATTTATACGTGCTGGATCGCTCTTCGGGAAAATATCTGCACGGCACCCAATACGTTGATAAGCTGAATTGGTCGAAGGGTCTTGATGAAGCCGGCCGGCCCATTGTTGATCCCAGATATGTCCCAACTGCAGAAGGGAAAGAGTTCATTTGCCCTGGTTCGGTAGGCGGGAAAAACGGTTCCTATACCGCAGCCTATAGCCCGCTGACTCAGCTCATGTACGTGCCCACTGTTGAGAGCTGTTGGCAGATGACAAAGTCAGCGTCTATCTTCATTAAGGGCATCCCGTTCTGGGGTGGTGGTCCGGGAAAAACACAAGGGGATGATGGATCTTCCTACGGCCACCTGTCGGCCATTGATCCGTCAACGGGTGAGATCAAATGGCGCTATCAAGATGCATACCCCATGATGGGTGGCGCGCTGGCTACTGCCGGCGGCCTGGTCTTTACGGGAAATCTGGAAGGCTATGCACTGGCCTTTGATGACGCGACAGGTGAACCGCTGTGGGAATTCCAGACTGGCTCGGCCATGCGGGCTCAGCCTATCACCTATAAAGCCGGGGGTCGGCAATATGTTGCGATCCCCAGCGGTGGCGGAGGTTTGGCTGTCACGCTGGTTGGCGAGCCACCACTGACGAGCAAGGGTAGCGCCCTGCTGGTGTTTGCGTTACCGGAGTAAGCTTGAGTGAGAACGTCATATATTTTTCTGCACCCTTTCGTATCGACTGGAGTGACTGCTTGGCTCTCGCGCCTGAAGAGTAGAGTCGCTCCAGGCGTAAGTCTCTTTTTCTTTCTCTTTTTCTCAACAATTCCAGCACAGTTGTTTGCTGGCTCATCGTCGCAGCTCCGCGTGTGCTTGCTGGCAAATAATCTGCCTTTTTCTACTCAGCAGGAAGAAAAAGGGTTTGATTTTGAGGTGGCTCAGGCCCTTGCCAAGACAATGGGACGAACGTTGATTCCCGTCTGGGTCGAACATGACGAACGCATCACCGAAGTTGACGAGAGTGATTTTCCGTTGCGTCGTTTGTCAAAAAACGAATGTGACGCGATTTTGAGCGTGCCCGGCCAGGACGCGGTACGCGAGTCACCTCAGGTCACAGTGGGCCTAGCGTACTATGGGGCAGCCTTTGAACTCGTTGGCCGCGAGGGCCAGACGCCGGCTTCCTTGCAAGAGGTTGAGCAGCAAGCAGTTGCGGTCCAAGCCCAAACCATTGCCGGCTTTATTCTTGAGTCTCTCAAGCTCCCCATGCAGACGTTTTTCTCAACCGCGCAAGCGCTAGACGCACTCGTACAGGAAGAAGCTGAGCTCGCCTTCCTATGGGGACCAAGCGCGGGCTGGTACGCGAAGAACCACCCTGAGGCGAAGCTTACTTTTGCTAGGGCTGACCCGCTCTCGGTTGCGTGCTGGAACGAACATGTTGCCACGCGCAAAGAGGATGAAGCCTTGCGTACAGAAATTGACGCAGCGCTGATCAAACTGAGAAATTCTGGGAATCTCAAGACTATTGCAGCGCGTTATGGGATTCCCTTTTACGCGCCATTTAGGAAGACGTATGACGTGATGGACATGTTTAAACTTTCACGCGAAGCGGCAAAGAAATGAGGAGGAATATGAAAAGCGTGTCTGGTGTTCTGTTAGCGAGCGTCATTCTATTTGGCCCCGTTGCTCCTCTGACGAGCTACGCCGATGAGGCGCAGGCGAATCCTGTTGCGGGTGATGCGGCTGCTATTGCCGAGGGCGAGATGCTCTTTGAGGCCGTATGTGCAGGCTACTGTCATGTAAAAGCCGGTGCTGATAGGGATGGGAAATGTCCCAACTTGTTTGATTGTGAATGGAAAAACGGTAAGGGCACGGACGCTGAAATGTTCAAAGTGGTAAGCGATGGCGTGCCAAAGACCGAGATGGCCGGCTTTGCCGGGCAACTGCCGGATGACATGCTGTGGCAAATCCTTGCCTATGTTCGATCTGCCTCGCAATGCAAAGAGGAGACTGCCGGAACGGCCCCTGGAACAGCATCCGAAAAAGCTGCTGTTTCGGCTCATGAGTAAGGAGAGGTCATGACAACACTCAGCCTGGTAAAGATGTTCCGGCGGAGTTTCTCTAAGATACTCCCCTTCGGTTTGTGCTTTTTGCCTTTTGCTCTTGCGTCTTCCGTTCTCGCCCAGCCGTTTGCCTATGTGACGCATGAGAAATCGAACGATGTCTGGGTGATCGATACCAAGACGGATGAGGTCGTGGCCAAAGTGGAAGTCGGGCAACGTCCACGGGGAGTCGTGATCTCACCTGACAATGTGCTCGTATATATTGCGAATGGGAACTCGAATGACATCTCGGTCATCGATGCTGCGACGAATAAGGTGGTTGATACGCTCTCCGCAGGCGTAGATCCTGAAGGCATTGATCTCAGCCCAGATGGCAAACTGTTATACGTGGTCAATGAGAACGCAGGCGAAATGCGTGTCTTTGAACTTAGCTCCAAAACGCTTTTCGCTATTGTGACTGCCGGCATAGAGCCCGAAACTGTGGTGCTCTCTCCCGATGGACGCTTGGCAATGGTCCCGAACGAAACGTCCCACGATGTGACAGTCATCGATACGGCGAAAAGGAGGGTGCTTGCGTCTGTCAAAGTCGGTAAGAATCCACGTGGGGTGGCTTTTACGCCAGATGGAAGATGGGTGTATGTGAGCAATGAGCGGACCGGAACGGTGTCTGTTATTCGAACAGCTGCACTAGCTGTTACTGAGACGATCCAGATGGGCGAACGTCCGGTTGGTATCTCGATTCTGCCCGATGGCTCAAAGATCTATGTTGCCCATGGCCGATCAAACGATGTGCGTATTATTGATCCCAAAACGAATACTGTCACCAAGACCATTCCGATTGAAGGTAAGCGTGTGTGGTGGACGGCGCTCACGCCGGATGGAAAGAAACTGTACGTGACAGCCGGTCGGTCTAATACGGTTGCGGTGATAGACACCACAACTGATACCGTATTGAAGATGATCGACGTCGGTGACCGGCCGTGGGGGGTGGCAGTTTCAAGGTAGGAGCGAGAGAGTGAACGTAGATAATGTAGGGGCACAGCATGCTGCGCCCCTACTATTTGGAGAAAGGAGAAAGAAACAGGAAGGTGGAATTTTAGTCTGCTTCAACCGCCGCTCGAACGAGAGGCTCTAACTCACCACGTGAGTGCATTTCCTGGATGATATCGCAGCCACCAACGAACTCGCCATTCAGGTAGATCTGAGGAACGGTCGGCCAATTGGAATAACGTTTGATTCCGTCCCGAATGGAGGGATCCTGCAGCACGTCAACCGTCTCATAAGGGACGCCGAAAGAGTCAAAGATTTGAATGGTTGCGGCTGAGAAACCACACATCGGAAAGGCCGGATTACCCTTCATATAGATCAGGACTTTATTGTTTTTCACGGTCTCATCAATGTGGGCATGAACACCATCGTTGGGGTGAGCAGCATCTTGCATATTCCTTCTCCTTATGACTTGAGTGGGGACTTGATTACGCGTGTTTTACGACGCTTTGTTTGTTTCGATGTTTACCAGCTCCGAGTTCTGAGCATCGGCCTCGAATTCTTGGGGTGTCATAGTCTTGAGTGTCAACGCGTGAATACGCTCAACCATGGCATCCTGAAGGGCTGCATACACCAATCGGTGCCGTGCCACAGCATTTTTTCCGTCAAACGCCGAAGACACGACAACGGCTTCGTAATGGTCACCGCCACCCGTGTAGTCGCGGATGTGTACCTGTGCGTCAGGCAGCGCTTCAACAATATGGGACTGAATTTCGTCTGTAGAGATAGGGGGAACGCCATCCGGCATTGATAAACCTTTCGTGTAAACCTCTCTTGGCTATGACTTTTAATAGACTCTAGCAGTCCACATTATGGTATCGAGAGGAAATTGTTCTTGCAAGTCCGTTTTTGGGAACAAGCCATTTCGCTAGAGGCGTGATAAAAAAGGGCACCCGCATGCGGGTGCCCTTTGTCGATACTTTTGCGCACTCCAGGGAGTATCCACTCCACAGGGCGCAGGCCTATTTTTTCTTCATCTCAGCGCCGCAACACTTGACTGCACCATCTCCACCTTTAGTCACGATAACCTGCGCGCCACAACTGCCACACAAATACATTTTACCGAGTTGGTTTGCCATACTACGTCCTCCTATTTTTATCTTAGCGTCCAGTAAAACTGGGCGTGCGCTTTGCTAAAAAAGATTTTACGCCTTCTGCCCGGTCTTGGGTAGTCTGGAGGAGAACGTATAAATCTTCTTCCAGCCGAATCCCTTGATCCAGCGTCAGGTCCATCGCCTTGCGTACCGCTTCTTTGCCCAGTCGCAACGCGACGGGGCCTTTGCCTAACAGACCAGACAGGACTTCGTCAACACGGGTAGAAAGATCATCCGCTGCCACTATTTCGTTGACCAGGCCGATACGTTGGGCTTCGCTCGCACCCATCTTTTTGCCGGTCAGAATCATTTCAAGCGCTTTTGCCTGTCCCACAATACGCGGCAGGCGTTGTGTCCCGCCGCCGAAGGGAATGAGGTTTTCAGTAATCTGCGTCAAGCCGAACTCTGCCGTAGAGACTGCGAGGCGAAGATCGCAGCCTAAGGCCAGCTCAAGACCGATGCCGAACGCATTCCCGTTTAGAGCAGCAAGCGTGGGTTTGGTCAGTGCAGCAAGCGCCTCAACACACTGCAGGCGGCCAAACCGCTGACGAATATCCTTGGCAGTCGCTGCGCCAGGTGTGAGCCCCTCGCAAAAAACTTCCGCAGAGCCTGTCAGGACACCAATTTCGATACCGTCGTCGTCTTCGACTGCCTGGCAGACGGCGGCCAATTCCTGGTCCATTTCCGGAGTGAGCCGATTGCCCTGGTCCGGACAGGATAAGCGGAGCCATGCCGCCTTACCGCGCTTTTCGTATATCAGATCGGACACAAATTTTATTCCTTATATAAGGCTTTGAGCTCTTTCTTGAGAACTTTGCCTAGCGGGTTCTTGGGTAACTCGCCGATGAAATTAATCTCCCCGGGTTTTTTGAAACTTGCCAGTCGTTCCTTACAAAAGTCACTCACCTCGTCTGCAGTTGCGGACTGGCCGGGTTTGAGGGCAACAAAGGCAACGATTTTCTGACCAAAATCCTCATCCGGCGCGCCTATGATGGCGGCTTCGTCAATGGCCGGGTGGGCGTGTAGGACCGCCTCGATTTCAGCCGGAGCGATATTCTCACCCCCGCGAATGATGATGTCGTCCTTACGGCCAACGAGGTAGACATAGCCGTCTTCATCGATATAGCCCATGTCGCGGGTATGCAACCAGCCGTTTTCATCCAGGAGTGCGGCTGTGGCACTCTCCTGGTTGGCATATCCCTTCATCACGCGAGGGGTACGAATGACGACTTCGCCAATTTCACTGGCGGGCAGTTCTTTGTTGTCCTCGTCGAGAATCTGGACTTCCACGTCCGGCAGCGGTAGGCCGACTGAGGTCAAACGCTTGAGGTTACGCTCGACTTCTGCCGGAGGGCCGTTTAGCTTGTGATCCGCTGGACCGAGCACGGTCAGGGTCGAGTTGGTTTCAGTCTGGCCAAAGGCATTCACAAAGCCGGTCGAATCGGGAAAGAGATCAATAGCTTTGCGAATGACCGGAAACGCCATGGGTGCACCGCCGTACGACAGGTTCTGCAGGCTCGACAGATCGTATTGAGAAAAGTCTGGATGGTCGATGAGCTGCTTCAGCATTGTTGGGACGACGAAGGCGTGCGTAACCTGCTCATTCTGGACCGTCTCTAACCACTCTTTGGTATCGAACTGGCGCAGGATGGCGATCTTCCTGCCGTTCCAGAGCGCGGTCATAATATTCATGGTGCCGGCAATGTGGTAGAGCGGGGCGCATAGCAGTGAGGTGCCGCGTGGCGTCCCATCGGCCATTTCTACGGTCCCGATGACATAATTGGTAAACCCGCCGTAGGTGAGCATGACGCCCTTGGGGAGGGAGGTGGTGCCGCTGGTATACATCAGGATGGACAGGTCGTCCTCCTCTACTTCGGCTTCCTCGATGTCAGGTGAACCCTGCTCAATAAGATCGTCGTAGTGCAGTATGTCATCACGCCGCGTCTCGATCGTGACGTATGTTTCGACACAGCCTAGATTTGGTTTGAGCTGATTGGCCAGATCAACATAGCGATCGCCTATAATCAGGATCTTGATGTTGGCCGCCGTGATCATATACTCCAGTTCGGGCGGTTTGGCACGATAGTTCAGGGGCACAAAGGTAGCGCCCAGGGTAGCTGTGGCATAATAGGCTTCGATGTATTGAGTGCAGTTGGTCTGCAGGATGGCCACGCGGTCGCCCGCCTGAATACCCTGGTCGCGCAAGCTGCTGGCCAGCCGCTTAATCCGCTCCACGAGTTCTCCATAGGTCATCCTTTTGCCTTCAAACGCCAGGATTTCCTGATCCGGAAACATCATGCCGGGAATGTTGATGAACTGTGACGTGTTCATTGTCGCTCCTTACACCATTGCAAATAGATTTTGTTCTAGTCGTAATCCGTCAGACAAGCTCAGGTCTCCCCCTTGTCGGACGGCCCGTTTTGCCAGGGTTATGACTTTTGGATCATAACGGGACAGTGTGTGCGCCAGAGATTTGGCTGCCGTCAAGAGGTTTGCCCGAGGAACCACCTGATTTGCCAAGCCGATTTGCAGGGCTTCGTCTGCCTTCACTGGTCGCCCAGTGAGGACCATATCCAGGGCCCGGCCTAACCCGATTGCCCGTGGCGCCGTCTGGGTCCCCGCCACACCAGGGATCATACCGAGGCCGGTTTCCGGTAAAAAGAAAACCGTGTCATTGGATGCTATGCATATATCGCACAGCAACGCCATTTCTATCCCGCTGCCGACTGTATAACCGTGGACGGCCACAATAGTCGGTTGTGGCAACTGGAGCAGCGTGCCCCAGTTGTCGCGTCGCCAACGAATCTCTCTGGCCCGAACCGGGGAGGGGGCTGAGCCAAACTCTGACACATCCCCACCGGTCGAGAATGCTGGGCCTTCCCCGCGCAAGATCATTACCCGAACCTCGGGATCGTCTCGAACCGCCTGAAGAATCTCATACAGATCGTCCCGCATCTCGACGTTATAAGCGTTGAGCCTTTTGGGCCGATTCAAACTGACAATCGCCAACGGTGCTTCTTTTTCGTATAAGACAGCGGGAGAGGTCATACGCCTTCTTTATGCCGAATACACGACCTGCCCGTCAATGATTGTCGTTTGGACGGTCGCACTGCTTATGGATTCAGGTGGAAGCGTTGTCAAATTGCTATCCAGAACAACCAGATCTGCGCGCATTCCAGACATGATTCTGCCAGCTTGATTTTCTTCAAACCCTATCCATGCCCCCGCGCTGGTGAAAAGGGCTATCGACTCAGAAAGGGAGAGTCTTTCGGAAGGATTGAGGAAAATACCGGTTTGAGATAGGCGCGTCGTTGCGGCTTGCAACGCTGCTAATGGTGCTTGCGGAGCAATCGGGCAGTCTGAACTTCCCACCACAGGAATACCTCGATCCTGAAAGCTCTTTATCCGGTACAACCACTCGTGCAATTCCGGATCAATCTCAGCGGCATACTTGTCCCCATAGAAATGGAGAAAGCCGGGTTGCATGACCACAACGCACCCCGTCTCGGCCAAGGTGTCGAGCAGGGGTGGTGGGCACAGGCTGCAGTGTTCAATGCGGTGACGCTGATCGGAGCGAGGCAAACGATGTTGTGCCTGTTGAATCGCTTCAAGCGCTGTGCAGACCGGCGCTTCCTCGACAGCATGTATGGCAACCTGAAAGCCATGTTGATGGACCTGCCAGACCATTTCGGCAAGATCCTCAGGGTGTGGATACAAATTGCCCCCGCTTTCATGCAGCATGATTTTGATACTGCCGAGACGGATCTGACCATGTTGGCTGAAGGGTTGGCATTTCGCATCCAGGACTTGAGAGAAAGCGTCAATTCCCACCATTACCGTAGTGTGTGGGAGTAGCGTCCCGTCGGCGCGCAATTGAGAGAAGCGCTCCAAGTCATCCAGCGTGTTGCCTGCACTCGCGTCATGAAAAGCGCAGATGCCTTGCCTGAGGAGTTCGTTGCTGACTATTCTCACTCCGGATTGAAATTCCTGTGAGGACAACGGAGGAATAGCTGTCCGAAGGAATGACGCTAGCTCATATACCACGCCTGTTGGTTCGCCATTCGAACTACGTTCGATGTTTCCGCCGTCAGGCGGCGTGAAGTTGGCATCAATCCCGACCCGCTGGAGCGCCGTGCTATTCAATACCGCAGCGTGTCCGGTCCGATCGCGTAAGACAATCGGATGGTCAGTTGTGACTACGTCCAGGTCATGCCGGTTCGGATGGCGCTTGTGTGTCAGAAAGAACTCATCGTAGCCATACCCGCGCAACCATTCTTGTGAGCCGATATGCCCGAGGTTCGCCAGCCGTGCTTTGAGCATATGTTGGATTACGGGGATAGACCGGGCCGTACTCAGATCGGCTCCACAGTAGCGGCTCGCCCAGGCAAAGAGATGCAGGTGCGGATCGATAAAGCCCGGTAAAACTGTATGCCCCGTGCAGGGCAATGTCTGTGTCTTTTGCGAGACAAAAGGTCGGAGCTCTTGCTCGGTACCAACGGCAAGGATCGTCCCATCAGCAATAGCAATCGCGTCGACTTGGGTTGGATCCAGCGTGGGGAGGTGCCCACCGTAGAGAAGAAGATCGGCAGTGCGGGAAGATGTTGCCACTAGAAACAGGTAGCGGCGACCGGCCGGTCGCCGCTACTCCTCTGTCTGAACGGATTCTTTTGCAACGACGAATTAATCAGACGACGGAAGCGGCTTGGCTTCCTTGAGCGGCATTTCTTTGTCGCAGCAGCTCAACGCGCCGTCGCCGGGCTTGTTGCACAGGACTTCAGTCCCGCACTCTTCACACATGTATCGTTTGCCGAGTTGCGCCATCTATCCCTCCTGTTCCAGCTACTCGTGCGAGCAATATTTACTGTAGAAACGGTAACTTGGTCACCTCCGCTATCATGCCTGTCCCGGGTCTGTCAATCCGGAGCGGGGTGCCCGGCTGCATATATTCATGACGGACATAGCCCAGAGCAATGGGCCGGCCTATCCTCGGCGATGTAACAACACTCGTAATCCAGCCGACTTCCTTTGTGTCATGGAAGAGCTTATCTCCGTTGGTAGGCAATGCCGTGGGCAAGGCCCCATCCTGTCCAGTATTTTGTAACAGTAATCCACTCAGCTGACGATTCATGTGCCCGCGAGCCGACACCCGCTCTACGACTTCCTGTCCCAGATAGCAGCCTTTATTGAAACTAATGGCTTGGTCCAGACCGACTTCCAGGACAATCCGGTCTTCGTCCATATCTACCCCATACCACGGAATGCCTGCCTCAACCCGCAGCATATTCAGCGCCCTCTGGCCGGCCGGAAGTATCCCGTCGATTTGAGAGAGAGCCTGCCAGACGTGAGCTGCTCGATCGTTTGGAATATGGAGTTCATATCCTCCCTTACCTGTCTGGTCGGAACGAATAATCCGAATGGAGGCATCAGCCAAAGTAGCATCGGCCAAAGCGGCCCCCTGATGCTGCAAATATTTTTCCGGCAAAGGGGAGAGCCCGGCTGCAGACAGAACTTCCGCTGAGGAAGGACCCTGCACAGCAACTGTTACCTGTTGTGCACTTAGGTCTTCGATCTCCACATCGTCGGCGATAAGGAAGCGATCCAGCGCCTGGATCGTCTTGTCTTTAATGCGCGCATCCATGTCGAGAAGAATGGCTGACTCAAGTGCATACACGCGCAAATCGGCGACAATGCGACCCTGTTCTGTGAGCAGGGTCGCCGGGCAGCCGTCACCGGGCTGCAAGGCTTTTATGTCATTCGAGAGCATGCCCTGGAGAAAGTCCGCCCGATCTTCACCTGTGAGTTTCACCTGGGTGCGAAAGGACAGATCAATCAGCCCAGCATGTTCGCACACAGCCGTGTACTCGTCTTGGGCATTCGTAAAGGCGCTGGGCAATTCAATACCGCGATCCTCAGTCAGGGGCGTACCCTGGCTTTCCAGCCATGCGGACAGTGCGTTTTTCATACTGTACAGGCTAGCAAAGAGCCCTTTAGGAGGGAAGGTCGGAGAACGACTGCATCACAAAGCTGCATTGAGGCCACGCAATTGCCGCACGGCCTGGATGCGCTCTTGGGCCAGCGTGACAGCCAAGCGGTGGGGAGGGATATCTCGCTGCTTGGCTTCTGTAAAAATGGTTTTGAGGGTGGAGTAAATCTGTTCGGTCTTGGCTTTTGCTCTCTCGCGGCGATAGCCGCCTGGCCCTAGTTCATCGGCCACATTGATCAGCCCGCCAGCGTTGATGGCAAAGTCTGGAGCGTACAGAATCCCCCGCGCCAGGAGCGCGTCTCCGTCAGCGTCGGTCAATAACTGGTTATTCGCCCCACCACCAATAATGCGGCACTTGAGCTGTGGGATGGTGTCTTGATTGAAAATGCCACCAGCCGCACACGGTGCGAGAATGTCGCACTGCTGGGTGAGAATCTGATGTGGATCAACGATCTGCACGTTCAGCTCGGCTTCGGCTTTTTGCGTCCGGGTTGCATCCACATCCGCGACAAGTAACCGTGCCCCGGCTTCGTGCAGGTATTTCGCCAGGGCATAGCCGACTTTCCCCAGACCTGGCAATGCTACGATCAGTCCTTGAAATTCGGTCGTACCGTCTGTTTCTTCAAGACACGCTCGCAGGCCGCAAAAAACCCCCCACGCGGTCATGGGGGACGGATCGTCCCCACCGCCAAATACTTCCGCCCGTCCCACGCCGAAACGGCTCTCTGCAAGCACGTATTCAATATCGGCTATGGTCGTACCCATGTCTTCGGTAGGAATATAACGGCCGGCCAGAGATTCTATAGCACGGCCAAGTGCCCGGAACAAAATCTCTCTACTGGTGGCTGTCTCATTGGCAACTACCACGGCTTTCCCGCCGCCGTACTCCAAGCCGGCCAAGGACGCTTTATATGTCATAGCCTGAGCAAGGCGTAGCGCGTCTGTGACTGCGTCCTCTTCGTTGGTATAGGTGCGCATACGGATGCCACCCAATGATGGACCCAGAGTCGTGTCGTGGATGGCAATAATGGCCGTCAGGCCAGCCGTGCGATCCGTGCAGAAGACCACCTGTTCGTGGTCTTCTGCCAACATGCGTTTAAAAAGCGCCATAAGGTGCGATGATATGCGACTTACACCGCTACCAGGACAGCATCTCCATCAACCTTGACTTCATAGGTTTCTTGCTTTTCGTCAGGATCTTCACTGTTTTCGCCCGTTGTCACATCAAAATCCCAGGCATGCCACGGACAGGTGACCGTTTTCCCGTCTAATTCGCCTTCACCTAATGGGCCGCCCTGATGCGGGCAGATGTTCTCCAATGCGTAGAAGGTGCCCTCGACGTTAAAAATCGCCACTTGTTGGTCGTTCACCTCAAAACATCGGCCTTCACCTGCTGGGATGTCGCTGGTCGAGGCCACTTTGACAAAATCGGCCATGCTGTCCTCCTGTATTTAGAATATGAGCGAATTAAACAAATTCTTCTACGAGCCGCAAGGTTGGCGGCTGGCCATTGGCAATGATGCGAGCAGGGACAAATTGAAATACAAAAAAGCCCCTGTGTCGAACAGGAGGTAGGACACAAGGGCCATATGCCAGAGATGGGGTGATATTAGCCGTGCTAGCAGACCTTCTATCCGCCGTAGAAGACCTTTTCTCCTAGGTCGCCCATGAGTAACGTAGCTGCATCCGCACGTCCTTCGGGTTGTTTCTGGATAACGGCATTCACGACTTTCCCAATGAAAATGGAGTGGTCACCATTCTCGACCGTTTGCTCTAACGAGCACTCGATATAGGCGGGAACGCTCTCTAGCACAGGCGCACCTGTGCTGCCCGCTGTGTAGGCTTCGCCGTTAATCTTATTGCCGTCTTTCTCGACCGGTTTGAAGAAGGCAAAAGCGGGACCCTGCTGTCCCTTACCCAGAATGTTTAGAGCAAAAGAGCCCGCTTTTTTTACAATTTCGTGTGCCCCGGAGTCAGCTTTGACTCCCACGACGACCAGCGGCGGATCGAAGGCCGTCTGGGTCACCCAGTTGACTGTCGCAGCAGCAATCTCACCATCTTTTTCTGCAGTCATGACATACAAGCCGTATGGGATCATGCGCAAAGCAGTTTTTTTTGCATCCGCATCCATGATTCTTTCTCCCTTTTCTTTTAATGATTTATTCTTGCCTGCGAGTTGTATCTTTCCCCTATACGGCATTCAAGACCCACAAATTTCACAAAATTCGCAAAATCGGATAAACGCCGGCCTGTTGAGTTGCAGGCTGTGTCTCGAGTGACCTTTGCCAGCTACGAATCGACTGCGACCATCCAGCCGTGTTTATCCGGTTTGATACCACGCTGAATAGCTGACAACTCATCGAAAAGACTTTGAGCCAGCGGACCGACCTTACCGTCATTGATAACTATATTGTCGCCTTGATAAGACAACTCACTCACTGGTGAAATAACCGCAGCCGTCCCTGCGCCAAATGCCTCGCGGAGTTGTCCATTCCGTGCGGCGGTAAACACTTCAGTGACCGTAATCGGCCGTTCAGCCACCTTCATGCCGAAGTCTTTGGCAAGCTGAAGCATGGAAGCGCGTGTCACTCCTTCGAGGATGGTCCCGGTAATTGGTGGAGTCACCAGCTCATCGTCAATCACAAAGGCGATATTCATTGAGCCGACTTCCTCAATGTATTTTTGTTCCACGCCATCCAGCCACAGGACTTGGGCAAAACCTGCTTGGTGCGCGTCTTTGCTGGCGAGTAGACTGCCGGCATAGTTGCCCGCTGTCTTCGCTGCTCCGGTCCCCCCCCGCACGGAGCGAATATAACGGTCCTCAACGCGAATACGAAGCGGGTTAAAGCCCTCTGCATAATAGGCGCCAACGGGCGAGAGGATGATGAAGAATTGGTATGTATATGAGGGCCGTACGCGCAGGTCAGGGTCGCGCGCGAAGGCGACCGGCCGGATATAGAGCGAGGTTCCTGGCGCCCGGGGCACCCAGTCCTGGTCCAACGCGACGAGTTGTTTGAGCACTGAAAGAAAGAGTTTTTCGTCAATTGGCGGCACACACAGCCGTGCGGCTGACCGATTGAAGCGTGCAATATTCTGATCGGGCCGGAAGAGGGAAATTTTGTCTTCCGGCGAACGATAGGCTTTGAGACCCTCAAAGACCGTTTGTGCATAGTGCAGACCAACCGTTGCCGGCTCCAGTGACAGCGGCCCGTACGGCACGATGCGCGGATTGGACCAACCTGTATCTGTCACTCCGTCCATGAGGAACATATGGTCAGTGAAAAATTGGCCAAAGCCGAGTTCTTGGTCGCGCGGTTTTGGTTTTGATTTTTCAATATGGGTTATTGGGATCTGGATATTCATTGCTGACTCAACTCCTTCAGGAGCCCGGAGTGTAACAGAGATTGGAACGGCGGTGGAACAGAGGAGAATCCTGTCTACAGACACAAATGCGCCTTACCAGACAGTTCGGACCAGTGAGAAGGCACGCAAGTTTTTGTCCTTTGTCACCAATTCGGCTCCATGCTCCGTGGCGGTTGTAGTAATAGGCCGATCAGCCGGATCTCCATGAAGCCCCTATTGCCCAATCTGGCTGGCGGTAATGGCGATTTCTGCCGATATCGCTGTTAGAGTGACTGCGGTCGGGCGAGGGCTTGCTGATACCCATACCTGGATCTCTCGGTCGAGTATAAGCTTTCCTTGGGTAACCTTCGTTGCGATCTCCCAACAGCTGACTGGGCAGACTCCAATTGTTGGTGCATAATTAATAGCGGCGTGGGCCTTTTGTGATAGCTTTGATGGCTCACTGACTAACCAAATCCAAGTGTGAGTATCGAGGATAATCATTGGTCGGCCTTCCAAGATTCATCAATCGGGGCAAGAAGATCGGTTTCCCGCTTGTAGTGGACGCTGCCAAGCAGGTTAGGTGGTCCGGGAGCATCAATCGGGACGAGTATGGCTAGACAGTGAATTTTGAACTGACTAGCGGAGATGTTTTTATCCACACGAACTCCTCCTCGTCTTTAGGCTCTGAGAATACTATAGTTATCTAAACATGGTCATCTTGAAAAAAGGAGGGCTAGGCGAGGACTAATAGGGACCCGATCGAAAACCCAGGAAAGGGGGGTGCACATTGACTTCCGCCTTTCCTACACGTTAGGGTTAGTGCCTGTTTGACGCTCATATAGAAGGAGGACGCATGGCTCGTATCCCTTACCCCAATGTTGAAGATTTACCGGAAAAAGTCCGTACCGCAGCGGAGAATCTTCCGCCGCTCAATATTATGAAGATGTTCTTGAACGCCCCAACAAATGCCATACCGCTATTATCTTTTGGCCAGTCTATTTTGACTAAACAAGAGCTGGACAATCATTTACGCGAACTGGCTATTCTGCGGGTGGCGCACCTGACCGGCGCGAACTACGAGTGGACCCAACACGTACCACTAGCCAAAGAGACTGGTGTCACGGAGGCGCAAGTCGACGCGATCCCTCAGGGGGCCGGTGCTGATGCGTTTAACGATGTGGAAAAGGGCGTGATCCGCTTTACCGATGAAATCACGCAAAATGTCAAAGTATCTTCCGACACTTTTTCTGCATTAGAGAAACATTTAGGACCACGTCAAATGGTCGAGCTGGCGCTTGCCGCTGGTTTTTACGGCATGGTGGCGCGGGTTATGGAGTCGTTTGAGGTCGAGTTAGAGCCCACAGCTGGGACGTACTCGATGGACCAGCTAAAGCGACAAGATCAATCGGTAAAATGAATCCGGGGTACTTTCCAGCGCTCGAAGAACCCTACGGTGGGTTTTTCATCTGCCTTGAGATCTCCCGCATGCGTATCGACATCGTTGTATAGTTGGGCGACATCGATGCCATGATGGGTTGGCCGGTAATCTTCCAGTCGCATGAGTGCCTGGGTGAGAAGATTGGTTGCTCCGTGGGTGCCGCCCCGATTGAACCTTAAGTGTAAGCCCGTCGCGAGCCGAATCAGCGCTTCATAAAATAATTTGTCTTCTTCGGCGACCTCGTGCCAGGCTTCTTCGAGGACCTGATGACAGGCAAAGTATTCTCGGCGATTAAAAAGCCGAATGGCGTCCTTGAGCTTTGGGTGCATGGCGATTATGACAAGAGAGCAAATTTTGAAAGCGAGGATTATCCTATGCCGCTACGGACTGTTGAGCAATACAAAGAAAGCCTGAAAGACGATCGACTGGTATATTTTCGCGGCCAGCGTATCCCCGACGTCACCGAGCATCCGCTCGTTCAGACCGCCATCGATCACGAAGCGACCGATTATCGGTTGATGCATGATCCGGAATACCGAGATCTGGCGGTGGTTCAGAACCCAGAAACTGGCGAGGAGATGAGCCGTTATTTTCTGCCTCCCCAGAATGCCGAACAATTGCTCAAACGGAGCGAGTTGATTGAAACTGCTTGTCGAGAAGGTGGGACGCTTGTTGTATTGGCTAAAGTGGTGGGTAGCGATGCGCTGTTCGGCCTACTGCGGACTTCCAAGAACGTAGACGAGGCGTGTGACACATCTTACTATCCGCGGGTCAAAGCCTTTTATGATTACTGCTGCAAGGAAGATGTCAGCTTTGCCCTGGCCCAAACTGATACTAAAGGCGACCGGGCGCTGCGTCCCTCGGAGCAAGAAGACCCGGATTTATACCTGCGGATACTTGAAGAACGTCCCGACGGTATTGTCGTACGTGGAGCCAAGGTTCACACATCAAACACTACACACGCCAATGAGATGATCGTCCTGCCCACGCGGGCCATGGGTGAGGAGGACAAAGACTACGCGGTCTCCTTTGCCATTCCACTGAATACCAAAGGCGTCAAGCTGCTCATGAGCGGCTATGGCTCGCACACGCAGCGCAATAGCTTTGATCATCCAGTCAGCTCCGCCGTCAAAATGACGGAAACGCTGACCGTCTTTGATGATGTGTTTGTGCCGAATAAGCGTATTTTCTTGAAAGGCGAATGGCAGTTTGCCGGTCCATTGGCCCTGTCGTTTGTTGAATATCATCGCCTGACTGCCATTTCGTATAAGCTACCGTTCTTGGACCTCTTGGCTGGCGCAGGCCGCTTGATGGCAGAATATAACGGCATTGAAAAGGCTGCGCATGTCAAAGAAAAATTATCCTGGCTGGCCAGCTACGCGGAAACCACCCGCTCGCTCACCCACATGGCGTGTATAAAAGCGCGAGCCACTGACTTTGGCATGATTATCCCTGACCCGCCCACTGTGAATATTGCCAAGCACCACTTTGCAGCTGATTTTCACCAGGCCCTTTCGCACGTGCAAGATTTGGCCGGTGGGATTATTGTCACAGGGCCTGCGATGGAGGATATGCAAAGCGAAGAGACCGGACCTTTAATTGAGAAATATATGAGAGGCAAGAAGGGTACCTCGGGTAAAGAACGGCTCCAAGTGATTAACTTGATTCAAGACATTACGACCTCGGACTATGGCGGCTACAACGCTGTACTTGCCTTGCACGCCGAAGGGTCGATGGAAGCTGAGAAGATGCAGCTCTATCGTGAATACGACTGGCAGCGGGTGCGCGACTACGCGAGAAAAATGGCCCGAATTGGGAAAGCGTAAGAGCTTCTTTCGACTGATGCTGAAAATACGATCTGAACGGGGCGGCTGGTCAGCCGTCCCGTTTTCTATCCGGTGGAGCCGCGCTCGCTTTTTGTTGCTTCTCTCCATTGTGATCTGGTCGTCGCATGTTATGGCTGAGGATGAAAGCCACGCTACAAAAACATGGCAAACAATCTTCGAACTCTCGGAGAGCGGACGAGGAGCCATTGATCTAAGGACAGAGACTCCTCGGGATACGGCGATTCCTTATCTGCCGGCTGAAACATATCCCTTTGCACCGCCATACCTTGCGGAAGAGATTGGCTATCTTGCCTTTGAACTCGAGACCCCACGGCCACGCTTTTCACATATTTGGCTTAGTACTGTGGGGAGCATGACGGCCAATGGGACATCGTCCGCCCAGTAGGAGATCGCAAAGACAAATGGTGTAAAACATGTCTGGACACGGGCAAGGGGGTACCAATGCCATATGAAACGCTTATCTACGAAAAGCAGGATCGCGTCGCCACCATTACGATAGATCGTCCTGAGAAGCGCAACGCATGGACGACGCAATTGTCAGAAGAGGTGATCGATGTCTTTGGCGTGATGGAAGACGACCCAGAGGTGTTGGTCACCATTCTAACCGGTACCGGAGAGAAAGCCTTTTCTGCGGGCGCAGATTTGGACAATGCCAAGACTCACAAGGTCACGACTGTTGGCGAACACCTCGCCTCCATCTCGCCAAAAGGCTTTCCCGTGTTCAATGCGGTAGCGGATTACCCCAAGCCCGTCGTGGCTGCGATTAATGGTTTTGCCATTGGCATAGGCTGCCTGATCACCCTGTGTTGTGACATCCTGCTGGCCTCGGACAATGCCGAACTCGGCTTACCCCAGGTCCCGCTCGGCATTCTACCGGCCTATGGTGGGGCGGTTCGACTTGCTCGTTATGTCGGGCGCGGGAAAGCCATGGAAATGGTGCTGCTTGGAGAACGCATTACGGCAGAAGAGGCGTACCGCGTAGGGTTAGTCAACAAAGTCGTGCCGCTGTCAGAACTCATGCCGCTTGCGCAAGACTATGCGCATCGGCTCGCTGCCTTACCCCCGCTCGCGGTACGCATGGCTAAAGAGTCGCTGAATAAAGGGCTCGATATTGCCTCGCTCAAAGAGTCTGCCCAGACTGACATCTATCGATTTATGCTCCTTGGTCAGACTGAAGATAGTCACGAAGCCCATCAAGCTTGGCGGGAGCGGCGAAAACCCGTATTCAAAGGGCAGTAGGTATTGAGCGAATTCGATTAAAGGAGGGGATTATGAATCGGTACGGAGAAAATACACGACCACAAGCAGCGGCGGGCTGGCAACTGGCTCGTCTCTCTTCGCCAAGTGCACTGTTTGGTGCGAACGGGATGCGTATGGGCTCGGATGGAAAACTCTACGTCGTCCAAGCGTTCGGCAGTCAGGTGAGTGCGGTCGATACCGGTAGTGGTGCATGTGAGACAATTTCGCCGGTGGGTGGTCCTATTGTTGCGCCGGATGATATTGCATTTGACTCACATGATGTTATGTATGTGACTGAAGTGATGAGCGGGCGCGTTAGCGCACGAACGCCGAATGGTGAAGTCCGTGTGATCGCGGATAATGTGCCGGCGGCGAATGGTATTACGGCCTACCAGGACCGACTGTTTATGGATGAGTGCCGACCCGGAGGACGGCTGTTTGAGTTGTATCCAGATGGCCGAGAACCACGGATCATGGCCGAGAATTTGCCCCTACCAAATGCGCTCTCGGTTGGCCCTGACGGGAATCTCTACTTTCCTCAAATCGCGGCTGGTGAGATTTGGCGCTGCCCGCTCGAAGGGGGGGTGCCTGAGCGTTTTATGGACGGCTTCGCGGTACCGACAGCAGTCAAGTTTGATCAAAATGGCCTGCTTACAATTACACAAGCCGCCAGTGGAGAAGTAACAAAGATTGACATCCAAAGTGGCGAGAAGACCGTTGTTGCAAACGTACGGCCGGGTATCGATAATCTAGCAATCGCGGACGACAACCGGCTGTTCATCTCTCACTTTGTCGATGGTGGTGTAGCTGAGATTCAAGCTGATGGTGCCGAGCGTATCCTGGTGCCAGCCGGCCTTCTGGGCCCATTCGGTATCACTGTGACGAACGACGGCACTATATATGCGGCGGATGGCATGAGCATGATAGCCGTCAGTCAAGACGGACAAGTCAGCCGTCCGACAATGTTTACCCAAGAGGGCTATCCCGGATTTATCCGAGGTATTGCCACTGGTCCGGCCGGCAACGTGTACGTCACAACTTCAGCAGGTGAAGTCGTGCTCTATAATTTCAACACGCGTGAACCACAGATCTTAGTCAATGAACTCAATGAATTGTACAGCCTTGCGCCAACGCAAGACGGAGCTGTTATCGTAGCAGAAGGCGGTGAAGGCCGACTCTTAAAGGTTACGTCAAGCGGCGATATCATGGTCTTAGCCCGCGGTCTTGGCCGACCCAATGGTGTAGCAGTGGCTGGCGATGGATCATGCTATGTCAGCGAACCGGACAAGGGCCAAGTCTCACATGTCAACGATGGAACCTCAACGTTGATTGAAGGATTATCCTCGCCGCAAGGGTTGGCCTTGCTCGGCGATCAACTCTTGATTGTGGACTCGGGCAGCAAAGAGCTCATAGCTGTTTCGCTTGCAACAAAACAGCGTCAAACGATAGGCTCAAATTTGCCGGTCGGTGCCCAACCCGGTGTCACGCCGCAGCCGCTGATGGGTATTGCCGGCCTGATCCAAGGTCCGCTTACGTCATTTTCCGGCCTTACCGTCGGCAGCGATGGAACTGTTTACATTGCTGCCGATGGTGAGGGCAGTGTCTTGACGCTGAAACGGACCTGATGGGTTGCAGGCGGCTTCCTTCTGGTCGCTAGCATTGGTCGGGTGGACCAGAGGCCCACCCCTTTATCGGCGGGCCACGACCTACTCTAGCATTTGCCGTGATTGAACCAGGACCAGCAAATCCGGTAGGGCGGATTGGAGTAATGGAACCCTCTACTTCTAGGACTGAGGGCTAAGAGTCTTCAATTCCCCGAACGGCACCACGGCTTTTTCCGTAGGGTGGCAGCAGTAGGGGTTCCCGTTGCTCCGGGTCTGAGATGGGGATGAGATTACGTTCACCAAAATCCACTGCAATCAGAGCGAGGAGCATGGCTTGAGTTACAAGGGCGGGATGAACATTGCCACTGAGATTCACGGTAAGTTTTCCGTCCTTCCACGCTGCCCACCCCCATCTTTTTTGCCTCCGGTGACACTACCCGACCACTGCTATTGTCATCGGACAAAAATAGGGGAAATATAATCCGACCGGGGGGGAAAATTTTTCCCTGCTGAATCCGGCTGAAACGAAAAAAAACCGCCTGGAAATTCCAAGCAGCCCGAGAAACAAGACAGGTTGGGAGATTAGGCGACTTCAAGAATAATCTTGCCAAAATTTTTGTTACCCTCCATATACTGGTGCGCATCGCCCGCCTGTGCCAACGGAAAAGACCGATCGATGATGGGCTTGATCGTGCCTGCCGTTAGTAGCGGCAACCAGTTTTTTTGAAAGCGGCGGGTGATGTCGATCTTCTCAGTAAGCGGACGGCTGCGCAGGACCGAGCCAAAAACCTGGAGCCGCTTGGTCAAAATCAATCCCAGGTTAGTCTCGGCCTTGACCCCACCCATGAGGCCGACAAGAACAAGCCGTCCGCCGATTTTGAGGCTTTGGAGATTCTTGTCCCAATACGCTGCACCAATAAAGTCTTCGATAACATCTACGCCTTTTCCGTTTGTCACTTCTTTGATCCACTGGGCGAAGTCCTGCTCTTTGTAATTGCAGCCCGCAGTTGCGCCCAACTCGACACAGCGCTGTATCTTATCTGCTGAGCCGGCGGTAACGAATATGCGCGCGCCCGTTTCACGAGCCATCTGAATACCCGCTGTGCCGACTCCACTCGCGCCTGCGTGGATCAAAATTGTTTCGCCTTGTTTTAAACCACCAAGGATAAAGATCGTTTCTTGGGCTGTGAAGTATACTTCCGGCACCGCGGCTGCCTCTTTAAAACTCCAACCGTCGGGAATCCGCATGGCCATGCGCGCGTCAATAACCGCTTTCTCCGCATAACCGCCACTGCTGACCAGCCCAAAGACCCGGTCACCCACCGCAACATCGGTCACTGCCGATCCCAGCGCTTCTACCTCTCCGGCGAGTTCCAGTCCCAGAATTTCGGACTCGCCCGGGGGGAGAGGGTATAAGCCTTGGCGTTGGAGCGTATCGGCCCGGTTCAGTGCGCTAGCGCGCACGCGAACCAGCACTTGTTCTGGCGTTGGCATGGGATCGGGAGCTTGGGTGTGCTTGAGAACTTCCGGTCCGCCTGGAGTATCAAATGTAATCGCATGCATGAGCGGTGTTCCTTTTACCGGCCCTTGAAGGTCGGTTTGCGCTTCTCCATAAATGCTCTGATGCCTTCTGCGAAATCAGGTGTACCCATTGATAGGGTGATCGAGCGTGCTTCGCTATGGAGTTGCTCGTGCAGGGAGCTGCCCAGACTTTGATTGAGAAGTAGCTTGGTGCGGCCAAAGGCGGCGGTTGGGCCCTGGGCCAACTCCTCAGCCAGCTTCTTCGCTTCGTCCATAACGTTATCGGGCTCGACCACTGCGGTAACAAGGCCAAGGTCCAATGCCTCTTCTGCTGATACGGGGTTGTTCCGTAGAAACATTTCTGTTGCTTTTGCCAAGCCTACGTGACGCGGTAAGAAAAAGGTTGAACTGGAGTCCGGGCTTGCACCAATACCCAGAAAGGCGGTCACCAAACTGACCTTAGGTGAAGCGATCCGGAAGTCACATGCCAGAGCCAAACCAAATCCTCCACCGGCAGCAACTCCGTTCAGCGCGGCAATAACCGGTTTAGGAATTTCTCGGACCATGGCAATTGCGGCATGCAGGATCGGCATCATTTTCTCAAGGCTGGGTACGATACGCTGCTGCCCCAGCTCCTCAATAAAGAATTTAATATCGCCACCGCCACTAAACGCCTTGCCGTTGCCGGTCAGAATGATTGCCCGGACCTCATCATCGTCCCAGCACTCCATTAGCGCCTTGCGTAAGCCCGCCGAGAGTTCCGTGTTCATGACGTTGAACTGCGCAGGGCGATTAAGCGTAATGGTGGCTACACTGCCTTCAAGACTCCAATAGACTGCTTCTTCCATGTGTTCCTCCTGATCCGCCTGGCTTGCCTGACTTGACTGGTTTCTTGGGATACAAGAATATGTTCGGAGTTCTTTGGACTGTTCTCATATCAGACGCGACAGCGGGAACGAAAGGGAGGCCAAGGCCATGGCGATTAGACTAACAATGCCACCGGAAGCACACGAAACACTCAGCCAAGATGCGGCAGTGGTATATCTGGATGTGAGGACTGAAGCAGAATTCCAGGCCGGACATCCCGAGCGGGCGATCAATATTCCAGTGATGTTTTTTGATCAAGCAACGGGCCGCCCGGTTCCGAATCTGAATTTTCTGACTGTTGTTGAAGCAACTCTCCCGAAAGAGGTAACCGTGGTCGTCGGCTGCCAAGCCGGCGGCCGATCTCAACGCGCCGCGGAAATCATGGAACAGGCAGGGTATGCTAACGTTTCAAACATGATGGCTGGTTTTGGCGGCGGACAAGATCAAATGGGCCAGGCCATTGCGGGTTGGCAAGAAGCCGGTTTACCGGTGAGTACGGATAATGGGAACGGGGTGAGCTACGCGTCCTTGGCTGAGAAGGCGGACGTGATTGTCTAAGGTTCGAGTAGGGGCGAGGCTTCCTCGCCCGCGCGATCATACTCTCTTCACGATGCCAAACATTCCTTGATCGTCGCGTCAAGGAAATCGTTATCCTCAGAATTCATTCCAATCCCCGCCAAATGGCCCCATATAGATGGAACTGGTTCGAGGATGGCATGTGGCATACAGGCGACTTCTGCTTCATTATCATCGACCGGGAAATAGAGGTCTGTCTGACCCGGCATGACCGTAGCTTTCGCTGAAATGTTGGCGAGCGCTTTCTTCCAGTCCCCATCAAAACCTGGCGTATCACCGACATTGTGATTCTGCCATGTCTTGGCTTGAGCGAGCAGATTATTAGCATCGCACTGCAAGAAAAAATTCTCCCAAAAATAGACCAAAAAATCTTCAACACTCGGGTGGCCGAGATGTTTGTAGAGCTCTTCACGGTACCACGCCTGGGACAATCCCCAGCCAGCGTACACCCGTGCCATGGCCCGAACTCCCTTGGCAGGTGGTTCAGCGTAATGGCCGCTATTCCAGGCTGCGTCAGCTCGTAGCGCAGAGGTGAATCCTTCGATGAACACATGCGTATGCGGAGTGGTATGTGCCGCGCCACACCAGGGCGCAATACGTTCGACCATGTCTGGATAGCTCACGGCCCACTGAAACGTCTGTTGGGCGCCCATGGAATAGCCGGCGACCATGCGCAGCGATTTAATCCCAAGACTCTGGACGAGTTCGTGCTGGGCCCGGACGTTGTCACGAATCGTCGTTGTGGGGAAGTGTGGACCGTTCATCGGAATGGGCGTGTTACTGGGAGAAGAAGACAGTCCATTGGTGAACATGTTCACTGCAATCACACAATGCTTAGTTGGATCAAAGCACCGGCCTTTTTTGATCAAAAACTCGTAGCCGGTATGATCGCCCGAGTACCACGAGCACAGTAGAATAGCGTTGGTCTTACGCCGATTGAGTTTGCCATACACTTGATATGCGAGCCGGGCTTTGCGCAGCACGAGGCCACATTCAAGAGAAAAATCACCTAAAGAAAAAATCTGATGCTTTGCCATGCGGGTCCTCCTCATTCCTACTCGAACCGTTGTCGATTATTAAAGTATTGGGTGATCGCTCCTCGATTATGGGGCGCGCTGAAGTCGATCTCTGGGCCACTGGGCACAATGCGGGCCGGATTGATGCTTTCGTGACTTTGATAATAGTGTTGTTTGATATGGGCAAAACGGCACGTCTCTGCCACACCAGGTACTTGATACAAGTCTTTGAGGTAGTTCCACAGATTGGGATAATCGGTGACGCGCCGGAGGTTACATTTGAAATGGCCGTGGTACACGAGGTCAAATCGAATTAATGTCGGAAAGAAACACCAGTCGGCCTCCGTCAGTACTGAGCCACATACGTAGCGTTGTTTGGAGAGCACGGCTTCGTAGTGATCAAGGGCGGCAAACACGTCGCTCACCGCTTCATCGTACGATTCTTGGCTGCGGGCAAAGCCTGCGCGATAGATGCCGTTGTTCACCCGATGGTAAAGATCTTGAATTGTGGAATCGATTTGTTGGCGCAAAGGTGGAGGGTAGAAGCCGACGCTGGAATCTCCAATCGTGTCACACGCGGTATCAAACATGCGGATGATCTCCACAGATTCATTATTCACGATTGTTGTGGTCTGCCTATCCCACAGGACAGGAACGGTAACACGACCGGTGAAGTCAGACCGGGCATGACCATAAATCTCATGCAGGGAGGCTGCTTGGTGGATAGGGTCAGGAATACAGTCTGGCCCCTGACTGAAAATCCAGCCATTTTCTCCCATAGATGGATCAACGACGGACAGACTAACCGCCGTATCGAATTGTTTAAGCTTGCGCAGGATAAGGGTGCGATGCGCCCATGGACAGGCCATGGCGACATACAGATGATACCGGCCGGCTTCGGCGGGAAAGCCTGACGATCCGTCGGTTGTAATCCAATCGCGAAACTGAGTCTGTTGCCGGACAAACCGGCTTGCTGCATCCGGTTTGTTATTTTCTGTCGCCCACCGGCCGTCAATCAGCATGCCCATAAGAAAACTCTTAATAAAACGTATGACTATCTCTCCCGGTCTTCCTTTTCCGCATACCCCAAGTCTTTGAGGTACGCTTTTACGGTTGGGACGAGTCCCCTGTACAGGGCGTCACAAATCAGGGCATGGCCGATGGAAACTTCCAGCAAGCCAGGTATACGTTCTACAAAGTAAGGCAGGTTGTCTAAATTCAGATCATGCCCAGCATTTAGGCCTAGGCCGACTTCTTGAGCGGACTGTGCCGCTTGATGATACGGTTCGAAAACCTGACCTTGCATGGCAGTGCCAAACATGCGTGCATACTGTTCTGTGTACAGTTCAATCCGATCCGTACCAATGTCCTTTGCCCGGTGCACTTGGTCCATATCGGGATCAAGAAAAAGACTGGTCCGGATGCCCTGATCGTGAAAGCGCCGGAGAACATCGCTGAGCCACGTGACATCACCCCGCAAATCCCAGCCTGCACTCGAAGTTAGGACGTCGGGTGGATCAGGAACGAGCGTGCACTGAGTTGGCCGCACTTGGCAGACGAGATCGAGGAATGCGGGGGAAGGATAGCCCTCAATGTTAAATTCAATATTGGTCAGGTTTACGAGCAGGGCAGCCAAGTCCAATATGTCCCGATAGCGAATGTGTCGGCCATCCGGACGCGGATGCGCGGTAATACCGTGGCAACCAGCGTCGATACACGTCTGGGCGGCATGGACAACGTTTGGTTGATCGCCTCCCCGTGCATTACGCAAGGTTGCGATTTTATTCACATTGACGCTGAGTTTAATCATGGCAATTGTCATTCAGTTCGGAGCTAGCTCAGGTTGGCGACACTATTTTCTGCTAGGCGCTCGAGTATTCCATCATTTTCATCTGGCTCAAAAAAGTGCAAATGTCGAAATGCGAGACTGCCGGCTTCATGACCCAGCATCAGAATGACACGCTGCGCCCCAACATCTCCATACTGTTTGATGAGATCTGTGCACGCCTAGCCTCTTCCATCAGGTGTTTCAACATCTTCAGGTTTTTACGTAGGACCGCCGGTCCGTGGGCTAATGGACACCAGCCCTCAGCCCAGCGGGCAACGCGTTGTAAGCCCTTTTCTCCGTGCGAACCAAGCAGGACTGGCGGATAGCGTTTCTGGGCCGGTTGGGGAATGCAACGGACCGCGGGGAAGTCGATCACTCGGCCGTGATACTCAGCCTCCTCTTTGGTCCACAGCTCGCGGATAGCTTCAATACTCTCTCGTAGACGAAGCCAGCGTCGCGAGAAATGAGATCCCAGGCTTTCAACATCTTCTTTGAGCCAGCCCGTTCCGTCACCGAGAACCACCCGACCCTCTGATAAATGGTCTGGTGTGGCGATTTCTTTGGCTAAAAGAATCGGATTGCGTTCCGTCACCAGACACACGCCGGTCCCTAATTTATGTGTTCTCGTCACAGCGGCCGCGCTCGCCAAACCGATCCATGGGTCAGCCAATTGCTGTAGAAGTCTGGAATTCGGCCATCCTCTGTGAGCGGATACGGCGTCCTTGTCTGGATCGGGATGATGGGACGCTCTCCCATTCACAGCGACTCAAATCCAAGCGACTCTGCTTTACGTGCAACAACTGCTGGATGGGCCGTACACGGGGTTGAAAATAAAAAGACTCCAACGTCATGTCGTCTCCTTAGCGGCTGAAAAGAGAAAGGTCTGTCTGGTCCTTCCCGATTTTTCTAGTATTATGTCTTCTCATCACTAATGGGAAGGTCGATGTCTCTGCTCGATGAGGGGTAGAAGAGATATTGAATCGAAGAGGTCGCGTATGAGTACCTATCTACAGGAAGTTGTAGGCCGTTTGGTTGCCTACGACACAGTAAGTCAAAAGAGCAATGTTGAAGCGATGGAATATCTAGGCAATCATTTGGACGATCAGGGCTTTCGCGTTGCCTTGCAGCAAGCAGATGTTGCTGGGGTGCCCAAAGCGAATCTGGTCGCACTCGCCGGTCCCCCGGAGCCGGATGGCCTGATTCTTTCTGGCCATGTGGATACCGTGCCATTTCTCGATCAGCCGGGTTGGACGCGCGATCCGCTCGCTCTTGGCGTGGAAGATGGTCGCGTCTATGGGCGGGGGACGTCCGATATGAAAGTGTTCTTAGCCCAATGTGTCGATGCAGCAGCATCCCTGGACCTGGCAGCACTCAAACGACCCGTGGTTTTTCTGTTTACTGCAGATGAGGAAGTCGGGTGTTTGGGCGCTGCGCGGCTCATGCCTGCGCTGTCAGACCTGCTAGGTGATATCCCACAACCCCGACTGGCTTGGATCGGTGAGCCTACCTCGTATCAGGTTTTTCACGCCCATAAGGGGGTCGCCGTTTTTTCCATCACTATTCATGGCCTCGGCGGTCACAGCAGTACCCCTGAACATGGGGTGAATGCGATTGCGGTGGCAGGCAAGGTCATTGATACAATTGGACAGTATCAAGCCGAACTGCACGCGACGCCTTCTACAACTTTTGCTGAACTTTTCCCTGAGTCGCCGTATCCCACGCTGAATTTTGGGCTGCTGCGAGGCGGCACTGCGGGTAATATGATTGCCGAGCAGTGTACGATCCAGGTCAGCTATCGACCTTTACCCAAAGCCGATCCGCGGGCCTGCTATCACGAGATTGCCCGGCGCGTGCATGCGCTCGACCTTATTGATTATAGTGGCTCATCACACCGGGCGCGCGTTGAGCTGACTGAGCCCCTTATTGTCCCGCCACTTTTTTCGCCGCGTGAGACACCGTTGGAAGGCGCGCTATTTGAGGTGTTGGATCAGCACACTAGCGGTGGCGCACCCTTTGCGACTGACGGATGTCAGTTCGCCTCTGGCGGCATTGCGTCGCTGATTTGTGGACCTGGAGACTTAGACCAAGCCCATCAACCGGATGAGAGTATTCGTCGAGAGACCTTCGAGAATGGGACGGAGAGGATTCGCGCCGTGGTCCGAAGATTGTGTGAGACTCCGGCCGGAGTAGGATAGGACGGGCTGCAGGTCAGGGAGAAAGAAACCCGGCTACCCACGCCTTATACTACTTTTCTTATGATTGGTTTTTTGTAGGATCAGATAAAGCTGCACCATCTTGATCTTGTTGGCCCTGCCTCAGCTCTTTCGTCAGCGACTCATCCAGCGCATTCATGCCGGCATTACGGATATTTTTAAAGCTCTGCCCGTACTGCTCTGGTAGGGACCGTGCCATGATATCGGCATCGATCAGCGCCCGGATATAGCTGGATTGATTGCCTTGACCGAACAGAGGCGGGTTGATCCTTGTCTCCTTTTGGACGGTGACCCACAGTGCTTCAATGCGGTCAATAAAGCCAAAGAGCCGATCGTCTTCAGCCAAGGCGCCTTGAAGCTGCCTAGGAGGAGGTGTAGGCAGTTCAACCGGGCTCTTTCTACATGCTGCGAATGGTTTCACTTTTCCCCTCGGTGGGTGATGATATGCACATAATCCCTATAGAGAAGGAAATCGGTATGACTACAGGTTTCTAAAATGGCCTTTCCCTGATCCAGGCTGGTCCACCCTAGTCCACGGCCGCTTGTCGAATGCGGAGAATATAGGCTAGGAGGGAGTACGGGACAGATAAGGACGGCACAGAAAGGAGAAGTCTGTATGAAATTCGCACTGGTTGGAGTGGGCAGTGGCTCGACGGTTCGACCTGAGCCACTGGCTGAAGTCGCTCAGAAGGCGGAAACGCTCGGCTATGAGTCGGTCTGGATTCCCGAACATTTGGCCGTGCCGATTGAAATGCAGGCGCGCTATCCCGGCTCTGCCGATGGAAAATTCCCGGGCGGGTCGGGGGTGAATCTGCATGATCCGTTTGTAGCCTTGTCCTTTGTTGCCGCACACACCAAGACGATCAAGCTGGGGACCGGGGTCTTTGTTTTACCGCTACGGAATACGCTGTCGGTTGCTAAGGCTGTGGCAAGTTTGGATGTGTTGTCGCAGGGCCGAGTATTGTTCGGCATTGGTGTGGGCTGGTGTGAAGAAGAATTCGATGCGGTCGGGATGTCGTTTCGTGACCGTGCGGCGCGTACGCGTGAGGCTGTCCAGGTTATGCGCGCCCTCTGGACTGAAGAGACCCCTCAGTTCTCAGGGAAATTTCATGCCTTTAAGTCGGTCGGATTTAATCCCAAGCCGGTTCAAAAGCCACAGCCGCCTCTTATCTTTGGCGGGGAAAGTCGGGCGGCACTCAAGCGTGCGGCAGACTTAGCCGACGGCTGGTGTGGCATTCGGTATACCCCGGACAGTGTGAAACCGTACGTGTCTCAGCTCAAAGATCTCACACAGCGAGCTGGTCGAGATTTTTCACAGTTTGAGATTACCGCTGGCCTGGAGCCTGGGGTGGCGCTTACTATCGATACGGTCAAACAGTTTGAGGATGCCGGGGTGCACCGCCTGTTTGTGTTTGCCCCTGGCTGGGTGCCGCGTAGGAAATTTCAAACCGACCTGTATCCTCAGATGGAAAAGTTTTCCAATGAAGTTATGACCAGGGTGTGAAGAGGGAAGAAAGCAAGATAGGGAGAGAGAAAGCATATAGAGGTCCCGTAGGTCGGATGAGCGTAGCGTAATCCGACACTTCAGCGCTCAAGCATGCCCAAAACAAACAATGAAGGATTTCATATGCCAAAAGAACAGATCTCACGTCGGACTTTTCTCAAGAATACGAGTGCGGTTGTTACCGCAGCGACTCTTGCGCAGAATTTCTCTCTTCCTCAATCGAGCTACGCGGCTGCTTCTCCAGGAGGCCTGAGTTTTGGTGTGCAGACGCCTCCGCAGAATGTGTCCTACAGCCAAGTCCAAGAGGTTTGGCTAGAGGCCGATGCCCTCGGCTTTGATAGTGCCTTTGTGTTTGATCATTTTATGCCCATTTTTTCCGACCCGAGCGGTCCGTGTTTCGAAGGCTGGACACTGCTGGCAGCCTTAGCCGCCCAGACGAAGCGGATGAAGGTCGGCTTGCTTGTGACCGGCAATACCTACCGCAATCCCGTTGTGCTGGCCAAGATGGCGGCCACGGTTGACCATGTGAGTGGAGGCCGTTTGATCCTAGGCATGGGCGCGGGATGGTTTGAATTAGAGCATCAGGCTTATGGAATTCCGTATCATACACCCGGGGGCCGAGCGCGGCGGCTGGTGGAAGCGGTGGAATTGATAAAAATGCTTTTCACCCAAGACAAGACGACCTACGACGGGAAAAACTATCAGATCAAAGACGCGCCGTTTGAGCCCAAGCCTCTCCAGAAGCCCCATCCGCCCATTCTGATCGGCGGTAGGGGGCCCAAGGTCATTCAACCGTTGGTAGCACGCCACGCGAGCATCTGGCATTTCTTTGTGGGTAAGGGTGGGGCTGAGGCCATTAAGGGGATCGCCATCAGATTCGATGCAATCTGTAAAGAGGTCGGGCGTGATCCCGCTGAAATACAAAAATCCACTTCTCTGCGCCCGGCGCAGCTCAACCAGTCCCCAGATAAAGTCCAAGCATTGATACAGGCGTATGCTGACGCTGGGGTGCAGTATTTCATTGTGTCCATGTTCCCGGACTACGACCGGGACGCCCTGCGCCGTTTTGCGAAAGAAGTCATGCCCGTGTTCCGTGAGGCGTAGAAGCTGATGCAAACAAAGATCCCCGCCGTCTTTATGCGCGGCGGGACAAGTCGGGCGGTGTGCTTTCGTGAAGAGGTTTTGGCCCCATATCCGCAGCCCGTTCGCGAGCACATTATCTTGGCTGCCCTGGGCAGCCCTGACATATATGGCCGTCAGATTGACGGACTTGGCGGGGGGATCTCTTCACTGAGTAAGGTCGTCATTGTCGGCCGTAGTACAAAAGCGGATAGTGATGTGACATTTACCTTCGGCCAGGTGGACGTGCGTGCGCCGCAGATTGATTGGAGTGGCACCTGCGGTAATATGTCGGCCGCGGTGGGTCCGTTTGCCATAGACGAAGGGCTGATCCCTGCGGTGGAACCCGTGACCACCGTACGCGTGCTGGCAACTAATACGGGCAAACGCTATGTGGCCCATGTTCCAGTGCGCGATGGTCAAGCTGTGGTTGAAGGCAATTATACAATTGACGGTGTGCCTGCTCCGGGTGCGTGTATCACATTGGAATACGAAGAGCCTGGCGGCTCGATGGGCGGCACCCTCCTGCCCACGAATACACCGCGCCAGCAGTGTCAGCTTGCGGACTCGCGCCAGGTGACAACTTCTATTGTTGATGCCGCTATCCCGACGGTTTTTGTGCGAGCGAGCGAATTGGGAGTGGATGCCACCCAGCTCGCGCCTGCACTTGATAGCGACCGTACTTTGCAGACTACGCTGGAAGAAATCCGCTGTCGAACGGCAGTACTCCTCGGTCTGGCAGCGAGCATAAAAGAGGCCCACGAAATAGTTCAACATATTCCTAAAATTGTGCTTGTTGCCCCATCAGCGGCATATACTGCAAGTAGCGGAAAGCTTGTCGAAGCTGGGCAGATCGATCTCGTAGGCAGAGCAATCTCTATGCGCAATACCCACCGTACCTTTCCCGGTACGGTGTCCATGTGTACGGCAGTTGCCGCACAGGTCGAAGGCACGGTGGTGCACGAAGCCACACAGCAGAGAGACGCGCCGGACATCCGAATTGGCCATGCTGCTGGAGTCATGCAGGTTGGGGCAACAGTTTCGCATCGAGGAGGGGAATGGTACGCCGAGCGGGTGATAACCACGCGCACGGCGCGACGTATTATGGAAGGCTCAATCTTGGTGCCGCACCAATATATGGATGGGAAGGCGTGGTTTGAGGAGAGAGGCTAGTCTGCAACATTCTGCAGTAACTCTAATGTCGTGCCATCCAGGTCGCGAAAATACACGGCTTTGACTTTTCCGTAGCCCTCTCCATCCAGATCAAAAAGCTGCGGGGCCGAATAAAAGTCAACGCCTTTTGCCTGCAATTCTTGATACGTCTTTTCAATATCTTTGACCCAAAATGCGACCTCAGTGATGCCGGGGTTGGCAAGTCCTGAATACGGTTTGCCATTGTCTCCCTTTGGTTCAATGAAATGGAGCAGTTCAATCGGCGGGCCTTTTGGGTCATCCTCATAACGCAGGTAGACGGCACGCAGTTTTGTATCAGGCACCTGCGTGACCGTGCTCGCCTCATCCCCTTGAATGGTCACGTCGCCGATCACCTTCAGTCCAAGCGTGTCTCGATAAAACTCGACCGCCTTGTCCATATCCCTGACAGTAATGCCAATATGTGCAACAGCTCCAAGCATGACCTATCCCTCCTTAGTCCAATCCCCCATTCCCTCTTGTGAGGGTTGGCGCGTCCGACCCTAGGTCGGCAACCGGGGTGGAATTCTTTGCTCTTAGCACAGTTCTTTCTCTCTTTGGAACAGCTGACGACACGAAAATTTTCTCTGCTTGCAGAGTTGGGTTGGTCCTGAATGTGTTAGGGACAGAACTTAAAGCCCGTACCCCGTGGTGACTTCGACCTGAATGTTGTCCGGGTCACGCATATACACCGACCCCTTTTCTCGTGAGCCATGCAAGGAATACTGAACCTGCTGCTCGTCAAGCTTCGCCAACAGGGACTGAAACTGCTTGGCTGTTGCCTTGAAAGCAATGTGGTGCATACTGCCCACACCCCGGACCGTGGGCTCAGTGTCTTTCTCAGGGAAGTCAAAAAACGCCAACGAATTGCCGCCGCCCATATCAAAAAAGACATGCGTTGAAGTCGGCTCATCCCTGTTCTGGAAAACCTGGGTCAACCGCATGCCAACAACCTCTGTATAAAATTGGATGGTCTTATCAAGGTCTGAACTAATCAGCGCAAGATGATCCACACCGCCTGTATAGGCTGGCGGGATCGCCGACTTGTCATCTGAGAGATAGTGTCGTTTGAGTGCGTTGCGACGGTCTTCATACATACTGAGGTCTGGCATGACTTCCTCCTATGCAGCTTTTCTTTTCCGCGACGTCTTCTTCTGTCTTTCTTTATGCGGAATTGTTTGGGCAGAGACAAGCATACTTACGGGGTAATCATACTGAGCCTGACGATGAATCATCAGGCTCAGTGTACGAAGCCCGCTAACGCAGGCTGGGAAAATCCCCAGGGGGCAAAGCTCCCTTCGTACATTGAGCCAGGTGCTTGAGCACCCGGCGATGGTTGGCCTTCAACGTTGCCTCCGCTCTCCTCAGGATAAATGGATGGCAGGTGTTATCCCATCTACAACCGCTCCCAATCCACACTTTGCTCAAATGCATGCGCAACCTGAAAGAGCATGCTCTCCTTCCAACGCCGACCAACGAGCTGCAGGCCGATTGGGAGGCGGTCTCGCATGCCGCACGGTACATTGAGCGCGGGATGGCCGGACAGGTTAAACGGACTCGTATTCTGGCCCGCCGCCGCGCTACGGCGGACGAGGTCTTTGAGTGTTAGTCCTGCCTCCAGCTTTGGCGCGCGCATGGGCGTGGTGGGCATGGCGAGGACATCAACGTCTTGCAGCGCCTGCTCGATCTGCTGGGTAAAAGTGAAGCGTAAGTTTTGAGCCAGGGCGTAGTAGCGGTTGTTGTACTCCCGGCGCAGATAGTTGCCGACTGGCAGAATCAATTTCAAAAACGGCGGAAGATCGCTGCCTCGTGCACGGCGGGCGCGACCAAAGGTCTCGACCCAGCCGACGTTACTCACGCCGCCATGCCCATAGCCTTCACCGTCGGACTCGATCATGGCCGGAATAGAATGACTGGCAATGCCGGTCCAGATTGCCCAGGCGTTTTTGAACATGGGCAGCGAAAGCTCAGTGCATGTCGCACCAAGTGTACCAAGCTGAGCCATGCTCTGTTGAAAGGCGTCAATAACCTCCGGTTCTACGGCACGACCTTCCAAACCTTCTTTGATAATGCCGATGCGCAGACCTTGCAGGCTTTGACCGTCCGTTTTTAGCGCTTCCGTGTACGGCTCAACCTGAATAGGTCCGCGCACCCACTGCGGATCGCGTGGATCGTCCCCGGCTATGACTTCTAGCGTTTGGGCAACTTCCTGGACCGTGCGAGCCATTGGGCAGATAAAGTCCAATGTATGGTCCATATAGGTTAAGCCAAAGGACGGTACGAGGCCGTGGGTGGCTTTGATACTCGGTATCCCGCACCAGGCCGCAGGAATCCGACCGCTGCCTCCTTCATCCACACCCAGGGCAATATCTACATCGCCATTGGCTACGGCGGCTCCACTCCCGCCGGACGATCCGCCAGGCGAATGATCCGGATTCCTCGGGTTACGGGCATAGCCGAACTCGCTGGTTTCCGCAGAAGGAGAGAGCGCGAAGCTGTCCATATTGAGCTTGCCGACGATCTCAGCGCCTTCATCCAGTAAACGCTCGACCACGGTCGCATCACAATCCGGCACGTATCCTTCGGCAAGCCGTGAGCCATTTGTCAAAGGAATCCCGGCCACGGCGATATTATCTTTCAGACCAATTTTCTTGCCGGCGAGCTTGCCGTTGGGGGCACCCGTGACACGACACTTACGAATAAAAATATTATATGGGTCTTCTTCTTCCGTGGGTCGATAACCGGGGTCGCGGTCGGTGTATTTAATGGGCCAGCGTGGCTGAGGCAGATCGTCTAAACGGTCTAATGTGCTGAGCAGCCCTTTACTCAGCTCCTCAAGGTCAAGAGCTTCTTGGGGGGTGAGGTGGATATAGGAGAGTTCGGCTAAATCGGCCAGTTCTCCGGCGGTGGGTCGCCTGATTTTCCCAGTCGAGCGGAGTCGTCGCATAGGGATATTCCTTTGGGCTCTTACTGCTTCTTATTTGGCCGCGATTTATTGGGCGATAACCGCGCGGCGTCGTAGGGTTTCTTCTGTATCTATCGTCATGGTGTCGGCTTGAATCACGACGCCGTAGTCACGCTCGGCGCTGTCTATGCTGATAAATTCATCGACCACATCGTCGAGAACTTTCTGAGGATCACGGGCAAGGGGGTCGCCCCAGCCGCCGCCGCCGCCTTTGAATGTAGCAATGATCGATCCTGGCGGCGAGGGGCGATTGGCTGCCGACTCAAGCACCTCTTCCTCATGCTCCGTTCCCCAGTTCAGGACATAGCGGCTGCTCGCGCCGTTCTTCCCGCCGGCAAAACCAGGAGAGGAATGGCGTACGCCTGTCAGCGCTACGTTGATCATGGACGTATCGCGGACACTTTCCCGCTTCATGGCAAAGCCCGGCACCCCGCGCCACTGGCCGGGCGCGGCCGTATCAGCGACATATTCGTACTGGTGGTAAAAATAGGGGAATTGGATTTCACTCATCTCTACGGTTGAATAAATCAAGCCGCACATAGGTGCCGGCCAGCCGCCCCAGCCGTCTTGCCCCTGCGTACCTCCAGCCGCTACAAGCGTATTCCCGTACTCAATGGTGACAAACATTTCGCCATATCGAGAGTCATGCCCATAGGTGGTGCATAGACAGTAGTTCAACGAGACACTGCCAACTTTGTTGGGAATGGCTTGCTCTAACGCCCGCATGGTTGCCGTACCGATATCTCCGCCAATGACCACCGTGCTGAACATGCATGGCGCTGGCGGTAGCGGGTTCACGACTGTGCCTTCCGGCGCAGTGATTTGCACGGCGCGGAATACCCCAGAGTTAATCGGGATGTCTTCGGGTAGAACGGAACATAAGGCGGTGTAGACCCACGAAGCCGTATTGCCAAAGGGACTATTTACAAAACCGGGTGTCTCAGGACTTGAGCCACTCAGATCAACGCTCAGATCAGAGCCATTGATTGTGACTTTTGTTTTTACTTCGACATCATAGTTTCGTAGGCTATCGTGATCCAGAGTCGCGTTACCGTGATATTCGCCATCCGGCCACTTGGTGACCTCAGCCCGAAAACGTTTTTCGGCATAATCAAGCGTATATTCGATGCTGTCGTTGACAACCTCTCCGCCATACTTTTTGAACAACGTGTGAACGCGCTGCTCTGCCAGATTGCACGCGCCAAACATAGCGGCCAGATCGCCACGCAAGACATTTGGGATACGTGAGTTAGCCAAGATCCAGTCCAGCACGTCCTGACGCAGGACGCCTTGCTCAAAGAGTTTGATCGGAGGAATGCGGACGGCCTCCTGCCAGACATCCGTAGCCTCGGGATTATACCCCCCAGCGACTGGTCCGCCACAATCGGCCATATGCGCGCGCACCGAGGGAAACAGAACCGGTTTACCCTCAAAAAAGACGGGTTTCATGACTGTCCAGTCCGCGTGATGTGTCCCGCCGTAGTAGGGGTCGTTGAGCATGACGATATCGCCTTCGTGCAGGTCGTCGTGAAAAGAGTCCATGAGCGCTTCGACCGACAGGATAGAGGCAAACATGTGGACGGGAATAGCCGTTGCCCGGGCGACAAGTCTGACATCGGTCCCATCGTAAAAGAATACACCGGTCGAATAGTCGTGTACCTCGTTGAACAATGGATGCACCGCTGTGCGTTCAACCGTCTTACTCATCTCCTCTGAGATCGCTTCGAGTGAGTCCTTAATAACCAGGGCGGTAATACGGTCCACCATACACTCTCTCCCTTATTTCGGCTGAGTCGGGAACGGACAGCCGTTCCGACCGCACCCAGTAATAGTAAAAGGAAGTGGCGGTGCGGTGACCCCGGCTTCCAACTGATTTTCGGGCGGCAGGACACACTGTGCCTTTTGCAGAGCCGCTGCGACGGCTTGAATGACGGCTTGGCTGGGTTGGTAGGGAGACCAGCCGACTGACATCGGCAACGTGGCGTGTAAAAAGCTCTTGTCGGGAATGGTAAAAGTAAGACACTGAAAAATGCCTTCATTGACGAGCAGCGATGGCCATAAGGACAAGAACGGCGTAGCCGCCGCTGCCATTGTCATTGCCGTAGTGCTGTTTACAAAGCCTTTGGCCGCAGCAGAGCTGCCGGAAAAATCGAGTACGACAGTATCGGGTGTAAAAGCAATCCGGACTTTCACACTTAACTGCGTGTCTTCCAAGCAGCAGTGGACGGGCAGACTCTCGCTGCTCCACTCTCCTTGAGGCAGCGTGGTCAGTGCTGTGTGTATCTGCGTTGCGGTTTCGCTAATACTGTCGGAGAGCGCATGACAATAGCCGACTGGCGAGTGCCTGGAGACCAGGCTAGCGACTTCGGTCTGACATCGATCAAGAACGTCCAGCATAACATCCAGATCCTTCTCGATAAGATGGGGCAGCCGACTATTAAGGGTCAGCATGGTCAGGGCATCACGTTGCAGCAGACCCTGCCGGTAGAGTTTGGTTGGGGTGACCCGAATGCCCTCGGCCCAGACCTCTAAGGCAAAGGGATAATAGCCCCCTAATGCCATGCCCCCGAGATCAGGCACAGGAACCTGAACGACGGCCCAACTGACGAGCTGGGCACCGACAAAGAGGGGCTTCAGCAGCGTTACATCCTGAATATGGGTACCGCCGGAGAAGGGATCGTTGGTGAGGATGACGTCTCCCTCAGTCAGATTATCCGAAAAATAATCGAGTACTGACCGGACCACAGCCCGAACAATTCCTAATCGAGCCGGGGTGTCTATGCCTGCGACGTGACCTTCAGCAGTCGTGAGTGCGCAGGTCACATGACGTCGATCTATTACGGCTAAGGAGGCGAGATTGCGCAACAACATGGGCCTCGTGCGCCTGAGTGTGCCGGCCAGGGCATGTGTCACTTCTTGTTGAATATCGGTTCCAGTCGGCATGTCACACCACTTCGATGACATAGGTCAAGTGTTCGTCGAGGGTGGCGCGCTGGCCTGAAAAAAGGACAATCGAGGTGCGAGACTCCTCAATAACGGCAGGACCTTGAACGCAGTTACCTGGAACCAGCCGGTCTCCATCGTAAATGTCTGTCTCCATATAGTCCTGGTCTGCTGCCGAGTAGATATTTCGTTTGCCTCTATAAGCCGCGTGCGGATTCTGGCTGCTGCGTGCGGAGGTCTGTAAGGTTGGTTTTGACCGAACGCCGATGAGGTCGAGGTGGATATTGAGAATTTCGACTTCATCCTCTGGTTTGTTGAAGGTGTACAGCTGCTCGTGGAGGTTGTGAAATCCCTGGACAGTACGCTCCAAATCTTTTTCATTCAGCGGATCACCTTGACTTCCTTGGCTCACAACGGGCACGGTAACCTCATGGGTCTGGCCGATATATCGCATCTCAAGCGAAAACCGTGTCAGAGTATTCCTCAGTTGCCCCTGCTGGCTGCCGAATAATACGACCGCTTCCTCTTGCATGCGACAAAACTGCTCGTTTAATGCGTTCAGGTCCACCTCGCTCCCGCGCGCGTAGAAACTGCGCACCCGGCTTACTCGAAGGTCGGATAGCAGGTCGCCCAACGCACACAGGACTGGCGCAGTCCCTTTGGGAATGAGAATGGTCCGAATACCTAACTCTTCCACCAGCGCGCCAGCATGGATCGCACCTGCGCCGCCAAAGGCCGTGAGAGCAAAGTCGCGTGGGTCGTATCCTTTGGTTAACGACACCTGTCGTACGCTATTGCTCATACTATTATTGACAATCCGAAAAATCCCGCCGGCGGCTTCGAGCAGACTCATCTCAAGCGGCTGCGCGACCTTGGCTTCAATTGCCTGACGGGCCGCGTCGGTGTTGAGCCGCATTTCTCCACCCAGGAAAGAATCTGGATTGATATAACCCAGAACCACGTCTGCATCTGTGACGGTTGCCGCTTGGCCACCAAAGCCGTAGCACGCCGGACCTGGATGGGCACGAGCGCTTTGTGGCCCAACGCGCAGAGCTCCGCCCTCATCGACCCAGGCGATACTTCCCCCACCTGCACCAATCGTATGGATATCAATAAACGGAACGGCGACCCGATAGCGGCTCATCCATTGATCGGTGCCGGTTTTCGGGCGACCATCTTGCACGAGACACACGTCGAAACTCGTACCACCCATATCAACCGTAATGACATTCTTGAAACCAGAGACTTGCCCCAGATATGCACCCGCAACAACGCCACTAGCCGGTCCAGACAACAAGGCTTGCACTCCATGCGTACACGCCTGCTCTAAGCCGACTACCCCGCCGTTCCCCTGCATAATAAAGACTTCGCCTTGGAAGCCTCGCTCGCGGAGTTCCGTGTCCAGTCGTTGTAAATATCCCCGCAAACGAGGAGTGATATAGGCATTGACCAAGGTTGTACTGAGTCGCTCGAATTCTCGGACTTGGGGCAGGACTTCTGAAGAGAGCGAGACATACACGTCTGGCAGCGTCTCGCGAATAATCTCTCGGGTGCGTAGTTCGTGGACAGGATTCAAAAACGAAAAAAGGTAACAAACCGCTATGGCTTCGACCTGTGTATCCGCAAGGCGCTGCACCGCTGTTCGGACCTCATCTTCTTCCAAAGGCTTGACTACCTGGCCCGCATAATCGATCCGCTCGGTGACGCCCAGGCGACGGCGGCGGGGAACGATTTGATACGGGGCGGGCAGATGAATATCAAAGGCCGCTTCCTTATAGTTACGGCGGATCTCAATGGTATCGCGAAAACCCGCTGTCGTAATAAGACCGGTATGGGCACCTGTGTATTCCAACATGGTGTTGGTTGCGACAGTCGTGCCGTGCACGACAACGGATATCTGACTCAGAAAATCTTTCTCGGCCAGTCCGTATTTTGTCGCCAGCTTGTTCACACCGGAGAGGACGCCAATATCTTGGCTCTCTACTGTGGTAAGAACTTTTTCAGTTTGGGTGCGCCCGGCCTCGTCTGCACATACCAGGTCGGTAAAAGTTCCTCCCACGTCGATGCCTAAACTATAGGTTGTCATGGTTTGGTACGAGGAAAGTGATCTGAGAGTGCTACCTGCTCGTTTTAACTTCAACTGTCCGTGACTATTTCCCCTCTCCCTGCCAGGGCCCCTGATGGGAGAGGGAAGGAGGATTTTTCTACTCTTCTTGCTACCCAACAAACTGCTGATTGACCCAGCCTTGATCAAACGGAGTCCAGCACTCTGGAGCGAGAATGAGGTTTTGCATCTTCCACTCGCCGTTCACCCTGACGTATTCTTCCTCGTACTTGGCCACTCCCCAGACGCCTTGCTCACCACCTTCGAGCATGGTGCACGGCTCCAGGAGGTACCAGCGACCTGTCGCTGTATCTCCGTTGACCTCAATGCGCGGATTCATAACGTAGTGGATGGCGAATCCCAGGATCTTCGGAATAGCGTGAAAGAATTTCTGAATGGCCTCTCGCCCTTCATAGCGTCCGAAGCTGCCCCCGTCCCAGATAGCATCCTCAGTGAAACAGCCGATAAATTTTTCTTCGTCACGCTCATCTGCCCCGGCGCAGTAACGGGCCTTGAGCTTTTTTATGGCTTCAATGTCTTCGAGCGTTTGGATACGTTGGCCGAGTTCTTCGATATCCATGCGATCCTCCTTTTTACGGTTGTAGGCCAAAAAACTGCACAGCGTTTTCTCCCAATATTTTATTCACAGACTCTTGTGGTAATTTTGTCAAGGCTTTGCGTGCCTTGGTCACCGGCTCAGTAAATCCTTCCGCATGTGGATAATCTGAGCCGATAAAAAACTTATGATCGCCGAGTAGCTCGACCATATAGGGCAGCAGGCGTTCTTCCGGGTCGGCTGCAATCCAGATATTGCGCTCAAAATATTCACTGGCCGGACGCTCCATCTGACACGAGTGGCCCATATAGCTATAGCGATAATCGAGCCGGTCTAACCATTCCACTACCCAGCCGCTGGCGGATTCAATTGTGGCCACGCGCAGCTTTGGAAATCGTTCAAACGCGCCGTCATAGACCATGGTGGTGAGGGCCATGCGCGGGTCTTGAACGCCATTCATACTCAGAAACATAAAACCAGGCCGTCGATCGGCATACCAATCGTGGCCGATGTAGTTGCGATGGACAACAAGATGAAACCCGACGGCCATGTCGTGATGCTGGGCCGCGTCCCACACCGGATCAAAATCCGGGCTGCCAAAGCTCTTGCCGTCGATTGGCAGAGCGCCAACAAAGACGGTGCGGGCTCCCGCCTTTGCCAGGCGTTCGAGTTCCCGAACTGCTGCAGAGGGATTGCGGAGTGAAATATGACCCACCGGATACAGACGGTCCCGGTGCTGAGCGCACACTTCCAGCGCCCAGGTGTTATACGCCCGGCAGTGGGCTGCGGCTAACTCCGGGTCGGTAATCTGGCCTTCCCACATGAGGCCTAGGGTTGGATAAATAAACTGACACTCAAAACCTTCCTGATCCAGAAAGGCAATTCGCTCATACATGTCTTCGAGCGTATTATTGAATGCGGCAGAAAAGTCGAACGAGCCCAGTCCGGCGCCCTGTTCTTTTTGGCCGTAGCCGACGCCTACGCCCAGCATGTCCTCCATGCTGAACTCGCCCACACCCCGAATGCGTTTTGATTCATTGACGAGCATGACGTGATTACCCGTGTCTGGGTCTTTTGCAAATCGTAGACAGCGCGAGCGAAATTGGGGTTCGATATAGCGCTCCCACAGATCCAGCGGTTCCATGAAGTGGCTGTCAGCATCAATTATGCGGCTCATTACGTCTTCCTCCCGTATTGCTCCCTCTGCTCGTAGCGCAAGAATCAGTTAGGGTCGCTTATCAGCCCAATCAACCAACTCACCCCGGCTGCCAGTTGACTGCCATCTCCATCGTCCACTTGGGGGCTCTGCGGAATGCCGTGCTGCGCACCGGGCAGTCCTGGACGTGGCACATAGAGCAATGGTGTGGAGTACAGGGGTCAAGGTGAATAATGGCTTCCCCTTTCCCTCCGAAATGCTCAATGAGTTTTTGTTCGATCTCAGTATCGATGGCATGGGCCTGTTCTATGTCCCAGTAGCGAGGCAGTGTCAAATGGAAATCGATATGATGCCGATCTCCCGAACGCCAAGAGCGGAGTTGGTGCAGGTCGATCCATTCCGGGCGGCGAATCTGCTGGAGCGTGTCAACAATGTCTTGCAACACTGATTCATCTGACGCATCCATGAGATGGCTCACCGAGACACGTAGCAGGCTCGTTCCGGAGACAAGGATATTAAGCGCAACGACACAGGCAGTAATAGAGTCCAGCACGTTCCAGCCGGTCAGACGAACCAGCACCAGGCCAATAAGAACTCCCGCGCTGGTATAGCTGTCGGTCAGCACATGTTTACCATCAGCGGTGAGGGCCAAAGACTGCGTCTGCTTTCCGGTCCGGATCAAAAAAAGGCCGAGTGCAGCATTCGTAAGCCCCGCCCCGAGGACAATCACAATCCCCAGGTCGAGTTGCAAGAGAGGCTGAGGGGTAAAAAATCCGGGGAGTGCCTGCCACACAATGGTAATGGCGGCGAGGGCAATGAGTGCGCCTTCAAACCCCGCAGAAAAAGACTCGACCTTGCCATGTCCATACGGGTGAGAGCGGTCTGGTGGGAGGTCGCTCAACGTAATGCTGTACAGAGCAAATCCGCTCGCCACGACGTTAATAATGGATTCAAGTGCGTCAGACAGAATGGCGGTCGAGCCGGTAAGAGCGGCTGCAGCGAACTTCCCGACAAGGAGAGCACTGCCAACTGCTACGGAGACAAGAATGGCTCGGCGGCGCAGTTTGAATTCGGCCGAGTGCGGTACAGAATAGCGATCCATACAGCCAAAATGTGCAAGCTATGGAGAATATGCAGGTTATGAAAGACTCTAGAGAATCGGAGAAAGAGGGAAGAGGTCGAGAATCTACCTCTTCCTGTCTCTCTTTGTCTTCTCCCTATGCCGCTCGCTGGAGTCGGGCTTTACTTGGCGTGAGCTGACAGTCAAAGAACTCGCCGTCCTTCATGATCGCGTGCAGATTCTTTCTGTTTTGCAACAGCGTGATATCTTTTGCCGGGTTGCCTTTGACAATAAGGAGATCGGCAATCTTGCCCGGCTCGATGGTTCCCAGTTCATCACCCATGCCGAGCAGCTCAGCGCCGTTTTTGGTGGCCCAACGCAGGACGTCTATGGCCGGGATGCCGGCGCCTTTGACATATGCTTCCAGCTCGCACGCATATTCGCCATGTGGCATGGAAGCGATACCAAAGTCATCGCCAATCAGTAGTTTCACCCCGGCTTGATTGGCTTCGGGCAGGACTTTGTACGAGTGCTCTAAGTTCCGCTCCATGGCGTCCACACCGCCCCAGCCGCTTGAGCCAGTCCGGCGTTTTTCTTCTACAACCTTCCAGGGGAAGTAAAGACTAGGGGTGACAAAGGTACCCTGCTTGAGCATGCCGTCAATACACTCGTCGTCCATGCGATCAGCATGGTCGATGACATCCATGCCGGCTTGGAGCGCGGCTAGAACGCCCTTCTTGGAAATAATATGACCACGGATCTTTTTGCCTCGCTCATGGGCGGCATTGGTGGCGGCATCGATTTCGTCTTGGCTCATGGTCATGACATCCTCGTCCCACATCAAACCATGTCCACCGGTCGGATAGAGCTTAATGATGTCAACGCCGAGCTTGATTTCTTCTCGTACCGCCTTGCGGAAGTCATCCGGTCCGTCGCAAATCCGAGCCAGGCCGTCCATCTGCATCTTCCAGAAATTAGGATGGCAATCGACCGAATCGCCCGTGGTGACTACATCACGCCCGCTGGCCAGGAAACGCGGACCAGGAATCAGACCTCTATTAATGCTTTTTTTCAGCGTAACATCAATATTGTGCATCGTCCCTGCGCCAGCGGCACCGGTGTAGCCACAACTGAGTAAAAGTTCGGCATTTTTGGCCGCGATCAGCGCCAACTCTGTCGGCGGATATCTCATGTCGATGTCGTTCATGTCCGCCACATTGGCGTAGGCAACGTGGTAGTGGCACTGGACCATGCCGGGCATAAGCGATTTCCCGCTGAGGTCATACACCACATCTTTAGATGTTGGTTTTGGGGTGTCACCGTTTTTCCCCACTGCACTGATACGTTTCCCCTGAACCACAACTGTTGAATTGGGTTGCGGCTTATGTTCGCCGTCAATCAGATTCGCTCCCCGAAAAAATATGCGTCCCATAATGTACCCTCCTCTGTTATGAGTCCTTGTTGAGACTGCTGCTTGTCGCTCAGCCCCTTATCTATCCTATTTCTCTTAACACGCAAAACGGGCAAACTCCACAAAACTGGTTTTTCACTATAAGTCCTGAACCTCGGGAATTACTTCGTCGGCAAAACGTGTCATGGCAGCCAAGACTTTGTCATGCGACACAAGCCCGCCCGGATTAAACCAACAAATCAATTCGTTCATTTGGAGTTCTTTATGCAGCGTGCTGATACGCTTAACACACTCGCGCGATGAACCAAAGATCGCCATGCTGCATTCGACTTTCTCAAAAGTGATACTCTCCAGATTCCTTCGCAGCTCAGTGGTATAACGGTACGATTCCACATCATCCTGGGTCGAGCTGCCGCTTGTCATCATGCCAAGGACGCTCTGGAAGTAATTATTAATGCTGGGTTCAACTGTCTGCCGAACCTGGTCGAGATTTTCGCCTGGATATACGAAGAACATAGTCGAGACATCCTGTTTGGCAGTAGCATCGCCGTCATGTGGCGCTGGCTGTTCCGTCCAGGCCCGACGATACGTGGCAACCTGCTCAAACATCTTGGGCAGAGGGTTGGTTACGGATGCGACAAAAACGGGGTAGCCGGCTTTGCCGGCGAACACGGCCGTCTCGGGACTATTGGCGGCAACGCGGATAGGAGGATGCGGCTTTTGCAAAGGTTTAGGCACCACGCAAGTCTCTGGAATTTGGTAGTACGTCCCGTCATACGAAAAAGACTCGTGTGTCCACGCGTGCTTAATGATGTCGAGGCTTTCTTCAAAGCGTCCGCGACTATCATCCCGGGACCGATCAAAGCCCGCAAAATGGAGCGGGATAGCCCCACGTCCAACCCCGAACTCCAACCTGCCGTTACTGAGCAGATCGACCGTCGCTCCCTCCTCGGCACTACGGACCGGATGCCACAACGGCAGGAGGTTCACGGCAATGCCCAAGCGGATCCGTTCTGTCTGCTGGGCGATGGCGGTGGCGACGATGAGGGGCGACGACATAATAGAGAAATGCTTATAGAAATGGAGCTCTGCGAGCCAGGCGCAATTGAAGCCAAGCTTGTCGGCGTGAACAACTTGCTCAATCGTCTCCCGGTAACGTGCAGGTTGTGTCTGAGTGTCAGCACAAGGCAGTTGGTAGAAAAGGCCAAATTTCACGTTTCCCTCCTTTGGCAACTATTGGAGCCAGCTCCGACTATATCTGTCGAGCATAACGCTGGAAAGGCTGAGCAAAATTGAGTAGGACTGAATAAAGTTAGGCAGAATTGAGCAAGACCAAACGTGCCTGTTCAGGGCGTGCCTCTCTTGTTCCCGCAGTCCGCCCTGGGCTATAGTCCTCAGGCTAAATATTTTGCACGAAGGGGGGAAATCATGGCGAATCAGAGCGATCTTGAAAAGGGGATCGAAATCCGGAAAAAGCTGAGCGGGGATCGATTTGGTAAGGCGAGTAGTGCGCTGGCCGAACTCGCACCTGACCTTGAAGAGATGCTGAACGAAGTCGTCTTTGGCCGCGTGTGGACACGGCCTGGACTAGAGCTGAAAATGCGCAGCGTGGCTGTGATAGCGGCACTTACTGCCATGCAACGTCTGCCACAACTCAAAAGCCATATTGCCAATGGGCTCAACGCTGGGCTGACCAAACAGGAAATTATTGAGATTTTGATCCAGATGGCTTTTTATGCCGGCGCGCCGACGGCAGTCAACGCTTTTCAGGTTGCCAAAGAAGTACTTGAGGCGGAGGGTGTGTGAAGAGTAACTCTCACTCCTCAGCAACGCCGTCTTCCTCTCCTGACCGGACTGCCTTGACCCCTTTGATCGCCTGGACCCTCAATACTGACCGGTTTCTGCGGGTCCTGGGCGACATGATGGCTGTCAGCGAACGACTGCAGAATTTTTCGTGCAAGGATAAACCGCCGCCGCAAGAAGACCTCGCGGGCGATGTCGTCCTCAGAGAGCTGGCTCCATTTGTTCAAAAAGGCGGCAAAGGTCGTTTACACGTCGAGCGCGTCAGCTATGCGGATGGACGCGGCAATCTCATTTTGACCTACCCCGGTCGGACAAAACGTACGGTTGCCTTTGTTGGGGCGCATCTCGATGTGGTTCCTGCCGATCCGGACGAATGGCTGCGCTCGCCGTTTGAGCTGCAGAGAGAAGGGGATCATCTATACGGGCGCGGTGTGACCGACTGCCTGGGTCATGTTGCGGTGTTGACTGATCTCTTTGCTCAGCTTGTCGAAGCCGAGGTCGAACTTGATCACTCTGTTGTCGGCGTGATCATTGCCAACGAAGAGCTGTCTAACGTCCACGGCATAGGCATTGGTCAGCTAGTCAAGGACAAGCGGCTCAAGCATCTGAAGAAAGGCCCACTTTATTGGATTGATAGTTCCGATTTTGGGCCGACAACGGGCACGGCGGGCATGGCGTTGTGGCGGCTGGCGATCGAGGGGCAGGTTACACATTCCGGTATGCCGCACCAGGGTGTTAATGCCGCAGAACTGGCGTCTGAAGTCACACGCGCATTACAGCAATGGTTCTATGCCCAGTATCCATCCCATCCAAAAGAGCAGGAGTATGGCTTCCGCGTGTCGTCCTCTCTCAAACCCACCCGCGTCCGCGTTGAGAACGATACGCTGACAAAAATCCCATCCAAAGCGATTGTCGAGGGCGATATTCGTCTGACTCCATGGTATAGCCCGGAAGAAGTCAGGGCTGGCCTGGCAGCTTTTATCGATAAGCTCGACGTTGGTCAGTTACCGGCTTTCGGTCCTAGTCGTTACCAGGTCGATGGAAAGATCGGCAGAGCAAAGTTCGAGATGCTGGGGACGCCGTCGGGGGGCATGGCCTGCGACCGGACATCAGCCGGCTATGCGGCTCTATCGAAAGCCGTTGCTGCGGTTCAGCCTCATGCCCGGCCGTTTGCCCTGACCGGCAGTTTGCCCTATGTGCGCTTCCTGCAGCAGCAGGGATTTGACGTACAAATCACCGGCTTCGGACGTACGGAAGCCTATCACGCGCCGAATGAATTCGCTCAGCTGTCGCACATGCAACAGGGATTTCAGGTCCTGTGCCATGTGCTGCAACAGTTTGGGTAACGACTGACTGACTACTGGCTCACATGATCAAGGGCACAGTTGAGATCGTCAATGATGTCGTTCCAGTCTTCAAGACCGACCGACAGACGAATGCCTCCAGGTTCGATTCCTGCGGCGCGTTTCTCTACTTCTGGTAAAGTGGCGTGCGTCACGGCGTACGGCTTTCGATCAGGGCCTCGATCTGCCCGAGGCACGCCACCAAAATCCTTGCGATACAACATGAGCAGCCCGCGTAGGTCTTTGGACGCAATCACCGCCCCACCCATATCCGTTCCAAACCCGCCAATATCCTTGTTCAGACTATGGATGACGACGTCTGGCCCGTGCTCAAATGGGCGCTGACAGTAAGGGGCGGCAAGCGTGTTGTCTAGTAATGATGCGGATGTGCCGTCCGTGCCCTTGGTTGACCTTATCAAGCACAGACCGGATGGCGGCGATATCAATAAGCTGGAGCGTTGGGTTGACCGGGGTCTCGAAATACACAACGCGCGTTTTATGCGTTATGGTCTTACACAGGGCGCAGGGAGCGGTGAGATCAACAAAACGTGTCCGAATCCCAGTGCGTGTTAGCCAGTTCGTCAGTAAGCTATGCGTGCAACCATACACGACCTGGTGAGCGGTAATTTCCTCACGTTTACTGTCAGGATTGCCATGGATGAGATGTGTCCGGGTGCGATAGGGGCCTTTTTTCTGGAGTGCAGTGCTGACTTGTCCATCGTTCACCTCCCTCAAGGATGCGGTACACAGGAGGACGTCTAACAAGTCCATTCTGGGCGTCGCCCGGCTGGAACCCGCGTGTCCCGCGTTGCCCTGCATCGCTAGAGCACAGCGGCTATGGCTGCTTCGGGCGTCTTGGTCACGCCGCTTTCGCGCGTCCTTTGGACACAGAGACACTCACTAGACCGCCTCTTGGGGTCCCCCCCTCGTATTATACCCTACTCGGTGGTCGAGAAGTGAATGTCTGAATGTGCCCGATCCACACCGACTGCTGTGGACTCACTGAGTATGAGGAAGCCGTTCGAATCGGAGGCTAGCGATGACGGAAGGTAATGCGGCCGCGTTCGAGGTCATACGGGGAGAGCTGGACTGTGACACTGTCCCCCTGAATAATTTTGATAAAGAATTTACGCATCTTGCCCGCAACATGGGCGAGAACGGAGTGTCCGTTCTCAAGCTCGACACGGAAGAACGCATTGGGCAGGACTTCCGTCACCTTCCCGTTCATCTCAATTATATCCTTCTCGACCTTTGGTTCTGACTGACGATCCTTCTTCCGCCTTCTTCCTCCACCGCCACCGCGCCGTCGACGTGTTCCAGCCATAATCCCTCCCCTCTAACAATTTGACACAATAAAAAGAAACCCCGGATTGCTCGTACACGCCTCGCGTACACGGCTTCCGAGGTCGCACTGTATGCAGTTTCCAGCAGTCTGACAAATTCAAAAACAACCGCCCAAAAATTATCAGATCGCTTAGTTGAAGACAACCGGAACGACGGCAATGAGGATGGTGGCGCGACAGCAGGACAGGCAGGGCGACACGATTCTGCTCGCCCAGGTTCAATCCTGCGCAACTTTACGCAGACTTACTTAATTCCGCTAATTGCTCCTGGCTACCGCTGTCTGGATTGCCCGGGGTTGATTCCGCTGTTTGTGTTCGCTCAACGGGAAGGAACCAGACCAAGATCCAGGGTAAGAGCGGCAAAAACGCTATACATTGCATAGCCGTTTCTATACCCCATATATCGGCAACGATGCCGAGGACCGTGAGCCCCAGGCCACCCACCCCAATCCCCAAACCGGTCATTGACCAGCAGGCCTAGCATCGTATCGGACAGACCGAAAGTTGTTTTGAGAAAGGGCAGCAGGGCAGGCAGAATCCCGGTATTGAGGTCAACCATTATGTGCCCGAGGCCGAGTAATGCCAGCGCTTTCTTATTGATGCCGGACATCATGTCACGCTTGCGGTGCTGCTGCCAAGGTTTGACTCTGAAATCTGAATTGGCTCTGGTACAACAAAAAAGAAGAAGACTACGAACGACACCGCTGCAAGACCGGCAGCGACCAAAAAGGGCAGTGCCCAGTTTCCTGTGGTCGCAACAAGAAACCCGGCCGTCATTGGACCAAAAATGCCCGCAAAGTTGCCTGAGCCGTTCATTACGCCGGATATGGCTCCAACGAATTGCGGGTTGAGTTCTAACGGCACCGCCCAATAACCTCCGCTAGCGATATTTATGAGGAACAGATAGGCAGCAAAACAAGCGACCGAAGCGCCCCCTGAGGAAACCAACACCGCCGAGACTAAAAAAGGAACGCCCAGCGCAATGCACAGTGAAGGTGCCTGGGCGCGGGCAAAGCGAACGCTGTATCCTCGGTGCAATAATAAATCCGATAAGGTTCCGCCACTAACGAGCCCGACAAAACTGGCGAAAGTTGGAATTATGCCCACCCACCCCATCTGTTGGAGGGTAAAGCCTCGGACTTTGACCATGTAGGTTGGCAGCCACAATACGATCATCCATAAACCATAGATCAACAGTAAATATGACAGAGACAGCAGCAAGACCTGGCGCTCTTTGGCCTCAGCCCAGGGAGAAGAATTTTGCTCCTGACGGCGGGCGAGATTGGACTCGATATACTGCAGTTCTTCTTGGCTAATTTTGGGATGCTCCGCCGGTGTGTGGGTGGCAAAAGCCATCCAGGCAATGAGCCACACCCCACCAAGGACAGCATTGCAATAAAAAACCACAGGCCACGAAAACATCGCTAACAGCCACGTGGTCAGCGGATAGGCTATGGCCTGACCAAGTTAGGCTCCGGAGATACTGAGTGTCTGAGCACGGCTGTATTCTTGTCGGGGAATCCAGCGCGCGTTGAGAGCGGCATAGGCAGGGAAGGTGATGGATTCAAACATGCCTACGGCAAAGCGGATGGCCAACATCAGTCCAAACCCTAATTGTCCCATGGGGGTGAGAGCGGTGAAAACGGAAAAGCCAATGCAGACCACAATGAGCAGTCTGTGCGTATTCCAACGATCAGCGAGTACGCCACCTGGAAATTGGAGTAGTGCATAGCCGACCAGAAAAGCCGAGAAGACCACACCGAAACGGGCTTCGTCCCACCCGAGGGATTCCATCATCACCGGTGCGGCAACGGCGATATTGACCCGATCAAGATAGTTGATCATGCTCCCGGTGGTCAGCAGACCGACGAGCCGGTAGCGGAGCGGAAAGGCTATGTGAGTCATTAACGTCCTCCTTTTTGGCTGGGGAATTTTAGTCCAGCCTGGGGGAGAAGGTCAAAGAGTACTGTATGAACGACTGGAGGAAGTGTGTTTTACGGTGAAGCGTTTGCATTAACCGCCGCATTTTTGTGGGGGACGGCGCCGATTTTTGTGCGGAAGGGACTGCCACATGCGAACGCCTCAGTCGGAGTGCTGTGTGGGTTGTTTGCGAGTCTGCCTTTAATGGCGTTGGTCTTTGTGTTTCACCCATGCTCGGTGACGCAGGTCATCTCACCTCAAGCCGCTCTTTGGTTTATGGCAGCTGGTATAACGGGTCCGTGTTTGGGCCGAATGTTTAATTACCTGGGAGTTGCTTATCTTGGAGCGACTAAGAGTACGCCGCTGGTTAATACAGCTCCACTTTTCACCGCCGTCTTTTCCCTGCTCTTCCTGCATGAACACATCACGCTAAAAATTCTGTGTGGCATCTTGAGTGTCGTGGCTGGGGTGGTGGTGCTGACCGGACAGAATCGGGCGAAAGGGTAGGGAATGAGGACGAGTGGGATCATTTATCCGTTTCTGGCTGCCTTCTGCTACGGCACCAATCCGATTATGGCAAAACTTGGTTTGCAGTTGAGTAACGAGCCTTTGTTCGGTGCGTGCATCGGTATTGTTACTGGTGTGGTGGTGTATACGGTCTACTTCTTTATGAGTGGAAAGGGGGCTGAACTATCGAGCCTGCCGCTGCAGGCTGGTGTGTATTTTGGTCTCGCTGGCTTGGTATCGACCTTGGCTATCTTTTCGCTTTTTTTCGCGCTTGAGTATCTGCCGGCTGTCGTTGCCGCTCCATTTACCTCAACCGTGCCGCTGGTCACGCTTGTTCTGAGTCATCTCATACTGCATGACGTAGAGCGAGTGACGCGGGCGGATGTTGTAGGGACAATTTTGATAGTCGCTGGGGTCGTGGTGTTGGTGAGTTGAAGCGCCCCTACGGCTTATGCCACGGAAGGTGTGTGAGAAAACGCCAACACCTCTTCACACCATTTGCCCACGGCCAGGAGCTTTTCCTCGCTAAACGCGGCTCCCATGAGTTGGATGCTGAGGGGCAGACCGCTTTTGCTGAGGCCTGAGGGAAGACCCAGGCTCGGCAAGCCGGAAAAGGTTGCCGGGCCGTTAAAGGTCGGATCACCTGTGGTCGTGAACCCTTTTGGGGCGGGAGCTGGTGTAGCCGGCGTGAGCAGGACATCGACTGTTCGGCACAGTTCGTCCATTTCATCTCGAAAAAGATGCTGATGTCGCTGCGTTTCTAAATAATCTACGCCTGAGATTTTGCGACCTTTCTCAATCAAGTCCTGCATCTGTGGACTATAGCGCGCTTTATACTGCTCATAGACTTCACTATGGGAGAAGGCTGACTCAACAAACATCATATTGAAGTGGGCTTCAGGTGCCCCCTTGAAGCTGTCGGGTAAGTGAACTTCTTCAAGCTTTGCCCCAGCTTGGGAAAATTGATAGACAACTGTCTCGATGTGCTGGCGCGTTTCGTCATCGGCTTTTTCAAGAAAAAATTCCCGCACCAGACCGATCCGGGGCGGTTGCGGGTTTGTAAGAGCGGTAGAATAGTTCGGGACAAGTTGTTTCGCACTCATAGGGTCGTTCTGATCTTCCCTAGCGAGTACCTGTAGAAGAAGAGCCATGTCTGTGACCGTGCGAGAAAAAATACCAACATGATCAAGACTGCCTGAAAGGGGGTAGACGCCGTAGGTGCTAATTCTACCAAACGTGGGCTTGAGGCCGACACAGCCACAATATGCAGCCGGTCGAATGGTGGAGCCATATGTCTGGGAGCCAAGCGCACCAAAACACATCTGAGCCGCGACGGCTGCGGCTGAGCCACTGCTTGAGCCTCCAGGTGTATGTCCAAGATTCCAGGGATTATGGGTGGGTGATGGAGCCAGGGCAGCAAATTCAGTGGTTTGGGCTTTGCCGAGAATTATCGCACCTGCTTCCTTCAGGAGTCGGACGGAAGTTGCATCGTAATCCGGCACGAAGTCCGCATAGATGGCTGAGCCCATGGTCGTCTTCATACCCGCAGTCAAGAAAATATCCTTGAGTCCGATCGGAATGCCGTGCAGAGGACCACGATGCTGCCCCTGCTTCATTTCTGTCTCACAACGTCGTGCTGCGGACAGGGCGCCGTCACGGTCTACGGTGACCCAAGCCTGGAGACGAGGCTCAAGCTGGTCGAGCCGGTCTAGACAAGAATGCATGAGTTCAACTGGAGAGAGTTGTCCAGTGCGCATTTGCTCGGCTGCTGTTGCAATTGTGAGTGTGTATGCCTGGGTCATACTGAAGGCCTCTCCCGCATGAAGCAAAGTATTGTCATCATTCTTCTGATAACTCATCGAGCTGGACAAGAATTCCGTCTGGGTCGCGTAGAAAGGCACTATTGAAATTGCCATCCTGGGTTTTTGTTACTGTAGGCGGCACAACGAAATTGGCACCTTTGGCTTTCAACTCTTCATAGACCTGGGCCAGATTTTCTACCCAAAACGCATAGTGATGGATGCCGATCTGGTCAAGCTTAATCGGCTCGCCACTCACCGGTTTATCGGAATGTTCAGAGAGGACTAAAAACGCCTCGTTTTTGCCCTTTCTCCAATACAACGTTGCCACCCGGCGCTGCTCATGCGGGTCTTTATACAACGCAGGCAGAACCGTACCCTGCGTTTCTTGGACCTCGTCACGGACGACATCAAAGCCTAGCAGATCACGATAAAATTGGAGCGAGGCATCCATGTCGCGCACACCGATTGCAATATGGGAAACACCGTTGGTGATCATTGTTAGCCCTCCGAAAGCTTCTGAAAAACTTCTGCGAAAACCTCCGATTGATTCCTCTGTCTGCCATTACCGTACAGGAGAAGTCAAGCGAGGGACCACGGAGGACGCATTGAGGAAGGGCCAGGCTGTATGAGAAAGCCGCTAGCTTGGGCTCTGTCGCCGCTACGGTGGGAGCCAAGATCGCATCCGGCGGGAGAGAGGGCAGAGATTGCCAAGGCGGAGCGGGGTTTCCAAAGAGTCGGAAACCCCGCTAGCTCAATGACTGCTAAAGTTTGGTAAAACAATCTAGTCGGGCCGGAAAGAAACCTGCTGCAAGGTCGCATCTGCAGTGATTTCTTGGACAAGTGGAAGATACGCCGCACCTGCCCCTTTTTCTTTCCACAAACCAAATCGCGGCAGATAGACTTGCCCATCGTGCTCAACGCGAGCCTGAGGCAACATTTTGATTTTTACGTATACTAACCTTGCGGCGGCCTTATCCGGCAAACTCCCAAAATGAAAGCCATAGAATAAATATCGAGACGGCGTTTGATTTTTTTCCGGAGTCGATGTAGGGGAAACAGCAGTTTCAGATTCACCGTCTGGGGGGCGGTTGCATGGGAAGCGTCATCCTGTGGACTGGATTGGGGCTGCTCGGCAGGTTCCATCTGAATAATTCGGCCTGGATTATGCTGAGCGGTACGCAGATACGCATCAGGTGCAATTTTCTTGGCTGCGGCCCGAAATTTCAGTGCAGCGGCTCGATTTTGCCTCAAGCCAATACGGGCCGCATAACTTTTGCCGATTCTTTCTATGCAAGGACCAGGCAGATCTTTGATACGTATATACGTGCGTTTCGCGTCTGTTTTGGTCGTGAAGCTTGCCAGTTGGAAACTGTAGAAAAGCTCCTCGTCGGCCGGAGACGTTTCAGTCGGTTATTCCGCTGGCGGCTGAGGGGTAGACGACGGTTTTGTCTGCTCTTTGACCTGCTCTTGACTTGGCCCGTGAAGAACGAACTCTACGCCGGAAGCCGGCCCAGGGGCATGAAATGAATCTGGGACGATAATTGGTTCTTTCCGGTAAAAGGCTTTTCTGACTGTGGCACCTGGCGCGATAGTGTGTACATCGGCCAGGAGGGCTTCTGCATAGCTTCGATCCCGCCACACACCAACTCGAGCGGTGTAGTACTTACCGATAGGTTCAATCCACGGTTGAGGCAGGCTTTTGATCTCCCTCATGGAACTGTACCGCACTCTTTTCGTCAGGAAAGCTGCTTAGCCGAATACTGTAGTAGCTTGTTGCTACCTGTACGGGGCGGTCCGACACTGGAGACTCTTACCTGGAGAGAGCACGCCATTAGGAAAAAGATGATACGCAGTACGAGTGTCATGCAAACCTCACTCTACGGTAGCCATTGCCTGGTTGGCACAAGAAAAACCTTTCCGGTCCGGTTAGAACGCAAGAATAACGCCAGGAGCAGAGAATGGAACATAATTTGCGAAATCATACTTCTTATAAAAACTTCTGTAGGGTTTTCACCAGAGAGCCCGATTCAGAGCGTATGCAAGACTGTGCGAATGACAGCCAGAAGAGAAAGGGAGGCTCGGCACAAGCGTAGATATCGACAGTCGTGTCAGTTTCTTGACACTCTCTCTTTGCTGGGGCGATCGAAAATTTGCACTGCAAGATAACAATGGCAAGTAACGGACAAGAAGGGAATACAGGAGTGAGGAATGGATAATGGAGCATTCAAGGCGGCAGGCGTGTGTTGGGATCTTGGGGGACTGTATACAAGTCCGGACAACGCACAGATCGAGATCGACCTGACAGAAGCGCGCCGCCGTGCCGAAGCCTTCGCCGAGGCATACCGAGGCAAGATCGAAAGCGGGCAAATCGATGGGCCGACATTAGCTCGCGCGCTCGCTGAATATGAGGCCATTGCCGAGTTGCAGCAGAAACCGGCGTTCTACGCGTCCCTGTTGTTTGCCGCCGACACCCAGAACCAGCGGGCTCAACAACTCGTGCAGCAGACGCGCGAGGCAGCAACCGGTATTGAGAACCTGTTGATCTTTTTCTCCCTCGAACTCATCGCGCTTGAGGAGACCCAGGCCGCGGCGTTGCTAACCGCATCCGAAATTCAGGACTATCGGCACTACCTCGAAAGTGTCCGGCGTTTTAAGTCGCACACCTTAAGTGAAAAGGAAGAGCAACTCCTCAACCATAAAAACCTGTCTGGCAAACAGGCCTTTGTGAAGTTGTATGATGAACTGAGTGGCTCGTTGCGCTTTCCGCTGACCGTTGACGGCGAGGAGCAGATGCTGACCGATGGGGAGGTCATGGCCGTCCTGCAGCAGGCGGATGGTGGGCTGCGTGAGCGGGCACTCACGACGTTCCTTGAGACGTATGCGCAGCACGCGCTTGTGCTGACCGCTGTTTTTAATAACCTGCTGTTCGACCACAGAATTGAGTGTGAGCAACGTCACTACGACGATGTCGTCACACCCACGCATTTATCAAATGAAATCGCACCGCGCACGGTCGAGGCGATGATGCAGGCGGTCGAACGCCACTATCCCTTGGCGCAAGAGTATTTTCAACTCAAGGCCCAACTGCTCGGTCTTGAGCACCTCAAGAATACAGACCTGTATGCCCCGATCGAAACTGCGCCAGAAGAAATTTCGTTTGCAGCAGCGCAGGATTTAATCCTGACGGCCTTTGGCAAATTCAACCCGCAGTTTGCGGCTCTGGCCGGAGAATTTTTTCATAAAAACTGGATTGATGCTGAAGTGCGTGCAGGCAAACGCGGCGGGGCATTCTGCGCTGCCCTCTCCCCTCAGTATCACCCGTATGTGCTGTGTAGCTATAACGGCACCGGACACGATGTCTCGACCGTTGCTCACGAATTGGGACACGGGGTACATTACCTTCTGGCTCGGCGTCAGAAACTGCTCCAGTACGATGCTCCGCTGGTGCTGGCCGAGACGGCGTCGGTCTTTGCGGAAATGGTCCTGACTAGACATCTGCTCGACAAAGCTGACAATCCTGACACATGCCGTGCCCTGTTGTGTGATGTTTTAGAAGGAATGTACGGTACCGTCTTCCGCCAAACTTCCCTGACCCGGTTTGAGATGGCCGCTCATACCAAACGGCAGGATGGACAGCTCAGCAGCGATGATATTTGTGATCTATGGCTGGCTGAGCAGGCTAAGCTCTTTGGCGACAGTGTCGAAACGCTGCCCGTCTATCGTTGGGGTTGGTCGTATATCCCGCATTTTATTCATAGCCGGTTCTATTGTTACTCCTATCCGTTTGGACAGTTACTGACCTTGGCGTTGTTCCAGCGTTATCTTGACCAAGGCGAGGGGTTTGTCCCCGGCTTTTTACAGCTTTTGGAAAGTGGCGGGTCGCAGCGTCCGGAGCACGCCTTGGCTGAGATAGGCATTGATATTAACCAGCCGGATTTTTGGGACAAAGGCTTTCGGGTCATTGAGGGGTTTCTAAGTGACTTGCGGGCCACGCTGTAAAGGGGGCCAGAGGAGAAGGATAATATGTACGCGCGTGTCGTCCGAGTACAATACGAGCCTGGCCTGCTGAACGATTTTGTGTCTGTCTATCGCCAAGCCGCCATGCCAGCGCTGATCCAAGAACAGGGCTTCAGTGGTATCCTTGTGGTATCAAACGCACAGACACATGCGGGGTTTATCGTGACCCTATGGAACTCTGAGGCGGCACTCGAACGCTCCGAACTCAGCAGCCGCAAGACGGTTGCTAGCATGCTGCTTCCGTTTTTGACCCACAACCCGCAGCTTGAGCAATATGAAGTTTTAGTGCGAGCAGGTCAGCACGTCGGTGGTCTTGCCGTCCGTGTGATTACGCTCCCTGTGCCTCAAGAGCATGTCGATCCGGCACTCGCAATATACGAGGAAGAGTATTTACCGCTGCTCAAACAACAGCCCGGTTTCCAGGGTGTGATGTGGTTGGCAGATCGAGCACAAGGAACAGGATTGGGTGTGAGCCTGTGGAAAAGCCGAGAACAGATGCAAGCGGCCGATCAAGTAGGTGGATTTTTCGCTGATGTCCTGTCTAGGCTAGCAGCGTATTTTTCTGCGCCAACGGAGATGGGATATTACGATATCAACGTGCAAGCCTAAGACGGGCATGAATGACCATCTACCGGTAGGGTGGGTTTCGCTACGCTCTACTTACCCCACGATGAGTCCTGCGATTACCCTATCCCAGCTGCTGCTTGGCCTGGATATCTTGCTCTAAAGTCTTTCCTGTCAGCCAAAAAAAGACGGCCGAGATGAGGCTGGTACTCACTGCTACCCAGAGCAGAGAGTAGCGAATGGCATCCGGCGTGCCGATCATATCGTTGAGGATACCGACCGTCTGTGGTCCGGCCCCAAGACCGATCATGGTCAAAATGAAGATGAACACAGCGGAGGCCGTGGCGCGCATGGCTGGTGGGGCGAGATCTTGGACAATCGATCCGGCCGGCCCGAGCCACATGGTGCCGAATACATTGGCAGGAAAAAGGCTTAACAAGGCGAGCGTTGTGTCTTCGATGACCAACGCGCCGATGATGAAAGGTATCGATAGGAGCGCGCCGATCAGACTAATGGAGGCGCGTGCTTTCGGTTGCCGCTTCGTCCATTTATCCGCCAACCAGCCACCGAAAAAGGCGCCTACTGCTCCACCGATGCCGATAATCCACGACAGCCATAATCCGAGCTCTCCCGTTGTCATGCCGTGGAGCCGAATAAAAAAGGCGGGAATCCACGCACCCAGACCATAGCCGACAAAGGCCTGGAACGACGCGGCCAGGCTGATACGGCGGCCGCTCGGCAGCCGAGTCAGAAATCTCCAGGTTTCTCCTAAACTATATGTGCGGTCATTCACCAGATGATGTTCACTCATACCTCGTGGTGGTTCACGTACAGTCAAACGAACGAGGATGGCAATTGCCACACCCGGCAGGCCAACAACCATAAATGCCACGCGCCAGCCAAACGCATCATTGAGCCAACCTCCCAGCCAGAAACCGAGACCTACGCCCGTATAGATACCGCAAGCGTACAGGGCTAAGGCCGTCGCGCGTTTTTCAGGTGGGAAATAGTCCGAAAGAAGAGAATGGGCGGGAGGCGTACAGCCCGCTTCTCCTATACCCACGCCAATCCGGGCCAGGGCCAAGTCGGTAAAATGACGGGACAAACCCGAGGCCGCTGTCATCAGACTCCATGTCACCACGCTGATCGCGATCAGGCTGCGGCGTACCCAACGGTCGGCAAGCCGAGCTAAGGGCAGGCCGGCAATTGCATAGAACACGGCAAAGGCAAAACCGGTCAGAAAACCCATGGCCGTATCAGAGACTTGGAGATCGTCTTTAATCGGTTGGAGCAGGATGGCCAGGATCTGGCGATCAATAAAATTGAAGACGTAAACCACGAAGAGGACGGCTAGAACGTAATAGGCATACGGTCCACCGACTTCTGTTTTTGCATCATGTTTTGCCTCAGGGCTCTGAGAAGAGGATGGTGAGTCCTGAGCCGGCTTGTCTTCCATCCTTGAGGTTGCCATCTATCCCCCTTTGCAGACAAACGCTCACCCTTCTGGCCTGAAGGCCGGCGCTTTGTCAAGGATTGCCTCATCCGCAAGCATCTACAAATATCCACAAGAGCAGCCACATCGGACTGCCTCTACAAGGATGCCTCTGTAAGAGGAATAGCTGACTGTGAAAAACGAACATGCTACAGTTGCGCCACCAAACAATTTGTGGAGGACAGTATGGCTCGTAAAATTTCGATTGGTATCGATTGGCAAGGCAAGATCGATTACAAGGTGTTATGCGAAAAGGTTCAAATCGCAGACGCTGCCGGGGTGCATTCTGCCTGGGTGCCGGAAGCCTGGGGCCGGGATGCGTTTACTATTTTGACTCTGCTGGCTGACAAGACACAGCATATTCAGCTCGGCACGGCGATTGTGAATACCTACTCACGTACGCCAGCCGCTCTGGCCCAGCACTTTGCTACTATGGATGAGCTGGCTGGTGGACGCATGCTGCTTGGCCTCGGGACCAGCGGGCCACAGGTGATCGAGCATTTTCACGGCGTGGAGTTCAACCCGCCGCTGCAACGCCTGCGCGAGTATGTTGAAATCATCAACACGATCATGCGCGGTGAACCGCTCAAATATTCGGGCAAGCTGTTTGATCTCCAACGCGGCTTTACGCTGCGATTCAAACCCGTCCGGGATCACCTTCCTATTTATCTGGCAACGATCAACGCCAAGAGTGTGAAGATGACGGCAGAGCTAGCCGACGGCTGGCTGCCGATTATGATTCCGCTTGAACACCTCAAGAGTGAAATTGATAACGTACGCCAAGCGAGCGTGGCCGCTGGTCGTCCAGCCAACGCCGTCTCTGTCCGGGCGCCTGGCACGGTGACTGTCACTCCGCACGTGGATAAAGCCCGCGCCGCTTCGGCTGGTATGTTGGCCTTTTATATTGGTCGTATGGGTACTTTTTATGCTGCCCAACTGGCCCGACTTGGCTATGGCGAAGCGGTTGAGACAATAAAGAAAGCCTGGGAAGGTGGCTCGCAAGCTGCGGGCGAAGCCGTGCCAGATCAGTTGGTCGACGCAACCGGCTGTGTAGGTTCAGTTGAAGAGGGTATTGAGCGCCTTCAGGCCCAAGAAGAAAGCGGCGTGGACCTGCATCACGTCAATGTGCAGGCCGACAATGATAATGAGTACGGGCAGATTTTGGCGAAGTTGGTTGGATAGTCCAAACTCCGGATAAAATCCGAGAAGAGCAAAAAGGTAGGTCAGATTAGCGTAGCGTAACCTGGCACCCCGCTTTCTTATAAGGGCGCACCTGCAATGCGCCCTTGTCTTTTTTAAAATTCTCCAAGTAGTAGCAATTACTCTGAAATCCTATTAGATTTTCTCCCGCAGAACGTATTTAATATAAGAATGTAAAATATTTTACCTAATTAAACGTTAAATATATGCTCTTATGATCTTTATGAGATTGGTTCTGGTGCAGTGTTTGTTGGGGTAGTGGATGACACTGACAGAGATTAAGCACCTTGTAGCAGAGGAGCGTTACCAATATTCGCAAAATGTTCAGGAATTTACCGAAGACGGATTCTTTGACAGGGATGATCTAGTGTGCGGTATCCTCTCTGCAAAGAGCATCAAGACAACAGAAAAAGACGAACTCCAACAAGCGGTTGATGGAATGAAGCGCAGGATCTTAGGCAGAGACACCTATGGGCGTCCGTTTTATACGGTTGGCTAGGTTATAAAAGGAAAATCTGGTCGTTTTTATTTTTACATCACGGCCCATCTAGCAGACGAATAAGAAGGCCCAAACCATGCAAGCTGAAGAATTATTCGAATACGCCTGTCCCGAATGTGGTCGCGGGATGGTACAGACCACTCCCATCCATAACTACAAAACAAAAATCAAAGGCTATCCTTTTTTCGTCGATGAAACAGTGATTGGGGTATGTGACCAGTGTGGCGCACGATCGTTTGCTCCCGAAGAAACCAAACAGTGGGATGAACTCTTTTCTCGTTCGCTCGAAGCCCGCTAAGCTTTTCTCACGCCTGAAGAAATTAAACAGCTTCGGAAAGACCTGGGCCTTTCAGTGGAAGACTTTGCACGGCTGATCGGTAGCACGCGGCAATCAGTCTCCATGTGGGAGAAGGAGACGCGGACGACGCCACCTGTACGGATAGCGGACTTGCTGATGAAGCTCGTTCGCCAATCCCTTGCCGGTGAACCTGTCGATGTATTGCTTTCCCTGTTGAATGAGGCACGAAAGTGGGGAGTTATTATTGAACTGTGGCAGATGATGCAAAACTCAAACAAGAGTGAAGAGCCCGATCGTCCTGCTCACAGTCCCTAATACCACTGCTGGAAAGACAATAGCGTTCCTCTGGAGGATGTCACCCTGAGAGAACGAAGGGTCTCTCTGGCGCGTTGGGTATCTCACCGCCGACGGAGAGATTCTTCGCCTCCGGCTCAGAATGACATGCCGGCGTAATGCTCTTATTAAAGAGGATTTGGTATAAGCTGAATCTGGCAACGGTTTATGTTGGGGGATCCGCGCCCACATACGGAGAGGATTTTTACCTACACTGCGACATGGAATGCCGTCACATACTCCTGCTCAAATCCTTTCAATTCCAACTTTTCATTCCACAAGGCAAAGCGCCCTGCGAGCGGCGGGGCTTCTTGGTGTAAGTGCTCGACCACCGATTTAGTGGCAATGATGCCGCCAGGCGGAATTTGCTTGAGCAAACGGGCCGCGAGGTTAATGCTCGGGCCGATCAACGCCACGGAGCGGCGCATTGGAGTGCCGATCACGCCAATAACAATATCTCCGACGCTGAGACTAAAACGGGCCTGTAGCGGTGTTTGTCCTTCTTCTTGCTGACGGGCCAGAGTGTCCCGTATGGAAAGCGCGGCCTGGGTGGCCTCGGCCACGGACTCAAAATATAGGAGCGCGCCGTCACCCTTATAGTCTTTGACGTCACCGCAATAGGCCAGGGCCGCATCCGTCACTATGCCCATAAAATGTTGGACAAACTCGAGCACTTCTTCGGGCGATTTCCCAACCACGGTTGTGGTTGAGTCGGCAATATCAACAAAGAGTATGGTGAGTTCCTTCTGTGTTGGAAGGGTTTGTTTGTTGACATAATTTTCCACCAGCCCTGGTAGAAAGGTGTGGGCATGGGTCGCAGTTGAGTCTGCCGCTGCGGACGCCGCCGTTATGATGACGGCCGGTGCTAGACCGTTCTTAGCTTCTTGGTCGGACTGAATAGGAACAAGGGGATAACCGGCTTGCTGCCAGGCGTGCAGGCCGCCTTGCAGAACGTAAACGGACTCGAACCCTTCTTCTCTTAGCCATAGTGCCGCCCGGGCACTACTCGCGTCAGCGGGTCAGGTTCAATAGATGGCGATAGTACTTAGGCGAGGCAGTGTATCGGATTTTTGCACCACCTCAGCCAATGATAACCAATGCGTACCTGGAATTTGCTCCGGTTGCATACTGCGCGCGGCTTGTGTGCGGACATCCACAAAAACAATGCCCTCACCTTGGGCTCTGCGTGCCCGAATCTCCTGCGGGTCTAGACGTAAAACATCTTGTGCAGCCATAGAACTGGTCGCCTTCCTCCTCCACTGTGCAACTTCATACGAGTCCTGACAAGGTGGGTTTACTGCCCAAACGCCTCAACCAAGGCGTGCAGATCTTCCCCCGTCAGTTGGCTTGTTGGCGGAGCAGCAACCATAGGCAGTTGAACCCCGGCATCGACAAACTTGCCCAGCTGCTTCTGACAGTCTTCGGGCGGACCGAATGCAAAAAGATCTTCGACCATCGAGTCCGGGATCGCTTCTTCTGCCCCTGTACGGTCTCCCGCCTGCCAGTGCTGATGGACGTCATCCAGAATGTCGCTATAGCCAAAGCGTCGAAAGCCTTGGATATAGGTGTTGGCTTGACAGTAGCCAACCAGCACATGGCGCAATTGCTTGAGGGCGAGTTCCCGATCTTGTTTCACCAATGTGTGCACATAGCAGCCAATGTCGATGTCGCTCAGGCTTCGGCCTGCGCGCTCGGCCCCCTTGGCAATCTCTGCCAGTGAATGCGGAATCTGCCTGGCCGGTAGCCAAGCGAGTAAAACACCGTCGGCAATTTCTCCGGCAAGTTGGAGCATGTGCGGATTTACTGCTGCGAGGTAAATCCGCATTTTGCCTGAGAGTCTCATGCTGAGCCGAAACCCGTGGGGGTTATAGAATTGGCCGTCCTGGGTGACTCGCTCTCCGGCCAAAACGCGCCGGACAACGTCCACATACTCGCGCGTGCGAGCTACAGGGTGATCCCACGGGATGCCGTGGAAGGTGTTGATATTACGCGTACTCACCCCGATACCCAACCGGGCTCGGCCAGGCGCGATCAGATCCATACTTGCGGCTTGCATGGCGGCAAGGGTTGGCGGTCGCAGATAGAGAGAAATGATCCCGGTGCCAACGTGAATACGCTGCGTACAGGCAAGAAACGCACTGACCATGGTACAGGTCTCCGTTCCCCACGCTTCCCCACACCAGAGGCTCTCAAATCCGAGCGCTTCCGCCTTCAGCGCAATATTTTTGTACAGATCAAAATGAAGTCCAGCGGGTGGCAGTCCTAAGCCGATGCGCATGCTGACTACTCCTTTTCGTCGGTCTATTCGTTTTCGTATTCTTCAGCCAGTGCTGTCCAAGCGAGATATGCTTCGTCTAGTTGCCGTTTGAGCTGTTCGTACTGCGCGCTGACGTCGCGCGCTGTGTCTTGACGTTGAAAAGTTTTTTCGTCCGCGAGCGAGGCTTCGAGCTGTTCTTTCTTGGCCTCAAATGCAGCAATGCTCTTTTCTAGAGCGGCTAAACGTTTGGCTCGTTTCTGGCGTTCGGCCCGTGCGGCTTTTTGTTCTTGGTACGATAATTTACCGTGTTTAGCTTGACGAATGGCGGCCAGTGCACCTGCGATGCCGTCTGTGTTCCATGCTGGAGAAGACAGCGCAGCACGCGTCGGAGCAGCATGAGAGGCCGGCTGTGTCAGGGCGTGTTGGGTCTGCTGAGTTTTCTGGCGTTCTTTCCAGTCGAGAAACTCTTCAAACGTGCCGGTGTACGTGGTGAAGTATCCGTCGCGCAGTTCGATAACCTTGGTCACCAGCCCGTTCAGGAAATAGCGGTCATGCGAGACAATGACAAAAGTCCCGCCAAACTGCAGCAAGGCTTCTTTCACG
>CAZBUD010000002.1:0-22750 GCA_964495015.1 uncultured Enterobacteriaceae bacterium | reverse complement strand
TGTACGTATATCGAGATGGTTGGTCGGCTCGTCAAGAATGAGCGTGTTTGAAGCTTGTAAGAGAATTTTGGCCAAAGCGAGACGACTTTTCTCGCCGCCACTGAGGACGGCGACACGTTTTTCTACGGCATCGCCGGAAAAGAGAAATGCGCCCAGAAGGGTGCGCAGCTGAGGGACAACTGCGGTCGCAGCGCCGCTGGCGATTTCTTCGTAGATGGTGTTGTTACTCTGTAAGCGCTCGGCTTGCTCCTGGGCATAATAATCCAGCACGACCCGGTGGCCGAGCTGACACGTGCCTGACGTTGGCTCCTCGACCCCGGACAAGATGCGACTCAGGGTGGATTTGCCTGCCCCGTTGACGCCGACCAAGGCCACCCGGTCGCCGCGCTCAATGATGAGGTTGAGATCATTGAATACCTGAACGTCTGCGTAGTGTTTGGACATGCCCTGGAGCTCGATAACCTGGCGTCCACTTCGGGGTGCTGGGGGAAAATGAAAGCGGACACTTTTGGGCACGTCTTGCGGCCGGTCGAGTTTTTCCATTTTTTCCAGTTGTTTGATCCGACTCTGTACTTGCGAGGCCTTCCGCGCATTGTAACGGAAGGTGTTAATGAAACGTGTAATGCGCTCAATCTCGTCCTGTTGTGCAGCATAGGTCTTCCGGTAGGTCTCCAACTGTTCTTCAAACAGGCGCTCAAAGGTGGAATAATTGCCCGTATACTCGGTCAAGGTGCAGCGATGGAAGGCGACAATGCGATTGACCATACGGTCCAGGAAAGTGCGGTCGTGAGAAATCAGGACAATACTTCCGCGATAATTACGCAGATACGATTCCAACCAGACAAGAGAGTCCAGGTCGAGATGGTTGGTCGGTTCGTCAAGCAACAAGACATCTGGTTGTTGCCATAAGAGCTTGGCAAGCGCGATACGCATTTGCCAGCCACCGCTAAAGGTCTCTACAGGCGAAGAGAACTGATCTTCGCGAAAGCCCAAGCCGGTTAAGATTTTGGCGACTTCAGCGTCGGCCCGAAAGCCGTCCAGTTCTTCGATGCGATGCTGGATTTCTCCTTGCCGCACTATCAAAAAGTTGTGCAGAGAATTGTGCTGAGAGTCATGCTGAGAGTTGTGTGCTCCGTGCGTTTGTGAAGCGGCATGGGTCCCGTTCGCACTTTCGAGGGCTGTTTGAAGCGTCTCTAATTCCTGTTGCAGCGCGGTCAGTTCAGGCAATGCCGAGCGGGTTTCCGTAAAGAGTTCGCGCCCGGACAGTGGGATACCTTCTTGGGGAAGATAGCCAATGCTGAGATCTCGCCCGCGTTGCACAACACCGGCATCAGGCTCAATCTGGCCGGTCAGCAAACGAAACAACGTCGTCTTGCCAGCGCCATTGGGTCCGACCAAACCCACCCGGTCACCTTTCCGAATATGCCAGTTGAGATTGCGAAAGAGTTCCTGCTCGCCAAAAGCGAGGGAGAGATTAATGAGTTGCAGCATAGAAATGGATAGACTTTGAATTGGAGCGATACGCGCTGACCAGGCTCTATGCTCTATTATACCAGGTTGTGAAGAGAACGATCCAGACCGTTCGGCTCACGTTATGCATCATCTTCTGGAGGAAGTAAAAGCCCTTCGCCCAACGTCCGGATGAGCCAGCGATGGACATCGGCAACAAGGGGAGAAGTCTGTGGACCAGAGAGGAGCCAGTGGCCTTGGTCTGGATAGATCAGACTGTCTGCATGCAGAAAATCTGCGAGCCAGCGAGAGGCTGTGGGCGCATTCATACGATCTTCTTTTCCCCAGACAATAGAGGTCGGGCATGGTAGTGGAACGGGCGGCAGGGGTACGGAGTCTCGGATGAGGGTACGGATGACATGACCCGAATCCGATTCAAGGTGGGAATGAAGCTGGTCGTGCATGGATGTCGGGAGGCTATGAAAAAGAAAGTCTTGGGCCATACGCCGATACGGAGGAGGATGGGGACGACCCCACAGCAGCGAAGGAAGTGCCATGAGTCGGACAAGGGGCAGGGCCGGTCGCCTCCCTGGCGTCCAGTTGCATGGCAGAAGAGGGGCAATGCATACAAGTGCCCGAGGACGTATGCGTTCGGCAGCCAGCAGGGCAAACACACTGCCGACATCAAAACCTAACACAATCGGTGCATCATCGAGCGAAGAGAGGGCCGTGGCAATGGTATCCAGCTGTTGGGTAAAGGATATTTTGCCGCGCTGGGAAGCGGTCTCGGCGTGATAACGATCAAGGGCCCAGCACTCCCAGCCGCGTTTGGAAAATCCCCATGCGGCTTCGTTCCATACCCAACTTCCGGACCACAAGCCGGGAAGCAGGAGGAGGGGGGCGGTAAATTTTCTGCGTTCAGGAAATGTGACCTCAGCGGTGAGCGTCGCGAGTTGCTGTTTCATTGACACAAAAGGAAAAAGGCCCGCTTGGGGCCTTTTTTCCTTGGGGTTCTCCGTCTCGTGTATCGGCGCCGTGTTTAGCGCCGCCGCGCCGCTTTTTTCTTGGCGGCTTTTTTAGCCGGCGCCTTCTTTACCGCTTTCTTAGCAACCTTCTTTACCGCTCTCTTAGCAACCTTCTTTACCGCTCTCTTGGCGGCTTTCTTTACCGCTCTCTTGGCGGCTTTCTTTACCGCTCTCTTGGCAACCTTCTTTACCGCTCTCTTGGCGGCCTTCTTTACCGCTTTCTTAGCGGCTTTCTTTACCGCTTTCTTAGCGGCTTTCTTTTTCGCTGCAGCCATAGTGGCCTCCTTGGTTATGAGTGTGGGAACCCCTTACTTAATGTGAACCATTCCTTTGAGGAGGAGGCCCATTTGCATTCTTTTTTATCAGATCAGTCTCGATGCTGCAACAAAAAAACTCGGAGAAACAAGCTGTTAGCACGTCTGAGAGAAAGCCTTCTTACCAGGATAGACGGCGCGTAGCCCGAGTTCTTCTTCAATGCGTAACAGTTGGTTATATTTTGCCGTTCGCTCACCACGGCATACGCTGCCAGTTTTGATTTGGCCAGCGTTTAAGGCTACGGCCAGGTCAGCAATCGTAGTGTCTTCGGTTTCTCCTGAACGATGGGAGATGACAGCGGTATAGCCGTGTTTCTTGCCTAGAGCCACGGTTTCGAGGGTTTCAGTCAGCGTGCCTATTTGATTAACCTTGACTATGATGGCATTCGCCGCTCCATCTGCAATGCCGCGGGCCAGCCGCTGGGGATTGGTCACAAACAGATCATCGCCTACCAGTTGCAGTTTTGTCCCAAGTTCCTGGGTGAGTAATTGCCAACCCGCCCAATCATCTTCGGCTAGCCCATCTTCAATGGAAACGAGCGGATACTGCTCGGCCCAGCCAGTGTACTGTTGAATCAGATCTTCTGCCTGCCGGGTGGTCCCGCCCGCTTGCGGGAAAACATATTGTCCATCGTGGTAGAGTTCTGTTGCCGCCACATCCAAGGCAAGCGAGACGTGGCGGCCAGGGGTATAGCCGGCTTGGGCTACCGATTCCAGGAGGATATCAAATGCCTCTTCATTCGAGCGGAGATCCGGGGCGACTCCGCCTTCGTCCCCGACCGCGGTTGTGAGTCCTTTTTTTTGCAGAATATTCTTCAACGCGGTAAAGACTTCTGCGCCAATACAAAGCGCCTCGCGGAACGACCGGGCGCCTGCGGGGACGATCATAAACTCTTGAATATCGAGATTGTTCGTGGCATGCGCACCCCCGTTGAGAACGTTGATGAGTGGGACAGGTAGCGTGCGTGCGCGCGAGCCGCCAAGAAACCGATACAGCGGCCGTCCTGCAGAAGCCGCTGCCGCTTTTGCTACAGCAAGAGAAGTGGCAATCATGGCATTCGCCCCTAAACGCTTTTTATTGGCAGTTCCATCCAGGTCGAGTAGCCGCTGATCAATCTGCTGCTGGTTACTGGCGTCTTGCCCTTTGAGACGCTGGGCAACGTGTTGATTCACATGGGCCGCGGCTTTTTGTACGCCTTTACCGCCATAGCGCTTTTTTGCTCGGTCACGGAGCTCCCACGCCTCATGTGCCCCGGTCGAGGCCCCCGAAGGCGCCGTCGCGCGTCCAAACGCCCCGTCGGTGAGCAGGACGTCAACCTCGACCGTAGGGTTACCTCGACTGTCTAGGATTTCCCGGCCGACGATTTTTCTTATTTCCATGCTGTCCTCCTCTCTGACTTCGGGACGCCTCTCTTTTCTCTCTCATGTATTTGGAAAAGTTGCTCGGTACGCTCGCAGTCAGTAGAATGCTCACATGTGGTGGATGGTGCTGGGGTGGTTACGGTGGGCATCGTGTCCGACAGTTCTTGTGCTGTACGGGTTGCTCATATATTCAACGGTCTGTGGTCAGCGCGGACTCTTCCATCTCCTACAACTTACCGAAGAACAGCGTGAAGGGGAGGCACAAGTCAGGGCGCTGCTTCGTGACAGTGCCGATCTTAAAGATAGGATTCAGCGTCTTCACACCGATGACGAGTTCCTTGAGAGAGTCGTGCGTGAGGGGCTAGGCTTTGTGCGCCAAAACGAGCTTGTGTATCGGTTCCGTGATCCAGCAGAATCCTCATTAGCGAAGTAGGACTGGCCGTTTTGTAGTCAAGTACATATCTACGCCTCGTTTGCGCCTCTTATTTAGAACGACGCAGTTGCTGCCGTGATCGCTTGGGACGCTGTCGGGATGAAGCCGATGTCGCAGGTTTCTTTAGTATGGCAGATTTGGCAGATCTGGAAGATTTGATAAACTTGCTTGTCTCGCGTAGCCCGTGTTCCATTTCCCCTACGATGCACCGTGCGGCCTGGCGTGGATCTGTGGCATCGCGAATGGGTCTGCCGACAACAATATAGTTGGCGCCCGCCTGCATAGCCTGGCTTGGTGTCAGCACTCGCTTTTGGTCGTCGGTTGCATCGCTTTGAGAACGGATGCCGGGAATGACCAAGGTCAGTTTTTTGCCACATTCACGCCGAAGAGCCGTGATCTCGTGCGGCGAGGCGACAAGGCCGCTGATTCCTGCCTGTTGCGCAAGTTTCGCTAAACGCACCACCTGGGTAGTGACCGCGGCACCGACCCCGGTTTGTTTGAGGTCGTCCCGGCTCAGGCTGGTGAGTACGGTGACGGCGAGCAGGGTGGGTTGTGTGAGGTGTTCTGCCCGACACACTTTGCAGACGGCGCTTCGCGTCTGCTGCATCATCTCTACTCCGCCGGAAGCGTGCAGGGTCAGCATCTTTACTCCGAGACGAGCTGCTTCTGTCGCTGCCTGAGCGACCGTACGCGGAATGTCGTGGAACTTGAGGTCCAGAAAGACTTCACCGCCCTTGGCCTGAATACGGCGCACGACGTCTGGACCGGCATGTACGAAAAGCTGTTTGCCGACCTTAAAAAGACCCACTTCGTCCACCAGCAGATCGACATAACGGTCAACTTCGGAGAGTGACGCGACATCAAGCGGGAAGATCAACCGACGCCGTATTGACTGGACGATTTTAGCGGATTCGCCGGGTTCGCCCGCTTTACTTTGTTGTGCCGGTTCGTTTTCATTTTCTTTGCCAAGAGGTGGAATGGCCATACGCGTTTACCCTAGATTTATACAAGATATTCGCTAGATCTACGGCATATCTTGGCTGCGGACAGCGTTTTGTATGGCTTCAACTGCCTGCTCTACGGGAACTTCTGTCATGGTTCCGTCAGCGCGCCGCTTCAATTCCACAACCCCGCGGGCTAAGGATTTGCCGCCGATCGTCGCCTGCCAGGGCACGCCTATGAGATCCGCGTCTTTAAATTTTACTCCCGGCCGCTCCTCACGATCATCAAATAAGACGTCGGCGCCCGCCCGCTGCAATTTCGCGTACACGTCCTCGGCAGTATTTCGCGTTCTCTCGTCATTCCAATTGAGCGGAACAATATGTACATCCGCCGGGGCGAGCGGTTTCGGCCAGATGATACCGGCGTCATCGTGGTTTTGTTCGATCGCTGCCGCAACTGTACGCGTGATGCCTATCCCGTAGCAGCCCATTTCCATCGGACGCTGTTCCCCCTTGGCATCCAAGTAGGTCGCATTCATGGCCTGGCTATACTTGGTGCCAAGATAAAACGTCTGGCCGACTTCAATGCCGCGATGATCGGTGAACGTGCCTTTCTGACAGCGCGGACAGGGGTCACCGGCTGTCGCCCGATGGAGATCTGCAAATTGTAGCCCGGGCAGGTCGAGCTCTTGGTCAAGACCGGTTAAGTGGGCGTCGCGCTCGTTCGCGCCGCATACCAAGCCTTTTTCTCCGCGTAAGGCAAGGTCACCGATCAGGGTCGCTTTGATATTGATCGGTCCGGCAAAGCCGGTCGGTGCTCCGGTCGCATGTCGGACGGTTTCTTCGTCGGCCAGTGCAACCCACTGACAGCCCAGCACGTTTTTAAGTTTGGCCTCGCTCAGCTCATGATCGCCACGGACCAAGGCGGCAACGACGGTATCGGTATCCGTGACATACAGCAGGGTTTTGATAAAATGCTCCGGCGGCTCGCCAAGAAAAGACGAGACTTCCTGAATGGTTCGCTGGTCGGGCGTGTCCACTTTTGTGAGACTTGCGCTGCGCGTGAATAATGGGCCTAGCGGTGGGGCTAGTTCGGCCTTTTCGACATTGGCCGCATAATCGCACGAGTCACAACTGACGATGGCATCTTCACCGGAATCAGCCAGCACTTGGAACTCGTGTGACATGCTTCCGCCAATGGCCCCGGTGTCCGCTTCAACCGCGCGATAAGTTAAACCACAGCGGTCAAATATGCGGCCGTAAGCATCGTACATATTTTGGTATTCACGCTGGCAGTCTTCGAGGTCGGTATGAAATGAGTAGGCATCCTTCATGATGAATTCTCGCCCACGCATCAGACCGAAGCGCGGCCGCACCTCGTCCCGAAATTTTGTCTGTATTTGATACAGATTGAGGGGCAGGTCGCGGTAGGAGCGGATCTCACCCCGAACAATATCGGTCACCACTTCCTCATGGGTCGGTCCAAAGCAGAAGTCCCGCTTGTGCCGATCCTTAATGCGCAACAGCTCCCTGCCATACACATCCCAGCGGCCGCTTTCTTGCCACAGCTCAGCCGGACACAGCGCAGGCATGAGGATCTCTTGGGCGCCGGCGCGGTTCATTTCCTCGCGCACGATCTTTTCGACTTTGCGAACAACGCGCAGTCCGAGCGGCAGAAAATCGTAAATGCCGCGCGCCACTTGGCGTATCATACCGGCGCGCAGCAAGAGTTTATGGCTGACCACTTCGGCTTCCGCCGGATCTTGGCGTAATGTCGGAATGAATGTTTGGCGATATCGCACCCGGACCCCCAATCCCAAAGATTTCGGGGACAATTAGTCAGCGCGAGGGCAGGGTGTCAAGCCGGGGCCGGGGACAGGAATAAGGGCTTCGGGCGGGACTCAGCCTAAACCGCCTGTGGAAAGCGTTCCCTTAAAACGTGCTGCGCCTGTGTAATGATCCCCTCAAAAACTGCTTTGGCTGGCCGTATGCTTTTGAGCAGTCCGGCCGACTGTCCGGCGATGCCAGGGTAGATATCTTTCATCTTTGCCTGCCGGGCGGCTTCAAGAACGGGCAGGGAAATAAATCCTTGAAACGGCATGGGCAAGGCATCGAGCCCGGACGCCTCAAACTCCTCGACCCATTTATTTTTGAGCTGTCGCACCGGCTTGCCCGTCATGCAGCGGCTAATAATGGCATCTTCACTGGCAGCATCGACAATAGCTTTTTTCTGGAAGTCGTCGATACCGGACTCAGGCGTAGGTAGGAACGGCGTGCCACACCAGATGCCGACAGCGCCTAACGCAAGCGCTGCTACCAGACCGCGACCGTCGGCAATACCGCCCGCGGCCACAACCGGCGTGGGACTGACGGCATCCACTACCTGCGGAACCAAGACCATCGTCCCGATCCTGCCGCTATGCCCGCCGCCGTCCGTGCCTTGGGCCATGATGATATCCACGCCGCCTTCTTGAAACCGCTTGGCGTGTTTGATTGCTCCGGCAATAGCCATGACTTTCATACCGCGTGCGTGCGCATCTTCAAGAAGGAATGACGGGTCGCCCAGACCGGCCACATACACTGGCACCTTTTCGTCTAAAATCACTTCAATTTGTTTTTTGAAAAAGTCTTTTGACAGGGCAAAGCCACCACGCGAAGGGTATTTTTTAGGGTCAGGGTTAGGAATGTTGTGACGTTCTTTAAAGCTCTTGGCAAAATCGATGTGTGCTTGTGGGAGTTCGGCTCGTATTGCGGACTTTGAGCCGCGGGAAGGGACCTTGGCCGGCAGCAAGGTATCAACGCCAAACGGCTTGTCCGTCAACTTGCGCGTCCGGGAAATCCATTCGGACAATTCATCCGGACTCAAAGTAGCCGCACCAAGAATGCCCAGCCCGCCAGCGTTCGAAACTGCCGCAGCCAGTTCCGGCGTTGATGCACCTCCCATGCCTGCCAGCAGAATCGGGTATTTGATGCCTAAGATGTCGCACAGTGGCGTGTGTAATACGTGTTCGGCCATACAAGCGTCTCCTTTTTGCGTCGGGCAGCACTATAGCAAATATTAAGGCCTGGATGGAACGAAGTGAAATCCGGGGTGTCGGGCAGTGGGAGCAATATCACTTTCCAAACCCGCCCCGTTCATCGGATTCCCCTCCACCCGCCCAATCGGTATGGAAGACGCCCTGCTTCACAAACAAATGAAAAGATGAACATGGCCAATCCACAAACCGACTGACATGGCTATGTTTAACCGCATTGTGGTGAATGCAGTCAATGTGCCGCTGTAACTCTTCCGTGTCACGAATGGCGTGTTCACAGTAGCGTCGTTGCCATATCAGATACTCCCCGCATCCATATCTGCGGGAATGCAGCTTCTATGCGCCGCAACTCACGTAACAATTGACTTTTGAGCATCTTCCATCTGGCGGGATCGTCTTTGTCTCCGTCCGGCAGTGTCCAGACTGGGTGCAAATGACAGGGTAGGACAACGACCGCCCTGATGTGAAACGGACGTTCTTTACCTGACTCGTCGAAACGCGTGGCGTAACAAGTGGATAGGATCGGTTGATATTTGTGAGCGGCGGTTTCGTAAAGTGACAGTATAAAAATAGGTGCCGCCGGCAACCCGATTGCGCCGATAATTGACCACGTTTGGATAATTTACATTCCTGTCGCGCGGAGAAATGTAGCCTGGATTCTGGTAACACTTCATCCAGGCTACGGGACTCTAAAACTCCGAAATATAAAAATCCTCTTTTCTTTCCACCCCTTTCCTTTCCCCCGACCAAAAACTATAATCCGCCCGCGATACTCCCTTTCTACAGGAGGCCGGCGTGGATTTTGATTATTCCCAAAAAGAAGAAGCCTTTCGTCAGGAGCTGCGTTCGTGGCTCGAAGAGCATCCGCCGGACAGATACGATCCGGACACCTTTGAGATTATCAGCCAGGAAGAACGCTTTCAGATTAAATTTGATTGGCAGAAGAAGCTCCATGGCGCTGGTTGGGTTGGCATTCACTGGCCCGAGGAATATGGCGGTCGTGGCGCGACCGTTATGGAGCAGACAATCTATCAACAAGAGATGGCTCGCGTGCGTGCGCCCGGGATGGCTAATCCACTCGGCATTTCGCTGGTCGGCCCGACTCTGATGCAATGGGGGACGGATGAGCAGAAAAAACGTTATGTGCCCAAGATCCTCAGCGCTGAAGAGCTGTGGTGTCAGGGCTATTCCGAGCCGGGCTCAGGCTCGGACTTAGCGTCGCTACAAACGCGCGCGGTTGATGCTGGTGATGACTTTGTGGTCAATGGCCAAAAAGTGTGGACGAGCTTTGCGCATCAAGCGCATTATGGCATCCTGGTTGTTCGGACTGACCCGAATGCGCCAAAACACAAAGGCTTGTCCTATCTATTAGTTGATATGCATTCGCCGGGTGTAACCGTTCGGCCTTTGGTCCAAATCTCCGGCGATGCGGAATTCAACGAAGTCTTCTTTGAAGACGTACGGGTACCCAAAGCTAATATGGTCGGTGAACGGAATAATGGCTGGCAAGTAGCCATTACAACGCTCATGTTCGAGCGGGCGAGTTTTGGCATGGTGTACAACCTGGAGCCTATGTTGGACAAACTCAAAGCCATTATTAAAGAGATGGAAGTCAACGGACAGCCGGCAGGCGATGATCCGGATGTTCGCCAAAAAATGGCCGTATTTCATGTGGAAACCCAAGCGCTGAAGTTCAATGGATATCGGCAGCTCACTCAGCAATTACGCGGCAATCCCCCGGGACCGGAGGGCTCGATTGGTAAACTGGCTGGCAGTGAACTCTATATCCGCATGGCGCATTTTGCGATGGAGCTTCTGGGACCGTATAGTCAGTGCGCGCTGGGCGAAGAGCGAGGTATTGATAATGGTTTCTGGGCGCGCCGCGCGCTGGGCTCCCGTCTGTACACCATCGCCGGGGGGACTTCCGAGATCATGCGCAATATTGTGGGTGAGCGCGTTTTGCAGCTTCCAAAAGGATAAGAGGGGGAATCATGGATTTTGGTTTTAGTGAAGATCAAGAACTGTTACGAGACTCAGCGCGCAAATTTCTTGACGCTGAATGTCCAACCGCATTCGTGCGCAAGATGATGGAAGATGACAGCGCGCATGCCACTGAACTCTGGAAGAAAGCGGCTAGGCTGGGCTGGATGGGGATTCTTATTCCTGAGGAACACGGCGGCATTGGCGGCAGCTTTCTTGACCTGGTGGTGGTGCTGGAAGAGATGGGAAAATCGCTCATGCCGGGACCGTTTTTTGCGACCGTGCTGTTGGGAAGCACGGCGGTAATTGTCGGGGGCTCGGACGAACAGAAGTCTACGCTGCTGCCCAAGGTCTGTGCGGGGGAATTACTCATGACCCTGGCTCAAGCAGAAAAGAGCGGTCGTTACGACGCCGGTGGGATCAGCATGCAGGCAGCTGCAAAAGGCAGTGACTTTGTGCTGTCTGGAGAAAAGCTCTTCGTACCGGATGCCCATGTGGCAGACCAGATTGTGGTTGCCGCTCGGACTAGCCAAAGCACTTCGCCCGAAGACGGTATTACGCTCTTTCTGGTTGATGCCAAATCGCCTGGGGTTGAAGTCACGCAACTGAAAACCGTTGATATGACCCGTCGCCAGTGCCATGTCGCCTTTCAAGACGTTGCCGTGGCTGACTCGCACGTGATCGGTGAGGTGGGCGAAGGCTGGCCGATTCTCAAACGCGTACTGGGCCAAGCCATGGCCGGACTGTGCACCGAGATGGTCGGCACCGGGCAGCGGGCGTTAGATATGGCCGTAGAATACGCCAAAGAACGTGTACAATTTGGCAAACCGATCGGCAGCTTTCAGGCCGTTAAACATAAATGCGTAGATATGATGGTTCAGGTCGAAAATGCGCGTTCGCTGACCTATTACGCGGCATGGACAGTTGACGAAAACGTAGACGAGGCTGGCCAAGCCGTTCCCATGGCCAAGGCATATTGCAGTGATATGTGCAAAACCGTGACGAGCGAAGCCATTCAGGTGCATGGCGGTATTGGCTTTACCTGGGAACACGACATGCATTTGTTCTATCGACGCGGGCTTGCTTCAGAAGCGGCGTTCGGCAGCGCGCCGACGCATCGCGAGATTGTGGCCCAGACGTTGGATTTGTAGGCTTTCGTCTGGTTGGAACCTGACCATTCTGTAGGGGCGGCCGGCCGGTCGCCCCTACGTTTTTGGATCTATGCAATTATCCTCATGACTCCCGCCCTCATCATACACGGTGGTGCTGGCGCAGCTACTCCGCCCGAGCTGCAAGCTGATCGACGTGACGGACTCAAGGCTACCTCTCTCGCTGGCTGGGAAGTCCTTATTCAAGATGGTTCAGCGCTGGATGCTGTAGTCCAAGCAACAGTCGTGCTGGAGGACCATCCTCTATTTAACGCTGGTCTTGGCTCGTGTCTGACAGAAGATGGAACGGTTGAAGTTGATGCTTCGTTAATGGATCGGACGAACTTTCAGGTGGGTGCAGTCGGGGCAGTTAAAAATGTGAAGAATGCCATCCTGCTGGCCAAAGCCGTCATGGAAGCTGAACGACACGTCTTCCTGGTGGGTGAAGGCGCACGGCGGTTTGCACGGGATCAAAGATTCCCTGAAACCTCGCCAGAGGACTTGGTCACACAACGCCAACACCAGCATTGGCAAAGGCAACGAACTAAAGGCGAACCAGGCACGGTTGGTGCGGTTGCCCTAGACAGAACAGGGAATTTGGCAGTCGTGACCTCAACTGGCGGCGTTTTTTATAAGCAATCGGGTCGAGTCGGTGACTCGGCCATCATTGGGGCAGGAACCTATGCGGACAGCGCGGTTGCTGCCTGTTCGGCAACGGGAGGTGGAGAAGCCATTATTCGCGCAACGCTTGCCCGGACTGTGGTTGAGCTGATGCGGGGCGGAAAAGACCCGTTGCAGGCAGCCAAAAGTGCTCTGGATATCCTCAAGAGGCAAACACAGGCCGAGGCCGGCCTCATTGCGCTCGATCCCTTTGGGCGACCTGGCTTTGTCTACAATACCGAGGCGCTGGGTGTCGCGTTTCGATCGGACGGACGGCTCGTGGTGCCGGTGTGATTTGAGGGCTACGCATGCACTGTCTGGGCAATTCAGGCATTGCTCCTACATTTCACGTCGCACCTCTGGAATTGTGGTGCGCACTAGGGATAAGATGCTCCGCCACAGAACACAAGAGAAAGGGGAAACTGAATATGGCAAAAGTTGATGGTAACTCGTTAGTCGTCACATCGCTCAAAAGCGAAGGCGTTGATACAGTTTTTTACATTACCGGCGGACCGATGGTAGATGTGGCTGCCAAGTGCATTGAGATCGGTTTTAATTCGGTAGATGTGCGCCACGAGCAGGGGGCCTCTATGGCGGCCCACGCATACAGCCGCGTGCTCGCCAGGCCAGGTGTGTGTTTTGCTGCCTCCGGCCCTGGTGTGACCAATTTGATTACCGGCGTGGGCAATGCCTATCTGGATGCTGTCCCCGTGGTCGCACTAGGAGGAGCCAGCGCCATTTCGCAGGACGGCATGGGTGCATTCCAAGAGATGAATCAGGTGGCCATGTTTAAGCCCATCACCAAAATGTCTGAGCGGGTCAAAGATGTCCGTCGCATTCCGGAAATCATTAACAAAGCATTTCGGGTCGCCACCAGCGGCCAGCCGGGTCCTGTCTACGTCGATCTGCCAGGTGATGTGCTGTACAACGTGGTTGAAGAAAACGAGGTTGGGCGTTCCCAGCGACCGCATAAAGTCCCGCGCGTGTCCGGTGATCCCGGCTTCATCAAGGATGCTATTGCCCTCCTCAAAGGGGCTGAGCGGCCATTGGTTATCACTGGCACCGGCATTATCTGGTCGGGTGCGATGCAAGAACTGAAAGAGTTCGTGGAAATGACCGGCATTCCGTTTTACACTACGCCTCAAGGCCGTGGCGTCATTCCTGAGGATCATGCGCTGAGCTTTCTCGGTGCGCGTAACCGCGCATGGAAAGCAGCTGACGTGGTGCTGGTTGTCGGCACCCGCATGAATTTCATTCTCGGCTTTGGACAAGCCCCACGCTTTGCCGAAGATGTCAAAATGATTCAGATCGATATCTCGGATGAAGAGATTGGCCGCAACCGTGCTGTAGACGTTGGTATTGTGGGTGATGCCAAAACGGTCCTGCGTCAACTCATGGACGAGGGTAGTGACTCTTTCCGTGGCCGGGCCGCATTGCCTTGGCTCGACACTCTGCGCGGCCACGACAAGCGCTCCCAAGAGAAAATGGAAGCCATCATGAATGCGGATACGTCACCGATGCACCCACTGCGTTTGTGCAAAGAAGTCCGCGACTTCATGGATCGGGATGCCATTATCGTAGTGGATGGACATGAAATTTTGAACTTTGCGCGTCAGTCCGTTCCGACCAACGTGCCGGGCCACCGGGTAAACGCGGGACCCAACGGCTGCATGGGTGTTGCGGTTCCGTTCGGGTTGGGGGCGAAGGTAGCCAAACCGAACACGCAGGTCATCGTGCTCAGTGGTGACGGCTCGTTTGGCATGAACGGCATGGAAATCGACACCATGGTGCGCAAGAACATCCCGGCCATTATCGTGATCAGTAACAACGGCGGCTGGGCCGGCGCGGGTGTCATGACAGCCGGCCGTGATCTGGGTTTCAGCCGCTATGACGAGATGGCCAAGGTCTTTGGCGCCCACGGTGAGTTTGTTGAAAGACCGGAAGATATCCGGCCGGCGCTTGAGCGGGCAGCGGCATCCGGCAAGCCGGCCGTGGTCAATGTGGTGACTGATCCGACTGCACGGTCGTCAACCCAGTCGTTTGCTGCCTATCGGGCAATTTAGTCGAGATACTTCGTAGTCATCATATCCGCGAGGGACTAGAATTCCCCCTGCGCTTTGCGCTTCCCCTCTTTAGTAAAGGGGGGAGTAATGGGGGATTTTTCTATTTCTGAGAATACTGGTCAGAAAGTTGCGCTCCAGGCCATGCTCAGGATGACATGACGAGCTTAGCAAGGGAAACGAATTGAGCGATTCGGTCTCAGTTTGCGAAGGGAGTCGCCTTAGCTCCTAATGGCGGGTATTCTGCCTGCCTCGCATTCAGAAATATTTGTTGACTGTCTCAGACCGAGGAGTCCGTACCCATGAGTGAAACCATAAAAACAATTATGATAGATAGGGTTGAGAAAAAGATCTCGAGTTCACTGAAAGAAATTACTGTCGACGATTTGCCGGAAGGTGATGTCACGGTCAACGTCGCCTATTCAACCCTCAACTATAAAGACGGCTTAGCCGTCAGCGGCACCGCGCCTATTGCGCGCACATACCCCATGATTGGTGGTATCGATTTGGCGGGGACAGTCGAGTCCTCAAGCTCGCCGGATTATAAGCCTGGCGACAATGTCCTCATCACTGGCTGGGAACTAGGCATGACCCACGGCGGTGGCTATGCTCAGAAACAGCGGGTGAAATCCGAATGGTTAACCCGTGTTCCTGACGCCTTCAGTCTCAAACAAGCGATGGCCGTGGGTACCGCTGGCTATACTGCCATGCTGTGCATCCTGGATCTTGAACGCATGGGTGTCACACCGGGAGACAAAGAAGTTATTGTGACTGGGGCCGCGGGTGGAGTTGGCAGCGTGGCTGTCGCTGTGCTGGCCAAGCTTGGTTATCAGGTTGCGGCCTCAACCGGTCGAAGCGAGTTGAGCGACTATTTGACAGGACTCGGTGCGTCCACGATTGTTGAACGGGCTGAACTCGCTACGCCGTCGGGCCGTCCGCTTGATGCCGAACGCTGGGCGGGTGGAGTGGACTCGGTTGGCGGAGAAACCTTGGCATCGGTCCTACGTGGAACGTGTTATGGTGGGGCGGTTGCCGCCTGCGGACTGGCCGGGGGAACCGGTCTACCGACTTCGGTCCTGCCGTTTATCCTGCGCAATGTGAGTTTGATTGGCGTAGACTCGGTCGTATGTCCGAATCCCAAGCGGCAGACTTCCTGGGATCGGCTGGCTCAAGACTTGCCGCTTGAAAAGCTAGATGCCATGACGGTTGTTGAGCCCATGTCGAAAGTATTGGAACTCGCGCCGCAAATCTTAAAAGGGCAAGTACGCGGTCGCGTCGTGATTGACGTGAATGCCTAAATCCAACTGAGGGAATCTCCTGGCCGTGATTGGTGTGAATAACGGCAATACTGCCGAAGAGAGAGTGCTTCTCCCCGCCCGAACTATCCAGTTCCCCACGGATCGTTCAATGGGTGAACTCTTTGTACGAGATGGTGTCCACCGTGCGGACGATTACGCCTTTTGGGAATCCATTGGTCGGGCGCAGGGCGGCTGTGCGATTCCTGCGGGGAAAGAGCTCCGGCTCAACGTCAACCCACAAGCGTCAACCGATCTCTCGCCTTTCCGCGCGATCGACCCGAATGCTATCCAATTCCTTCAGCTTTCTGCCTCGCGTGTAAATAACACCAGCCTCGCCCATTTGGAGCATCTGACTGGCCTACGGGTGCTGTGGTTATATGACACCCGCATTAGTGATGCGGGCCTGGTCCATCTGCAGGGGTTATCCGGGCTACGTGTACTCAATCTACGTAGTACGCTGGCCAGCCGCGGTGGCATCGACGCGCTTCAGGGCAAGCTGCCTAAATGTGAGTTCCGGCGCCCGTGGTGAGGCTACGAAAACACGCAGCAATCTCGTCTATAATTCATCGCGGCTGCTAACCCCGGCCAGGGAGTACCATGCACCTCTGCCGGACCCGTGTCTCTCCAAGTGGCCGTTCGCTGTCAGCGTATTGTATGGTCTTTGACCGTGTTGCGGCTTACCTCAGTTATTTTGACCGCATCGGCAATCGTGACGCGGCGGTGTTCGCGCGCAATGTCTAATATTTGAAAGGATAGGGACGGCAACTCACCAAGCATCATCCTCACGCGTGTAATCTTTGCGTCCAGCCGTCGCGTTTGTTGTTGCAGCGCTTGTAAAAAAAAGGTCAGCCACGGTTGCTAGTCAGGCGCATCCGTATTGATCGTTGCTTGCGTCTGACGTAGCGCCAGATAGTATGCCTCCTTGCTATGCTCTATCACGCTTTCGAGGGAGGAGTAGGAGACAGAGGCGTGCCCGGCCCGGAGCAGCAGCAGTGTTGTCAGGACACGCGACAAGCGGCCGTTCCCGTCCTGAAAAGGATGTATCGCCAGAAACACAACCACGAAAATAGAAATCACCAAAAGTGGATGCAGAGTCTTCTATTGAAGGATGTTCCGCGTCCATGTTAGCAGACCCGCTATTTTCTGTGGTGTCTCAAACGGCGTGGCCGTCTCGAATATTACGCCGAGGCTTTCCCCGGCCGGGCCGAATGCGTCGAAATGATTATTGAGGGTCTTGTAAGCGCCCCGGTGACGCTGGTCCTTCTCTGTGTGTTGCAGCAAGTCACGGTGTAGCTGCTTGATGTGATTTTCCGTCAGGTCGATCGTCTCCCAGCTTTCAAAAACCATTTGCATCACAGACGTATAACCGGCAACTTCCCGTTCGTCACGGCTTTTAAATTCGTTGATTGCAAGGTTGGAGAGCAGGGCTTCAACCTCTCTGTCTGAGTGTTTCGCCCCTTCAATACGGCAACGCGACTGTGGATGGGGCGAGCCTATTTCCCCGTATACCCAGGGTTGGTGGGATTATCGAGCCAGTCGCGGCGCTTGTCATACGGTAGATCGATATACGTTCGCATGGCCAGTAGGCCGTCGTCTGACGTCATGGTCTCTAGAAACGCTGAGCTTTCGATGTCGAGTCCAGCCGCAAGGTGGGTGTCATTACCCGCATGGACCGCGTGCTTGGCCCGCGCTACCGCGATTGGTGGAAAATTAGAAATCTCGTGCGCTATTTCTGTTGCTCGGTCCAGGGCACTATCGGCAACTTCGTGTATTAAACCAAAATGAAGGGCTTCGTCGGGTGGGACCACACGCGAGCGGATGACAAACTCAAGTGCCCGTCCGACGCCAATCAACCGCGAGAGCCGCTGGGTGCCGCTGCCACCAGGAAGAATGCCGAGTTTGACTTCCGGAAACCCATACCGGTAGTCGCCCTTTTGTCCAATCCGCAGATCACACGACAAGCTCAACTCAAACCCGCCACCCATGGTATCGCCGTTCATCGCCACGATGATGACCTTGGGTAAGTCGCTCAGGTTTTTGAGCATAGCGTGATAGGCGGTGGTGAGCGAAGTGCCAGCCAGCCGCAAGGCTTCGCGATCCTTGGCGAGATCAACCAGCTCTTCAACGCTGTAATGGGTGATAAACTTGCCCTCCATGGCGCCGGTCAAAACAACGGCCCGAATGGAAGGATCGCGCCATTCCTCGATAAGCTTCCATAATTCTTGCGTACCTTCAGCACAAAAATAGTTCATGGGTGGATTGTTGTACTTTGCGATCACAACCCCGTCGCGGAAATCAGTTTGCCAATAATTCATGTGCCGTCCCCCTTCTTAGTGCAGTATTACTGGCTGCATACGCGAGGGAAGGAGAGACGGCAAGGGCTGAAGCCGCGTTTGTGAAAGAATCTGTGGCAAAAAGGCCAAGAAGGGGAGTAGAGCAGCAAAGGGTTTTTGCTGCTTACGAATGATTGATCCTCTGGTCCTCTGATTTTGGAAGCTAGGGCTGCTCTGTCTCAACCAACTCCAGCGCCGGGCCGTCCGGAGCTTTGAAACACACAAAGTGTACGGGCGGAGCGTCGGGAGGATCGAGCAGGACGGGCTCAGAAATAAACTCCACCCCATGTGCCCTTAGCGTTTGCACGTCCACCTCTAGCTCGCTGGTGAGTAGCGCGATCCGAGCGATTCCCAGGTGATATAGATGTGGATACGGCAACTCAGTGTCGTGGGGCTCTTTCGACTCCCGCAGATCGATGAGCGTCGTTGTCGGCTATTCCTCTAGCTACTGGAGTTCGCCTCGCACGAGGTAGGGCGGCATGCCCACGGCGGCGACAATTTTCGGCGGATTCCGCTCCGGCACTTCCCACATCACCTTGAACCCGAGCAGTTCGTAAAATTTACGCGAGCGCTCATAGTCGCTGCAGTTGACGTTGACGTACATCGCGGATCCCTTCGCTTCCTTCTTTTCCTGCTCTTCTTGCTAACTTACTGGCAATTGAATACGAGTTGATCTTCGTAGAAAATCTGAAACGGCTGTGAAAAGTCGAGTGGCAGAGTTGTCTGAGTGATATCAACTTTGGTCTGTTTCGTTATTCCGAGTAGAATATCATCGTATACGTTCCTTTGGGTGTTTGTATCAATCCAGTCAAGCAAGGCCCCTTCGAATTGGACTCCATATTGGACAAAATCGAGGTTTGCCGAGCAGGCGAAAAGTCCGTCCTCCGTCAACGGTGTGATATCGAGCCTAAGGGTTTTAGCGTCACATGGATTTGTAACCTGCCAGGTTGCGGGAAAGGCGATTCGGATCTGGGTAGAGTCCTCTGCCGTTGCGATATTTGTTGCACACAGGCCACTCGGAGATGGGCCAGACAGTAAAAAAATCCCACTATAACGAGTCCTTGTTGTCCTTCCGTCCATGCAAAGGCGACCTCTTGGCCGTTACTCAAGGCCAACAGGCCTGAGCCCGTGACTCCAGTGAGAAACTCACCTCCTGCGTTCGCCACATGAAATGTCACCCGGGCAAACTCAACGCCGTCGGCGAATACAACTGCCTGGTGTTCTTCCGGGCCGAGAACGCAACAAAGATGAACTTGCGGCCTGGATACTCATGCTGCATGAGCTGCTCGACGTCGTCCACGTCATTGGCCCAGTGCCATTGGGTGTCGTTAGGGAAGGAGTCTCAAATAAGAAAGCCCATCGGATGGCGATGGGCTTTTCTCAAACAGTTCCGCTGAACATACGGCCAAGCAAGCTGACGCTATGCCTGATCCGCCTTTTTTGACTTGACCCGGACAACTTTATTGTCTTTGTCCTGGTCGGTTTCCCACGCATCGTGCTGCAGCGCACTATGCATGAGCACCTTGGCTAAGGTGTCTTTATGCTCGGCTCCAGCATCTTTGCATTCGCCGCAGCTCCATTCTTCCTCCTTGATCCTGCCAATTTCTCCGCCTATGACTTGTGGCATATCGACCTCCTTTGAAGGGTAGTGAGATATTTCGGTTGATTCTTGAGCGTCTCTTTTATCGCAAGAAGCATTGCCTAGTCCAGGGGTTGATCTCCCTCCGCCACTGTGCGACTCAAGATGCATACAAATTTCTAGAAGGGGAGGATATTGGGATGGGTACAACCGTTGTGATGCTTGAAATACAGATCAAGCCTGAATGTGTCGACGAGGTCAAAGCCTTTCTGAAACAAGCGCTCCCGGATACACGTGCCTACGCCGGCTGTCAGGGGGTTGATATCTATGGCAATCTCGACGAGTCGACCAACTTGGTTTTTTACGAACGCTGGGATACGCGTGGTCATTACGAAAAATATCTGAGCTGGCGGGAGGAGACCGGCGTGCTGAATGAGCTCGGTGCCAAATTGACCGGCCCGCCGAGTATTCGGTATTACGACCGGATTGAAGTGTAGGACGATCCGTTCTCATTGAGTACACTTCTAGAGCCGGCTCCGCCGGCCTTTTTTGTTCGTCCAAACTAGATCTGTCCTCTACGTCAACATACGGCGGTGTCGTTCGCTAGGCGAACGTGGATGGGGGTGTATCTGCACCAGGCAGGTCAGGGCCCTGCCTCTGACCGATAGTCACTCCCGCTCACACCAGATACAATCCGGCGACTACTGAAAGAACGCATTGTTCTGAGAAGCACGTAGAAGGGGGACCTATGGTTCAAAAACCGGCAATCGCATTAGTGGCAGTGGCTGGACGGCGAAAGGCAACCTTGGAGGTTGCAGCCCAGATCGAAAAAGAAGGGTTTAGCGGGATTTTTTGTCAAAGCGTTGGGGATGGCTTGGGACTGTGCGAGGCTCTGGCCTTTGCCACTCACGAGATTCCGCTCGGGACCAGCATCGCCAATATGTATACGCGCCACGCGTATGACTATGCCCAGACGGCGGCCTTTATTCATGAGGTATCTGGTGGACGTTTTCGGTTCGGGGTTGGGGTAAGTCATGGGCCTATGCTGAATCGGCTTAAGGTGCAGGCCAACAAGCCGCTGGCCGACATGCGCCAGTTTGTTTCAGACCTGCAGGCCAGCGTGGGCAGAAAAGACGCTCTGCCACCTATTATTCTGGCCACCTTACGCAAGGCCATGGTCAAGCTGTCGGCTGAGATTTCCCAAGGCGCGGTGTGGGCCAATGCCGCTCTGTCGCACATGTCTACCTCGCTGAGTTTTCTGCCTCAAGGGAAAATGCAGGATGACGATTTCTTTGTCGGCAATATGATCCCGACTGTGATTACGGACGATAAAGAAGCTGCAGCAAAAGTGCATCGTCGAACGCTCAGCACCTATGTCCGACTGCCGAATTACCAACAGTACTGGATCGAAGCCGGGTATGAAGAGGAAATGCAGGCCATCCAAAAAGCTATGGCCGACAAAGACGACGATAAGATTCCGTCCTTGATGTCTGACCGCTGGCTGAGTCAGGTTACGTTATACGGCAGCGCGTCTGAAGTGCGGGAAGGGGTGGAAGCCTGGTATGACACCGGCCTGAAGACGCCCATCCTGGTGCCGTCGTCGGCCAACGGCAACCAAATGGTTGCGTTGCAGGAAGTGATCGCAGCGTTTCGGTAGGAGGTCGATATAAAAGTCGTCATAGAAAAAGACGGCTCCTAACGACCATTATCCTAAATCGACCTGAGCGCCGGAATGCCGTGGATGATGAAACCGCGCGCCTCCTCAAGCAGGCGTCTACCGAATTCGATGCAGACGACGAACAATCCGTAGCTGTTTTCTGCGGGACGGCTGGGACCTTTTGTGCGGGCTACGATTTGAAGTCTTTATCCGAAAGTAGCTTGGAAAATCTGTATGAACCTGAAGGGGATGACGCCATGGGGCCCAGCCGGATGTTTCTGAGTAAGCCTGTTATCTGTGCAGTAGAAGGTTATGCCGTTGCGGGAGGGCTAGTGCCGATCAAGCAAGAAGCGCGAGCGGGAGCAACAGGCTTTGCCAGTGGCAAAGGCCGCGGCGGCGACTTCAGCAATATTTAGACTGGTCGGACTGGTTATTCTAATTATGCCAATTATTCCAAGATGAGGTTCTCGCCCGCGGCAACCATAATACCTTCGATGAATTGTTTGCCCATCCGAATTTTACGCTCTCCGGCTGGAACTTCGAGGCTGGGCGCCTCTGCGGAGATCTCTCCGACCCAGTCGGCTTGATAGTCGCCCTTACATTTGGAGTCTGGACTACAGACTGGAATGGATGCGCCGCTCAGGCTGGGCATGCTCAATTCACCGAGCTGAATCTCGGTCGGTTGGCCGGCCGTGATCTCAACCCCGTTTAGATAATGTTTATGAAATTTAAGGTAATAGGTTCCTTCGGGCAGTTCGAGGCGTGTTGCGTCCGGAGAGACCTCTCCAGCCCAGCAAGGCTGAAAGTCGCCAGCGCACTTCGCTTGCTGAGTACAGACTGGAACAGTCCGCTCCTGGAGATTTGGAACGGTGAGTATTGCCTTTGAGATTTTAAAGCTTTTGACTTTCTTTTCTATGGGTGGCGGTGGGGGAGCCTGATCCGCAGCCACAAGTTCTGCTTTGACATCGTCGATGCAATCGATAAGATCGCTGTCCCGTATATGGAGTTGGGTATTTTCCCATAGCCCCAGGCTGTTTTGGATCATGACAGCTTGCTACAACAGACACACAGCACAGGTGATTATGTTATGAAGTGTGTGTACACAGCTGACAATCCAACCGAAGCACATCTGGTCAAAGGCTTACTCGAAGCCGAAGGCATTGAGACTGTCGTACAGGGCGAGCATTTATTCCCCCTGCGCGGCATCATCCCGGTGACTGCTGACACTAATCCTTCTGTGTGCGTGGTTAATGATGCGGACTTCGATCAGGCACGAAGCATTGCTGCGGCGTATGATCAGGTTACGCTCTGTGGGCAGTCGCACCCCAAGGCTTGGGACTGTCCACAGTGCGGAGAAGAGCTCGAAGGCCAATTCACCGCCTGCTGGAAATGCGGAGCGATTCGACCGCTGTCATAGGGGTTGACTACTTCTTCACCAGGCCCAGCGTCTCCATACGGGTGGGTTTCATTACAACC
>CAZBUD010000001.1:155690-170241 GCA_964495015.1 uncultured Enterobacteriaceae bacterium | reverse complement strand
GCCGTGGCCGAACCATGCCACGACACGAGGCTGCGTATACGTTTTGCCCCAAACCGAGACTTTTTCAGTTCGCCAGGGCACTTCGGCAATAATTTTATCCAGCAGCAAGTTTTCAGGGTGTGGAAGGGATAAGTTACGCAAATAATAGACCTCGGCGTCTGGAATCCCTAGCCTCCTGAACTTTGTTTCTGAGAATAGATCTGCACCCACCTTCAGGTTTTCCTACGTATTCTGCAGCTCAAATGGCTCTGCAATTTTGGTTCTTGTCCGAATTTGTGTCGGTACTCTCGTAGTTCCGACTTTTGCTTGGTCTATCGTGGCACTCACTGTACGTTGTCTTCAGAAGCAAGACACTGCACACCTGCGTCGGACCAGTGCTCGTCAAAATATGAATTGAAGTCCTTATGTCCGTTGCCATCATAAAAAATATACGCGCCTTCTTTTGCATTCTCGAATAACATCTGCGATAAACCCGTAACGACTCCATTGCTGTCGAGAGAACGGACCACGGAGACAAAATAACTGATAGTAAAGAGAACTGCTTGCAAAAACTTCTTCTGGAATTCCCAAGAATTCGGTTCGGTGCCATCTAGAGGCTGGAAGTTGGCATTCAAGCTAACTCCTGAGTCGAGTGATTCGACGAACTCCGTCCACGTATCGGCCCAAGCCTGTTCCTTATCAAGGAAAAAACAAATGAGCTTTTCGACCTGCTCAGCTTCGCCGTTTTCTTCGACGTATTTGAGCACCGCAATAATGTCGCTGCCTACCTTGTAGCCGGATCTCTGTAATCAATCGGTTGGCAGATTGTATTGTTGAGTTGGCCATAACTCCTGAGGGACCAGCCCCCAGCTCTGCTGGCGACTTCGCAAAGTTTGACTTTGAGTCAGATATTGCATCTGAGTTTGAATTCTCTCATCGAGTTCAGAACCAGACTCCTGTTCCCCTTGCTGGTATAATTCATCAAGCGCGATTTTTCCCAGTTCGAAAATCGTCATAACGTCCTCTTGCTTTGATACACAATGTTACTTAATCGGTTCGTAAATCGTCTCACATCTGGAAAGGACAACCACGTTCTTAGTGTAAAAGAGAATCTGACCATGTCAAAGTGCGGTAGCTATCCTAAAGCGGGGAGTAATGTCCTAAGATCGAGTCCAAAGTAGTGTTGGATTGATGGAGGAGAGCCAGTGTCCTCGTTTGGCAGTTGGCGAAAAGGTCGCACATACCCAAGGTCAGACTAAATACCCACCCTTGCTTTTTCTGCACAACAGCGCCATGCACACAAGAGAGGAGGGGGATATGGACCTGTCGTTTTCTCCGGAAGAAGAACAATTCCGCCAAGACCTGCGCGACTGGCTGCAAAGCAACCTGCCCGACGGCTGGGGGAAGTCTTTCAAAATGCCAAAGGGAGAATCTCGGCTTGAGTTCCTGCGCGGCTGGCAGCGCCGTTTGCATGCAGGCGGATATTTAGGCCTGTCCTGGCCCAAGGAGTACGGTGGATGTGGAGCGTCCATGATCGAAATGGCCATCTTTAACGAAGAAATGGCCCGCGCCGAGGCTCCCGGTCCGTTGAATGTCCTAGGACTGGGCATGGCCGGCCCAACGATTATCGTGCACGGCACAGAAGAGCAGAAACGGCGCTATTTACCTAAGATTCTGAACTGCGAAGAAATTTGGTGTCAGGGCTTTTCTGAACCTGACTCAGGATCGGATGTGGCCTCGATACGCACGCGCGCTGAAGTCAGCGGCGACGAGTTCATCGTGAACGGACAAAAGGTGTGGACGAGTCTGGCCCATGTGTCCGACTGGTGCATGCTGCTGGTGCGGACCGACCCGGATGCGCCGAAACATCGTGGCATGTCTTATATTCTCGTTGATATGAAAAGCCCCGGCGTGACGGTCAAGCCACTCCGGCAGATGACCGGGGATGCAGACTTTAATGAAGTCTTTCTTGAAGACGTACGCGTGCCGCGCCAGAACCTGGTTGGCGAGTTGAATAACGGCTGGGGCGTTGCGTTAACCACGCTCATGAACGAGCGCGGAACCGCTTCGTTTGGAACCCAGGCGCGTTTTCGCATTGTCTTGGATAATCTGGTTGCTTTGGCAAAAATGTCTCCCCTGGTAGGTCAACCCGCCGCACACAATCTGCTCGTCCGCCAGCAGCTAGCTCAGCACCATATTGACGTTGAGCTTCTGAAGTATAATTGTTTTCGGAATTTTACGCGCTTACTGCGCGGGGGAACACCAGGTCCGGAAGGCTCCATTCTGAAGCTTGGTTGGAGTGAGCTGAACCAACGCATGCAAGAGACTGCCATGACGTTGGAAGGCGCATATAGTCAGCTCACGCGGACTTCGCCATGGGCCGTAGAGAGTGGTCGCTGGCAACATCATTTTCTCCGCTCGCGGGCAAATACGATTGAGGCCGGTACCTCGGAGATCCAGCGTAATATCGTTGCCGAACGTGTGCTCCAGCTGCCAAAAGGACGCTAGGGGGAGGCATTTGGAACACAGCGATGTGCCCCGCGGTAGAGACGCAGTGGACTCCGCCTCTACGCGCTTGCAACGAGAGGACAGAGTGTCTTACTCTGACTAAAGACATTCGAAAATACGACAACTGACTATGGGGAATTAGTATGGATAAAACCCTGATGCTCGGACTCTACCGGGATATGATACGCATCCGTCGCTTTGAGGAAGAAGCGGCGCGTTCATATTCGCGGGGCAAAATAGGCGGCTTCCTGCATTTGTATAACGGCCAGGAGGCGGTTGCCGTTGGGGCGATGTCGGCCGTTGAACCCACGGATTATATTGTCGCGACCTACCGCGATCACGGCCATTACCTGGCCAGGGTAGGCGACATGAAAGCCGCTATGGCCGAGCTGTTCGGGAAAGCGGCTGGATGTTCCAAAGGCCGGGGTGGCTCGATGCACTTTTTTGATTTGGCAAAACGCTTTATGGGCGGCCATGCTATCGTGGGCGGCCATATCCCAATTGCCGCCGGCATTGCCTTTGCCGCAAAATATCGTGGTGAGCCGGATGTCACCCTGTGTTTCTTTGGTGAAGGCACGGCCAATATGGGTGCTTTCCACGAGGGGCTGTCGCTCGCCGGGCTGTGGAAACTCCCCGTGGTTTTTATCTGTGAGAATAATTTGTATTCGATGGGAACACCATTGTACCGCACGCTATCAGTAGAAGATGTTGCCGTCCGTGCCAAAGGTTATCCCATGGCACAGGAGATTGTGAACGGCGACGATGTGCTTGAGGTCAGAGAAACAGTGCAACGCGCAGCGAAGCGGGCGCGTACGGAAAGCCTACCCATTTTGGTCGAGGCCAAGACGTATCGCTTTCGTGGCCACTCCATGTCTGATCCGGCCAAGTATCGGACCAAAGAAGAAGTCAAGAAATGGATGGAGCGCGATCCTATCCGGCTTTTGGCGGACCGGATCTACGCCTTGGGGATTGCTAATGAAGAACAGCTGAAAGCCCTTGACGACGAGGCCAAACAAGCGGTTGCAGATGCGGTCGCGTTTGCAGATGCGGCCGCCCCGCCTGAACCGTCTACTCTGTTCGACGATATCTATTACGAACCGTCCCAACAGCAGCAAGACGAGAAAGACGAGGACGCTCTCTCCCCCTCAAAGCGCCGTCATCAGGCGAATGCGTAGAGAGCATATTCCCTTATTGATCCTCTGGAAGAGAAGCAAAGCCCCTAAGTTGGGGAAATAGTAAATCGGTAAAAGTTAAGAGGAAACGCGCGTATGCGAGAGCTGACATACCGAGAAGCCTTGCGAGAGGCGATGGCCGAAGAGATGGAACGCGACGAACGTGTATTCCTGATGGGAGAAGAGGTCGGCCACTATAATGGGGCGTATAAAGTCTCACAAGGATTGCTGGACCGATTTGGTGAGCGGCGCATTGTTGACACGCCTATTGCCGAAACCGGATTTGCCGGTATCGGCATTGGGGCGGCTATGGTTGGACTGCGACCCATCATTGAGTTCATGACATGGAATTTTTCCCTGTGTGCCTACGACCAACTGGTCAATAACGCGGCCAAACTGCGCTATATGTCGGGTGGCCAAATTACCCTGCCTATTGTGTTTCGCGGCCCGGGTGGCGCTGCGCACCAGCTCGCCGCTCAGCACTCTCAGGCCGTGGAAAGTTTGTATGCCTATGTGCCTGGCCTGAAAGTGGTTGCACCGTCAACGCCGGCTGACGCCAAGGGCCTGCTTAAGACAGCCATCCGAGACGAGAACCCCGTGATCTTTATCGAGGGAGAGACGTTGTATGGCCGCAAGGGATCGGTGCCGGAAGACGAGTCCCCGATCCCTCTTGGCCGGGGCGAAGTCAAACGAGAAGGCAAAACTGTGACCATAGTCGCATGGTCAAAGATGGTCCATGTGGTGTTGGATGCGGCCACGGAACTGGCAAAGGACGGCGTCGAATTGGAGGTCATTGATCTTCGCACCTTACGTCCGCTCGACGACCGTATGATCTTTGACTCAGTCAAGAAAACGAACCGATGTATTATTGTGGAAGAAGGCTGGCCGTTTGCTGGCCTTGGGGCCGAGATTGCCTACCGGATCACCAAAGAAGGCTTTGACTATCTGGATGCCCCCGTCGTTCGTGTGACGGGAAAAGACGTGCCCATGCCGTATGCGAAGAATCTTGAGCATGAGGTGGTGCCCGGTATTGAAAACGTCGTACGGGCTGTCAAGGATGTCTTGTATCGATGAGGAGCGGGAAAAAGATAGGGTAAGGGCGCCCAGCCGTGCGCCCGGGCGGTTTGTGAGCCGCCCTATCTTTTACTGTGACGGAGCCGCCCCCGTTTCTTGGAGCCTCTCCAGCTGACGCTGCGCGCGTGAGAACTTGGGATTGATGCGTACGACCTCTTTAAACTCAGCTATTGCCGCGTCGGTCTGGTCGAGGCGGACATAGATTTCGCCTAGCTCATAGTGCGCAACGTCATCATCTGGGCAGATTCCCAGTCCAGCTTTGTAATACGCGACGGCGTTCGTAACATCGGCCGCTTTGCGGGCTGCATCAAAGTCATGAAAGGCCCGATTACACGCCGTGTTTTTTTGCACTTGTTGTGTGCCCTGCTGCCTGAGCGCCTCGGTCTCCTGCCGCAGTTGCTCGGCTTGTCGTCGTAATGACTCGATTTCAGCCCGCTGCTTTTCGATAACAGAATTGTCGAACAAGCTACACGCAGAGAAGAACAGGCTGACACTAAAAAGCAAAAATGAGTGGCGAGGATTCTTCCCAATCATCTTTCTTCTCTCATGCGCCTAGAAATTATCTTTGAGCGCGCGCGTCTTCTCTAACACCGAGACAGGGTCGAGCGCGATCTGAGGGAATTGTTTCTTGACGCTCTCCTGGAGTTCCGCACTGTCAACGCGCACAAAAGGGTTAATCTCCTTTTCCTCAGCAACCGTGCCAGGAATGGTTGATTGGTTTTTTGCTCCCATCTCCTGAGCCCAGCGTAATTTTTCTTGGACCTTGATATTATTCGGTTCCAAGGTCAGAGCAAACTGAAGATTCTTGACCGTGTACTCATGCCCGAAGTAGATCTTCGTATCGTCGGGCAACTGCATCAGCTTGACCATGTTGGCGTGCATGTCGGCTGCAGTACCTTCAAACAGCCGTCCACAGCCAGCGATAAACAGCGTGTCGCCGGTGAACATTGATTTCTCGGCTTCGAAATACGCCACAATATGGCCACTTGTATGACACGGGACAAAGAGAAAGCGTGCCTCAAGATTCCCAATCCGGACCGTATCTCCCTCATCAATAATATTCGTAATACACGGGGTGCGGGTCTCGTCATGTTTGTGACCGTACACCTTGAGATCTGAGAACTCTTGGACCAATTCTTTATTGCCTCCGACGTGGTCCCAGTGATGGTGGGTATTGATAATCGTCGTGAAATGAACTCCCTCGCGTTTGATGACCTCGGCTACAGGCCCTGCCTCGGAGGGAGCGACGACACCCGCCTCGTTCGTCGCCTCGTCTATGATGAGATAAGCGTAATTATCTGACAACACGGGGATGGGAATAATTTTCATGGGTGTCTCCTTACTGCTCCATGGGAAAGCCATACAGCTTGGCCGCATTTTCATACACAAGCTTGCGTTGTACGTCTGCAGACAAATGGCTGAGTTGCTTTTGCAAAAACTCTTGCGAGTCAGGCCAGACGCCATCGGGATGCGGAAAGTCTGAGCCCCACATGACGTTATTCACGCCCACGCGTTCGATCATATCCAGCCCGGTCTGATCTTGCTGAAAGGTCGCATACATCTGCCGATACCAGTACGCGCTGGGCTTCATTTTGAGTTCGAGATCTTGAAACTGATCCTCCCACTCATAGTCCATGCGTTCCAACACGTACGGGATCCAGCCTATCCCGGCTTCGCCGATCACGACTTTGCACTCGGGATAGCGTTCCAACGCGCCGCCATAGATAACCGCGCCAATAAAACCCGCCGTGGCAATCTGAAACTCAGTCAGAACTGTAGCCAGCCACATCCGCTTGGAGCGGTGGTCGGTGGCCCAAGTCATATCGAGCTTGGGTCCAATGGTGTGCAGATGAACGGGAATACCCGTATCGTGTGAGGCCGCCCAGACTGGGTCCCAGTCGAGATGCCACAACGGCATCATGTCATGTCGGACCGGTAGTTCCGCGCCTTTGAGGCCGAGCTTGGCGCAGCGTCGAATTTCCTGGGCGGTTTTCTCCGGCGAAGAGGCCGGCAAACTCGCCACTGCGGCAAAACGACCTGGGACCGCCTTACAAAAGTCGGCAGCAAAGTCGTTGTAGATCTGCACGACTGCATCCGTCACTTCAGGATCATCAATCCGAAACGCCGCACCTAGAATGCCGTAGACCACCTCGCCGACCACCCCGTCACGCTCCTGATCAGTGATTCGCAGTTCAGGCACAGTGGTGCGCATAATGCCCTTACTTTGGTCTTCGTACAGGCCGGTCGCAGCCATGCGGTCGGCGCGCTGGATCTGGCCGGGAATGTATTTGCGGCCGGCCGAGCCCATGCCGCCAGCCAGGCCCATGCTGGTCCCATTATGAGCGATCCAGGTTTTTCCCTCCGGGGTATCGACGACCTTGGGCATTCTGTCTTTTAAATGCGCTGGGGCATTGTCGGTAAACAAATCGGCAGGCAAACACGGAATATCCATATGGCCGTCGGCTGAAATGACTGGGTGATTGAACATAGCTCTTTCTCCGTCCTTGGATTTTTTTGGCGCCTTGGGCGCGGCCTATGGTTGTTTTCATAGCAGAAAGAAGTACGCGGAGGAAAGCGGGAGGTCTGCCTTGTGATACACACAGACCTATGAAACAACAAAACCTTCTGGGCTCTCTGGAATCCGCATTTTGAAGTCGCGCGTTTTTTATATTCTGAATCTGGCGATTTTCACCTCTATGCTCGGCATGGGCATCGTCATTCCGTTCATGCCTATTTATGCCAAGACGCTGGGCGCGACTGGGGTCAGCATCGGCATCTTCTTCGCAAGTTTTCCTCTCGCCCAGATGGCCTTCATGCCCACCATCGGTCGGCTGTCAGATCAACGCGGGCGCAAAGCGTTTATTGCTGCCGGCCTGTTGTTGAGCACTCTGACTTCCCTGGCCTATGTGTATGCCCCCAATATTATGTATTTGACCCTAGGCCGATTTTTTCAAGGCCTTGCTGTCGCGCTGATTCTCCCCATCGCTGCGGCATATGTAGGCGATCTCGCGCCGCCGGAAAAGCGGGGAGAGTTAATGGGTATCTTTAATCTGTTTTTAACGAGCAGTATTGGCATTGGCCCCCTGGCCGGGGGATGGTTGAGCGATACCTACGGCATGGCTGCCAGTTTTTATTTAATGGGCGGCTTGAACCTCGTGGCCTTTGTGTTTGTGCTCTTCTTTTTGGACGAGGCCCGCTCCTCTCACGATGCCCGGCAACAACCACCGTCCTACCGCGAACTCTTGAGCCGGCCCGGCGTGCGAGGGATAGCCCTATATCGTATGGTGACGGCTATTCAGATGGGGCTGTGGTTCTCTTTCTTGCCGCTGCTCGCGGTTGAAGTGTTACACATCCGCCAATCCGGCATTGGCATTATCATGGCCGTCTATATGCTGGCGAACAGCCTGGTCCAGGTACCGTTTGGGCGGCTGGCCGATCGCTATAGTAAGCGGACACTCCTCATTGTCAGCGGCTACCTGGCCTCCTTTGCTTTTGTGACCATCCTTTTTTGCCACAGCTTTTTGGATTTGCTACTCATCAGTGGCTTCGCCGGGATAATGGGAGCCTTGGCTGGACCGGCATTGACCGCGCTTGCGGCTGAAGAAGGCCAGCGGGGCGGCATGGGTGCCATCATGGGCGTGCTCAATATGGCGCTCAGCGCCGGCATGATGCTGGGTCCCGTGTTGGCGGGCTTGCTATCGGACGTTATCGGCCTGCGGCCCTTATTTGGCTTTGGCGCGCTGGCGGGCGGTATAGGGACGCTAGTGTTTAGTTGGCTGATGCCAAACGAGAAGACGACTGCGGTCGGCAGCGGGTGATCGTCTGAAACCTCAAGCGGGTTTCATTGAGGCTACGGAGCATATACCTCCGTATGCGGGTAAAATGCATACCAGCCAAACCAATACGAAACATGCCCGCCGACCCGCGCGAGCTGTTCCTCAGTGCGTGGATTCAGTAGATATTCTTCGTGGACCTGCCACACTTCTTTGTTTGTGAGTTCGACTACTGAAGTCAGCGTCTCCCCAGTATCGAATGGACCGAAGGTGTAATCCTTTCGATCGTACGCGCGGACTGTGCGTGCTTGTGTCTCTGCAAGAATGGTGAGATTGACCCCAGCTACACTATCGTTGACGACTCGCTTTTCTTGCACAACCTCTAGGGGATAGGCACGCGGCTGGTTGTTGAAGCGTACCGCAAAGACATAACTCTTGGGCGCGAGCCGGCGGCTGCGTGGGGAAACGGGGAACATGGTATCCGGACTCGCAAAGTACCGACCATAGGGTTGCCCTGGAGTGTAATCACGATCAAAGCCGGTCTTAATGTCCAGGACAGCGGTATCCGGATGGCCGGAAAGCCACTTTCCCCACGTCGTGATCACGACCGGTAAGACCTTCAATTTGATCCCGCTGTGAGCCAATTTGCCGACCACCGGCTCTCCGGTCAGATTGTGCCACAGGCTATCGGTTTGATCGTCATACATGAGTTTATTGCTGCGAAACAGAAAACCAGAAGAACCAAATGTATATGTTGTCCCACTCACGGTGGTATCGTACAGGATGCCTGATCCACACAACGTTCAATACGAGAGGGAGACAGGCATCCCTCCTACCACATCGTTGAACATCTCGTGCCAATCCAGGATGCGGAGTGGATAAGCACGGTGATCGCCGTTGATCGAAACGCCAAAGACGAGCTCCTGCGGGGTCAGATAGGCCGCCTCTTGGGGTTTAATATGGGCTGGATTTGTAAGGGCGGGAATATGACCTTTGCGTACACCGCCCCAAACTATTTCCTCAATCCGTACCCGGTGTGGGAGGTCGGGCGCAAGAAAGGAGTCAAAGGCAGGATCGATCCGGCTAAACAGGTGGGCTTTCCAAGCCCGAAACCCCGGGTTGGGCTGGATTTCGTCATGTTTCTGAAGCCACTCGACCCATTTGGCCCACTCCATACCGATGCGTTCGCCAGCGAGGCGCTCGCTGGCCAGACGCTCCAAAATCCCAGTGATAAGCGGTGCTTCACCAGCATCAAAGCGTAGCAGCTCAATAAGGGCGGGCAAGGCTCGGGGGTCTCCGAGGTCATCCAGAGCGTTGAGGGCTCTTTCACGCGTACCCGGTGCTAAGTGGGTGAGATTACTCACCAGCGCATCCAAAAGCACAGTGTCCCGTGCCGAAGGCTGGCCGGCGACGGGCACACTACTAAGCAACAACAGCACGCTAGCAAAGGAAATGACGAATTGTCTTCGGTTCATATACTTTCCGTCCAGTCTCCGTAACGGATTGTCCGCCTCCCGTTTACGACTTGGTCTCGCGTGCGGCGGCAAGTCCCGCTTGGGCTTGTTGACGCGGACACAGAAACTGCACTGGAGAGCCACCGATCGCAATGGTTGCATTGGCTCGCAGGGCCTGACGAAGCGAGAGATCGACCAAGCGCAATGACGTCCGCTGCAGAGCATATTTTTGATCTGCGTCTTTGGCGAGACGCAGTTGGGCTCGACTGTAGTGTACGCGCTCTCCAAATACTGAGCGCGCGAGCTGTTCTTCTTCCTTGGTTTGGCCGAGGACACTGCTGGTACAGCCGCGTCCGTGAACCTCTTGAAAAAGTGTTGCATACGAAATCTCATCTGGATCAAACCGCACTTCCACAACCTCGCGACCTTCGAGAAACCCTACGCGGCTACCTAACAAACCTGGGATTCGCCCGTCACGGATCGCGCGTAACCACGAGGCCACTGCCCCGCAACATAGGTGACCCGTCAATCGCACACACTGCCGACGCATTCGGAACTTGGCGCTTTTCGGCTCGGTCTGTCACCTGCATCACGGCTTCGGCAATATGGCCCATGCCGTGCAGGCGGCCTTCGCTGAGGCTGCCACCGAATGTATTCACCGGCAGTTCCCCTTCTATGGCAATGCGCCCGTCTTGGATAAAAGCATACGCTGTACCTTCGGGGCAGAAACCGGCAGCCTCAAGCCAATACAGCGTAGACGGGCTGAATCCGTCATAGAGTTCGGCGGCACTCATATCCTGAGGACCTAAGCCTGATGATGCCCAGAGCTTGCTGGCTAGCGAATGGCCCGACTCCATATAATTATCTAACGAATAGTGAAACAGAGCCCGACGTCGGCTCGTGTTTTGCCCGTATCCAGCGACATAGGCGGGTGGGTTGCGGAGATCTTGTGCTCGCTCGGCCGTGGTCAGCACCAGCGCCACACAGCCTTCGACTGGAATGTCGCAGTCAAACAAACATAGCGGCTCGGCAATCCAGCGCGCAGCAGAATAATCTTTACGGGTCATAGGCGTAGTGTAAAAATACGCGCGCGGATTTAGGTTCGCATTGCGTCGGCTATTTGTCACAAAAGTAGCCAGGTGATCGCGGGTCGCACCGTAGCGATGCATATAGCGCTGCCAAGCCATGGCGTGCCACTGGAAAATGCTGGTGCAACCGTAAGGGGCCATGAACTGGGCGTCACCAGGAGCATGATTGCCGGACCATGCACCATAGCGTCCGCGCGGATTATGCAAGGCCCGCCACACCAACACGTAGTCACAGGCATCGGCAAGGAGAGCGTTGACCCCTTCGATCATCGGGCTGGCGATCATGCCGGTTTCGATTTGGGCATACCAGCGAATGTCAGGTGCAAGTGGCAAGTGGTTGATGATGTATTCGACACTGACGATATTCTCGCCATCTTTTGTGCCCGCGCCATGAAACGGTGCTTCCGGATACGTGGCGAGCCCGTCAATCTGCTCGGCTTCAACGCCTGCATCGTCAAGCGCGGCCTGACACGCATCAAGGGTCAGGGTGCCCAGCGCCTTTTCTGGATGGCGACTGAGTTCGGAATAGCCCACGCCAATGATGGCAGTTTTGCCTTTGCCTTGCCATGTCATGTGTCGATCCTTCTCGTTGCTATGCGACCAACTTAAACTTCGGCAGTGTCAGCTCGGCATCTACGTCTTCAAAATAGACTTCGACTTTTCGACCAATCCGGACATGTTCTCGTTCCGAGTCCGGCAGATGGGAGACCAGAAAGAGACGTTGCTGCTCTTCAAGCTCGATAAGAATATTGAGATAGGGTAGCTCGTCTGCAAACCCTGCTACATTCGGTTGGTGCATGACGCTGAAGCTATAAATCCTTCCCCGCCCGCTCACCTGCTCGAACGTGAGCGTCTTGCTGTGACAAGCATCACACACTGGACGCGGAGGGTGATGCAAGTGACTACAGTCTTGGCAACGTTGAATGACGAGGCGGCGTTCCTTGGCCGCATCCCAGAACGGACGGGTAAGGTCATCAATCAGGGGGCGGGGCTTTTCTCGTGCGTCTGACATAGTGGCATCTCCGGCCAGCATCCTGCCACAAGACACGTTTGCGATTCAATAGAAAGATAGTACAGGATTGGTAGCTGGCGGGCGCTGTATCGTATCGAAGAAGACCAATTGATTATCGAGGTTGTCAAGATTGGCCCTCGGGGAGATGTGTACAAATGAAGGTCCAAATTATTGAGAAAAACGGCAAGCCGGAATGGGCTGTCATTTCCAGCCGGAAATACCTCGCTAAAAAACCGGCTTCTGCATCAGAACCGTAAGCCGGGCAACCAACCGACTAGTCAGCCAGGGATTGCTCAGGAAGACCCAAAGACGGCCAATAAGAATACTATCAGACATGCGTTATCGAGCCGTACTGCGCAAATTCTGGCGTCTGGCGGGGTGCTTGGGCAAGCTATGGAATCCGGAGCAATTGACCAGGGTAGGGCGCCCCTCTCGCCATGTGACAAGCAAGTCGCTCAAGCATCTAAGAGAAAAGAAAATACCTCCTCTAAGGGGAATTAAGGTTACTTCGCCGGCATCTGATGGGGCACTCCCTTCTTCACTCACCAACCGTATGCCACTGCCGGCCATTTGGAGCGGAAGGGGCAGTGATTAGCGACGGAACTTTCGGTTTTAACTGTAGTCCGAATCCAATGTTAGGGCCATTCTTCACCCCGATGAGGGGGTGGGCCCGTCGGGTCTAGATCTCTATTCACCGCCTGCCACAGTGAGGATAGTGCCGGTAATGTAAGAGCTTCTATCGCTGGCCAGAAAAAGGACAGTTTCTGATATTTCGTTAGGCTGAGCAAGCCGTTTCAAGGGTATTAGGCCGATACGTGCAGACGAGTCATGTTGGCCAACTTTCTCGCGCAGGGGCGTGTCCGTGACCCCTGCACGAACCGTATTAACCAGAACATTGAAAGGTGCTCCCGCCTTAGCGAACGACTTGGTGAGAGCCTCTAGAGCAGCCTTGGAAGCGCTGTAGTGGACTGTGCTGATGCCTCCGCCAAACTTCACACCAATACTGCTGAGATTGATTATTCTTCCGGAACCCTGCTTTGCCATGATAGACAAGGCTGCACGACTAAGTAGGAACGGGGCTTTGACGTTGACCTGAAATGTTCTGTCCCATGAATCTTCGTCTATTTCATCTAAAGGCACCGGAGCAACAGCTTCACCAGCATTATTGACCAACACGTCGATTCCTTGACTCCAACCAACGAACTCGTTCCAGAGACGAAGGACCTCGACTGACCGGCTGAAATCAGCCTGAAAGATCTGACACTGACTAGGTTCGGCATACTCAAAAAGCCTTTGGACTCCCTCTTTGTTGTGCCGATAGTGAGCTCCAACAACTGCACCTCTCTTGAGGAAATCAGCGGCAACCTGAAACCCGATGCCGCCGCCAGCGCCAGTCACCAGAACGCGTTTACCCTTCAACTACCTACCGCCTTTGGTAATAATTCATCCATCGATCAAAGTTTCTCTGCCCCATGAGTGTGCCATCCACATCGCATACGCTACATGGAGCAAAGTTACGATCTGCATTGGCCAGGTTCATCCTAACTCGCCGCATGACCTTACTATTCCAGACTTCCTGGACAGTCTGATGGCGCAGGTTGCCGGCGATCAGCTTTTTGCCCCAGTCGTGTGGACACAGCAGAACAGCCCCATCGTAGTCAACCAGAATCTGGTAAAAGGGATAGAAGCAGCGTCGCTTGAGAGGCTCTTTCAGTTTGCCAATGCCAGCCTCCGGTATCTCAATCATGCCCGCCCGATTGCTGAGCGTAATGCCATAGTGCTCTTCGGGTGGTAGCCACCGTTTTCGGAGGATCACCTGGGCATCGCTCAAACCGACTTCGGTCATCATCCCTTCGAAGATGTCCACCTGATGGGGACCGTCATACAAGCTGATAAGTAGGGTATCGAGACCGGAGGAGAACAAGGTACGCAATTTCGTGTGGGTGACGAAGTCGCCGTCAGTGACCGTTTCGACGCGAACCTTGGGACAATACTTCTTAGACAGCTCGATAAGCAACTCGATGCGCTTATACAATAAAGGCTCTCCGAAGGCGGAGTAGAGGATCACTCCATCGTAGCCTACCTCGGCCAATTCTTTCACGATCTTCTCGTACAGCTTGACAGGAATATGCTCGTTGATATTCGGGAAAACCTTCGGGTCTATTCGGGGACAGAATACACACTTTCGGTTGCAAAGCCCGGATAGGTTGAATTCGATCAAAGAAAAGAACGGTGGGGAAGTGCCGATTTCGTTGGTATATTCAACGTGTTGTTGTAGCATCTGACCCTTGCGTGGTATATTCGGGTCGAAGAATTTGCGTTTACGATTCGTTTCCATAGATCCCTCCACCCTCTTATCCCACAGGGGCAACCCGACTGGCCCAGGCTCTCATTCAGCTGGTGACGTGCGCGTTCTGTCAATAGGCATTCTTACGAAGAGATGTATCCCTCTTCTTGGAACCAGGAGTTGAGCAGCATGGGGACGATGTCT
>CAZBUD010000001.1:60879-155590 GCA_964495015.1 uncultured Enterobacteriaceae bacterium | reverse complement strand
TCTATTTCCTATCCAAGGAGGCCCGGCGCGTCGCAAACGCAATAGAGCGTGGAATGCCTACGGTGAGCTGTACGGTTTCTTCCTGAGCTGGACGCACAGGAGCCGCGTCCTCGTCCTTGTGGGCAACGTTACGTACAGCGCTTCTAATCTGCGCTGTCTGGTTATGATTGAGAGCGTCTGGTTTGCCATTGCCTCTGGTATCCCGTGCCTCATCTCCCAAACGTTCTGCTCTCCACATCTGGGAGATCAAAAGCTATGGAAACGCAGCTAACCTTCGTTATGCATCGGTTTAACTCACCTTCACGAGTTTGAAATTTACTTCATAGCGGTAGAAATCAATCGTAGGCACAATAGCCAGGGCTCTTCTGAATTGTTGATCGTCCTCAAGTGGGATCATCGCCCCGCGTACCACCACGTCCGCTCGGATTCAGCGAGATCATCCTGTGTACACCCCATATAGCGCAGTATCTCGCCCCACGATAGCATCACACGCTCGGCCTTTCTTGAGTTCCACAACGAGTAACGTCTTATTGTCTTTACTGATTGCGAGGATATGGAGCGGCCCGGTGTCCGTCGGGAACTGCTGACCAACCTGCTCCCCTTGGTAAGAGAAAGCCAAATCGCGCTTGTTCTTGATCTGTATATGCACGGCTTACGAGAGGCAGATCCCGCGCGGGGTGGCTGAGCCATCCAAGCGCGCCGCGATATTCACCACCATCGCCATATAGCTGCCCCTCATCGTTGATGACATCGCCGACATTGAGGCCAATCTGAAACGCCATTTGCCGGCGGCCTTCTAGTTCTGCATTACGTATCTTGAGCTCGTGTTGAATCGCGACAGCACTCTCTACTGCGTCGACTGCACTAGTAAACGCGGCCAGCATATTATCGCCAGGCGAGTCGACCACCCGGCCATGACGGCGCTCAATGAGAGTGGTGAGGACTTCTCGATAGGTCTTCAGGGTGTGAATCGTCGCCCATGAGTCGGCTTTACTCGGCGACATCAGTGCTGAAGATGGTTGCGAGTTTACGCTCCGCTAACCCGACCTACGGATGTGTTTCTAAATCTGGGGGTCTCTCCTGTACGCCCACCCCGCTGGGCGCTAGAGCACCAAGCTCAATCTACGAAGGGGGCTTTGCCCCTAAGAGTATGTGGGCAGCCCGGTGTAGCGGGCGTGGTAACCGGGCCTGAGGCTTTAGCCTCAGGCGGACGTTGGCAGAAACATCTACTCCCGCAGCCCCGCCTGCCGTATCAGCGGCATCACCCGCTCGCCGAAATACTTCAACTCCTCATTATAATCGAGCCAGGAGACAATAAGCCCTTCAATGCCAGTGTCCGCGATTTTGGCCATTTCATCGACCACCTGCTCAGGTGTACCGACCAGAGGATAGCCACCCCAGCCGGCAATAAAACGCTCGGCAAACTGGGTGAGGGCTGCTTCACTAAACGACTGACTTTCAACGCCCAGAAGGCCGAGAATGGTGCGCGCCGCTGTCCAGTCGCCTTTCTCAATCAGATAATCGTACGCCTGCTTGGCCTCCTTTTCCGTGTCGCGGCAGACGACAAAACCATAGGACATCATGCCGATCTCTCGGCCGTAATTATTGGCCTGCTTCTTCACATCAGTGACCACCTCTTTGCCGTGTTCCAGCGTATCGACTTGGATAAAGTTAAAATCAACCTCACGGGCGGAGAAGTCTTGGCCCGCTGGAGAGAAGCCAGCATTAATTAGCGTAGGGTAGGGCTGTTGAACTGGCTTGGGCAGCATATAGCCGTCTTTGACCTGAAAGAACTCCCCGGCGTGATCAAAATTCTGCTCCGTCCAGAGGCGTTTCATGACCTGAAGCCACTCGCCTGCATAACGATAGCGATCGTCGTGCTCCATTTGCTTGGCGGCGAACATTTCCATCTCAGGTGAGAACCAGCCACATACAATGTTTAAGCCCCAGCGGCCCTTGGAAATATGATCAATCGTGGAGCCCTGTTTGGCTGCGACAAGAGGATGGATGGTCGGCGCGTGCGAGGTCGAAAAGAGCATGATGTTCTTGGTCTGGGTGGCCATAGCCGTGGCCCAAGTGTAGGTCTCCATGCAGTCGCCGTTGAAATCGGTCGTGCCGCCAAAGCCTTTCCAGCGTCCGACTGGCACCAGGAGTTCGAACCCTAAATCATCTGCCTGCTGAGAAATCAGCACATTATGCTCATACGTTGGCTCAAATGTGGACTCAGCATGTGTGATCGTACAGCCGTAGCTGCAGTTCTGGCCAAAGATCCCCAGCTTCATCTTATTGTCATTGAAGACGGGAACATTTTTACGGCGGTACTCCTTGATGTCGTCTGGGTGCATCTGCGTTCCTCTTTGCTCGTGGTTGCGACTGTTCGCTCTTGCGCCTCTTGTATTTGTTCAATCCCTATGTCTTTGTAGCCGGAGTCCAAAGTACCAGAAGGCTGCTATTCTTGTCGGAAAACTTGAGATTGATATTCGTACGAAGACCAAGTGTACGAATAGAACGCTAGAGGTCAAGGTCCGCAAAGACGCCGCTGAGCCCAGAGTCTATAACGGGCTGGAGCTGCTGACGGCGGTGCGGGAACTGGTTGCAGAGCGACGACTCGGAGACGTGGCCGAAGTGCGCGAGGTGACGTGCATGTTGAGCTGCCCGGTCGGACAACGGGCTGACCTGGTGCAGGACGCCAGACGCGTACGTTATCTCAAGCGCGAAAGGCCGACGGGTAGGCCGGATTCTGTGACATGGTTGTCGATCGACAGTGTTGAAGGTGAGATTCAGAAATGGCTGGGAGAGGGAACTAACGCTTCTCAGGATAAGGGAGAGTAAATCATGCGTGTCGCCGTTGGTGGATATTTGGTCGCGGTGAATACCTTTGCTACTCAGAAGATGGGGCTTGCGTTATTTCAGCGTGCAACGCTGATGGGAGAGCGCGTGCTGCGCGTGGGTGGGAGAGAGGGCGCGATTGCCGGGTTCCTCAACGGGGCTAAACAGCAGCAGTGGGACGTGGTACCGCTTCAGTTTGTTGTGCCCGGCGTCGGGGGTAAGGCCACCGCAGAGGCGCATGAAGCGACCAAAGCCGGCTTTATTGATCTCTTGCGGAAAAATGATCCGGTTGATGGTGTTTTTCTTCAACTGCATGGGACGGCGGTATCAGACGATTGCGATGACTGCGAAGGTGATTTCCTCAGAACATTACGCGAGTTGCTCGGCGACAAGATTCCGATCATCGCTTTGGTAGATGGTCATTCCAATACGACGCCGTTGATGGTCGAGCAGGCTAGTGTGTTGCTAGGCGTAAAAACCAACCCACATTACGACTTTGTTCCAGTTGGAGAGCGGGCCGCCCGAGTCATGGCCGGGATGTTTGACGGTAGTGTGTCAGCCACCAGCGCGTGGGCCCAACCGGCAATGGCTCCGGCACTGCAAAAGATCTATATCGCTCCCGGCTGGCCCATGGAGTCGCTGATGCGCCAGGCGTTTAACTTGTCACGAGATGCACGCGTCTTCGACGTGTCGCTGCTGGGGGGCTTTTTCTGCTCCGATAGTCCGGAGACGGGCATCAGTGTGACAGTGACGACCAACAATGAACCCGCGTTGGCCCAAGACATTGCCGAGCAAATAAAAGAAGCGTGTTGGGCCAAACGCCAAGCGTTCCATACCGATATGGTTCCGGTGGACGAAGGCGTGCGGGAGGCCATTGAGACCGATGATGGACTGGTCGTGCTGGGAGATCTTGCTGATAGCGGAGGGGCCGGGACGCCGGGTGATGGAACCGCCCTACTAGCCGAGCTACTCAAGCAGAATGCCAAAGGAGCAGTGATCAGCAATATTATTGATCCAGCAGCCGTTCAGGCCGCCGTGCAAGCCGGAATCGGCAAAAACGTGACATTGACGGTTGGTGGCAAAGTAGACGCCTTCCACGGTGATCCGATTGAAATCAGCGGTCGGGTTCGGGTTGTTCAGGACGGTGTGTATACGGCGGCAACTGCGTTCAATGCTGGGACGTATCGGCGTGGGCCAACGGTTGTCATAGACTGTGGCGGGGTTGAGGTGATTCTAACCTCACGTCCGACACATGGCTTTGAGGTCAATCATTTCCGTAGTCTCGGGATTGAACCGACTCAACGCAAGATTGTTGCGATCAAGTCCGAACTTCAACACCGGGCCGGGTTTGCCGGCATTGCCAATAAATTTATCGATGTGGATACGCCCGGACTGGCGACGCAGATTCATTCCCGACTGCCGTATGAAAAGATTCGGCGACCGGTGTTTCCATTGGATGATATCTAGGAGGTCCCATGAACATTCGTCAAATTGATCACATTGGCGTGGCGGTCAAAGATCTTGATAAATATCTTAACGTTTTTGGCGAGATATTGGGGCTGGAGATTCATGACTTTGAGGAGGCTGACCCATACGAAGGTCTCCGTATTGCGTTTGCCAAGATTGGCGAGGCTGACTTCGAGTTTTTGCAAGACCGCATGCCCGACATGGATGAGAAAGTCACGGATCAGGGCGACATTTCGCGCTGGATAGAAAAAAAGGGAGAGGGCATCCATCATATCGCCGTCCGTGTGGATGATATTGACGCCGCCATTCAGGAAGTCAAAGCCAAAGGTTTACGCGTGCTTGACGAGAAAGGCCGGCCAGGAGCACGCGGCTCAAGAGTCGCCTTTATCCATCCCAAAAGCACCGGGGGCATTCTCATCCATTTTGTTGAACGAGCAGAGCAGTCGTGAGTGAGTCCTCTGGGCTAAGTCCGCACACGCACGATCAGCCGCTTGGCCCTTCTGCGATCGCGCTGACTGCGCTACTAAGCGCGATCTGGGGTGGAGCGTTTGTCGCCATCAAGGTCGGTATGTTTGATATGCCGCCACTTGGTGCTGCGGCCCTCCGGTTCGGTGTGACGGCTGCGGTGCTCGCGGTCGTGGCCTGGTATAAGCAGGTGCAACTGCGCTTTGGCTGGAACGAACTCAAGATATTGCTCATTCTTGGCTCGCTGTTCTGCTATGGCAATATGGCCGTCTACTTGGGGACAGCACTTACAACCTCTGGCCGGTCCGCCGTATTTTTTAGTGCCCAGCCTATCTTTGTTGCTCTGCTTGCACCATTTTTCTTGCCTGGGGACAGGCTGACTGCCCGGAAGCTATATGGTCTTGGTATCGCCTTTGGCGGAATCATCGTTTTGTTCTCAGCCAAATTGTTCTCAAATAAATTGGACGGCGGGCTCAGCGACGCAGTAATCGGCGATGCCATCGTGCTGAGCTCGGCCGTGAGCATTGGTATCTCAGGTATCATCACTAAGCGCGTTGCTGGCCGGATTCACCCCATCTCGCTTGTGTGTTGGCAGACCTGGATCACCTGGCCCATCCTGGCTATGATGGCTTCGATATTCGAAACAGGCCAGCCATTTCTCATCTCGACCCGAGTGATTGTGTCCATTGCCTACCTGAGTGTGATTTCTGCCGCCTTCGGTTTTGTGGCCTACGCCTGGCTCATTCAGCGTAATTCCGCCACTCGCGTAGCCTCGCTCACGTTTCTCACCCCGGTATTCGCCGTGTTCCTTGGTTGGCTTTTGCTGGATGAACATATGGGCATGGTACAGCTGCTTGGTGTGGCTGGGGTGTGTTTTGGGATCTATGTGGTGAACAGTACTGGCCTCACCCGCTCTCGGCCTTCGCCGCAAGAAGAAACCGCATCGTCTGGGCAAGAAAAGGCTAAAGCGGTCTGATGAGGTAAAGCCAATGACGACATCCTGGGAAAGCATCGAGGTTATCAGGGCAACAGCGGGCCTTTCTTGACCTGCCCTCAGAGCGCCTAGCCCAATCTACCTGTCTCTACCGTGTCTCGCAATAAATGCAGCTTCAAGAAAACGTAGACTGAAGCAGCAAGACACGCCACGCCCATGCTGCCTACTGTGAGTGGCGCGCCGATGATGGGCGCGAGAAAACCGGCTAGCAGACTCCCGATGGGCGGCGCGCCCATAAACATCATGAAGAAGAGACTCATGACCCGACCGCGCAGATGGTCGGGTGTTAAGGTTTGGAGCAGGGTGTTGATGGCTGACATGGGGACCATGAAGCCTGAGCCAATCAGAGGCAGAACGAGCATGGATAACCAGAAGTGCTTTGACCAGGAGAAGAGAATGAGTCCAATACCAAACCGGATAAGCGCAACTGCCATTACACGCCCGAGTTTTTGTGTGTCTCGATGTCGGGCTAGCAGTAAGGCGCCAACAACTGCTCCGGCTCCGGCTGAGCCCATCAACATCCCCATCCCATTGGGGCCGCTGTGCAGAATATCGGCAGCAAAGATGGGCATCAGTACGGTGTAGGGGGTGCTGATCAGGCTGACGACACTGATCAGAATCAAGAGCAGCCGAATGGCTGGGGTGTGCAAGGCATACGTAATGCCCTCCCGAATGAAGGTTGCGGTGGAGCTTGTGGGCGGTCCTGTCTCGGGGCGTGGGGGCAGACGCATGGCCAGAAAACCACCAATGATGGGCAGGTAGGACAGGCCGTTAAAAACAAAACAAACGCCTTCACCAAATTGCGCCACAAAGAGGCCGGCCAGTGCAGGACCGAGAATACGTGCACCATTGACTAAGGTCGAGTTCAGAGCCACGGCACTGGTGATATCGTCACGACCTACAATTTCTATTAAGAAGCTCTGCCGAGCAGGCATTTCAAAGGCTTGAATCGTTCCGGCAATCAGGGCAAGGGTAAACACCTGCCAGACCGTAATCCAGCCGCCCATGGTCAGGATACCGAGCACGAGAGCCTGCAGCAGAGAGAGAATGAGCGCGAAAAGAATAACCCGGTAGCGGTTAAAACGGTCGGCCACTACCCCGGCGAATAACCCGAACACCAGGGTCGGCACCTGGCCGGCAAAGGCGACCAGGCCGAGCATGAGCGAGGATTCAGTCAGCCGGTAAACGAGCCAAGCCTGGGCCATGTTCTGCATCCAGAACCCGACCCGCGAGACAAATTGGCCCATGAAAAAGAGGCGAAAATTTCGGTAGTTGAGTGCCCGAAAGGCATACGACAGGTGAACGCCGAAAACTGTGTTATCCGGCGTCTCTCGGGTGTCTGATGTCGATGCCTGAGCATGAGGCGAAGCGCTCAACTCCGGGCGCTCCTGACTGAACGAAAGATCTGAGACTGGAATACGGCAACACGAGGAATGAAAAATCTCTTGTGAGGCATTGCCCGTCAAGCTATCTGGGGCTTGAGAACCCTGTCAAGGAAAGGCTTGTGCCATCGCTGAGAATATGGTGCTTTGGGCCAAACAAACTGACTTACACAGGAGGAAGCTATGGACGTTGGAGTACTGGTGACGGCAACGGCTGAGAGTGGAGACCTAGCAGCTGTAGCGCGCAGGGCCGAAGAACTAGGATTTGCTTCGTTGTGGATTCCCGAACATCCGGTCATCCCGGTTGGCCATTCAACGCTATTTCCCGGCGCGGCTGATGGGGCTTTGCCTGATCACTACGGCCGTTGGTCCGACCCGTTTATTGCACTGACCGTGGCTGCCGGGGTAACCAATCGGATCAAACTCGGTACGGGCATTAGTCTTCTACCGGAACGTGATCCCTTGATAACTGCCAAGGTCATTGCCAGCCTTGACCTGTACTCAAACGGCCGGGTGATCTTGGGCATAGGCGCTGGCTGGTTGCGCGAAGAGACCGAAATCATGGGAACAACGTTTCGTCTGCGTTGGAAACGCCTGCGTGAGACGGTCGAGGCCATGCGTCTGCTGTGGACGCAGCGCGAAGCCAGTTATGAGGGCGAACTGATCCAGTTCCCTGCAGTACGGTGTGAACCCAAGCCAGTACAAAAAAATGGGCCGCCAGTCTTTCTTGGTGCGCATGGACCAAAAGCGATTGAACGAGTTGCGCGGTCGTACGACGGTTGGTTTCCGCTGGTACAGGGTCCGCAGGCGTTAGGCGCTGAGATCGAAGCGCTGAGAAAGCTTGTGAAAGAAGCCGGCCGCGACCCTGACAGTGTGCCGGTGACTCCGATTGTAGATCCAGAAGATGGTAATCTCTCGGCGGATACACTCAAACAGTATCAGGCCGTTGGTGTGAGTGGGATGGTGGTCTTCAATCAAAAGATGGGAACCGAAATTGCGGACGGTGAAGCGCATAAATGGCTGGATCGGGTTGCCCCCATTGTTGAGCGTGCGCAAAGTGTGTAATTACCCGACTGATTTGTAGGGCCGAAGCATTTCTCTATGAACGAGGAAGGAATTATGGCCTTTGAACAGGAATGCCTCGCCCCTACGCAGCCAACAATTCACCTACATCCGCACACGGCAAAGCAAATGCTTCGGCAACACCGGGATGGGTGACCCGACCGTTCATGGTGTTCAGGGCGCGTCGCAAGGTAGGATTGTCGTGCAAGCCTTTATCTGCAAGTTCCAATGCATACGACAAGGTGACATTCGTGAGCGCACAGGTTGAGGTTTGTGGCACGATCGCGGGCATATTAGTGACGCAATAGTGCACCACGTCTTCCTCACGGTAGATTGGATTGTGGTGTGCTGTTGGCCGTGAGGTTTCGGCGCTTCCGCCTTGATCTATTGAAACATCAACAAAGGCTGCACCCGAGCGCATATTCTGAAATAAGCTCTGGGTCGGCAGTTTTGGTGTGCGGGCACCGGGGACTAACACTGAGCTGATGACGAGATCGGCGGCGGTCATTTCTTCCTCAATATTGGCCCGGTTCGACATGACGGTTGTCACATGTCCGCCGAGGATGTCATGCACATAGCGCAAGCGGGCAGGATTGACATCAAGGATGCTGACCTAGGCACCCATGCCCACGGCCACCTGACACGCGCTTGTACCGGAAATGCCTGCCCCCAGAATCACCACAGGGCCCGGCTTGACCCCTGCCGTGCCACTGAGTAACACTCCCCGGCCGCCATTCTGGGCTTGCAGACTCCACGCACCGACTTGAATGGCAAGCGTCCTACCACCTCACTCATAGGTGCAAGGAGGGGCAATGAGCCGTCATCCAGCTGAATAGTCTCATAGCCCAACGCCGTGACCTGATTTTCCGGGAGGGCGTGAGTGAGCTGTTCTTCCGCTGCCAGATGGAGGTAGGTAAACAGGAGTAAGCCGGGACGCAGGAAAGCATATTCAGCCGAAAGGGGCTCTTTGACTTTGAGTATGAGATCCGCTTGTTGCCAGACTTCTCGGGCTGAGTCCTGGATGTGGGTTCCGGTCGCTCTATACTGGTCGTCCGGAAGGCTACTCCCGACGCCGGCGTGTGTGTCAACCCAAACCTCGTGGCCGTGGGCGACCAGGGCGGCGACGCCACTCGGCGTGATAGCGACTCTAGTTTCTTCAACCTTGATTTCTTTGGGAATACGGATCACCATGAGTGATCTCCTGCAGTTACTTTACAGCAGGGAAGTGCTTCGCGTATAAGGGAAGCCCTTCGCGTATCCTGAGTGTAACATGGGGACGGTACTTGATGGAAAGCAGTTTGCCCAGACCATACGCAGTGGTCTGAAGGATCATATTGCGCACATCCGCCAACGGCCGGGGCTGAAAGCATGGCAGCCCGGACTGGCGACTATCCTGATCGGAGATGACCCCGCCTCGCGTGTATATGTTGGCATGAAAGAAAAGGCATGCCGAGAGATTGGCCTCGCTTCGTTTGGCCACCATCTGCCCGCAACCATCTCGGCTGACAAGGTTTTCAGCCTGATAGCCGAGCTCAATACGCGACCTGAGGTGCACGGTATTCTCCTCCAACTCCCACTGCCGGACCATCTGGACGCCGAGGCTCTTCTTGAAGCGATCGCTCCTGAGAAAGACGTTGACGGACTGCATCCCGTCAACCAAGGACGCCTGCTGCTGGGACACGATGGCCCACGACCGTGCACACCGCTCGGGGTGATGCATCTTATCGACCAAAGCGGAATGAATATCGAAGGCAAACGCGCGGTCGTCATTGGTCGCAGCAACTTAGTTGGGAAACCGCTGGCGCTCCTTTTATTAGAGCGGCACGCTACGGTGACCACCTGTCACTCACATACGGCAAATTTGGCGGACCAGGTCCGTCAGGCCGATATTGTAGTAGCGGCGATGGGCCAGACTGAAGCGATTAAGGGTGCATGGATCAAAGATGGTGCCATTGTTATTGACGTTGGCATTACGCGCGTCGCGGACGGATCGCTCAAGGGCGATGTTGAGTTTGCCGCGGCCAAAGAACGCGCCGCGTGTATTTCTCCTGTTCCTGGCGGGGTAGGACCCCTGACGGTTGCCATGTTGCTCGCCAACACAGTCAAGGCCGCTGAAAGCCAGCTTGAAAGCAAAGTAAGCTAGCGAATAGAAGGGACTTTCTCCTAGTCTCCCAAATCGGGCTGTACCGGGCTGTTGTGAAAATTCGCGGGACTTTCACGGGAATTCGGGGGGATATGGAGAGGAACGGGAAGTAGTAGTCGCATCGTGACTAGCCACGGAGATGATCGATTCTCTATCTGAACCATCATGCGACCTCCACCCTTTCCTTTGCCCACAGACAGTGTTAGTCGGAGGCGATTATATCTACGTACAAAGGAGCTTACCTATGGATATTGGAGTGTTCTCATCTATGCCGTCCTCGGCTGCCGATCCGGCTATTGTTGCCAAGCGAGCTGAAGAGTTAGGCTTTGAGTCATACTGGGTACCAGACCACCCTATTTTGCCAGTCGATGGTGAGAAGGACTATCCGGGCTTAACAGCTGATAACGCTGAGAGCGTTCGATATTTGCTGTCGCACATTCCCGATCCGCTGATGGCCTTGGCCAGGGCCGGAGCGGTCACGACCACCCTAAAACTTGGTACAGGCGTTTACCTCGTACCGGAGCGGAACCCCATTATCTCTGCCCAACAGATTGCTACGCTAGATGATGCTGTACAAGGTCGCTTTCTGTTCGGTATAGGCGCTGGCTGGAATGAGGCAGAGTGCGTGATGCTCGGAGGTGATTTTGCTCACCGCTGGGGTCAAACCAAAGATTTTATCGCATCCATGCGGGCACTCTGGCAGGATGGTGAGTCAGAATACAGTGGCAAGTATATAGAGTTTTCTCCCGTCCATTGTTATCCCAAACCGGCGCGCAAAGGAGGGCCACCCGTGTTGCTTGGTGGCATTACTTCGCCTTACGTCTATCGCCGTGTCGCAGAATGGGGCGATGGCTGGGCGCCACTCGTTCCCGATATATCAGCGTTTGAGGCTGGCATGGACAAATTGAAACAAGCCTGTGACGGAGCTGGGCGGGATATGAACAGCCTTGACCTCACCGTTTTCGGCATGACCGGCCAGTGGCGTACGGCAGACGACGTATCCGCGCTGGAGAACGCTGGCGCAAACCGGACCACAATCTGGCTCAACGCCACCGCTACCGAGGATATCGTTACCGAGATGGAAGCTTTGGCCAGAGAACTATTGTAACCCATGTAACCTGGGTGCACCGCGAGCAGCTTTTTTACTGAGGGCTGCGCCGTCTTTACGGCTCATACTGTCCAACAAAGAACGAAAGCGGTTAACTTGCAATCTCTAAGCCTGAGATAGATCGGATAGTGGTCGCTAAAACCATGGTCATTGAGGGCTGATCCCCACCAAAAACGAATGGGGGCGGGATACGCCGCAGGCCGGTCCGCGGCAACATGGACAGCCAGACGCGGTAGCGGAAGTTGTCCGGGTTGATGATGGTACCCGTGGTGGTCGGAATGACCCGCCGGTGCATCTGCTTCCAGCCACGGCGCAGGGTCTCTTTCTTCCGCTCCGTCAACAAGGCTTGAAGGGTTTCGTGTAAGAAGCGCCAGCGGAAGAATAATGGCTCCGTAGGCGATCGATATAGTTGCCTACATGGATCGGGTTAGCGCTAAGGACGTAGCCGCTGCTGAACATCAGCATGCAGTCGATGCGGCGTTGAGCCATGGCGGCTCGGATCGCGTCATACCGGCGTTGGCACTCGGCAGCTGAAAACCGAGGCCAAAAACCGTGATTCTCATATCGTATCTGGGCATACAGAGCTTCGACGCTTTCAATGCCAGGGGCTGCAACATGGGCGAGCCTTATACCGGTGTCAGCATATCAGCCATAAGACGTCTCGCTCAGCTTCCCGCTCCTTGCCATTCTATATTCTAAGCAAAATGATAAATCCTGGCGGCATTGCCTCCCACAATCTTGATCTTTTCCGCTTCCGTACAGTCTGCCAGAACTGTAGCAAGCACCTCCCGTGAGCGAGGGAAAGTGCACTCTGGGTGAGGATAATCTGACCCCCACAAGATATTATCGACGCCGATCAGATGGCGGTCTCTGATGCCCAGGGCGTCTTCTTGAAAGCTGAGAAAGACGTTCCGTCGGAAATAGTCGCTCGGCAGCATGTCCTCCTTAAACTTACGCCTTCCTCCAGTCGCTGGTCTTTGGATAAAATTGTAGTCCATCCGTTCCATGAAATGTGGCGCCCACGACAGCTCCTGCTCGACCGATCCGACTTGGAGTTTTGGGTAACGCTCAAACACGCCGCTGAAAATCATGTTGGCAAGCGACATACGCACCCAGTGATCGACATTTGTCAAAAAAGCAGTAGGCACCGTTTCGAGATCGACAAATGGAGCGCCCGGAGCAGGCCTATTGGTCGCAATATGGAGGCTCAGCGGGAGAGCCAGGTCCTGGGCCGCAGCCCAAAGCGGCTCGTACTCGGGTGAATCGTACGCTCGTTCCTCCAAGGGATAGACGGTGACCAGTGCACCAGACAATCCGAGCTTAGCGCAACGTGTCATCTCCCTCACACTCTCTGTCACATCGTCAACGTTAATCATGGCGATGCCCTTGATTCGTTGCGGAAACGGCACGCAGAACTCGGCTATCCAATCATTGTACGTCTTACACAAGGCGGTGAGGAGCCCGCTATCTGGGATGCTGTACAGGAATAACCCTTGAGTCGGATAGAGAACGTCGCCGTCAATGCCATCCAGATCCAAGTCTTTAAGATGCTCTTCAGGGATATAGGCCCCTGGCCGGACGTTTTCCATTGTGTCACCAAACGTGAGCGAGTCTCGTTCCTCGGGCACAAATCGTTTGCCGGCTTGTGACCCTCCGGATCCACCACTCAACCCCTTGACGCCATCGCACACCCACCAATCGGTATTATCTTCCTCACGGCGGACAATGTGCGGAGCCCGATCTTTAAACTTCGCCTCCACTCGGCTCGTCCATAAATCTGCCGGTTCAAACACGTGACTATCCGACGAGATAATCTTATAACCGCCCATGTAGGCTCTCCTTTGCATCTGGCGTTACCGCGTATTCATCAGCTTTCGCGCGCTCACTCTTATCACAACCCAGGTCCAAACACCTACCTCTGTATAAAGCCCATCGTGCACTGGGTGCGCGCATGATCGAATTCGGTGGCTGGCAGATGCCCGCGCACTACTCCGGCATTCTGGCCGAACATCGGGCGGTGCGCGCTCAGGTTTGGCTGTTTGATTTAAGCCACATGGGGGAGGTCGAAATCAGCGGGCCCCGGCCGCTTGCGGTCTGTTAAGACCTTTTGTAACGGATGGGGCGCGCGTGCGGATTACCCAGGCCCAGTACAGGTTGATGTGTTTTCCCCACGGTGGGATTGTTGATGATGTCATTGTCTATCGTCTTGCTGAGGACCGATATTTTCTTTTTGGCAACGCCGCAAAGACCGAGAAGGACTATGACTGGATCGTCGAATACAATGACAGTCGAGCCGAGATCATCAATCGTAGCGACGCATACGTGATCATCGCACTACAAGGCACACGGTTGCAAGCAGTCTTGTGTCAGCTCACAGCTCTGGACCTGGCTCATATTCGTCGCTATTGGTCAGCGAGAGGGGAAATTTCAGGAGTATCCAGTCTCATCGCCCGAACTAGGCACACCGGAGAGGACGGATTTGAGTTGTTCATCCCTGCCGATCAAGCCGAACACGTCTGGAATGCCTGCTTGGAAGCAGGTCAGGCAGCAGAGCTTATGCCGATTGGATTAGGTGTACGAGATACCTTCCGGCTTGAAGCGGGTTATCTCTTTTACGGCAATGATATTGATGCGAAAACAACACCGATGGAGCCTGGCCTGCAGCGGTTGGTCCGCTTTGAGGGCGGACCAACCGTGGGTCGAGAGGTCTTGCGTAAGCAACAGTGTTGAGGGGATAGAAAACACCTGGTTGGGATCAGGATGGCAGGTGCGGGAATTCCTCGCCAGGAGTATGCCATCTGGTACGATGCGCAGCAGGCTGGTGTATTGACCAGTCGGGTGCCATCGCCCATGCTGGGTGTCGGTGTTGCCCTAGGCTATGTTCCTCCATGTGCGCGGACGTCGGGACGCACCTCTCGATTGCGATCTGGACCCGACGTGTTCCGGCCACAGTTGTGACACGATCATTTTATCAAACAGGCAAAGAGGCAAAGACGGAGGTGGTTATGGAATTTCCAAAGGGGGTACGCTACTCGCGCGAACATGAGTGGGTCTTAATGGAGGAGGACGTCGCAACCATAGGGATTACCGATTATGCTCAGGAACAGCTGGGTGATGTGGTGTTTGTCGAGCTCCCGGAGCTCGATACGCAGCTCGCCAAAGATGAACCTTTTAGCGTTGTGGAATCGGTGAAAGCCGTCTCCGACATTTATGCCCCGGTCAGTGGCAGGGTGACGGAAGTCAATATCGAACTGACGAACAGTCCTGAGACTGTGAACGAAGATCCCTACGGGGACGCATGGCTGGTTCAGATTGAGCTCAGCGATCCGGAAGAGCTGGAGGATCTGATGACCGCAGAAGAGTACGAACAATTTGTTGAAAAACTGCAAGAAGGCGACGACTAAGGGCGATCCACCATCCCGCACCCACACAACTATACGCGATATTCCGCATACTGAGCATTACCTTGCCGAGATGCTGACCGTCCTCGGTGTACGGACCCTGGATGATCTGATCGCCCACCTGCCCGAGAACCAGCGGACACGAGCCACACTCGACCTTGCACGAGGCATATCCAACCGCCAGCTCATAGCGCGCCGGTCCGAAAAGTATACCGGCACTTCCCGCTCCGTCTCTTTTCTAGGGGCTGGGGCCTATGCGCATGTTGTTCTCATCGTTGTTGACCACATTCGGCAGCTTGCCGAGTTTGCCGATCGAGATGGCCACGCCTATGCCATACTGTCGGTCCGCACTGATAAACTCATCCTGCTCCACGACGCGCCAGAACATATCGCTGCCCAGCTGGATGTGCAGCGCTCCCTCCTGAGGGCCAGCCTGACGCCGAAGGCTGCTGTTCCCGATTCCGCTTTCTGGTAGGCTTGTCGGTGTGAATACGATTACCATTCGGGGCGCCCGCGAACATAATCTCAAAAATATTGCCGTTGAGATTCCACGTAATAAACTCGTAGTCATTACCGGCGTATCGGGCTCAGGCAAATCGACGCTGGCTTTTGATGTGCTGTATACCGAAGGACGGCGGCGCTATGTAGAGTCCCTATCGGCCTATGCTCGCCAGTTTCTAACTCAGCGGGCCAAGCCGGATGTCGACTCTATCGATGGGCTGTCACCTGCGGTGGCAATTGAACAACGTCGCACGACGACCTCGCTACGCTCGACCATTGGGACCGTCACCGAGATAGCCGATTATTTGCGTCTATTGTATGCACGGGTTGGCACCCCGCATTGTTTAGAGTGTGGGCGGATCATCGAATCTCAGAGTGTTCCCCAAATTGTGGATGAGCTGCTCGATCTGCCCGAGGGCAGTAGGCTCCAGCTCTTTGCCCCTATCCGGCTTTTCCATCCCGACGATTTTGATGTCGCTATCCAAGAGTTGCGCAATGCGGGCTTTGTTCGAGTGCGGGTCAATGGGACGACGCATGACCTCTCAGAGGATATTCAGCGTCCGCGCCAGCTTGATGGTATTGATGATTCGCAGCTTGACGTCATCATTGATAGGCTTGTGGTCAAAAGCGGCATTGCCCAGCGGCTGGCCGATTCGTTAGAGATGGCTCTACGCTACGGCAAAGACATTGTGAACGTCCTGATAGGAAACCCCTTGATTGGAGAGGCCGAGGAGCGGCTCTTTACTCAACGACTCATCTGTCCCGCCTGTGGTACTGTCTACCCGGAACTGAGCCCAGCCTTTTTTTCCCCCAATAGTCCTGACGGTGCGTGTTCAGGTTGCGATGGTCTTGGGGTGCAGACTTCGAAGAAGATTTCCCAAAAAGGAAAGGCCGCCCAAGAAAGGAAAGCTTCGAAACAAGAAACGACTGACTCCTTACCCTGTGCCGAGTGTCAAGGCAGACGTCTCAGGCCAGAGACCCAAGGCATCCGTGTGGGGGATTGGAGCCTGGGTGAACTCAGTGAGCATTCCATTACCGAGGTTGCTCATTTTTTTACTCAGCTCACTTTTGAGACTCAGGCCGAGCAGATCGCCAGGCCGCTCTGTAAGGATATTTCTGCACGCTTGCAGGCGCTGATCGATCTTGGCTTGGAGTACCTGACTCTCGACCGACCGATGGTCTCTCTGTCCGGTGGCGAGATGCAGCGGGCACGGTTGGCTACGCTGCTTGGCAATGGCCTGTCCGAGGTCGTTTACATTCTTGATGAGCCGTCGATTGGTCTCCATCCTCGCGATACGCAGCGACTTCTACGCATCCTGAAGCAGCTCCGTGATCAAGGCAATACGGTGGTGGTCGTGGAGCATGATCCGGAAACGATGCGAGCTGCGGATTACATGATTGATCTGGGTCCCGGAGCAGGCGAACACGGTGGGTATGTATGCGCCCTGGGAGCACCACAGGAAGTAGAGCAGGCCCCTGGCTCTCTCACCGGGCAATACCTGTCTGGCGAGCTGACAATCCCCCTACCTCCTCGCCGTCGAACTTCAGAAGACGCCCTGACGCTCTCTCACGTGACGTTGCATAATCTGAAAGACGTGACCGTTGCATTCCCACTTGGGATACTGACGTGTGTCACTGGTGTGTCAGGCTCCGGCAAGAGTTCCCTGGTGATCGATGCTTTGGCCCCTGTACTTGCCCATGCCCTTGCAGGCACGAAACGGGTTGACCGACGTATAGGCGAGCTTTCCGGTTGGCAGCTAATCGACAAAATGATCCAGGTCAATCAGGCTCCTATTGGGCGTACGCCTAGCTCCAATCCAGCGACCTATATTGGGCTTTTAAACCCGTTGCGCGATCTGTTTGCACGACTGCCTGAGGCACGGTTGCGTGGTTATGGCCCGAATCGATTCTCTTTTAATGTGAGAGGTGGACGGTGCGAGGCATGTGAGGGCAATGGAGTCCTGACGGTGGAGATGAACTTTTTGCCGGATGTGTATGTGACGTGTGACGTGTGTCACGGTCAGCGCTACAACCGAGATACCTTGGGAATCCAATTTCGCGGCAAGAATATCGCCGAAATTTTGGATATGACTGTTGGTGAGGCACTGGTTGTGTGTGGTGATATTCCCAAAATCCGGCCTCGTCTGGAAACACTACGCGATGTTGGTCTGCAGTACCTACGCCTTGGCCAGTCGGCACCCAGCCTGTCTGGTGGAGAGGCCCAAAGGCTCAAGCTGGCAAAAGAACTCAGCCGCAAGACTACGGGGCGAACCGTGTTTATTTTTGACGAGCCTACAACGGGATTGCACCTGGCCGACATCCAGCGACTGTTGGACATCTTCGCGTTGTTAGTCGAAGCGGGAAATACTGTGGTGGTGATTGAACATAATCTTGAAGTGGTGAAAACGGCGGATTTTGTCATTGATCTGGGCCCGGAAGGGGGGGAGGCCGGAGGGAATATTATGGCTATTGGAACGCCTGAACAGATTGCCCAGGCTGCGCAATCGCACACTGGTCGGCTGCTGAAAGGCGTCCTGGCGCAGCAGAGGAGGCCCGTGTGGGTGCCCGAAGGAGGTGAGGCGATGCCTCGACCTCCTTATGTAGCTTGACAGGCTGACAGGGAAATTTTAATATGGACCCCTAAAGTCTATTTTAAGAGCTTCAGATATTTTACTATAGCGAGGGGCAAGTATGGAGCGAAGACCGATCTACATGGACAATCAAGCCACGACACCAGTGGACCCACGGGTGGTGGAGGCAATGGTGCCGTATTTGGGGGAAGTGTATGGGAATGCGGCTAGTCGGAACCATGCCTTTGGCTGGGCGGCGGAAGAGGCCGTCGACCAGGGACGGAGTCAGATCGCAGAGTTGGTTGGCGCGCGGCCCAAAGAGATCATTTTCACTAGCGGAGCGACGGAATCGGATAACCTGGCGATTAAGGGCGTTGTGGAGTTCTATGCCGATAAGGGTAATCATATTATTACCGCAGTGACGGAGCACAAAGCGGTCTTAGACACGTGTAAAGCGCTGGAGCGTTCCAACACCGCTGAAGTGACATACCTACCGGTCGATCAGTACGGGCGGGTAGATCCTGACGATGTGAAAAATACCATCCGAGATAATACCATCCTGATTTCATTGATGTATGCGAACAATGAGATTGGGACGTTGCATCCGATTCGAGCAATCGGCAAGTTAGCGAAGGAGCGGGGGATTCTTTTCCACTGTGATGCGACCCAGGGGGTGGGGAAAGTCCCTGTTAATGTTGATGTAGATGGCATCGACCTCATGTCTATGAGTGCGCATAAGATGTATGGACCGAAGGGGTGTGGGGCACTCTACGTACGATCGAGAGGCCCACGAGTTCGTCTGAGAGCGCAAGTGGACGGCGGGGGCCATGAGCGCGGTATGCGCTCGGGGACGCTGAATGTGGCGGGCATTGTGGGGTTTGGGAAAGCGTGTGAGCTATGCGGGCAGGGGTTAGAGGGAGAAGCCGGACGGCTGCTGGCGCTCCGGCAACGTCTGTACGATGGGCTGACCAGTAACCTAGACGAGCTGTATTTGAATGGGCATCCGACCGAGCGGATACCCGGCAACCTGAATGTGAGTTTTTCATATGTAGAGGGGGAGTCGTTCCTGATGGGGCTGAATCGAGAAATCGCGCTCTCGTCAGGATCAGCGTGCACGTCGGCGTCACTGGAGCCCTCCTATGTGCTTAAGGCCTTAGGCGTTGGTGAGGAGTTAGCCCATACCTCGATTCGGTTTGGGCTGGGACGGTTTAACACGGAGGAGGAGGTCGATTACGTAGTCAAGCGGGTGTCCGAGGTAGTGATCCGCCTCAGAGAAATGTCACCCCTGTATGAGATGGCCAAGGAGGGCATCGACCTGAAGTCCGTTCAGTGGAAAGCCTAAGGCTGGCAAAGAATTCGAGATATTTGAATCTTTAATAGTAAGAACTTGCGGGGGCAGGACACGGCTAACCCTGATAAGGCCGCATCATACACAGGCAAGGAAACAGGCATGGCAAGCGCGAAAGCAAAACTCAAGATTGACATTAGTGAAAACGCAGCCAAAAAGATCGAAGATCTCAAGCTGCAGGACGAACGGGAAGAGTGCGGACTGCGGGTCAAAGTCGTCGGGGGGGGCTGTTCTGGCCTTTCTTATAAGATGGACCTGGATATCCCACGCGATGGCGACCGCGTCTTCGAGCGGGAAAGCGCTAAGGTTATTGTTGACCGCAAGAGTTTTATCTATCTGCGTGGTACCGAGCTGGATTTTTCTGAGACGCTGATGGATTCAGGGTTTAAGTTGACGAATCCCAACGTCAAACGGTCGTGCGGCTGCGGCAGTTCATTCTCTGTCTAATCTTACCATCATGTCCACGACGGCGGTAGTGCAGTGCTGGCGGTGTCAGGATGAACATGCCCCTCAGGGGTGCTGCCCTGTCTGCCAAGCCTTTCAGGTTTTCCCGGCTGATGTTGATTTCTTTAGCGTCTTCGGCCTTACACGAAATCCCGTTCTTGATGAAGCCAAACTGACTCAGATGTATTACGATCTCAGCCGCCAGCTGCATCCCGATCTGCATCAAACCGGTACGGCGGAGGAGCAACAGGCCAGCCTCAAGAATACTGCCCTGGTGAACCAGGCCTATCGGACTTTACGCGATCCTGTTGAGCGTGGTCAGTATTGGCTAGAGCTGAACGGCGAACAGCTTGGCGCGGAAAATAACCGGGTACCAGCCCAGCTGGCTGGGCTGGTGTTTGAGGTCCAGGAAAAACTGGCTCAGTTGAGAGAGGTCCGCAATACACAGGCCGATGCTGCCCTTGCTGACCTCAAATCTGAACTTGAGCAGATCGGGGCTGATCTGGATGAACAGATGCAGGGCTTCCAGCAGAGGCTGGCCGCTAATTTTGCCAAATGGGAGCATCCTGACAGTCCGCAAGATCTCTTGAGTGAACTCAAACGCGTACTGTCAGATATGGCCTATCTGCGCACCCTGTCTCGCGATGTAGAAAAGGAATATAGCGTATCGTGGAACATATAGTTGGTATTGATCTTGGAACGACGAATAGTCTGATTGCCTATGTGGACGAGGATGGCCCACGTGTCATTGCGGATGCCAAAACCGGACACAAGATCGTCCCTTCCATTGTAAGCTATTCGTCGGATGGAAAGACTGTCGTTGGCCGCGACGCCGGCGAGCTGGCGCGGACTCAGCCTTTAAGCACGATTCGGTCGGTCAAACGGTTTATGGGCCTCGGCATGGGGCACGTCAGTCCGGACGACCACCAACGCTACCGTTTTGCTGACGATCAAGGCATGGTGCGTTTTGCCATACATGACCGTCAATATACGTCACCAGAGGTCTCGGCGGTGATTCTGCGTGCGTTGCGAGAGCAGGCCGAAGCGGCGCTCAAGGAAGAAGTCCACAAAGTTGTGATTACCGTGCCGGCCTATTTCAACGATTCGCAGCGCCAGGCTACAAAAGATGCGGGAAAGCTAGCCGGTTTAGATGTCATTCGCCTCTTGAACGAACCCACCGCTGCCTCCCTTGCCTATGGTCTGAATACAAAACAAGAGGGATTGATCGCCGTGTATGATTTTGGTGGGGGAACGTTTGATGTATCCATTCTGCGCCTCCACACCGGGATCTTTGAAGTGCTGTCGACGAGTGGGGATATGCGCTTGGGTGGCGACGATATCGATCAATGCTTGGCCGCGCGCTTTCTTCTTTCCGGTCTATCTGAAGAACTACGCCGTGATCCGCAGGTGCTGAGCATTGCGCACGGCGTTGCGGAACGTGCCAAGTCGGCTTTGTCAGAACAGGATGAAACCGTTCTGAATTTTTCCGTCGCTGAAAAGGGAATTAACGTCTCGCGCATCCTGACGCGTCAAGAGATGGAGGAAGCGGTTGACGAGATTGTTACGCGGACGCTCGGGCCGTGTCGTCAGGCGCTCAAAGATGCGGGGCTTGAGGCGCATGAAATCGAAGAAGTTGTTGTAGTGGGAGGCTCCACACGCATGCCGTTGGTCCGCCAGCGGGTTGGTGAGTTTTTTGGGCGTAGCCCGTTAACCGATATTGATCCGGATGAGGTGGTTGCCCTTGGCGCAGCTGTCCAGGCAGATACGCTGTCCGGACGTCGGCGAGACATGCTCCTCCTTGACGTTGTGCCACTGTCCTTAGGTATCGAGACCATGGGTGGAGTGCTGAGCCATTTGATTGAGCGTAATACAACGATCCCGGCGAGTGTGAAAGAAATGTTTACGACTGCGGTTGATGATCAGACTGCGGTTGATGTCCATGTTCTTCAGGGGGAACGTGAACTCGTGCAGGACTGTCGTAGCCTGGCTCGGTTTACGATTCCTATTGAACCTAAGCCGGCGGGAGTGCCCCGCGTCGAGGTCACCTTTATGATCGACGCGGACGGCATTTTGAGTGTCTCGGCCCTGGACTTACGGACCGGGCTGGAACGATCCATTGAAGTAAAGCCGTCGTACGGCCTGACTGACGATGAGGTTGAGCAGCTTCTTGAAGAGTCCATAGATTTTGCAGAAGAAGACATAGAGCAACGTCTCCTCATCGAAGCTCGGACAGAGGCAGATACTGTGCTCAATGCGACACACAAAGCGCTGCATCAGAATGCAGCATTTTTGCGCCAAGGCGAAGAAGAACAGATTGCGCAGGCAGTGCAAAAACTACGTGAGGCGCTGGGTGGCGAGGATTACGATTTGATCCGAGATCTGACTGAGGAACTGAGCGAAGCCACCACTCCCTTTGCTCAGAGAATTATGGACTCTTCGATCCAAGAGGTACTGGGAGAAAAACGCCTGTCCGAGCTATAGCGCCTGACAAGCTGGAGGCAGAGATGAAGCTGTATTGGGACAACGTCGAAGATCTTGCTGAGCAGCTTTTTGAAGCGCAACCAGAGATGGATCCATTGACTGTCCGCTTTACTGATCTGCACCAATGGGTAACGGAACTGGCGGACTTTAGCGATAATCCACAAGACTCGAGTGAAGGAAAACTCGAAGCCATTCAGATGGCCTGGCTTGAACTCTATAAAGAAGAACAGGGGTAGCCAGCGGATCGCTTAGGTTAAACTTTCATGAAGGAATACTCTGACATCCAGGGTATATCTTTGCTATGCGAAAGGGAAGGCAGTATTGCGCATCAGAGCGCACGAAAACGTTACCGTGGTGGAGGTGGAATATGGTGGGGGCGAACGAGAAGAGAGTGCAGCCTCTCGGAACGGGGAAACTGTTCGCCGAGGGTGGCGTACATATCTCCCAGCCGGATACTGCCCTGCGTGGTCAATTTGTTCTAGCAATGAGACGACGGACTGACTCGCAGGGCGCACGGCGCTTAGGCGTTGCTTTTCTGGAGGATGTTGTTGACTGCTTTCAAAAATATCTTGGGGCAGAGGACCGGAGAAACTGCAAACTTTACGCAGATGCCGAGGCCTGGCTTTTCTCTAACGATGATAGCTGGCCGTTTGCGTCTGTGAACGTGTGTAAAGCACTCGGTATCCAGTCGCCCTTCCTCCGGCGCGGTTTGCTCTTACGGCGCAGCGGCCAACGCGCGCGATACCAGCCTGCGACTCGGCGTGTTGAGAGCGCCTCCGGTGTGAGCCCCTGGCGGGCGCGCAACGAGCGGGGACACCCGCACTTGCTGAAGCAGGCGAGCGGGGCATATGGTGTCTCGCATTCGTGATACACTTCCTGCTACGTAGCATCACTCGCTGTGCTTTATGGACGATGGACCTTCTTGGCCGTCTGACCGGACGGCACGGTCCGTATAATACCCTCCAGCTTGAATTGACAGGCTCCCTGGCTGAGGATGGGATACTTGGCTTCCTCCCGTTCCGACGCACGGCCGCCCCGGATCTTTTAGCATTTACCTTTCTGCTGCGCTGGGCGCGTGAGGATGATCAGATCAAGGCGGTTGTGTTAACCATCGACGATCTGGACATGGGCTGGGCTCGGCTGCAGAGTCTGCGTCGTTCCCTCCTAGCCCTGCGCCAGGCCGGGAAATATATTCTGGTCTACCTCTCTGAGGCGGGGACTCAGGAGTACTATCTGGCCAGCGTGGCAAATGCGATTGCCTTGGCACCGGCCGGCCATCTCACAGTGACCGGCCTTGCTACGGAAACGCTGTTCTTTAAGGGCGCTCTGGATAAACTCGGGATTGAAGCCCAGGTGAGCCAGGCAGGACAATATAAATCTGCCGGCGAACCCTTTACCCGGACCTCGCTCTCAGAGCCGCATCGGGAGATGATGAACAGTCTCCTCGACGATCTGTATGATCAACTTGTCGAAGCCATTGCTTCGGCTCGAAACACAGAAAAGACCGTGGCGCGTGAGCTCATTGATCGTGGTCTTTTTCTGTCTCAAGAGGCACAAGAAGCCGGTTTAATTGACCATATTGGGTATGAAGACGAGATCCCAACGTGGTTAGAGGAACACGTTGGGCAAGGCGGCTCGGTTGAAATGATTGAGGCTGGGCAGTACCAGCGTCGACGCGGGCGTCTCATGCGGCGCCACGCGCTCAAACATGTTCCGTTTCGCATTGCGCTGATGACAGTGGGCGGAACGATCATTCGTGGAGAGAGTGTAACCGGGCGTGACGGTGTCCACTCGACCGGGTCGACGAGTTTTATTCGCGATCTCAAGCAGGTACGCCAAGATCCGAGCGTCGCAGGAATAATCGTGCGGGTGACTAGCCCGGGTGGATCCGGACTGGCTTCTGATCTGGTGTGGCATCAACTCCTGCAAACGCGAGAGGAGAAACCTGTTATCGTTTCAATGGGGGACGTTGCTGCTTCTGGGGGATACTATGTTGCTCTTGCTGGCAATACGGTTTTTGCTGAGGAAGGGACGATTACCGGTTCTATCGGAGTGATTGCGGGTAAGGCGGTGTTGCAGGGATTATACGCGCAGCTCGGCCTGGAAAAGGAAATCCTGACACGCGGGAAGCGGGCTGCATTGTTTTCGGACTATCTCGCCTTTGGTCCTGCGGACCAAGAACGCGTGAATGTCGAAATTCAAAGTTTTTATCGAGACTTTGTCGAGAAAGTCGCTCAGTGTCGGTCGCTGAGTTATGAGATCGTTGATGGTTGCGCCCAAGGTCGTGTATGGAGCGGACGGCAGGCGTTGGCACGTGGCCTGGTCGACGCGATAGGCGGGCTGGAAGAGGCAATAAGCGAGGTCAAACATCAGGTTGGGGTGCCGGATAACTGGCCTGTTGGCATCGAACGGTTTCCCAAGCCTTCATCCCTGTTTCACTTGCCGGCTGTTTTGCGTCTTCTTCCCGGAAGCAATAGGCTTACCTGGCTGTGGGAGAGGGACCGGGTGTGGGCAATTATGCCGTTTTCTTTGCATTTTTTGTAACCTAGGTGACAGTCCACTGGCACGCTGAACTTGTAATGCTTCAGAACGTCGGATATTGTACCTATCATAATAATCATCGGTATCTCGCTACTTGTCCGTAACAATTCCAAGTGAGAAAATCGTGCAACTGCAACTGAGGAGGAGATGCCATGGCGACAAATCCAGAGGGCGTCAACCGGCAAAAATCTACACAAGAACGCGACAGTGTCGTCATTCGTTTCGCCGGAGACTCTGGCGACGGAATGCAGCTTACTGGGACCCGCTTTACATCTGAATCCGTTCTGGCTGGTAACGATATTGGAACCCTACCTGATTTTCCAGCAGAAATCCGGGCGCCTACCGGCACGTTATACGGAGTCAGCGCCTTTCAAATAAATTTTAGTAATAAAAATGTGTACACACCGGGCGATGAGCTGGATACGCTGGTGTGCATGAATCCCGCCGCTCTTAAGACCAATATTGCCGATTTGAAACAAAACGGCATCCTGATCGTAGATCCGGCTGAGTTCAGCAGCGGCAATCTGCGAAAGGCCGAGTACAAAGAGGACCCGCTCGCGGGGAACTCGCTCGATAAATATCAGGTCTATCAAGTCGAAGTCACAAAGATGACGACGCTGGCCCTTAAAGAGACCGGGCTGCCGAACAGGTCGGTTATGCGGAGTCGCAACTTTTTCGCTTTGGGCGTTGTCTCATGGCTTTTTAATCGCCCCATTGAGCCCACGTTGGAGTGGATCCAGCAAAAATTCGGCAAGAATCCAGCTGTAGCCGACGCCAACACCCTTGCCATCAAAGGTGGCTATAATCTCGGTGAAAACACCGACATGTTTGCCTCGTCCTACGAAATCAAGCCTGCCGAGATTGCGCCCGGCGTCTATCGCAATATCACCGGCAACTCAGCAACCGCGCTGGGTTTTGTTATTGCCGCACAGAAGGCTGGACTCCCACTCTTCTTGGGCAGTTATCCCATTACTCCGGCCAGCGATGTGTTACACGAATTGGCTGAGTATAAAAACTACAACGTCTATACGTTTCAAGCCGAAGACGAAATCGCTGGGGTTGGCGCCGCGCTGGGTGCCGCTTTTGGCGGGGCACTCGGCATTACGACGACGAGTGGTCCCGGCATGAATCTCAAGGGCGAGACGATCGGTTTGGCTGCTACGGTCGAATTACCAATGGTGATCACCAATATTCAGCGTGCTGGCCCGAGTACGGGTATGCCGACCAAGCCTGAGCAGACCGACCTCATGCAGGCGATCTACGGACGTCACGGTGAATCCCCGATCCCCGTCATTGCCGCCTCGACTCCGGTAGATTGTTTTTATGCTGCCTTTGAGGCTGCCCGTATCGCGATGAAATATATGACCCCGGTGATTCTTTTGACTGACGGTTTTCTGGCTAACGCGTCAGAACCGTGGCTGCTGCCGTCGGCAGATGATCTGCCGGATATTCCTGTTGAATTCCGGACTGATCCGCAAGGCTTTTTCCCGTATCTGCGCGATGAAGCAACCCTCGCCCGCCCGTGGGCCACGCCTGGCACGCCCGGCCTTGAACACCGTATTGGCGGCATTGAAAAAGACTATCTGACTGGAAACATCAGCTATGCTCCCGCCAACCACGAACAAATGGTGCGGGTCCGGCATCAGAAAGTGAAGAAGATTACCCAGGAGATTCCCCCGATCAAGGTGAATGGCCCTGAGCAGGGAAAGTTGCTGGTGTTGGGTTGGGGCAGTACCTACGGCCCCATTGCCGCTGCAGTCGACGACGCCCAGGCGCAAGGCCACTCAGTCGCACATGTGCATCTGCGTTATTTGAACCCCCTGCCGGCTGATCTGGGTGATGTGCTGGGCCGGTACGACAAGGTCCTCGTCCCAGAAATGAATATGGGCCAATTGGTGAAGTTGATCCGAGCGGAATACCTGATTGATGCGGTTGGACTTAACAAGATACAAGGCCGTCCGTTCAAGGTGTCTGAAGTTGCGACTCGGATTGCGCGCATGCTGGAGGGATAAGGATCATGAGTACAGAAGCTGCAGTAAAACTGACACGAAAAGATTTTGTCTCCGACCAGGATGTGCGCTGGTGTCCCGGCTGCGGAGACTATGCCATTCTGGCCCAGGTCCAAAAAATCTTTCCTGAGCTTGGCATCCCAAAAGAAAAAGCGGTATTCATCTCGGGCATCGGCTGTGCCAGCCGCTTCCCGTATTATATGAACACGTACGGCTTTCATACTATTCATGGTCGTGCTCCTGCAATTGCAACTGGATTGAAGATATCCAGGCCCGACCTGCATATTTGGCTCGTCACTGGTGACGGCGATGGTTTGAGCATCGGTGGCAATCATCTCATCCACGCCCTGCGCCGTAATGTTGAGCTGAAAATCATGCTCTTTAACAACCGCATCTATGGTTTGACCAAGGGCCAATACTCTCCGACCTCTGAACTAGGAAAAGTGGCCAAGTCCACACCCATGGGCTCGGTCGATCATCCGCTCAACCCGATGACATTGGTGCTGGGCGCAGAAGCTACGTTTATTGCACGCACTATCGACACTGAAGCCAAACACCAGCAAGAGACACTCAGACAGGCTGCCGCTCATAAAGGTGGCACTTTTCTTGAGATCTTGCAGAACTGCAATGTCTATAATGACGGGGTATGGGAACACCTGAAGGATAAAGGCTCCAAAGCCGATACCCAATTGCTTCTTGAGCATGGCAAACCTATGGTTTTTGGAAAGAACAAAGAGCGTGGCATTCGCCTCAACGGGTTAAAGCCGGAAGTGGTCAGCATTGGTAACGGCGTAAGCACCTCAGATCTCTTGGTGCACGATGAACACGATCAAACGCTGGCGTATGTACTCAGCCGCATGGCGCAGCCCAACTTCCCAACACCGCTTGGCGTGCTGTTTTCAACGGAAAGACCGACTATTGAAGCCCTGATGGCCCAACAAATTGAGACTGCAGTTGAAAAGTCCGGACCGGGCAAGCTTGACGATCTCCTCCGCCGCGGTGATGTGTGGACTGTGGAATAGACGCCTGATAGATAGAGGAGGCCCTAGCTTGTGAATTTACTATAGGCTGGGGTCTTCGTGTTTCTAGCCTATGTCACTTCACCTTCGAATTCCTTGCCCCCAGTGCGGAAAGATTCTGTATCGAAAGCGAGACGGGCAGTGCCCGTCGTGTGCAACGCCGGTCAGTGCCCATGTAGAAGAAGTCCGCGACCGGGAAGAACGGATCGAAAAGATCGTTGCTGTCATTGGCACCGCCCTCGTTCTAGTGGTACTCATGTTGGCTGGCGGAGTCGGATTATTCGAGGGTGTAATTATGTACGGGGTGGCTGGCGCGACGATGTTTTATCTGGCAAAGAAGACGTTTAAGCCAAACGCACAATCAGAGGAAGAGAGTGGGGATTAGATTATGGCGGAGAAAGCCGAACTGAAAACGCAGATGAAAGAACTCAAAGCCCAGCGGGCTAGCGCGCTGGAGCAGAAGGAGCATAAAGAACTCAAGAAAGTTCGGCGAAATATTCGCTCTATAAAGCGCCAGTTGCGTGCCTTGGCGCGAGAGGCAGCCATAGCCAAAGTGCAGGCGGCGGCAGCCCAAGCTCGGGAAACTGCCGCTGCTGCTGAGCCGGCTCAGGACGCTGAGGCGCAAAAAGTTGAGGCTCAGGAACCTGAGACGCCAGAACATGAGGCAACTCCGGCTTCATAAGTCTTCCTCTTTTCCCTGGCACCGACTGGGGTGATTGCTGTGGAGAGGGCGCACGGGGGAACCGCTCCATCTATCTATTGCGCTGCACGGCTCTTTTCCCTCCCCTCGCGGTTTTCAAACGTACCTACAAACCTACGTATTTGTCCACGAAGGGAAGAACAGCATGAATATTCGTGTTCAGTCTCAACCGGTTGCTGCCGTGAGAAGTGAACTCCTGGTCGTCCCCGTTCTTCAAGGGGGGCAAAATGGACCGGGCATCAGAGAACTTGATGTCCGTGTTGATGGCGTACTTCGGGAGCAACTGATGCGCCGCCGTTTTCAAGGCAAACGTGGTGAGATGATGTTATTCCAGACCCAGAGACGCCTTCCGAGCTCGGCTATTCTTTTTATTGGGTTAGGCAAACGAGACGGTCTTGAGCCCGCAACGTGGCGGCAGAGCGCGGCCTACGCCCGCAAACAAGCCCAAGTGCAACGGGCCAAAGGGCTCGCATGGTTTGTGGCAGAAGACACGGGCGGGACAGCAGCCTGCGTTGCTGTCCTCGAAGGTCTGCTGTTATCAGGTTATACGTTTCAGAAATATAAATCCGACGACGGGAAACAAACGCAGGTTGAGACGCTAACGTTTGTCGGCCCCGAACTCAAGAAAAACGCCAAACTGGCACAGACGCTCGAAGCAGTTCAGCATATTGTTCCCGGTGTCTTCCTCGCACGGGACTTAGTCAATGAGCCAGCCTCAGTCTCGACGCCGACCTACCTCGCCAATCAGGCCAAAAAACTGTGCGGTGGCAACGGACTGAAAGCTGAAGTCTGGGGTGTGAATAAGATCAAAGCGGCCAAGATGAACGGGCTGCTGGCTGTTGCGCGCGGTAGCCTGGAAGAGCCACGCTTTATTAAGCTGACCTATAAGCCCTCAGGCAAGCCCAAGAGGAAAGTTGCTTTGGTCGGTAAAGGACTGACCTTTGACTCGGGTGGCCTCTCTCTCAAGCCGGCGAAGTCCATGGAGACGATGAAGATCGATATGTCAGGCGGGGCAACTGTGCTTGGGACTATGCGCGCGATTGCGCAGCTCAAGCCCCAAGTCCAGGTCACTGGCTATATTCCTTCATCTGAAAACATGCCGAGCGGGACGGCTCAGAAACCGGGCGATATTATCAGCTATCGGAACGGGAAAACGGTGGAGGTGCTCAACACTGACGCCGAAGGGCGTTTGATCCTAGCCGACGCGCTTATTTGTGCCGTAGAAGAAAAACCAGACGTCATTATTGACCTGGCAACCCTGACCGGCGCCTGCATGGTCGCGTTGGGCTCCCAGGTTGCCGGACTGTTCAGTAACAATCAGAAGCTGACAGATGCGCTGCTCAAGTGCAGCAAAGAAACAGGGGAGCAGCTGTGGCATATGCCGCTGGTCAAAGAATACAGAGGCGATATTAAGAGCTCGATTGCCGATGTCAAAAATATCGGTGGGGGCTATGGTGGTGCTATTACGGCCGCTCTCTTTTTGGAAGAATTTGTGTCCGATGTTCCCTGGGCGCACCTTGATATTGCAGGTCCGGCCTTTTCGGAACGCGAATTGTCCTATACCCCGAGAGGCGGAACCGGCTTTGGCGTCCGCACCCTGGTGCAGTATGTGCTGAGTTTGTAGACGCTCGCTATTTTTTCTTTTGTCGGGGCTATTCATGTTTTGCCTCGACTGCTTGTATGCATAAGTACCACGACGCGACCACGATGCGCACCATCGCCGACCTCCAATGCCGCATTGTTAACTTTCAACGCCGTCCCCGGCTCATTCAGCACTGTCAACGTACGGCCCAAGAAAAAGTAAAACGCTACCGCGACTGGGATTACTGGGGAAAACCCGCGCCGAGTCTTGGCGACCGATACGCTCGCCTCTATATTGTCGGTCTTGCGCCAGCCGCCCACGGCGGAAACTGGACAGGCCGGGTGTTTACTGGTGACCGAAGTGGGAACTGGGTTTTCGGAGCACTGCATGCCTAAGGATTTGCCAACCAGCCGACCTCGACGCATATCGACGACGGGCTCGTCTTACAGAATTCTCACGTCACGGCGCCTTTGCATTGCGCGCCGCCGTACAACAAGCCACTCCGCGAAGAATTTGATGCTTGCCAGGCGCATTTACCGTGTGAACTCCAGTTGCTTCAGCAGGTTCGCGTTGTGATTGCGCTCAGGCAGTTTGCTTTCGTCGCCTACCTCAGGGTGCGCCGGGAGATCGGGCTGGCTCTTCCTTCTCCAGTTCCAAAGTTTGGGCACGCCAAGAAGTATGATCTTGGCGGCGTAACCCTCCCCGGCTCTTACGATCCAAGTCAGCAGAATACATTCACGGGTCGACTCACGCGGCGGATGTTTCACTCCGTCTTTCACACGGCACGCAAGATCATTGAGAACGATTATTGATCAGGCCGCGTAACGCGTGCAATGCATGGTGTCCCTGATCGCCGCTCACGCAGCGCTACTCTGGAAAGATGGCATTAATGACTTCATCAATAGCCCGCTGCGAATCGTTGTCATCCGTCAACGAACGGGAGACGGCGACTGTGCAGGCGCGGCGCGGCGCCACGCCTCGGCGGATGAGTTGGCCGGAATAAATAAGCAGTCGGGTGCTGACGCCTTCTTCGAGTCCGCTTGCTTTCAGATGGCGCACCTTTTCTCCCAGCTTGGCCAGATCAAGCGTAGTTTCAAGCGGGAGTTGGCTCTCATGCGCAATGATCTCAGCCTCTTTATCCCGTGGCGGGTAGGTGAACTCAATAGTGACGAAGCGCTGCCGGGTCGAGTGCTTCAGATCTTTGAGTATGCTCTGGTAGCCGGGATTATACGATATCACTAAAAGAAAATTTTCGTGCGCCTGAAGAATCTCAGTTTTTTTATCAATCGGAAGAATACGCCGATGATCGGTCAGCGGGTGGATAAGGACAATCGTATCCTTGCGGGCTTCGACAATTTCATCCAAATAGCAAATCGCCCCGGTTCGTACGGCTTGAGTCAAAGGGCCGTCCACCCAAACCGTATCGTCGCCCTTGATGAGATAACGGCCAACCAAGTCACTGCCTGTTAAATCTTCATGGCAGGCAACCGTGACAATATTCTCCGGAATATCTTCATTGCGATCTGACGTGAGCGTATGAGCCATATGTTCGACAAAGCGTGTCTTGCCGCAGCCGGTTGGGCCTTTGAGCAAGACCGGCAGACGACATTCATACGCGGCGCAAAAAATATCGACCTCATCGCCTATTGGTAAATAAAACGGGACGGAACCATTTGTAGTATCTTGACTCATAATCGTGATTCACTTTCTACGACGCTGCCGTGGTGATGCGCTCCATAACCTGCTGTGTATCGATATCGACGAGCTCAACAGTCACCTGGCCGCTGACACCATTTTTTTGCTGCGCGCCAGTAATTTGGGCTTGGAGCTTCTTTCGGAATCCCTCTCGCACCGTCTGAGGCATACCAGCCATAGGAAAATTGCGAAAGAACACCTGGGCCTCGGTTTGTGACGGCCATTCGATGCGGACAATCTTGGGTGCCATCATTTCATGCATACGGAAGAGTGATTCGACCGCTTGTTGAAACGGAGGAGTAGCGGAACTGGTTTGCGGTGCAGTCTGGGACGCTCCCGTTCCATTCGTAAGTTGAGCCAGGATCTGATCGATCCGGGCCTGGATATTGGCATTGTCGGTCAGGGTCTTGGATTTTCGTAAAGATGCACGGGCTTGTTTCGGCAGGCCTTTTTCTTGATAGGCAATGCCGAGGTTAAAATGGGCTTGGAAGAAATTAGGCTGTTTCTCTAAGACGGCTTCATATGAAGCGATCGCCTGGTCGATCTGACCCGTGTAGAGATACATCGTACCGAGGTCCGTTTGCGTGCCTGGATCATCCGGATTCAGTGCGAGATAGCGCTGATAGTGGTCAATCGCTTTAGGATATTCTTCTAAGTCGTAGTACACATTGCCCAGACCGCGCAGCATATCCAAATCGTTCGGAGCAAGTTCAGACAGACGTCGATATGATGCCAGGGCAGCACTCCGGTAACTGGCGTCAATCTGGGACGCGCGGAACTGAACTTCAGCAAGAGTGCGCCAGGCTTCTGGGTCTTGTGGCGCCGCGTTGGCTTGGGCGACGAGTTCGGTAATGCGAGCAGTGACTTCTTCAGGCAGCGCAACCTGGGGATGATCTTGTGGCAATGCAGACCCACCAGTACTCGCGGGTCTACTCGTAGATGCGGTTGACGGGCCAGCGCTAGGCGCAAAGGGGTCAGTCTGGAGCACGAAAATCCATAACCCCATTCCAACAACAAGATACAGCGACAGGACGACGAGTCCAGGGACAGCCAGACGGCGTTCCACTGGAGCTGCTGCAGCCGCAGGTTTTTTACCTTTTTTCTTACTCCACTTGCTTCCCTCACCCGAGAGGGTTGCTCCACATTCCGTACAGAAATTGGCTTTGGGAATGGTCTGTATACCGCATTGCGGACAAAAGCGCGCTGCTGCCACTATAGCCTCCGTTTCTTGGCAAACTACCTAACAACAATACCATATACGGGCTAGGCCCAGGAGCGCTTGGGAGGGACCATGAGACAGTGAATCCTGTTGACAGTCAAGGAGCAGGCTGGGTAAGCTCGCAGCACTGCGGAGGAAACATGGCGAAAAAAGGCGCGAAGCACGACCCGCGGCTCATACAGGGCAACAAAATATTGGAAGAATGGGGGATTAATCTCTCTACATTGCGAGACAGCAGCGTGGCGGTCGGAAGCTTGAATGAGCGGGTTGGGCAGAATGCTGATGCCGATTTGGCGTTAGCCGCATTACTGGGCGACATCCAGGCTGCTGTGTCTGCTCAATTTTTGGTGAGTTGGGAAGAGAAGATCAGTGATAAGCGGTTGCGGAAAGAAATTCATCGTGCCATCTACCGACTCTCCCAAAAAGGGATACATGCTGACCGGCCGGAAAAGGAAGCAGCACGCTCAATCCTGACTCCGGTTGAACCCGAGGGCTATATCTCACCAATGGACGGACGAGGCGACCGTTTAGTCTGGCTTGTCAAATCGCGCATTGGTGGAGGGCTACATTTCTTATCTTCGCTTGTCAACGAACCCGAAGGCATGCGTTATGTTGAAGGCACTGAAGTCACGCGTAAAATGCTGCGTCATGCGCGTCAGGATCTCAGTGACACTCATCAGATTACGATGGTCGAAGCGCAGTGGCAGTACTGTGATTTCCTCATGCACGAGGGGTATGAACGGGTTAAGGCGCAGGGCAAAAAGGAAGTCGAGTCCTATCTGGCTGCCCGGTCACATCTGCTGGCTGTGCCCGCGCAACCGCAAGAAGTTCCTGTACCGGCTCACCTGGACCGAGGCGCCATTGCCGCAGACGAAAATTTGTTAATAACGTCTCTTAAGCTGTTTGAGGAAAAAGAACTCCAGCGCTGGCTGTTTGACTCTGAACAGGCCAAACCCTATGTCGAAAAGATCACCAATGCACAGGAGAGTCCGCTCGTCCTCAACCAGCAACAACAACACGACCGGGTCGAAGACGTTATCAAAGCGGCTGTTGTCGAAATCTTCTCAGGCGAAAAAGGTCAGACTTATTCCCGACGTTTAGAAGAGACCGCGCTGTATCTCTGTGCGACTGATCGGCTTGAAGCCGCGAAACGAGCCTTGGCCGTTTCGCTTGCGCTGCAAAAAGAAGGGGCGAACGGAAGCCAGATTCCCTTTTGTGAAGGCCTGGTGCAACAGAGTATCGGTATGCACTACGCAGAAGAAAAACAACAAGAGCAGGAGGACGCGAAAGGCTCCTTGATTATGAAGCCGTCGGAATTCGCTGCCCGCGTACAGCAGTCGCAGCGGCAACGATGAGTCTAACCTTTTATGCTCTTTGGATCATGCCGCAACCATCGCCGGACCAAATCAACCCCCGCCCTTTTTTAGACTCCGGGACCATTCTGTCCTGCCCGTCGTGTGGCATGGGCCTCTATCTGCTGACCAAGAAGGTTACTCGGGACGGAACTTTTGAGGGCGCGGTCAAGGCCATGGCCGGCGTGCCGGAATATGCGCGTTTCATGCACAAGAACTGCCCTTTGTGTCGCGTCGGCGAATGGTGGTATCCGCCTGGAACGATCCACACCTTCCAGCATGGCTGGGTTGCATAGTACACGGTGGCGGAAGTTCTTCCCCTGTTATCCGAAAGGAAGCCGCCTCAGCCTGTCCTAGCCGCACTCCCCTGTCACTCCCAACTTGAGTGGGAATCCAGTGCCGCGCCGGGGGATGGAATCCTGCCTGCGGAGGAATGACAGCAACCGGAACCGGCGGGAAACTTCTGCCAACCAGTATTCGCGCGCTCTTGACCCGCCTTGTTTTGAGTTGACAACGCTTTGTCAGGGCTATACGTGGAGGGCTGTAAGGATTTCGAAAACAAAAATGGAGGTGCAGTATGGCGAGTCCGCAATTACAACAAGCAATCGACATGTTCAAACAGATGGGACAGGCGATGGCCGAGGCAAAAGATATGAACGCCATGCGCGCCGTCATGATAGAAGCGGCAACTCCTGCTGGGGTGACGTGTACCCCAGTTGAAGCTGGCGGTGTATCCGCCGAGTGGAGCGTCGCCGATGGCGCGGCCGAAGACAAGGTCATCCTGTACGTGCACGGCGGCGGCTATGTTATGGGCTCTGCCGGCTCGCATCGTGATCTGACGGGCCGCTTGTCCAAGGCATCAGGCGCGCGCGTTTTGTCTCTCAATTACCGCTTGGCACCGGAGCACCCATTCCCGGCGCCAGTTGATGACGCCGTGGCTGCCTATCGTTGGCTGGTGGCGCAAGGCATTCGCTCGTCAAACATGGCGATTGCCGGCGATTCGGCCGGTGGCGGATTGGCTTTTGCCACCCTTTTGGCCTTACGCGATGGGGGCGATCCTGTGCCGGCTGCCGGCGTGGGGATCTCGCCGTGGGTTGATATGGAAGGCTCCGGAGAGTCGATGACGACACGCGCTGCAGTCGATCCGGTGGTCCAGAAGGAAGGTCTGCTTGAGATGGCCAAACTATACCTTGGTGATGCCGATCCAAAAAATCCGCTCGCCGCACCTTTACATGCCAACCTTGCGGGCCTACCGCCACTCTTGATTCATGTTGGTGATGCGGAGACGCTGCTTAACGACGCCACTCGGATTACTGAGCGGGCTCGAAAAGCTGGTGTGGATGTGACGCTGAAAATTTGGGACGAAATGCCTCATGTTTGGCATCTGTTCGCACCGATTCTTCCTGAAGGCCAGCAGGCCATCGAAGAGATTGGCGCGTTTTTCAAAGAACGCACGGCGTAGGCAGATCATAATAGAAGCATAGTAGGGGCAGCCCTGTGTGGCTGCCTTTTTTTTTGCGTTATGGCCAAAGAACTGCACCTCAGCATAGCGGACCAGTCACCGGTACGCCAAGGTGGGACGGCTGCTCAGGCACTCCAGGAGACAGTTGCGCTTGCTGAGGCGGCTGGGGCACTTGGGTATGAACGTTTCTGGGTGGCCGAGCACCACAACCTGCCCGGATTCGCAGGAACGAGTCCTGAGATTCTTGTCGGCCAGATCGCTGCCCGCACAAAGACTATCCGTGTCGGCAGTGGTGGAGTGATGCTGTCTCACTACAGCGCGCTGAAAGTGGCTGAGACCTTTCGCGTCCTGGAGTCCTTTTATCCAGGCCGGATTGATCTCGGACTTGGCCGTGCGCCGGGCAGTGACCAGCGGACGGCCGCCGCGTTATCGTATCCGGGCCAGCCGCGTGATATCCGCTACTACCCCGAGCAGGTTGATGATTTGATTACGTATCTTGCCGATGATCTCCCGCCGGATCACCGTTTTGCCGATGTTCATGCCGGACCGACTGCCGGGACAATGCCGGAAGTGTGGTTGCTCGGCTCAGGCATTGACTCTGCGCATATTGCCGCGGAGCGTGGTTTGCCGTTTAGCTACGCCTACTTTTTTGGTGTTGGCGTTCAACACGGGCCGCCTATTGTTGAAAGTTACCGCCAGCACTTTCGTCCATCAGAGTTTCTGACTGAGCCCAAAGTCAATGTCACCATTCAGGTTCTCTGTGCAGAGACCGAAGAAGAAGCCCGGCACCTGGCCGCCAGCCGAAACCTAGTTCGGCTGAATATTGTTCGCGGCCGCCGCCGAGGCGTAGCAACGCCGGAAGAGGCGCTTGCCTACCCGTACAGCCAGGATGAGCTGGCCTATCTTGAGCAGTATCTGCGTACGAATGTTGACGGAGATCCGCAACAAGTCAAGGAAATGCTTGAACGCCTGTCAGAGGTGTTTCAGACTAGTGACCTGGGTATCGTTACGATTTGCTATGATTTTGCCAAGCGGATACGGTCGTATGAACTCGTGGCAGAAGCATGTGGGTTGACTGCACCAAATCCTGAGCAAATTAATGATAGGCTAGCGACTCTCTCACCTAACGTAGCCGATTAGTATAGTCGGGTAGCCGTCCAGGTCTTTCCCCCGGCCGAGAAAAGTCTTTTGCCAAGTGCGGTAATATAACACCTTTTGTGTCTTTGATAAGATTCTGATATAAAAGGATTTTATCGGATTTGGAGAAAATATGGCGAGGAAAGAGCCCGGCAAGCAGGGGACGAAGGGACCGAAAAAGAAGAAGGTCCAGCCACAAACCACCCGCAGAGCTCCGGTTCAGAAAACCGTAGCAAAAAAGAAGGCCCCGCCGAAAAAAGTGCCGTCGAAGAAGGTCGCGCTTAAGGCGGCGGTAAAAAAGGCCCCGCCGAAAAAAGTGCCGTCGAAGAAGGTCGCGCCTAAGGCGGCGGCAAAGAAGGCCAAGCGAGCGACCCCTTCACCAAAGATCGCTTCCCAGGAATGGCTAGAGGCATTCTCCTTCGGTCTCGCACTTGGTCACCTCCAGGAATTTTTTAGATGGTGTTGGGAAAATATTGATGAAGAAAAAACCCGAGACATTATTGTCGGGCTATATCGCACGATATTTTTTCCTTTCGAGTCCATGCCAGTGCATGAACCCCTTCCGGTCTGGCGTCAGCGGCAAGTGTTAGGATTTTTGAAAAGCCTGAAAAGTCCAAATGCCGCGGCATTAGAAAAAATTATCAAACAATGGGCGCAAGAAACTGACCGGGATCTCGACATGCTCGGCGGTGGCCGATAGCGAGCGTGTGATGGCCTGCCTCAGATTTGCAGGGCGCAAAGGCCTTGTGTAGCGAATTCAGCGAGAAAGATAAGAAAGGGGCACAGCATGCTTTGCCCCTTGGGATTTGGACTCTTAGCCATCAGACACAAGGGACCTCCGACTCTATTCCCGCCCCTGCGTTTCGGCAAAAACGTATTGTCCATCACGTTTTTCGATCCACTGTCCGCGTCCGGTGGTTTGACCATCGGTGTCAAGCTGGGTACGGATGATCTTCAGCTCTTCCTCAGTCGGCGGATCAAGAGTCTCGATCTTGGGTGCCATCTTAGGCATAAAGGACATTTCTTCGAGAACCATACCTACAGTAACAAACGGGGAGATAGCCATGAGCATGAGTTCACACGACTTCTCCTCGTAGCCAAACATGGCCCACGGGGTGAATGCGCGCCATGGGCCGGTTCCTGCGGGCAGGCCTGCTTTCTCCCGTGCACCCGGACCGTCGAGAAACCCTGGAGAGGAGATAAAATCGACCCGATCAACGAATTTGCGTTTTTGTTGGTCGGTCATCAGAATCGTCCGCCAACATTGAGCCGCGATCGTATCTGCCCCTCCTGGACCTCCAAAGCGGCGGCCTTGTCCACCCTCGTATTCGCCCAGTACAGTGGAATTCACATTCCCGTACCGATCAACTTGGAGGGTGTTGAGAATGCCCACATCGACATAGCCGAGTTGAGCCAAGTTGCCCGCGGTGTTCATGGTTCCCCATTGTAGGGCCCGATACCCTGCTCGAGAGGCAACCATGGTCATGAGGGGATCCAAAGGCATCAGAGATTGCGGAGCAATCACACCATCCTCGGTCATATACTGGACGCCTGCGGCGTAGAGTCGTTGTGCCAGCAAAATGCTGTACAGTGGCTCTCCACCACCACCGACCCAATAGCTCTTTTCCTCTTCAATAATACGAGAGACCGTACAGATCAGATGCTCCCGTTCCGCAAAATGTGTGGCCGGTGTCATATCGAGTATCCCTCCCGAATAGTTTCGCGTCGTTGCAGCCCTTGCAGATTTTTCCAACCTACGCGTTTCTCTAACATTTCGGTATGCGAGTCTACACTATACACCCATTTTTCAAGATACGGTTGGAGATCTCCGCGCATCATACCGCCGAAGCACTCGACCACGTGCTTCACATCAGAAGCATAGCGCCCTTGGACCGTACCAGGGTAGGCACCAAAGGGCGCATGGACAACGGCGTCAACGGTAAAATGTGGAACGGCAGTCCGGGCCGGATCACGCCGAATTTCATCCGTCTCAATGATTTCTTCGGCGGACAGAATGACTTTTTTTGAAGCTAAGGCACAATCGATATGGGAGATGCCAGTGCCGAAAACGCGTGCATTGCCATACACATCGGCCTGATGCACGTGAATGATCGAGACATCAGGATTCAGCGCAGGCAAGAGTACTACTGGCTTCCCGGAGAACGGGTCGTTGACTAATTTGGCACCGGATTTCGGAAATCCATCCGTTCCACCAAATGATCGGACCCCGATAAAAGGCAAGCCCTGGGCCCCAGCCTGCAATCGATAGGTCATGACCACATTCGAGTATTCATAGGTCTGGAGCCGTCCTTCTGCGACTGCTTTCGACAGCCATGGACCAAAGCCGACAAAGGCGATATCCGCCTTACGGGCGCAGCCGCCTTCGACGAGCAGAGCCAGAGCCACATAAGTAAATTTTCCGCAGATCCAGAGGTCTTTTTTCTTTTGGCGAATGACCTCACGGATGAGCGAACTCGGCCCGCGCTGAAAGTAGTTGCAATCATAGGCCAGATAGTCACCATCGGACACAAGTTTCTCGATGGCCTCATGCTCGTTCATCATTTTATTGATGAGCGTACGCGGCTTATGGTCTCGGACCCACGCTCGGAATCCGTCAGGATCAGGGGGAAAGTATTCGCCTTGGCCCTCTGCAAGAATTTCCATGTGTATCAGCCTCCTTGGGTAGCCTCGGGGTTAGATACCATAGCCGCGCTAGACCTGCCAAGGCCGAGGTGTCGGGGCACGTCGATTGACGTACATATAGAGAAAGTCGGGCTTGCAATCTGGAGGGCCTTCCTCTATCCATGGGCCAGCTGGGGAATTGGTCACATGCCTACAGTGATCCGTCCACGACATGGGGCTGAGGGGGGAGAGGGTATGGGGTCGGGGGAGGAAGATGAGTGTTGCTGGGTTAATCTGTCTAATTATATTTAGTGTACCACTGAGCGTAGCGGCTGAGCCCGAAAACGGCATTCAGCAGGTACTCCTGCGCCTGTCACCGTTTGTGGAGACGTTTCAGCAAGATCCTCCTGGTGTGTTTCCATCACGCTGGAAAGTCCGTGGCAAAAGATCGGTCGCCCTCGCCGTATACCGGATTACTGAAGAAGAGGGTAATCGATTTCTGCATGCCTATGCCAATAATCAAGATGTGCAAATCGGCATGGAATATGCCTTTGAACCTAAAGACTATCCCATTTTGCGCTGGCGCTGGCGGGCAACAAAACTCCCTTCCGGTGCGAACGAACGAGCAAAGAGGACGAATGATTCCGCTGCAGCAGTCTATGTTATTTTCGATAGCGGGATTCTTCCTCGGGCGATCAAGTATGTCTGGAGTTCGAGCCTTCCGGTTGGGACGCGTTTCGACAGTCCGGTCTATTGGCGGGCTAAGGTCGTGGTCTTGCAGCACGGGCCGGCCGAGCCTGATGAGTGGCGGCAGGAGACAGTTAATTTTTACCAGGACTATAAATTTCTGTTCGGCTTTGAACCTGGCGAAGTGCGCGGCATAGCCCTACTCACCGATTCCGATACGATGACGAGCGTAGCTGAGGCGGCGTATGACGATTTTATCTTGCTCCCGGCAGAAGCGCTGTCCGTGCTCGACGCAGAAAAATCAGTCGTCGAGTTGTCGTCGATAGGGCAAGAAGAGTAGGGGCGACCGGTCCTTTCCAGAATGCGCCACTACAACTTTATTCGTTATCGTAATTCAGATCGTGAGCGATCTGCTCGACTGTTTGGGCCGCTGGATCAAAATAGTTCAGCGTCTCGGTGCTGATATCTCCCCCGTAAATATGGACGCTCACCACCGGCTCATTGGTTTGATTGATAAAATCGTGGACCTCTTCGTTTGGGGACAAGACATGCGAAACGTTCCCCGGATGAAGATCTAGCGAGACGGTTTCCTTGAGTTCTGCGTGGCCCGTATGTGTACCATCATCCAAACGTTTATAGCGGATAGTGTGGAGCTGATTGCGGTAGACACCTTCGACCACCCATTTCCCTGCATGATCGTGTACGCCGCTCGATCCGCCTGGGGGCCAGATGGCTGCCATAATATTAAAGCAGTCTTCGGGACCACGATGGAGACGGTATAGCGTAAATTCCTTATGCTCCGTAGTAATGCGGCCGGGGGCCGGCTGACAATATTCTTCAGGCAAACTGTTTGTCGTAAGAAACCGTTCAAGCAGGGGCTCTGCTGCAGCAACAATTTTGGCATGCTCCCGCTCGTCTGCAACAATCGCTTCCACGTCTGCTCCGAGTTGCTGCAGGGTATAGTTTGATTCGTTCTGATAGGCAAGATTACTCATGAGATTCCCTCCTTGTTGCTCTTTTGGCTTACTCGGCGCTGAAAAGCAAGAGCTGCTGTCGTTTTGTGTACTACCTTGACAAGCCGGTCCAGCATGGCAGAAATAGCCCTTCGGATATTCGCATGCCTGTGTATCTCTCTTTGTAAGGAATTTATATTTTCATGGCCCAAGCGCAATCGTTACGGACGCTACTTTCCCAGAATCAATTCCTCATGGCCGCAGGTGCCTATGATGTTATTTCGGCTCGGCTTATTGAAGAAGCTGGCTTCCCTCTTGTCTATTACTCCGGTGGCGTATCTGCTGGGGCGCTCGGCTATCCAGACTTTGGTATGCGGACGTTGACAGAAATGATCATCCAGCTCGAAGGGGTATGCCGTGCGGTGAACGTGCCTGTGATCGCCGACGCCGAAGCCGGCTTTGGTTCGGTGTTGAATGTCGTACGCATGGTGCAGGAGTATGAACGGGTGGATGTAGCTGGTCTGCATATCGAAGATCAAGATTTGCCTCGGCGGTGTGGACATCTGGACGGAAAACGTCTCGTCTCTGCAACCGATCACGCGGCCAAGATTCGGGCAGCGGTTGAGAATCGTACAAATTCTGACACAGTAATTATTGCACGCATCGACGCCATTTCCGTCAACGGGCTGGATGATGCAATAGCGCGAGCGGGCGTCTATCTGGAGGCGGGCGCTGACATGCTGTTCTTTGAGGCGTTTGAATCGGTTAAACAGATGGAACAGGTGTGTCGCGAGTTTTCTTCCACACCGCTTATGGTCAACATGGTAGAGGGTGGAAAAACACCCTTCCTGCCTGCCCGAGATCTTGAAGACTTAGGGTTTTGCCTTGCCATATATCCGGTAACGAATGTTCTAGCTGCGACATACCAGATGAAGAAAACGCTACAGACCCTACGAGCAAGTGGGAGTACCCAAGGCGCGTGGCACGAAATGCTGCCGTTTAATGACGTGTTTAATGGGCTGCTCGGCTGGGATCAAGCCTTGGCCTTTATCGATCAGTATACCAAATCCGAGTGAGGGGTATGGTAGACCCTGAGAACGTGATGTTGCCCAAGCTGTCCGTCCCGGAGCAGGCCGCGCAACTCGTGCAGGTTGATGCCAAAAGTCGCCAAGAGTTAATTCTTGCGGCAGCCAACAGTCTTGACCTCGTACGGGCGCTGTCTTCGGAGACGCTCCTGTACACGATCAAAGAGATTGGAATCGAAGATGCCGTCGACCTGCTTGTCTTGGCGGCTCCTGAGCAGGTGCGTGACATCGTGGACCTGGACTGCTGGCGTAAGGATAGCCTGGATGACGAACGCCTGATTAATTGGCTCATGTTGCTTGATGAAGGCGGCACCAACAAAATTGCGGAATGGTTTCTGCACACCGATATCGAACTGCTGGTGCTCTTGGTGAAGCGCTACTTCGAGGTTGTCCGCCAGGCCGATATTGAAGAGGATCCGGATTTCGATCAGGCAAAATATTTCACGTTTGACGATCAATATCTGCTCCGTTTTCGTGGCGAACCGGAGCCAATTTTACACTTGCTGATCGAGCGTGTGCGAGCGTTGGACTACAGGATGTATGTGTATGTCCTTGAAAACAGCCTGTTCGAACTCGAAAGCGGCCTTGAAGAAGCGGCCTTCCGCTGGCGGACTGCCCGGTTGGAAGACCGCGGTTATCCCACATATGAGGAAGTACAGGATCTCTTTCGCTTTGTCCCTCCAGAGTCCGTCAATTTACAGCCGTATGAACGTGCGGCAGTCCAGATACATTTTGTTTCAGGAGACGAAGTCGTTACGCCCCCCGATCATGCCTTGGCCCTCTTGTCACAGACTGGTTCATTTTTTTTCCGTACCTTGACGGCCCTTCCGGCTGAATCTCTCGAACAGATCGGGCAAGAGTTGGCCTACCTGACCAACAGTATTGTCACGGCGGAAGCACGAGATACTGGAGAAATCAGAGAAATTCGCCGTTGTGTAGAAACGGCACATGACTATGTCAATATTGGTCTGGCTTTTACTGCCAAAGAGAGTGAGATAGAAGCGCAACACCTGCTCCAGGCGACGCAAGTCCGCCCGTTTTTCCAAGTGGGCCTGGGCTTGGTCCAACGTCTCCGGCATCAGGCAAACCAAATGGCTGCCCAGTTGCATGAAAACGATTTACTGGAATGGGAAAGCTATCTTGATACACCGTTTCGGGAAATGGCTGTCGGGGTTCGGAGGAGGATGCCCGTCTTCTTTGTGGGTCTGGAGACTCCGGGTGAGATTGTGTCTCGACAGTTTAGCCGGTTATCCGAAGTCAAACAGGTGCAAGCCTTGCTTGCAGAGATTCCGATTTGGTTCGGAGTCCTACGGCGGTGGGAAATTTTGCCCGAGGGAAAAGCGCCTGAGGGTGTCACGTTGGCGGTGCTTTGGAATACGGCGTTTGCTCGCTGGGTCCTCGAAAGTCGGGCCGACGTCCGTCCGCTGCAGCGTCAAGAACTCGAAACCTTGCATGAGCAATTGAGACATGCCGTGTTAGAAGAGCGCTGGAATGGGTTTCGTGCGTTCGCGGCTGAGCTGATGCGGTTAACGCACGAAGAACAAGCCGCACTCGAAACGCTTGCCCGCCACGCCCGAGAGAAGATCGAAGAGGTTCTGGTTCTTGATGGCAAGACCATGGATCTACGATTCGTTGAAGGGCTTCTGGTCGAAGAGTAGACAAGGCTCAAAGTATTGAGGGATTGAAGCAGGATGGAACAACTTACGGACCAAGTCGCCGGCATCACTGGCCGAGCAAGTGGGATTAGACTGGCCTTGGCGCGTGCACTTGCCAGCCGAGGCGGGCGGCTTGTGTTGGCAGATGTGGAAGCCTCGGCCCAGCAGTGGGTTGAGACAATGCGGGCGGGACCGTTTTTCCTGTTCCGGCATATTCAACTCGACGAGCTGACCTATCGCGGCAAACCTTCCACGCTGGATCAGTCGTCCGGCGTCGGCCAATGGGGCGCCCTCAAGTCGAGCTGTTTCAACAGCGTTGCAATAACCCATCCGGTGCGCGGGGAATGTACGCGCTGGGATAGACGGGGGTACAATACCTGACCTGGTTTGCCGACGACCTGGACGCGGAGACACGCCGCATGGAAGCGCTTGGCTTTGAGACGGTTATGACGTATCGTCTGCGTGCGGTCGGTGGTGTGCGAGTGGCTTGGTTTGGAGGATTGAATCGGCGTGGGTGGTTCCTTCGTCTCTTGAGCTGCTCTTGCGCTGCCACAAGAATTCAGGAAAGACAATAGTATGGCAAGCCAAGAGAGGATACTCAAAAGGTGGGTGCATTCTCCGGAACGCTGGCAGAAGTTATGGGCAACCTGCCAGCACGGCGGAGGGCGGTACAAACGTGGCCTGTTTGTTTTGGACGGGAAGGGCAAGAAACAAGCACGTTCCAAGACTCAGCAGCAGGCCATTGTGGAGCTGCTGAAAAGCGAACCCACCGGCTAGTTGTCGTAACGGGCCATTGTTTTGTCGTCAACGTTATAAACGTTCCGATAATTTTACCAGCGCTCTGACGGCGGCTTTGCGCAGGCCAGTATCAGCGCCGCGAGAAGCTGTTTGCAGCGCTTCGAGGACTGCCGGATTCGAATCTCCGATCTGTCCAAGTGTGACCGCAGTCGAACGCCGCACGCCCATATCTGGATCATTTAATAAGAGCCGAAGGGTGGACTCACAGATCGTTACACTTGTGAGCCGGAGCCTGCCGAGGCAGGACAGTCCTCCCAATCGGACCATAGCATCTGCGTCGTTCAGGCTGGCTAGATAGGCTGCCTGCGCCTCGTGACCCGTCTGTCCAAGATCACGCAGACAGTAGAGGGCCATACGACGTTGGACGGCATTGTCAGCGTAGACTAGACGGATCATTGCCGAGACAACCGCGTGACGATGCTGTTCTGCTAAGTGCAATAGCGCGGTTGCAGCAGCCCAGCGTAGGTCGCTTTCCTGGTGGCCGAGGTTTTCAATGAGTACGGGCAACGGAGAAGGGCCGGGCAGGTCCAGCTGTGACAGGGTAAATGCGGCTGTCCAGCGGACACGCGAGTCCGGATCGGACAATCTGTGTGTCAGGGCTGTAAAGATTTCAGGCTGGTCGGGGGCGAAATGGATCAGTTGGGCCGCCGCAGCACGTTGAACGTTTTTCTGATTGTGACCAAGACACTGGAGAAGACTGCGGCAGATATCTGGCGCAAGAGGAGTCTGATGGTCTTGTTCTCCAAGCGCGCTGAGCGCTGAAAGACTTATTTGGATATCGTTTGAAAGAAGGTCTGTGGCGATTTGAGAGCGATTCATTGATCCTCTAGGCCCTTCAAAATAACATCCGGCAGTGTCTCCAGCGTCCCGACTCCGAGCAGATAATGCTCCGGTTGAAGAAACGTACGATCAATAACTTTCCAAAGAGATTCTTTCTCAAGCGGACACTTTTGAAGATTGTATTCCAGTGCGCTGATACCTGCCGGGTTGGCAATACAGTCGCCTGAGAACTGGACTTCAACGATTGCGTTTTCTGGAGTTACTGAGAAACGGATTTGAAGTTGTCCGAGGGGGGTTGCCGTTGTTACAAAACAAGAAAGATCAGATCGGACGGAGCGTTCTTCCAACCGACGGGCAGCCGATTTTTCCTGAGTAAGAGACTCTATGGCTTTCTGCTCAGTTGCGCTGAGGTTCTGATCGTTCAGCTCTAAACCAAACTGGCCGAACTGCTGAGCAAAACCTCTACGGAGTAAATCCGTTACCTGCGATATGGGAACGGTCTTGCCTCTTGTCTTTTCTAAATTAGCTATTTGGTCTGGCATAAAGAGCTGACACGGCAGCGCCCCATGTGGATCGACCCGATCGAGCAAATGTGGCAGCAGGCTCATATCCCGTTGGACAAACAGTCCGCCTTCGCACAACAGCGCACCATTATCCTCGGTCACAAACGAAATCCAGCCGATGGGCAGCCGATGGATAGTGAGAAAATCACGACCGGGATAAAAGGCCTCGACGCTGTTTGTTTTAAGGCCGTGTAAGACTCCGCGCACATAGCGATTGAGAACATGGAACGGGGCGAGGTGATACGGATCGTCAGAGAATAAAGCTGAGCGATGGGGGAGGATCAGAGAGAATTGGACGAAGCCGTGACCGCTGGGGAATATTCGCCCGCCAGTCAGACGGCGAGTCATGCTAATCGTTGTGTTTTCGGCGAAAGAGTCGAGTGCATGATACCGGCCAAGCAGAACGACATCGCCTGGATAGGTATAGAGGCGTAAGATCGGCGTCCGCGTGCTGCCTATCGTTTGGAGAAAATACTGATCGGTCGCCACGCTCTGGGCCGGAGAAAGATCGAGTTGGGTCAAGAAACGGGCCTGCATCAGCATGTAGCATAAGTGAGGAAAAGAAAGCCAGCAAGAGTTCACTTCAAGGGACAAAGGGTTCCATTGCTTTACCCCTCACCATTCAGATAGGATTCGTGACGTGGAAGATCTCTGGGAACGTGCCGAAGAAATTTTGGCATCCGGTAAGCCGTTTGTTTTAGCCACCATTATCCGTACACGCGGGTCAGTCCCGCGTGAAGTTGGCGCAAAAATGGTTGTCCCGCCCGAAGGGCAGCCGTTTGGAACGATTGGTGGCGGATGTGGTGAAGGCGAAGTCCTGCGCCGAGCCTATCCGCTTCTCGACCAAAACCTACCGCCACGCCAAAATCTGTCTCCACGCATTGTTCAGGTTGATCTAACGGGCGATTTCGACCAGGATGAAATCCAGGTCTGTGGTGGTTTGATGGACGTCGCGCTCGATCTGTGGCGGCCGGATGAACACCGCGAACTTGCCCATACGTTGGCACAGGCAGCCCATGCCCGTCGTCCGGCGGCTTTGGTGACGGCCCTCAATTCTGTCCGTGATGTACTACCCGGTACAAAAAGCTGTCTGTCTCTCGACCCGAGTGGCGCGTCTCTCTCTCCGGATGTTCCCATTGCAGAGGAAACAGTCAAAACTTTTTCTTCGTCACTTTCTACCGGGAAACCACAACTCTTTGCCGTCTCACCAAACGGTGAAGTATTCGAAGACGCTGTTGCTCGCAAGGAGGATTGGCCACGTGTTTTTGTAGATGTCCAGACCGGGCTTCAGACCTTACTCATCGTTGGTGCTGGACATATTGCTCAGCCCTTATGTGAAATAGGTTTCATGCTGGGCTTTCATACTGTCGTGGTGGACGACCGTCAGGCCTTTGCCAATCGTGAACGCTTTCCCCGTGCGGCAGATATTCGAGTCGGACCGTTTGAAGACGTGTTAAACAGCCTCGATATGAAAGAGCAGACCTTGGTAGTTGTGGTGACGCGTGGACATGTATGGGATGAAGTTTCGGTCAAGATTGTGCTCAAAAAGAACCCGGCCTATATCGGTATGATTGGGAGTCGGCGCCGGTCAAAGAGGACGCTCGAACGCCTGGTTGAACAGGGCTATAACCCGCAAGACCTGAGCCGGGTGCACACGCCTTTGGGACTTGATATTGCGGCCGAAACACCAGCTGAGATTGCGGTTGCAATTGCTGCTGAGCTCATACGGGCGCGTCGTAACGGTCCGGTTGATACGCTCTCGTTGGCGGCCAAGGCTCGTCCGAGCGGGGCACTCAAGTTCACGGGCTCCAACCGTTCATGATCTCCGGAATTGTCTTGGCTGCAGGTGAGTCGCGGCGTATGGGCTCGCCCAAAGCGTTACTCGACTACCAGGGACGGACGTTTATTGAGAATATCTGTGATGCTTTCGTGACTGCCGGAGTAGACGAATTGATCGTTGTTCTCGGAGCGCATGAACATGAGGGGAGAATCCGCGCCGCCGTGCCGGATCATCGTATGCTCCAGGTTAGGGTGAATCCACGCCATCGACTTGGGCAATTATCGTCGCTTATGTTTGGCATTCATGCGCTGTCGTCCGAAAGTGAGGCGGCTGTTGTGAATCTGGTGGACCATCCCCTGGTGAAGGCAGAGACAATACAAACGCTTATCTCGTCATTTCGCGCAGATCCACTCCCCATTATTATTGCTTCGTATCAAGGCCGACGAGGACATCCTGTCCTTTTCTCCAGTCTCGTATATGGGGAGATTCTGGCCGCGCCGCTGGATCAAGGCGCCAAAGTAGTCGTCCGAAAGGACCCCAATCGCGTCCGGGAAGTCTGCTTCGACGATCCAGGTATCCGGGCCGATATTGATACTCCCAAAGCGTACGCCCAGTGGGTGGGTGCCACAAAAACGTAGCAAGGGAATCACTGATAATCCTTGTAAGAACCCTTGCACTCCCTGGCACTTTTCTATAGCAATCTAGGAGTCTACAAGGGATAAATAGATTTTCCAATACGGTTTATTAGGAAAAGGAGGAGACCTTGCACGAACTGACTTATGAAGCGCCGACTTCGCTCGATCAGGCCATCAGCATGCTGGCGGCGGCGGGTGAAAATGGGCGTCTGTTAGCTGGAGGCACGGATCTGATTATCCAGATGCGTGCTGGTGTACGACAACCGGGACAGGTGATTGACGCCAAAAAGATCCCAGAACTCCAAACGCTGTCTTTTAACACCCAGAATGGACTCCGCCTCGGAGCTTCGCTGGCCTGCTGTAAGATCATCGAAGATGCCACCGCGCAGCAGCAATATCCCGGGCTAGTAGAAGCCGCTGGACTGATTGGTTCCGATCAGGTGCTCGCGCGCGCGTCGGTGGGCGGAAATGTATGTAATGGATCGCCCGCAGCAGATACAACACCGGCTCTGATAGCCCTGAGCGCCGTATGTCACATCGCCGGACCCAATGGTACGCGTGAGGTTCCGGTTGAAGATTTTGTAACTGCTCCTGGCCAAACGGTGCTTGAACCCAATGAACTCCTCGTAGAACTGCGGATTCCTGCGCTGCAAGGAAAGGCTGCTGATTGTTACCAACGCTTTATTCCCCGAAATGAAATGGATATTGCCGTCGTCGGTGTGGGTTCGTGTGTTGCCCTTGATGGGAACACCTGTACGGCCGCGCGCATTGGTCTGGGTGCGGTTGCCGCACGACCACTCTTTGCCAAAGAAGCGGGAGATTCCCTTGTGGGCAGGCCGCTGAATGATGAGACTATTGCTGCGGCGGCAAAACTTGCTCAGCAAGCAGCCTCGCCCATTGATGATATGCGGGGCACGGCAGAGTTTCGGACCCATCTGGTTGGCGTCCTCACCCGGCGCACCCTGAAGGAAGCGGCCGCACGCGCACGCGCACGATGATAGTGCGCACGCCCATGGTAGCCATACTCTAGTGATGTCTTGGGGAAGGTAGGAAAAGCATGAAAAAAGTACATGTTCAAATGACTTTAAACGGAGAAGAGACCGAGTTTTTGTGTGAACCACGTCAGAGTTTGCTCGAAGTGCTGCGTGACGTCGTCGGGTATACGGGCACAAAAGAAGGCTGTCTGACGGGTGACTGTGGCGCATGTAGCGTCATTATGGACGGACGGCCCGCCGACTCGTGTCTCGTACTTGGTGTTGAGGCGGAAGGCAAAGAGATTACGACCGTGGAAGGGTTGGCTGATGGAGATACGCTGCATCCGCTGCAAAAGAAATTTCTCGAGCATGCGGCGCTCCAGTGCGGGATCTGCACGCCTGGCTTTCTGGTCACGTCCAAGGCGCTGCTCGACCGTAATCCCAATCCAACCGAACACGAAATACGTTACGCCCTGGCCGGCAATCTCTGCCGCTGCACAGGCTATGACAAAATTGTGAGAGCGGTCCAGGATGCCGCTTCTGAAATGCAAGGGAGGTAATCATGGCAGCGCAGCAAGAACACAAGTTTAAGGTCATTGGGACGCGTCCGATTCGACACGACGGCGCTGATAAGGTCACAGGTCGGGCGCAGTACGGGGCCGATATCGATCTGGCGGGCCTCCTGCATGGTAAAACCCTGCGCAGCCCACATGCCCACGCCAATATTAAATCAATCGATACCTCAGCTGCCGAGGCTCTGCCTGGGGTGAAGGCTGTGGTTACTGCTCAAGATTTGCCGAATATTGAACCGGGTATGGCCCAAATGGGTGAGCTGCCGGTCAACCCGCAACATATGTCTTTGAACTGTATCGCCCGGGACAAGGTCGTCTACGACGGCCATGTTGTGGCTGCGGTTGCAGCGACGAGCCCGCATATTGCTGAGGAAGCACTCAAACTGATCAAGGTTGACTATGAAGTGCTGCCACATGTGCAGAACGTTATGGAAGCCATGAATGATGATGCCCCCATTCTCTTACCTGGATTAGGAAAAGGGAACGAGGGGGAACCAAAAGACACCAATGTTGCCAACCATGTTCAGTTCGAGCGCGGCGATCTTGCTGCCGGGTTTGCCGCGGCTGAGGTCGTCGTTGAGCGCGAATTTGATACCTCCATGGTCCACCAGGGCTATATCGAGCCTCATAACTCGGTGGCCCAATACAGTTCGGACGGGCAAAGCACGATTTGGGTGAGCACTCAGGGTGCGTTTACGGCCCGTGATCAAACGGCCATGGTTCTTGACATGCCGGCAAGTAAAATTAAGGTCATTCCGGCCGAAATCGGTGGTGGGTTTGGCGGCAAGATTCCAGTCTACTTTGAACCTATTTCCTTGATTCTATCAAAAAAAACAGGCAAGCCGGTCAAGATGGTCATGAGCCGGGCTGAGGTGCTTAAAGCCACCGGGCCGACTCCGGGCTCACATATCAAGGTGAAGATGGGCGCGGATAAGGACGGAAAAATTACGGCTGCCGAAGTCTGGATGGCGTATGAAGCGGGCGGGTTCCCGGGCTCCCCGGTTGGCGCCGGCTGTATGACGGTTATTACCCCGTATGACATTGAGAACCTCAAGATCGACGGCTATGACGTGTTGGTCAATAAGCCCAAGACAGCAGCATACAGGGCTCCAGGGTCAACCAATGCGTCCATGGGCTCAGAGACCGTTATTGACGAGCTAGCGGAAAAGCTCGGCATAGATCCGCTTCAATTCCGGCGCATCAATGGGGCTAAAGAGGGCACGGCCCAACCGGCCGGCCCAAAATTTGGACAGATCGGCTATCTCGAAACTGTTGAGGCGGCTAAGACCAGTGACCACTTTAAATCCGAGTTGCCCAAGGTCGAAGGCCGGCGGGTTGGGCGTGGTGTGGCATCGGGTTTTTGGTTCAACGCCGGTTTTCAGTCGAGCGCGACTGTAGCGATTAATAGCGATGGCACGGCCAATGTGGTAACCGGTTCGACCGATATTGGTGGCACGCGGACGTCGTGCGCCATGATTGCGGCTGAGGTCTTGGGACTGACTGCAGAAGAAGTTCACCCCGTTGTGGCGGATACCGAGTCCATTGGTCATACCGATATGACCGGCGGCAGCCGGGTGACCTTTGCCACCGGGACTGCGGTATACGAAGCGGCTCAGGATGTGCTCAGTCAACTGAAAGAGCGTGCTGCGAAGTCTTGGAAAGTCGAAGCCGATAAAGTCACGTTTCAGGACGGCGTATTCACCTGCACGGCTAATGGCAACGAGTCGATGACTCTCAAAGAACTCTCGGGCAAACTGCCGCGTACGGGCGGGCCAGTCACGGGCCGGGCGTCGGTCAACCCGCGTGGCGTTGGTCCCGCCTTTGCCACCCATGTGGTGGATGTCGCGGTTGATGAGGAGACCGGCAAGGTCGATATTCTACGCTACACTGCAGTCCAGGATGTTGGTACTGCTATTCATCCGAGCTATGTTGAAGGCCAGATGCAGGGCGGTGTGGCCCAAGGCATCGGTTGGGCGCTCAACGAAGAATACGTCTACGGTGATGACGGCAGAATGCAGAACGCGGGCTTTCTGGACTATCGGATGCCGACCTGCCTGGACCTGCCCATGATTGAAACCGTGCTGGTCGAGGTGCCCAACCCGGGCCATCCGGTTGGCGTACGCGGTGTGGGCGAGGTGCCTATCATCCCCCCGCCTGCAGCTATCGCTAACGCGATCTACAGCGCGACCGGGGTCCGCATGGCCGATCTGCCGATGTCGCCACCCCGGCTGTGTAAGGCGATCTTGGAGAAAAACGGGTAAACCAGAAATCCCCTCTCCCCTTGTGGGAGAGGGCAAGGGTGGGGGGGGGTGTCTGCGAGATCTCAAATCAGATTGGTCCATTCATCTCAACCTTTCCTTATATGCATATGCGGGGAAGGAGAGAGCCAGAACCTTTAGGTACTGCTATGGCAACTGTCTTTATTCCCTCACTTCTGCGCAAACTGACCGGTGGAAGAGATCGGACAGACGCGCTCGGAGCAACGGTGAGAGAAATTATTGAAGACCTCGAACGCCAATTTCCTGGTTTTCGTGACCGTGTTATCGAGAACGGCGACCTGACCGGCTCCATTGCGGTATCTGTCAACGGAGAAATTAGTACCGAAGGGTTACACGAGTCCGTCCCGGCTGAAAGCGAAATCCATTTTGTGCCAGCCATCGGGGGCGGATGCGAACGAAGTAATGATGACGGTTGAACGGGGAAGGGTAGACAGTACTCTTCCCCGTTTTTGTGTAGGAGAGGAAGTATGGAGTCGGACCAAAAGCATCAACCGGAGCATCAATTCAAAGTAATCGGAACCCGTCCGATTCGGCATGACGGCGTTGATAAGGTCACAGGCAGAGCTAGATATGGCGCGGATATTACGCTGCCCGGACTGTTGCACGGAAAAGTGTTACGCAGTCCCCATGCGCACGCGTTTATCAAATCTATTGATACGTCTGCGGCTAAAGCCCTACCAGGTGTCAAAGGTGTCATTACCGGAGCCGACTTCCCCGATATTGCACCTGGCATGCTGCAAATAGGTGAGAATTTTGTCAATCCGCGCCACTTAGCGTTTAATATCATGGCCCGGGATAAGGTCTTGTACGATGGACACGCGGTCGCAGCAGTCGCGGCAACAAGCCCGCATATTGCCGATGAGGCATTGAAGCGCATCAAGGTGGAGTATGAACCACTACCCTTTGTGCAAAACGTCCTTGAGGCCATGCAGGACGATGCTGTCATCCTGCATGCCGACTTACGGACAGGCGGGGTCGATAAAGGCAGTGATGAAGAGACCAATATCGCGAATCACGTCCAGTTTTCTCGGGGTGAGCTCGAAACCGGCTTTGCAGCTGCCGAGGTCGTAATCGAGCGTGAGTTTCGTACGACGATGGTTCACCAGGGCTATATCGAGCCGCATAATGCGCTTGCCCAGTACAATCAAGACGGTCGAGCTACGGTCTGGGTCAGTACCCAGGGGCCGTTTGCCGTGCGTGAATTGTGCGGCTCGATGCTACACATAAAGCCGGGCGATATCAAAGTCGTGCCAGCCGAGATTGGCGGTGGTTTTGGCGGTAAGACGACTGTCTATTTGGAGCCTCTGGCGCTGCTTATGTCCAAGATAACAAGTCGTCCGGTCAGAATGGTTATGTCCAGAAGTGAAGTTCTACGCGCCACTGGTCCGACGCCAGGATCGCATATTCGGGTCAAAATTGGGGCGAATGCTGATGGCAAAATCACCGCTGCCGAACTGCAGCTGTCGTTTGAAGCAGGCGCGTTTCCTGGCTCGCCTGTTGCCGCTGGCTGTATGACCGTCCTTGCTCCGTACGACTTGGAGAACTTCCTGGTCGACGGCTACGACGTGGTGCTCAATAAGCCCAAGACGTGTGCCTATCGTGCGCCTGGCGCTACGAACCCGGCCATGGCTGCGGAAACCGTTATTGATGAAATCGCGGAAAACCTCAATATTGATCCGCTGGAACTCCGACGTATTAATGGAGCCCAAGAAGGAACGGCCCAACCCGCAGGGCCCAAATTCAAACGGATCGGCTATCTCGAAACCATTGAGGCGATCAAGAACAGCGCACACTATGAGTCGCCGCTGCCGCGAGCCGAAAATGGGAAACTCTGCGGCCGGGGGGTAGCTTCCGGCTTTTGGTTTAATGCCGCATTTCAGTCCAGCGCGACCGTGAGTATTAATACCGATGGAACGGCTAACGTTGTCACTGGCTCGCCCGATATTGGTGGCAGTCGTGTATCGTGTGCCATGATTGCAGCGGAAGTGTTGGGACTGAGGGCAGAAGAAATCCATCCCGTTGTCGCGGATACGGAATCTATCGGTCATACGGATACGACGGGTGGCAGTCGGGTGACCTTTGCGACAGGCTTTGCTGTATACCAAGCCGCCCAAGATGCCATCGATCAACTCAAGCAGCGGGCGGCGATTATTTGGAAGGTCAAACCCGAAGAGATTATATACCAGGATGGCAGGGTGTCGTGTACGAGTAACGGGCATGAGTCCATGGGGTTAAAAGAGCTTGCGCCAAAGTTTCCACGAGCCGGAGGACCCGTCATGGGCCGGGCGTCTGTCCGTCCGCGTGGTGTTGGTCCGGCCTTTGCAGCGCACGTCGTGGATGTAGAAGTCGATCCCGAAACCGGGAAAGTCGACATCTTGCGCTACACTGCAGCGCAAGATGTGGGTAAAGCCGTTCACCCTAGTTATGTGGAAGGCCAGATTCAGGGCGGCGTAGCTCAAGGAGTTGGCTGGGCGCTGAATGAAGAGTACTACTACGCCGAGGACGGCACGCTATGCAACACGGGTTTTCTGGATTACCGTATGCCGACGTGTCTTGATCTACCTATGATCGAAACCATCTTGGTTGAAGTCGCTAACCCCGGTCATCCAATCGGGATTCGTGGCGTAGGCGAAGTACCGATCATCCCGCCACCTGCAGCGATTGCAAACGCCATCTACCGCGCGACGGGGGTACGCATGACCGAACTTCCCATGTCGCCGGCTAAAGTGGCCAAAGCAATTCTGGACAAGAAGAGAATATAACCGCAGGGACGAGGTTCCCTCGCCCTTCCATATGTTTTCATTGAGAAGTGATGCCCCAGCCCCAGTCCCATTTCGTAACTATCAACGACCTGCGCCTGCATCATCTCGATTGGGGCACGGCAGGCAAACCCCCATTGATCCTGTGTCACGGTGGCTCGGCCCACGCTCGCTGGTGGGATTTTATTGCTCCCGTCTTCGCCAAAGACTTTCACGTCATTACTCCGGATTGGCGCGGGCACGGTGAGAGTCAACATGCAGAAGCGCCAGCCTATAGTACCCGGCATTACATTGACGATCTGCAGCAGCTTGTCCAAACCCTAGGGATCGGCCGTCACGGCCTCTTAGGGCACTCGATGGGTGGGCACAACACGCTAATTTATGCCGCGCAACATGCTGATGAACTCAGCGCCTTGATCTTGGTGGATATCGAACCAGGCTATCCTGAGGCCGCTGTCACATTGCTGCGTCGAATGGGCGATAAGCCGGCCAAAGTGTTTGACTCTTCTCAGCAAGCCATAGCCCGTTTTCGCCTATTTCCCCGTGAGTCTTTAGTCTCAGTTGATAAGCTGCGCTATCTCGCCTCTTTTGCTTTTAAAGAGAGATCTGACGGGAAATGGACGTCTAAGTTTGATCGGCGGACACTCTTTCGCGAGCCTATCAACGGTTGGCCTTTGTTGGCCCGAATTGCCTGCCCCACACTCATTGTGAAAGCCCAGCACAGCCCGATACTCACCCCTCAGAAACTTGAGCGCATGTGCGCGGGCTTACCAGATAGTCGCTGGGCAGAGGTGCCCGACACGCATCATCATGTGATGCTGGATAATCCGGACGGGTTTACCGACGTGGTACAAGAGTTTTTACACGAGGTGCTGTAGGAAGGGCTAGCGGGTCTCTCTGACCGCTCTTGTCCTGGGTCTTTTCTATGCGGGCGCGCTCAAACCGCTGCCGATGGACTTCCCGCCAGTGAAAGGACTGGGGCGGTTGCAGCTGGCGTTCAAGACTCTCGACCAGTGACTCTTTGCAGTCTGAACGACCAAAGCAGTGCTCGCCCAGCCACATCTCCCAACCGGGCCGCTTTTTCCCATCAGGGCCGATAATTTTACAACGGACGAAGTGAGGCTTTTGTGCAGCTGTGGGTTTTGGGATAAGCGCTTCTTCGATTTCTTCAGATCTTTTCTTGAGCTGCTGCATCGCACGTCCTCCCCTCACGACTCGTTAATGAGTTCCAAAAATCCCCGCAGCATGCGGTAGGTTAGGCCCCAGATAGTTTTTCCGCCATAGAGCAAAGCTGGGACTTGAATCGTTGATCCGTCTGGAAGATCCCGTTGCACGATCTGTTCAACATCTTCTTGCTGCATAAACGACAGCGGCACCCAAATAGTATCTTGTACCTCAACTGGATCAGGGATAGGGGTCGCTTCCCCAGACACGAGATAGACAAAAGGGGCAACGGCCATGCCCGTATTTTTCCCACGAGCCATGGCTTGCACCTCAGCCAGACGACCGAGATATTCGCCCTGAGCATTGAGATTGATTCCGACTTCTTCGTGTGTCTCACGCTCGATTGTGACGAACAGGTCTGGATCCTCTGGCTCATGTCGGCCTCCCGGAAAAGCCATGTGTCCAGACCATGGGTCTTGTGGATGGTGGGCGCGATGGATGAAGAGAACGTGCAAGTCATCAGTCTGTGGTTGAAGGAGCAGCGCGACTGCAGCGCGTGTGGGTGATTCAATATCAACCGGAGCTGGGCTGTGATTGGAAAGCCGATCACGAATATGCAAAATTTTATTGTCGACCATATTACGGGCTGGACCCTACTATAGCCCAATTCCCGAGTGAGAGGAATCCTGTTTTCCTCATCAATGCAGCATGCTCAACCCGGGAAAAGGGGAAGCGTGAGAAATAGCCTGGCAGGAAAGCACGGGAGGTGAATTGCGCGAAGTGAGCGACTTCGGGGGAAACAGAACGTGATCCGGAGTTACAACGTCACCGATGCGAAGTCTCTTCTTGGTTCGCCTCTTTAACGGCGTCGAGAACAGCGTTAGCCTGTTGGACGTAGACTTGGACTTCGAGGATCTGATTCAGCAGACGGCCGATATAAGCTCGAGCCTCTTCGGTTTGGGGCCCAAGTCCTTTGACGAGCTGTGTGGCAGAACCAATCCCCTGGGTTGCCTGGGTGACAGCATTTTCTATTTCTCCGAAGGTTTCTGAATCGATAATCATTCTGTGCCCCTCTGGCCGCCTCCACGTCACACCCCCCTAAGTAGATCTCCACCTACCCGGGCAGTGTATAGAGAGAACTCCCCCTCCGTCAATCCGGCATGCACCCCATAAGAACAAGCTGCTGAGAGGCTGTGCAACTCCTCTACGCCGGACTCACTTGATTTTGCCTTGCGTCAATATTTTAGTCCAAGGGACAAAAATTGACTCTTAAAGGAACTACAATTTCGTCCCCATTTTCCCTAAAGGGCTGAATTCCCTTATTACCATTTGTTGAGAGAGTCGATGCAGACTCGGCACACATATTGCCGTTTCTATCAATTTTTAAGTGAAGGAATAGCAATGGTCGATCGATCTCGTACTGGAGCACGGTGTTATACCCTACGATGGATCGATACGGTAAAAGGGCTCTTACCTCGTGAGACCTATGGCACGTTGCGTTACGAGGAAGAAAACTTAGCCCGACCCCTCGTGTTCGTAGACTGGGATAACGGCGTGAACGTACCCGTCTTTCCGGATGAAGTGGAAGTTCTTGAGACCGAGGCTGCCACGACGGCATAAAAAGCTCTACAGCTCCTTTGGACTATCCTTATTTTTCAAGCACGTGCTTGGGATACAAGGCCGCTGTAAGGCAAACCTGGAGACAACCAATGGAAGCGCCAGATGAACAAGACAGGGCCACCTCTCCAGACAGCCATACAGAGAAACCCTGGAGACGGGAGAAAGTCTTTGATGCAAGTGGGCCAAATGGAACGACCTAGCATCAGGGCATTCTCGGGAAACACCGCTGAGGTCTTCTTGGCCAAGAATGCCCGTGGTCCGGTCTCCCTGTTCCTGTCACCCGTACTGACACAAAAGAATCCTCGTCGATTAGGGAGCACACGCCTGGACTGCCTCCAGGACATGCTGTTTCCCCGTAGGCCCGTCACTCACCGGAAAAATAACCGGATGCCCTATGCCTGAATAGCGATAGGATTCCACACGCTCTCGGCATTCAGCCGGCTTCCCAACAATACTGAGAGTCTCAATCAGGGCATCCGGCACAAGTTGGATCGCCTTTTCCTTATCACCTTGCTTCCAGGCTTCCCGGATCGCGTGCGCTTCATCAGGAAACCCTTGCTCAGCCATTGAGCGATTGTAGCGAGGAAAGAATCCACCGTAGAAAGCGATAATCGGGCGTATTCGCGCCATTGCCTCCTTACGGTCTTCGGAAACACTCATTGGTAGAAGCGAGACAATGTCGATATCTTCCACACGACGTCCCGCTCGTTGGGCGCCGATCTTAAGGTTTTCAGCTGCGAGTTTTCCTACTTCAGGCGCACTCCAGACCAGAATGGTACCCTGTGCGATCTCACCGCAGGTTTGCAGCATCTGAGGAAAAACGGCCGAAAGATAGATCGGAATCTCTTTGCGGGCAGGTTGAAACCAGAGGTCGAAATGTTCAATCGTGAGGACTTCTCCCTGATACGATACCTCTCCTTCGCGCAGCAGCGTGCGGATAATTTCAACGGTTTCCCGCATGCGCTGTACAGGCTGGCCATAGGGGATGCTATGTTCCGGTTCAACCTGGACTTTGTGGCTCGAGCCCAGGCCCAAAATGAGACGCTGCTGAGAATAGTAATCAACACACGCAGCTGCCATGGCAATGGTGGGCGCACTACGCACGAAAATGCTGCTAATACTGGTCCCTAGTAGAATACGATGTGTTGCCAACGCGCACGCTGTCAGAATACAGAATTGATCTCCGCCGTGGCCTTCTGCAAACCAGGCAGATTCATAACCCAGCTCTTCAGCATGTTTTACGCAGTCAACAATATCTGTGGGAGACATACCACCGGCCAGGGCGAGACCAATACGAGCCATATTTGTTCTCCTTTATGACGCAGAAATATGATGCAAGGTATTCTCGACTGGATCCACGCTAGCGTCAAGTCAGCGAGCCAAGAGAGAGGACTGCAGACACGCAAATTGCCGTTGGCGTTCTCTGCGGGAAAAAATATGTACCCTGTGGGTTGTGAGTATGGGGCGACGGAGGAAAGTATTCATGTTTTACCGTTCTCGTTTGATGGGGGCTGAAAGACTATTGTTCATTAGTCTCTTATTCGGTCTCGTCTGCATTGTGTCCGTTTCCGTGGCCAGTGCGGAAGTGCTGTATAGACTCGACTTCTCTGGCCAGCCTGATGGACCCGCGAACGAATGGTTAAAACGTCAGGGTTTTGGCTGGCGGCTTGATGCGGATGACTTACAGCCACATTTCCAGAACAACCGTTTGGTGTTGCAGACTACTCGAAAAAAAAGGGGACTCTTCGAGGTGCCGCTCAACTTGTCGAATGCAAAACGGCTCCGCATTCATTGGGGGGTGGACCGTTATCCACGAGGAGCGGATTGGGAGAGGGGAGTCACCGCAGTCCCCATTGCGGTAATGACCTCGTTTGGGACAAAAAAAATAAGCAGCGGATCGTTGTTCGTTCCCAACGCCCCGTATTTCATCGGCCTCTTCTTAGGCGAAAAAGAACAAGACAATCAAGTGTATACAGGGAATTATTACAAAAAGGGTGGGCGCTATTTCTGTACGCCGTGCGGCGTGCCGTTCGGAAAGGTCGTTGTGACAGAGTTCGACTTGGGCCTCGCTTTTCGCACTCAGTTTGGCCAAGCAATTGTTCCACCCATAAGTCGGCTTGGTTTTCAGATGAATACGAAAGGGACTTTCGGTGGCGCAGCGGCCTTTTTGGAGAAGATAGAATATTTGTCGGACTAGTTGGTACTGTTGAATATCAACGTGTATTTTGCGTCTGAGTAAGTAACTCTCTTCCTCCTTCCCTAAGCAGCGGCAGGGAAAGTGCTCATGCCCCCCCTAACATGAGCCTTTCCCTTGCCGTTTCTCCAAACTGGTCAGGCCGGAACCTCGAATCGACGTGGATGGTCCTCCGGTCTATGCTGGGCCACTCCAATCAAACGGAATATGCTTACTCGATTGACCGGCCCAGTCCCACTGAAAACCGTAGGCATCGACTTGATTTTCGACCGTTTTACCCCATGTCGCGACTTGACCAGGACCAACTTCAGATCCCGGCGGATTGAGTAGCTGGACGCGTTTGCCTTTCGGTGTGGTTGGACCAGATAGCGCCTCAGCAAAGGCTCTGACTTTATTTGCAATCTCAACCTTCCAGGAGGCGAGATCGTCTGCAACTTCAAAGTTAATAGGGACAAACTCTATACCCCGCACCTCGCCGATGGATTGAGCAAAATTCCCCATAAATCCGCCAGCCTGACCCGAAAAGATGAGTTGCAAGGCCTCACGTTGCTCCGTGTCGGCTTGTTCGTCGATGAATAGTCCGAGTGAAATACTTGCCTCCCCAGCCCACACATTGCCGTCGAAGCTGGCGACCGCAACGACACTCGACCCATCGAGATGCACGGACCCGTAGCTACCTTCTCGAACGTGATAAGCCAGGACGCCATCGCAGTGATTGTTTGTTGGCGCTTGGGCGAACTCACACGGACAGGCGATATTGCAGCTGCAGACGTCAAACCAGTCGCCACGTAGAGTCCAATTTTTGATGTCGGCCATACTTCTCTCTTTCCCCCCGATATTGAGGTGTGATGAGGGTGAATACGACGCACACGAATGCGAAGCTAACTTCGCCATGGTTCAACGATAATTTTTGCATGCTGTTCAGGTGAACTAAGGTCTTCAAACGCCTGTGCAATTCCATTAACACCGACCGTACCTGTAATGAGTGGATCCGCAATGATTTTACCTTCCGCAATATGGTGCAGCGTTGCCGCGTATTCTTCGCCGCTATAGCCCAGTACAAATTGAAGGTTTAGCTCTTTATTGATCCCGAACATGGGCTCGAAGCTGTCTTTTTCCATACATACTCCGACTACAACAATACGGGCACCTTGCGGCGCGGCAGCCATAATCTGATCAATGACTCCCGGTATGCCCACGCATTCAAAAATGACACCTGGCCGCGAAGCGGGGCCGGTCGCCCAGGGTGGTTGGGCAGGTGCCTGGCTTGGATCGGCCCAGACCGCAGCTTCTTGCCAGCTTGTGTACGGCGACTTTTCCGCCGGATCGATAATAACGTCTGCCCCTACTTCCTCGGCAAGCTGACGGCGGCGCGAAGAGAAGTCCGCTGCAACAATCGGATGGATACCTTTCATCCGCAAAGAGGAAATAACTGCAAGGCCGACTGGGCCACAGCCGATCACCAGCGGTACGTCATCCTTGTCCAAGCGTGCCTTCTCAACAGCGTGCAGACCGACGGCCATCGGTTCGGTTAGGGCTGCCTTTTCTGTCGGGAGACCATTCGGCACCTCGATCAGTAAATTTTCAGTCAGACGCATATACTCACCGTAACCACCAGGATTCTCGTTCGAATATCCAACCGTTTGGATGCCGCTTGAGCGTAAGATTAACGGCATAGAAACCGCTCGGGTGCCGACCTTGAGTATTTTTTGGGTGTCTGGCCCATGGTCGACCACTTCAACGCAAAACTCATGACCCATCACAACACCGCGACTTAGATCCATGTCGAAAACTCCACCTGAACGCTCTGAGACTGCAACAAGTTGCTCGGTATGCTTGAGGGCGTGGAGATCTGAGCCGCAAATGCCACAGGCAAGTGTTTTCACCAGAACTTCCCCTGGCCCAGGCTCAGGAACGGGGACATCGTCAACCGTAAGTTTATGATCGAGCATGACTGCAGCGCGCATAGGTGTATCTCCTTCGTGGTCGTGTGATCGGCGGCCCAACTATAGGCCAGCGCCTATGCTTGTGTCCAGGGACAGATGGGCAAGACCTGAGAGAAAGACGTGGGAGAGGCATCTCTAGAAAGATGTCTGACGGTTGCTGAAAGCCTGACAGAACTGAGAAATATCATTTTGTTTGACACCTCCCTTCCCGCTGTCATACAGTGCCAGCTGTCATACCGCCGACGGACGTTTGCGAAGGGGGGATAAAAATGAAAGCGACACGTGTGTACACCGGGCCAGACAACCGGTCGCATTTTGAAGATGTGGATATACCGCTCAAAGACGGAGGAATGGTTGGGCAGGTGTCTGAGCTCGTCCAAGCAACTGGAGTGATATTTCGCCACACCTCGGGCGACTATGATCTTGATTTTCACAATGCCCCACGCCGCCAATATGTGGTGATGCTGGACGGCGAGGTCGAGATTGAAATCGGCGATGGCACCAAGCGGGTTCTTGGAACGGGAGACATCCTGCTTGCCGAAGATACGACCGGTCAGGGCCATATTAGCCGGGCGGTGAAGGGCAAACCGCGAAAGTCGCTTTTCATTACGCTGGACTAGCAGAGGGGAGTATTTGCTATGGGCAGTGCGCTGGACGGCATCCGTGTTCTTGATCTCACCCATAACCAAGCGGGACCTTCGTGCGCCCAAATCTTGGCCTGGCTTGGTGCCGATGTCATCAAGGTCGAACCCCCGGGCCGCGGAGATATTGCGCGGGTGAGCCTGAGTGATCGGCCTGGGACTGACAGCCTATTCTTTCTCTTCTTCAATGCCAATAAACGGAGCCTGACGCTCAATCTCAAACAGTCGCAGGGCAAAGAGGCCTTACGCAAACTGGTCCAGACTGCAGATGTGGTGTTGGAGAATTTTGGTCCTGGCACGATGGAACGGTTGGGGTTTGGCTACGACATACTCAAACAACTCAACCCTCGCATTGTCTACGCCAGTATTAAAGGCTTTGGCTCCTCCGGTCCGTATAGTTCGTTCAAGAGCTTTGAGCCGGTCGCGCAAGCAATGGGCGGCTCCATGAGTGTCACCGGCTTTCCCGACAATCCGCCAACAGTAACCTGGTCGTGCGTTGGAGACTCGGGTACGGGTATGCATTGTGCGATCGGTATATTGGCGGCTCTCATGCAACGTAATACAAGCGGCGAAGGTCAACAGGTCGAAGTGTCGATGCAAGATGCAGTCGTGAATTTGGTGCGCGTCAGCCTGCGCGATCATCAGCGCTACGGCAAGCCGGTTGAACGTAACGGCAATCAGCTTGGCTCGTTTGTTCCGGCAAACACCTACCGGTGTCATCCCGGCGGGGCAAACGACTACGTGTTCATCATTGCCCAGCAGCAAATGTGGGAGCCGCTCCTGCGGGCCATAGAGCGCGCTGAGCTGATCGGTGATGTTCGTTACCAGACAGCTGATGCACGCGTAGAACACGTGGATGAGGTGAATGCCTTCATCGAAGAGTGGACGGCGAAAAGACCAAAACACGAGGTCATGCAAATCCTGGCGAGTGCAGGGGTACCGTGCGGAGCGTGTCAGGATACAGGTGAGGTACTAAATGACCCTCATTTGCGCGAACGAGAGATGATACTCGACCTCGACCATCCAACCCGAGGGACCTATACCATGGCGGGTAACCCCATCAGGCTATCCGACTCAGATGTTCCAATCAAAGCATCCCCGCTCCTCGGCGAGCACAGCGCTGAGATTTTGACGGAGCTGGGATACAGTGAGGATGCCATTGCAGCTATGCGAGAAACGGGTCTGATCTAGACGTATCGTAGCAACAAAGGAGGACTTTATGGATGTTGGGTTACTCTTCCCCTTTCGGAATCCCCCTCAATGGCGCAAGCCGTTTACACAGTTTTACGCCGAACAGTTGCGTCAGGCCCAGGTTGCCGAGGAACTCGGCTATGACACGATCTGGCTCACCGAGCATCATTTTGCCGAAGATGGTTATTCGCCTTCGCTACTGCCAATTGCCGGCGCGCTTGCCGCTATGACGACTCGGGTGCGTATTGGCACGTTTCTTCTCCTCTTACCTCTGCACAATGCCGTTCGCGTTGGCGAAGATGCTGCGACTGTGGATGTGTTGACCGACGGTCGCTTTGATCTGGGCCTTGGACAAGGCTATACCCCCTCTGAGTTTGAGGGCTACGGTATTCCTCGTAAGGAGCGTGCATCACTCTTGGAAGAAGGCATTGAGGTCATCAAGGGCATGTGGACCCAAGATCCGTTTTCGCATGAGGGCAAACACTATCAACTAAAGAATATCCGCCTCGAACCCAAGCCAGCTCAGACTCCACATCCGCCGCTGTGGATCGGTGCTAACGCGCAAAAGGCCGTCGAGCGCGCCGCTCGACTTGGTTGCCACTTTATGGGAGGAGGGACCTCCGCCGCTCAGGAGATATATGACTCCGCATTGCGCAGGCATGGGCGTGACCCTAAAGATTTTCATGCCGCGCAATTGCGTTGGACCTACGTCGCGTCGACCCACGCTGAAGCTTGGGACGACGCGCAGGAGCATCTGCACTATATGTTGACCTGGTACGGTCGCTGGCTGGCGGAAGCCAAAGATTTTCCGGGCGCTGAACAGTTCAGTCAGTTACCACCAGTATCTGAGCTGCGGAACAATCCGGAACAGTTACTGGCCAGTCCCATGATCGGCACTCCGGAGGAAGTCGGACGTGAGATCGCGCAGTTTACGAAAGACGTACGTACTACCCACCTCGTCCTCGGCATGCACTTACCCGGTCTTGACCCGTCCAAAAGCCGGCGCTCGATGGAACTGTTTGCCAAAGAGGTCATGCCAGCGTTGCACTAATACTTTGTCAACGTGGATTTGATGTTTGCTGGTCTGGGGAGGTTTGCGGCGAAGAATTTCTTCCTCTGGCTAGCTGCTGAGCAAGGATTTGCGCTGTTCTCGGCGGCGGCGGCGGCGACGGAGATAGTGGCGGGCACGGGCTGCACAGGGACGGGTCAAAAAGGTGAATGGGCAGATGCGGTAGGGTCCCGCTGGCTACCGGGCGACAGGGTGAGCAATGGTTCAATTGCTCTGTCTTGCCGTGCCCGGCGAAGCGCACGGTTAAGTAGGCCTGGCGCCGAGGGGCTGGCTTTTACGGGCGGGCCGGAGAGCGCTGCTACGAGGTGGAACTTTATAGGCTCGACGGGGAGCGGATATTGTAAGAGCTGAAGGTTCAACGTTCCGAGTTCAACAGCGAGGAGGGAGTGGAAGTCTGTTTCTGGAAGACAATAGAGATTGCCCTCCACCAACAGGCCAAATCCTAGAAACGGCGTGCTGTCATGAGCCTAGCTCGCCTGTGGCAGCGGCGAGGAAAGACGGCGGAAGCTCGCGACCTCCTCGCCCCGGTCTACGACTGGTTCACCGAAGGGTTTGACACCGGAGACTGCCAGGAAGGGGATATCTTAGCGGAGGCGTTGGGCTAAGGCGCAGGGTCGCTCTGACATGCTCGGTACGTCTTCGGCTCCGGCCCAGAAGAACAAGGCCAGTGTAACGCAATTTTCAAAATAGGACTTGGTCTATACATAGTGGAAAAAGAATTTGAATTTGTGGGAGTCTGTTGTTACCGCTCCCACTGGTGCCTTCTGCCTCTGTCACAACAATCTCGCGAATCGACTTACCGATTCCTCTCTTCCCCATCCCTGAACTCGTCGACCACGCCACCTTGCCACATGGATACGCCGGCTCGGTAGGCCGCCCGCGCGATCATATGCGCGCCAACCGGAGCGGTGAGAAAGAGAAAGATCAGAACCAGACTTTCTTTGAGACCTGACGACAAACCCAAATAGCGCAGGTACAGGAGTGCGGCGAGCACGAGCCCCGCGACGCCAAACGTGGTGCTTTTAGTCGTGGCATGCATACGCGCATACACGTCCCTGAGCCGCAGTAGTCCGAAAGTCCCGGTCAAGAGAAAAAATAAGCCGAGCAGTAATAAGAGACTAACGAAGACGTCGAGTATGTAGGGGACTTCAGTCAATAACCGTTCCTCCGAGTAAGTATTTAGCTGCCGCCACGGTCGCTAAGAACGACAGAATGGCAAGCACGAGGGCCACATCCATATAGAGGGCACTCTGAGTGTGAATCGAAAAGACGATGATGGCTGCGACCAAATTGACTGAGATATTATCTAGGGCAACCACCCGGTCGGGTATGGTTGGGCCGCGTAGGACTCGGTACGCACTCAGCAATACCGATAGCGTAATGCCGCACAAAACAACAAGTGACACAAAGGGGGTAATCATTGGGCAATGCGTTGGAGATAGTGTTCAAAACCGTCTCTGATAAGACGCCGTTCTTGCGCGATATCCTCGACATTAAGGAAGTGAATGAAGAGAAACTTCCGATCGGGTGCGACTTCCACCGACAGCGTGCCTGGGGTGAGGGTGATCATGTTCGCCAGTAGGGTAATGAGAAAATCGTCCTTCAATTCAACGGGATAGGCAATAATCCCAGATTGAATCTTGAGCTTTGGCGCCAAGACCTGCTTGACGACCGTCACGTTGGCAATCAGCAATTCTTTGAAAAAGAACACCGCTAGCTGAAAACTCAAGCTGACCTTGTGCAGATAGCGACGCTCTTGATGAAAAGAGCGCGGAAAAAAGAGCATGGCTGCAGTCGCGACCAACGAGCCGATCAGGAACTGACGCAGAGAGACCTCGTTCTGCAGCAGGCACCACACTACAGCGAGAGCGATATTGAGCAGAAGTCGAGTAACCATATTTTTCAATAATCTAAGACCGCAGAGATATAGATCTGCGGATCATACACTTGTTGTGCTGCGGCTTCAGTGACGCTGTACAGGATGCGGGGAAACAAACCAATAGCGACAATAAAAAAGACGAGCAAGACTATGCTCGGAAACAGGGGTTGGAGCGCCACCGGGCGGCGCTCGCCTTTTTCTTCGCCCCAAAAAATACCGTTCCAAATTTTGAGCATAGACGCCAATGTGAGCAACCCGCCCAACAGACCAATGCCGACATAGCCGTAGCGGCCAGCCTCCATCCCGGCCTGCAGCACGATAAACTTGCTAAAGAAGCCGGCTAGAGGTGGCAAGCCGGCCAGACTGAGTGCAGCCAGTAAGAACAACGCACTGAGAGTCCACGAATGTGTCTGGAGACCGCCGACCGCCTTCAAATGGGTGCTTCCTGTCGCTTCCTGAACCACTCCGGCAATCAGGAATAATGCCGACTTGGCCATGACGTAGGGCACCATATAGAAGAGCGCGCCAGCCAGCCCGTGGGGAGTAAGCAGGCCGATACCGAGTATGAGATACCCGATCTGACTGACGATGTGGTAGGACAGAATGCGTTTCATATCCATTTGTGACAGGGCACCAAAAACGCCAATGAAAATAGTCAGGGCAGCCAGGACCAGCAAGAGTTCGTGGGTGAAAGACGGCGCATGGCGAAAGAGAAGGGTGAATGTCCGGAAGATGGCATACACGCCGACCTTGGTCAGAATGCCGCCGAAAAACGCGCTCAAGCCTGCCGACGGCTGAAAATAAGGACCAGGCAACCAGAAAAATAGTGGAAAGATGGCGGCCTTGGTGCCAAAGACAAACAGGAACACCATGGCCAGGATGGTCAGCATGGGGTCCAATTCGCCTGAAGAATTTTGGATCTTGAACGCTAAATCGGCCATATTGAGGGTGCCCATCGTCCGGTAGAGGAGCGCGAGGCCGATAAGAAAAAATGTCGACGAAACCAAATTAATAACTAAATACTTAACAGTCTCCCGCAGTTGGCCCGGTTCCGAGCCCAGCGCCAATAGGGCAAAGGAGGCAATAAGTAAGATCTCAAAGAATACAAACAAATTGAACAGATCCCCAGTCAGAAACGCACCATTGACACCCATTAGCAGAATAAAAAACAGGGGGTAATAAAAATGTTCCTGTCGTTCGCGCTCGACCGTGCGTATTGAGAATAGGATCACCGCGACCGCAACCGTCATGGTCAAGGCGACCATGACCATACTGAGGACATCGGCCACCAGGACGATGCCGTATGGCGCCTGCCAATTGCCCATGCGCAAGACCACGATCCCGTGCTGCAGCACATGCAACAGCCCTAGAACCGACAACAGCCAAAGCCCGGAACATACAGTAAGGCTCAGCCCGTGCTGCAAGGCGTGCTGCTGACGAAAGGCCGCGAGGAAGGCCGCTGTCAGAACTGGACCTATGATGAGGATGATGAAGAGATCCGGCAGCATGAATTACTCTTCTCCTCCGGCTAACTTATCCACGCCGTCTGACCCAAACACCTGTCTGGTTCGAAAGGCTAAGACCATGGCAAACGCCGTCATCCCGAAACTGATAACAATGGCCGTTAAAACCAACGCCTGGGGTAAAGGGTCAGCGTATGGCGGATCCGTCGTCAGTAGCGGCGGTCGCCCGCGCTTGAGGCCGCCCGAAACCATCAAGGCCAGGTTGGCGGCGTGTGAGTAGAGCGACAAGCCTACGATCACCCGTAATAAGTGCCGTTGCAGGATTAGATATGTCCCACTTGCGAACAACACGCCGATAACACAGATGATGACAAATTCCATGTGCTAGTCCTCAGCAATCGTACGAATAATGCCCACAGTCGTTCCCAGCACGACGAGATACACGCCGATGTCGAATCCTATGGCGGTGACAAGTTCGACCTCGCCAAAAAGCGGCAGGACAAAATGGCCGATCGCGCTGGTCAGAAAAGGGTGACCGAAGGCCAATGCGCCCAAACCGGTGAAGGCTGCCAGCAGCAGCCCGAGGACGACCATCCGCAGCGGATTCCACGGCATTTCATCCACAACGGCTTCAAGGTTAAAGGCCATCATCTGAAACGTGATGGCAACTGCGGTGAGCACGCCGGCAATAAATCCGCCGCCTGGGGCGTCATGGCCGCGCAGTAGCAGATAAATAGCAAACACGAGCATGAGGTGAAGAGTCAGGCGGGCAAACGATTGCAGAATGGGCGAAGGAAACCAGACAAGAATCGCACCAAAAGGTCGCGCACCTTTTTCTCCGAGTCGCACCATGGCAAAGACGGCAAAGACGGCCACGCTGAAGACGGTGATCTCGCCCATGGTGTCAAAACCACGAAAGTCAACCAAGATGACATTCACCACATTCTGTCCGCCCGCCACGGCATAGCTATTCGAGAGGTAGTAGGGCCCAATGAGCGAGGGCAGGGATGGACCAATATTGGCGGCACACAGCAGGAGGACAACCAGCAGGCCGGTCCCAACACTGATCCCGATATTTAACACCCGCGTGCCCGGTGGGGTTGGTCGTGGGACGATCACCGAAAAATAGCGCAGCACCAGGAGAAAGAGCACTAAGCTGACTACTTCGACCAAAATTTGGGTCAGCGCCACGTCTGGTGCACTAAACAATACAAAAAAAATGGACATCAGGGCGCCGACCAGGCTGAGTGAGAGGACAAGGACAATGCGCGAGTAGACGGTGCAACTCATAATGCCGGCGAAAGCCATGAGTACGGCAAGGCCGATCTCATAGTATTCGGGTGGAACCATGTCGAGTTGAAGTGCGGCAATATCGGTAAAATCAACATGGTCGAAGAAGTCCCACAGTGGAACACTCAGCCCCACGATCAGTGCAATGAGGAGGTAGCGTATATAGTCGGTGACGAGGCCGGTCATATAGAACGCGCGCGTCCACTTAAACACACGGCTAAACATATCGAGGCTGTCGTTATACATACGATTGAAAGAATAAACCGCCTGACGGTCTCGAACCGCAGAAAGAAAACGCTGCCGCAAGAAAAAAGCCCCAGCGCCAATGCCGACCGTAAGCGCACTTAAGCCAAGCGCCGGTGTCAAGCCATGCCACACGGACAGGTGGAACTGCGGGGGGGCACCGTGAATGCTGATGAAAGCTGGTGTAATCAGGGCTTGTGCCAAACCGGGTATAAGTCCAAACAAAACGGCAATTCCGCTGAGGACGAGGATGGGTAGGAGCAAACCCCATGGCGTTGCTCCGATGTGGTTACGAGTCTGTTGATGTGGCGTAGGGACAGGCTGGCCGAAAAAGGTACCGTGAAAGAAAAGAAAGGAATACAAAAAGGTGAGGCAACTCGCCCCAACCGCCAGGACGGTCAACACCGTTCCGGCTTCAAGGGCTGCCTCGTAGAATAATTCCTTACTGATAAAGCCTCCCAGAGGTGGCAGGCCGGCCATGGACACCGCCGCTAGCGTTGCGGCGCCGGCCGCTAGGGGCATGCGCATCCGTAGGCCGCCGAGCTGACGCAGGTCTCGTGTCCCGGTTTCGTGCTCGACTGTCCCAGCTGTCAAAAAGAGAGCGCCTTTAAAAGCAGCATGATTCACAATGTGGAGTATGGCAGCCAGCAGGGCGATCTCGGTCCGTAGACCGAGCAGCAGCACGATCAGTCCCAATTGACTGACGGTCGAGTTGGCAAGCAGGGCCTTGAGATCGACCTGTTTGCAAGCCAAAATTCCTCCCCACACAAGCGTCACCGTTCCCACGCTGATGACCGTAGCGGACCAGACCGGGTCGTTCGCAAAAAGTGGGGTGAGCCGGGCAATGAGATACAGACCAGCTTTGACCATAGTGGCCGCGTGTAGATACGCGCTGACTGGAGTCGGGGCTTCCATGGCTGAAGGCAGCCAAATATGGAAGGGGAACTGGGCAGATTTGGTGAATGCGCCAACCAGAAAACACAGTCCCGCCGCAGTAGAAATCGGAGTTGGACCAGACAGTAAGACTGATAGCTCAAAAGTCCCGTGTTCGGCATACACGAGGAAAATACCGAACATCATGACCAGGCCGCCGCTCACCGTGATCCCGAATGCCTTACTCGCCCCCTGGCAAGCGGCAGCGCGTTGAGAGCGAAAACCGATCAGGAGAAAAGAAGAGATGCTGGTTAATTCCCAGAAGACAATGAGAAGAATGAGGTTGTCCGCTAGAACAATGCCCATCATGGCGGCATTGAACAAGAGCAACAGCCGGTATAAGCGCGGGAGCGTGGAATCACCATGCATATAGGCGGCAGCGTAGGCGAATATGAGCACGCCTACGCCCGAAATCAAGCCGGCAAACAGCCAACTCAGACCATCTAGGGCCAGGCTTAGATTCAGTCCCAAGCCGGGCAGCCAAGGCCATGCGAGCAGCAGTCGATTGCCCTCTTGGACCGTCGGCCAGAGGGATACAACAATGAGCAGTTGGAGTATGGGGACAAGCGTATAGGCCGGAGCGATAAGCTGCCGCAAGCGTGCCGGCCATGAAACGAGCGAGCCTAATAGCGGGAGGAGTATAAGGCTGGCGAGTAAAAACCCAGACACTACACCCACACCTTCATAAGTACGGATTGAAAAATGGACTTAGTCAGGCTATGCGAACCTCTTTCCCCCGTACGAAAGCCCTCCATTCCTGTGTGCACAGAACCGGAGGACGAACATAGCCTGCCTCTTCTTGCGTGTCTAACCCGTCTACCGTGACTCATGTGTTTGTCCAATGTGTTTGTTATGAGTATCCCATAGCTGATGGACTTCCACGCCTTATCCATTACTTTGACAACTCAAACTTTCATACTGATACTACAACCTTGGGCCGATTCTCTGGAGTAAGCAGGAGGTAGTGAAATGACCGATCGAACACGCATCGCCAGCTACGGTGAAAACGAGGGCGTCCTCGTCGACGAAGTGAACGGAGACAATGGGCTTTTCGTCGTGACGATGAACAATCCACACGAGTTTAACGTACTCAGCAGCGGTTTTATGCGTGCGATTGCTGAAGCCTTTGACGGAATTACGGCTTTGCGCAATCCTGATCCTAATAACGATAGAGTACGCGTCGTGATATTGCGTGCCGAGGGCCGTGCGTTCACCGTTGGTCTCGATATCGGTAAGCTCGATGAGTATCTGGAAGCAGGCATCACTCCAGCCGGCGATCCGTTTCGGGCGATGTGGGAGTGCCCCTTTCCGATCATTGGTGCGATCAACGGCCCAGCGGTGACGGGTGGTTTCGAAATCGCGTTATGTTGCGACGTCCTTCTTGCCTCAGAACGTGCGATTTTTATGGACAATCACGCCAAATACGGCGTACACCCTGGACGTCGCATTTCGCAGCGACTTACCCAGGTCTGCGGTATGAACAACGCCAAGCTTGCAACAATGGCGGCGTATCCGATTGACGCTCAGCTCGCTTTCAACTGGGGGTTGGTACAACGCGTATTCGCAACCAACGAAGAACTTGATCGCGAGAGCCTGTACATCGCGCGTCTCATGTCACACAACCACCCGGTGATGGTGAAACGCTATAAGGACTTGCTCGAATGCGGGGCGCTCGACAGCTACCGGGCCGGCTTGGTTTTGGAAGAAAGATCAGAGAAGACCTACTACGACGACCTCACCGACGTTGCGGCGACACTCAAGGACGGAGCGGAAAAATTCCAGGCCATGGCCCGTTGGGTCGCTGAGCGCGATTAATGGAAGCAGGCAGAGCTAATGGCAATTGCCCGGAAGAGTACTATCGAAGAAAACCTGTACGAATTGCACTCTTCCGTCGAGGAGTCCAAATAACGCGAAAACGGAGACTCTCCCTGGTACGGTTCCCCGATGCTCAAAGCGGTGAAAGGCACTCGAAAATCTCTACCACATAACCGTCCGGATCCGCGATAAAGATGAAGCGTCCGATGCTCCGTTTGCCCGGCTGCGAGACCTTCTCGCCCAATTTCTCCTTGATGGTACGCAGAGCGGCGTCGAACTGATCTGGAGTAACGATAAATCCAAAGTGCAGCGATTCTCTTCCTGACGTTATTGCTACTTGAGACCGATTGAGCGTGAGCATATCTGTAGAATCGACAGTTTTCAGGAAAGCTATCTCAGGCGAACTGGATGTGATTTCCATACTGAATAGGTCTGCATAAAACCGCGCCGATTGCTCCGGATCCTTTACGGGTAAGGCCAGGTGATTCAGGCCGTTGGTAGGTATCATAGTCAAACATCCTCCTGAGGTGCGCCAGTTCGCACGTTGCCCGGTCCTCTAAAAGGGACACTCCGCTAAGCGTAGCCATTCCGCTCTTTCTGCGTGTCGCTCAAGTATTCAACTATTTCCCATTCAAATCTACCCGTATCGAAATAATAGGCACGTTTGCGATGCGGGTGAGGCTCGACTGGAATACCTTTCTGATATCCTTTCTTTTCTAATCGCTCCGTGACCACGCCAAAGTCTTCGACGACCCAAGCCAGATGGTTCACGCCGTAGTCTTTGTACGGGCGACGGTCTGATTGCGCGTTTGAACCCAGATGAGGCTCCTGTAGGGCAACGTAGAACTGATTAGAACCGATATGCGCCCTGCGGCAACCCCCCCCCTCTGAGGTCCCGTCATGCCGGACATGGAAACTCGGCTCGACCGTTCGGAGAAAAGCAATCGTCGCGTCTGTGTCCGGAACCGTCATGTTTGCGTGTTCGAGACACGTCGTCATCTTGGCCTCTTTAATTAAATAAGTTCGAACTTTTTATATTATACAATCCAATTTATCAACTCGTTACTTTCTTTATTGGTATTGGCAAAAACCATTGCTATAGTCCGTTCATGGCATCAAACACAAACGAGCGCATTCTCTTTCGCTTGAAGACCTATGGGCCGCAAACAGCAGGATCATTAGCTCAGTACCTTGAGATGACACCGGTGGGGGCTCGACAACATTTGAATAAATTGCTGGACTGTGGACTCGTGGCGTACGAAGACATGCGTGAAGAGGTGGGTCGACCTAAGCGCTATTGGTTTATGTCGGATCAGGGGCAGCAACAGTTTCCGGACACACATGCTCAACTCACTGTGGAACTCATTACGTCGATTCGGTCGGTCTTTGGTGAGGATGGACTCGGAGAACTGATTGCCCAAAGGGAACGCGAGACGCTCAAACGCTATCGGAACGCCTTAGCCTCGGCGAAAACTCTGAAGGCCAAGATTAAACAATTAGTTGCTCTTCGGGATACCGAAGGCTATATGGCGGACTGGCAGCAGAGTGAAGACGGCAGCTTTCTGTTGCTCGAAAATCACTGTCCGATTTGTGCCGCGGCTCAGCAGTGTCAGGGTTTGTGTCGATCGGAACTCGCTGTTTTTCGAAAAGCCCTTGGTCGGGCGGCCCACGTCGAACGAACAGACTACATTTTGGATGGTGCGCGCCGGTGTGCGTATCGTATTTGTCCCAAGCGAAAATAAGGATATCGCATGCCTATGAATATCCTCGGCATGATCGGCGTGGCCCCGCCTGGTGGCGACGCAACGGTGCACGTGATTGGTGGGGGCATCGACCAAGCCTATCTGCGCCGTTTTGCACAAGCCCACGAACAGGCCGGGTTCGACTCAGTATTGGTCGGCTACACGTCATCGTCTGCCGAGGGCTTTCAGGTCGCGCAGTACGCGGCAGTTCACACTGAACGCCTCAACTTCCTGGTTGCCCACCGTCCGGGCTTTGTCATGCCCACCTTAGCCGCTCGGACCGTCGCCACCTGCGACTCCCTCATTGGCGGACGACTATGGTTACATATTATTTCTGGAACTGCGGATGTTGAGCAACGCCGTGACGGCGACTGGCTGAGTCATGATGAGCGTTATGCGCGAACGGACGAATATCTGGAAATCCTTCGTCGCATGTGGACGTCCGACAAACCATTCAATTTTGAGGGACGGTATTACCGTGTCAAAAAGGCTTTTTCTGAGGTTGGCTCAGCACAGCAGCCCCATGTTCCGATCTATTTTGGCGGTGCATCCGATGCTGCCGTGCAAGTTGGGGCAAAGCACGCCGACGTATACGCCCTCTTTGGGGAGCCGCGCGCCTCAGTGAAGGCAATGATGGATCGCATCTCCACACAGGCGGCTCAGCATAAGCGTCAACCCCGCTTTAATGTGTCTCTACGACCTATTATTGCTCCAACAGAAGGGGCAGCGTGGGATAAGGCGCGTGGGATCCTTGCTCGTCTGGAGAAATCCAAGCCCAAACTCCCACTCAAAGTCGAAGCCGAGTTTAGCCGCCGTCTCACGGAGATTGCTGAGACACAAGAGGTCTATGACGAATGCTTATGGATGGGGCTGGTGAAGATCTCCGGAGCAAGCGGAAACACGACTGCGCTCGTGGGGACGCCCGAGCAGGTGGCTGAGTCTATTGTCGCCTATTACAACTTAGGTATGCGCGGCGTCCTTATTCGTGGGTTTGATCCACTCAATGACGCACAGGAATTTGGTAAAGAGTTGATCCCCAGAATCCGGGCTCTTGTGGCGGAGCGCGACGTGAAATCTTCGTAGAGCATGAGGAAATATGTGTATGGCTTTATCGGAGAAAGTAGCACTCGTGACAGGCGCGTCACGCGGCATTAGTCGCTCCGTCGCGCTGAAGCTTGTTCAGGAGGGCGCCCATATTGCTATCGATTACAACCAGAACAGAGAGGCGGCGGAACAGACCCTTACTGTGTTGCCTGATGGACCTCATCATATTTTCCAGGCAGATATTGCCGACGCAACAGCCGTGGAAGAAATGTTAGCGGCTGTGATTGATCAGATGGGCGGTCTGCATATCGTTGTGAACAACGCAGCAATCAACGAGTGGCAGCCGCCCCTGAGAGTTGAGTACGAGGTGTGGAATGACGTCTGGCGGCGCAGGCTTGATACTAACCTGGTCGGTCCGGCAAATGTCATGTTCTGGGCGGCCCGACATATGGCAGAAAATGGAGGCGGACAAATTGTTAAACTTTCCTCACGAGGAGCTTTTCGAGGAACGCCAAAGGCCCCCGCCTATGCGGCGAGTAAGGCAGCGAGGAACTACCAGAATCTCATTAATGGGTGCCTCGTGAATCATATCAAACAGAAATCGGTGCTCGACGCTCAATGTCATTCTGAGCGTAGTGAAGAATCTGACCCCTCAGAGAGATCCTTCGCCACTGGCTCCGGATGACAGCCTCCTTACTTCCGTCCTCCTAGCATACTAGCGTCTGTTAGCTGCCGCTTCCCTCACCAACCGAAACAACTTTTCTGGTGTAATCGGAATTTCGTTGATTTCTATCCCCAGATGAGACAGCGCGTCGGAGACGGCATTGGCGATGGCTGCCGGTGCGCCGATGGTGCCGCCTTCACCCATACCGCGAAAGCCGCCCAGCGTGGTGGGTGATGGGGTTTCGATATGATGAACTTCTATGGGCAGGAGTTCGCAGGCGGTCGGGACGAGATAGTCTACCAGTGAGCCAGTCAGAAGTTGGCCTTTTTCGTCGTAGACAACTTCTTCATAGAGTGCCGCACCAATGCCCTGTGCTACGCCGCCGCGTACCTGACCGTCGACGATCAGTGGATTAATAATCCGCCCGCAGTCTTCAACCACAATATAGCGATTGATCTTCACTTCGTAGGTTTCTTTATCTACCTCCACGACAGCAACGTGAGTAGCACTGGACGCTGTACCAAAGAAAGGATCGTAGAACCGCGTGACCTCTAGGCCGGGCTCCATGTCTTTGGGGAGACGTCGCAAACCAGCGTACGCGGTCTTGGCGACATCACGAAAGGGAAGAGTACGCTCCGGCTTTTCAGGTACGAAGACCTGGCTGTCTTGCATATCAAGATCAGCTGGATTGCTCTCCATCATATGGCCAGCAATTTTGAGTGCTTTCTCTTTAAGCGTCTGGCCCGCGCGTATGGCTGCTCCGCCTGCTAACACGGCACTTCGGCTGGCATAGGTTCCCGTCCCTTGTGGAGCAAGAGCAGTATCCCCGCAAATAATACGTACGTCGTCCAAGGAAACGCCAAGTGCATCCGCGACAACCTGCGCCAGGGCAGTTTCATGCCCCTGACCTTGGGGAGCAACGCTAAACGTTGCAGTCACGGTTCCTGATGGATCGACGCGAAGAAAGGCTGCCTCGGTACCGGTAGAGATGGGCATGCCTGGTGAGACGGGAATGGCGGAACCCACACCGGTCAGTTCAATATAGGTAGCAAATCCTATCCCGACCCAACGGCCCTCTGCCCGAGCTTGCGTGCGCCATTGTTTCGTTGTGTCATAATCCAGCACTTCTCGCGCTTTTTGCATGCATTCGGTCAGGCTGGCTTGATCCCACACCAGGCCGGACGGTGTTTTGTACGGGAACTCGTGGGCTTGGATATAGTTTTTGAGACGCAACTCGGCAGAGTCCATATCGAGTCGCCGTGCAGCCCGATCCATCAGACTTTCCAGAACGAATGTCGTAATCGGACGCCCCACGCCACGGTACGGCCCCATCGGTGCTTTACATGTAGCGACCCCCCGGTTACGGCCCCGATAGGCGGGCATACGGTACGGCCCGGACAGAAAGCTAATGGTCTGAATGGGCTCAACCGTCGCTGTCCAGGGATAAATCGAGTAGGCGCCAATATCTGTTGTGACATTTGCTCTGAGTCCGACAATTGTTCCATCAGCCTGTAGGCCGAGTTCGGCGTCAACCACCTCATCCCATGCCTGGGTCGAGGTCATGAGATCTTCCCGTCGATCGCTGATCCACTTTATCGGTCGTTCAAGTCGTCTTGTGACCGCACACAGGGTGATCTCTTCAGGGTAGAGGGATGATTTTGCTCCAAAGCCGCCGCCTACATCGGCGGCCACAACACGAATGCGATGCTCGGGCATATCTAACAGGTCGGCCAAGGCATCTCGCAGCAGGCCTGGACATTGGGTGGCAGAGCGCAGCGTCAGCTCACAGGTACCGGTATTGTAGTCGGCCAAGCAGCCACGATTTTCCATACACACTGCGGCGTGCCGACGGAAGCGAAAGCGTGCGCGGACACGCACAGCCGCCGCCTCTACCGCTGCATCCACATCGCCTCGGACAAATTCGCGAGACAAGAGGACGTTGCTGCCTGCGTCTTCGTGTAAAACTGTTGCTTCGCTTCGGCTTGCTTCTTCCGCATCGGCAACTGCGGGGAGAGGATCATACTCCACAATGATTTGCTCTAGCGCATCTTCAGCCAGGTAGCGGCTTTCGGCCACAACGACCGCTACGGCCTCGCCGACATGTCTCACCTTATCAATGGCCAGCGGCGGAAAACTGGTCTCTTTATATTCGCGCATCTTCGACGCCGCGCGAACCGGCTTGACCCAGCGCGCAAGTTCTTCACCCGTGACCACGGCCATAACGCCCTCAAGCGTTTGGGCCACAGCTGGATCAAGCTGCATGATGCGTGCGTGTGCATGAGGGCTGCGGAGAAAGGCCGCGTAAAGCATGCCCGGCAGATGATGATCGTCCACATACGCACCCTGGCCGGTCAGGAGGCGCCGATCCTCCCTGCGTTTCACCCGCGCACCAACTATCTTTGGCGTAAACTCTTCCACTTTGTTTCTCTTTGCCTATCACTAAATCCTCGCCCCTTAGGGGAGAGGATTTAGGTGAGGGGACTCTAAATGAAATGTTCATCTGAGCGACCCTCACCCGCTCCCGCTTCGCAGTCGCTGCGCTCTGCCTAGCAGGGAGAAGGGAAAGAACCGAACATCTGACGCCTCATCCCTCGGTCTCCTCATTATCAACACGAAGTTCCGCCGCCGCCTGAACAGCCTGGACAATCCCCTGATAGCCGGTACAGCGGCACAGAACCGCGGATACGCCTGCGCGGATTTCTTCCTCGCTTGGTGTCGGGTTTGTTTGTAGGAGATCGTAGGCTGCCATCAGCATCCCTGGTGTGCAAAAGCCACACTGGAGTCCGTGGTGTTCCCAAAAAGATGTTTGGAGCGGGTGGAGCTTGCCATCTTGAGCAAGACCCTCAACCGTCATCAACTCAGTCCCATCGGCCTGGACTGCCAACATCAGACACGAGCGAGCGGATTCACCGTTGACGAGAATCGTACACGCCCCGCAGATGCCATGTTCACAGCCGACGTGTGAGCCTGTCAGACCAAGATCTTCGCGCAGAAAATCAACCAGCAATTTGCGCGGTTCAACCTGTGCGCGGTGCACTGTTCCGTTGATCGTGAGCGTGATCTGCCTATTTTGATTGATCTGTCTAGGCTCGCTCATGTCTTTCGCTCCCGGCCGCGTTCAATTGCACGTTTCACCGCGCGGCGAGTCAGTACTTGGGTTAAATGCCGTCGAAAAGCGGCTGACGCATGGATATCGCTATTAGGTCCGACGAGTTCGGCCGCTTCGACTGCGGCATTTTCAATGGCTTGGTTGGTGACTCCCTCTTGTGTAAGAATGTCTTCTGCTGCGCGTAACCGGATCGGTGTTGGCCCAACTCCAGCGGCAGCCAAACGCGCTGTCCGACACTGTTCGCCATCCGTATCAATTACTGCCGCAACTCCGACAACGGCGAAGTCCCCATGCCGCCGGGCAAACTCTTCAAACGCCCAACCGCTGGTCGAAGGGGGGGGTGAAATGTGGACTTCAGTTAAGACTTCGTTCGGTGTGAGCGCGGTGGTGAGATAGTTCACAAAAAATTCTTCAGCTGAGACGACTCGCTGACCACTTGGTCCTTGAATGACCAGTTTAGCGTCTAAGGCCATCGCGACAGTTGGATACTCTGCTGCTGGGTCGGCATGGGCCAGACTGCCGCCTATGGTGCCGCGCGTCCGGATGGGTAGATGACCAGCGAGTGTCGTTGCCTCAGACAGAAGCGGAAGCTGGCTGCGGACTAGTTCGGAAAACTCAATCGTTCTCTGCCGAGTTAACGCCCCAATACGGATCTGTCCGTCTTTTTGCTGAATATATGAAAGGTCTGCTACGCGGTTGATATCGATCAGGGCAGACGGATAAGTCAGTCGAAAATTCAGCAACGGCATAAGACTCTGCCCGCCCGCCAGCACCTTTGCCTCGTCTCCGTAACGTTGGAGCAGATCGACGGCCTCTTCGATGCTGGTTGGGTCGTAGTAGTCAAAAGGCGGAGGCTTCATTTCCTTCTTGCTTGTATCCGGCCCGCTGAAGGTGGTAAAGGGTGCATGATATGCTAGCGGGTGGGGAACGCGCTCCCGTGCACGTACGTGAGGATGTAATCGACGGGTATGTCAGCCGTCAAGGTGCTGCGTGCGATTACGGGGTGGTTATACGAGACGATTTAAGCCTTGACGAGGCAGCGACAGCGAAACACCGAGCGCCTTTGCAGACAGAGACCGTCGATTGAGAGAACTTTCGTGGAATGTCGAGTAGGCTGTGGCGGATGCTGTATCGCCCCGTCGATTTCATCCCCCCTACCTGGGCTGCCGACCGGCAAGCTTGCCGGAGTACGCTGTCCCCATCTCAGCCCCGAGAATCGATGTCTGCTATTTGGTCTCCGTGAACGTCCGGCGGTATGCCGAGACCTGCAACCCAGCGCACCGATGTGCGGACAGAGCAACGAATACGCATTGGCCTATTTGACACGACTGGAAAAACTCACCGAGCCGTCACGAGAATTTTAGAAAGGAGAGACATAAACATGCCTAACCGAGAAGAGGACATCAAACAATTCTATGGGAGCTACCTCGATACTTTTCATGCCGGTGAGACCAAGGCGATGGTGCCTTTTTACCACGTCCCGTGTCTGTTCATCACGGACCAAGGAGTGATGCTGCTTTCCGATGAAGCAGAGATTGAAAAGCTATTTGCGCAAGTTATTGAAGGACTTCAGGGCCGAAATTACAGCCACAGTGAAGTCATGGATGTTCAGATCAAAGAACTCAGCGGAGAAGTGGCTTTGTTCAGCGGCCTTGCCGTTCGTTACACCAAAACGGGTGAAGAACTCGAACGCCTAAGCGCAACGTATACGATGTGCAAGTCCAGCAATGCGTGGCAATTCGTCACTGTTGTGGCTCATAGTCCGGAGACGCTGGTGCGGTTTGCGTGAGTGGATTTATAGCATTAGTCCCGCAGGTCGATTAGCGGAGCGTAATCCGACACCTCCTGTAGCGAGCCCCCATTCAATATTGACGAGCTTTTGTCCCAGGGGCAGCATCACTGGATGTTCGCCAAGCCCGCCTATGCCGGGAGTGCGGAGTAAAACCCCATCGCGGACCTCAACGGGCAGCCTTTCAAAGCCGTGAAGTATGCCGCGGATGTGACCGAGCAGGTACAAGCCAGGGAAGAAAGCGGTGCCCCTGGAGGGTATGGCCAAAGGCAATGATCCGCTTAGCCTCCGAAATCATCGTCCACGGGTCAGGCGAGATCGCCTCAGGCAATGACGACCTGACCCAACGCATGGAGAAACAGGCCGCTTCACTCGAGGAAATGGCGGATTCGATGGAAGAAAGACCTCAATCGTGCGCCAGAATGCGGACAACAAAGAGGCCAACCAACTCGCCCTCTAGTGCCGCGAGGTGGCGGAAAAAGGCGGCGAGGTGGTCGAGAAAAAGGTCTCGTCTATGGAAGTGATTAATGCGTCGTCCAAAAAGATCGCGGAGGTCATCGGCGTGATTAATGAAATCGAATTCCAGACGAATCTCCTGACCTTCAAGGCCGCCCGGGCGGGTGAGCATGGCCGTGTCTCTGCGGCGGTGGCCGCAGAAGTGCGCAACCTAGCCCAACGGAGTGCGGGCGCTGCCAAAGAGATAAAGGGCCTGATCCAGGACAGTGTGGAGAAGGTGGATAAATGTAGCAAATTGGTCAATCAGTCCGGCACCTCGCTGGAAGAGATCGTCTGCTCGGTGAAACGTGTGGCTGATATCATCGGCGAAATTAGTGCGGCTTCAGAGGAACAGTCTTCGGCCATCGATCAGGTGAACACGCCGGTGGCCCAACTCGACCAGTTTACGCGGCAGAATGCGGCGTTGGTGGAAGAGACGTCGGCGGCCTCGAAGTCGATGCAAGAACAAGCCGAAGGCCTGCAGACGGTTGTCGGCCAATTTAAGCTGAATGAACTGCGGGGCTCTCGCCTGATCCCCGAGAGTCTTGCGTAACGCCCCGATGCAAACCCAGAGATTCCTTTCGCTGCCATACGCGTCGTCCGGAATTGCTCAAATAACTCTTTTTTGGTGACAAGCCGCGGTGCATGCTCCGGCAAATAGCGCAGGAGGGCCAAGGCCTGTGGCCTCAAAGGAATCTCCTGGGCTCCATTCCAGAGTTGGGCATTGGCTGGATCGAAGCGCAAAGGAGGGAAGAGAAAGATGGACTCCTATTTCATAGGGGCTCCGCGTGGGAGAGTTTACGGGAAATGGAAGAAAAGAGTAAGCAGCTGTGTAAAAATCTCCTGCGCTCGCACCGCTTTTCCTCATAGTTTCTAAGGCTCTTTGTCTGTCCATTTTATTTTGGATTGTGTCTTTATCTCTGTCTTCCCACTCCCGTCCGCTCACCTTTCTCTGCTAGGCTGGTATGGGAACAGTTAGAGGGAGGATGGTATGCGAAAATTCTTAGGGCGGATGCTTATGCTTATTGGCGCGTGGGTCGTCGTCATGGCCGTTGTTGGCACGATCTCAACGCTGATGAGTAAAGAAAGTGTCCCTGACAAAGTTGTTGTCGAGATCGACTTTGAACGTGAATTTGCCGAGTATATCCCGGATGACCCGCTGGCCAGTATCCTGATGGAACAAACCGTTTCTGTACGAGATCTGGTTGAGGCGCTCCAGCAGGCCGCAGACGACGACCGCGTGCTGGCGCTGGTTGCTCGGGCGGGTAATCCGCGCATGGGGTTAGCCGAGATCCAAGAGGTTCGGGATGCGGTGCTTGCCTTTCGTCAAAGCGGCAAGCCGGCCATTGCGTATGCTGAAACGTTTGGTGAGTTTGGGCCAGGAAACGGTGCCTATTATTTGGCATCAGCCTTTGATGAGATCTATCTCCAACCCTCTGGTGATATCGGCCTGACCGGGCTGATGGCAGAATCCTCGTTTGTGAGTGGGACGTTTGAGAAGCTGGGGATCATTCCACGCATGGATCACCGCTACGAGTACAAAAATGCGCTGAACATGTTTACGGAGAAAAAATACACTCCGCCGCACCGTGAGGCGATACTGCAGATTATCGAGTCACAGTTTGGGCAAATCGTTCAGGGGATTGCTGACGGGCGTGGACTTGAGGCCGGGCACGTGCGTGGACTTGTTGATCGTGGACCTTTTCTGGGACGACAGGCGCTGGCAGAGAAACTCGTTGATGGGCTCATGTACCGGGATGAAGTCTTTGCCCGGGTCGAAGACACTGTTGGGGATGATGCACAGCGACTCGGCCTGCTGTCCTATCTGCGGCGCATGGGCCGACCGCATACTGACGGAGATGCGATTGCTCTGATTTACGGCGTCGGCGGGGTCCGGCGCGGCAAGAGCGAATATAGTGCAGCCTTTAGCGGTCCCACCATGGGCGCGGATTCTGTTTCCGCAGCATTCCGCGCCGCCGTTCAAGATAAGGCGGTCAAGGCGATTCTCTTTCGCGTGGATAGTCCGGGCGGGTCATATGTGGCCTCAGACACGATTTGGCGCGAGACCATTCGGGCCAAAGAGGCCGGGAAACCCGTCATCGTGTCTATGGGCAATGTGGCAGGCTCGGGCGGCTATTTTGTGGCGATGGCCGCGGACAAGATTGTGGCCCAACCCGGAACGATTACCGGCTCCATCGGAGTGCTCGGTGGAAAAATGCTGACCGCTGAGCTGGCGGAGAAAATAGGCTTGTCGTCGGATGAGGTCCATACCAGCACCAATGCAAACATGTGGTCGAGTTCGCTGGATTACACTCCGGAACAATGGACGCGGATTACCGCGTGGCTCGACCGAGTATATGAAGATTTCACCGGTAAGGTTGCTGAGGGACGCGGTCTCAGCCAAGAACAGGTTCATGCCGTGGCCAAAGGACGGATTTGGACCGGCGAGGATGCCAAAGGCATAGGGCTGGTTGATGAACTCGGCGGATTCCCCGTCGCGCTGCAACTCGCCAAGGATGCGGCTGGGATTGCTGAGGATGCTGGTGTCTATCTGAAACTCTTTCCCGCCCCCAAGACCCTGTTTGAGGCTGTCCTGACAAGTTTGCAAGGCGGTGATGATGCCGCCGCCAAGACTAGTGCGACAGGAGTTGCCCTGCGTCAGGCGGTACAGATGATTCACCCCGTCGCCCAGATGGGACAACGCCTGGGTCTCTGGACCAAGCCTGGGGTGCTCACCATGCCGGAGTGGGAGATGGTGCGCTAAGCGTGTGTCCAAAAGGTACGTTCTGAGCGTCGCCCGGCTGCAAGCAGCATGTCCCTGTTGCCCTGCATCGCCATATCACAGCGGATATAGCTGGTTCGGGCGCCTTGGTCATGCTGCTTTCGCTCGGGCTTCGGCCACGGAGACACTTATTAGACACACTCTAAGGAGAATCGGACTACCAATCTTCTAGCTCTGGGTCTACGGTTCGGGTCGTTGGACCCTGGAGGCGGACCACTCTTTGCTCAGGATCATTTCCGAGTGGGCTGACTGTCACTTCTGTAATGGGCAGGTCAGTCCCAGCATCTGCTACAAGATAGACCTCTACATCTCCCTGTTGATCGTAGATCTCTTGGAGATTCTGCAGAAGCTGGGAAAGGGATATGGCTGTGAGCTGAGGCATTCTTCTATCTCTCTTGCTTTCTTTCTTGGGTGACGAGCAGGCGAGAATAGATCTGAAAAGCGGGGATGCTCGGCGTTAGAGAGCCGCAGCCTCAGAAGACTCAGCAGGTGTAGCGTGTATCGAAACCGGCGTCAGATTCATTAGATTATCCGATACCGGACACCGGGATTCGATGGTTGCCAGCCAGCGATCAAGCGTAGCCTGGTCAACATCAGCATCAACGTTGAGTGTGACTGCGATGCTTTTATAACCCGCCCGATCATCCGTCGGTTGACCGAGCAATTTGGCTGGATTCAGTGGGCCCGCAGCGTTGATCTTGAGGGAGCGGATGGTGAAGTCCATCTCCTTTGCAATAATATGCCCCATTACGTTGAGACACCCGGCGAGCCCGGCAAGGATATATTCAACCGGATTCGGACCTTCATCATCTCCATCCAGACTGGGGGGTTCATCAACAATCAGCTCGAAGTCTCTCGCCTGTACGGCAAGACGGGTCGGTGATTCTGACTGTCCTGAGACTGTGAATAGTGCATCCGACATAGGCGTCCTCCCTGTATTGGCGAATACCGTACAGGCTGCGACATGAACTTAGCAAGAGACGACGCTGGCGTTGGGGTAGGTAGCTGCTGGATTGTTCCCGATCCGGCAAGGCGAAGGTCCGTGGGTTCCCTTCCTTTTTCCTTCGGGCCTCCCCTCCACAGAAGACATCCTAGCGCGTCTGTACAGCTCAGTGGAAGAGGTTCCACGGAAATAATGCAACAGAGATTTGATGAAAAGCAGAGCCTGTAATCACATTCATTCAATCATAAGGTTGAATCTTGGTTCTCTCGCGGCTCCATCTAAACTACTTTCTCAGTAAACGCCGATCAAACGAGAATGGTTGTGCGGGTTCGATGAAAAGGTGAGAGAAGGCCGAGTGATCCGGATTGAGGAGATAGTTGGTCTCATGTGGGACAAGTGCGCTGGGCACAGCCAAGGGGAGAGACCGTCCTTCTGAGAGCCACTGATCTCCAAGAGCCCGAAGGGTTGAAGGAGCTGGATCGTTGCGCCAATTTTTGGGGAGTTTTGTCCGTGGGAGCGGTAGGAGCTGTGACTCATCGAGCTGGACACGCTGGAGCGAATAGGCCGGTAAAAATGCACTCTGCTCAAGGTGCACAAGCACTTCTAAAACTGCCAGGGAAATAGTCGACGAAGTATACACAGCGCGCCGGCCCGGAGATTTCCAGCGTCCCCGTAGCGACGCGCGCCTTCACCGTCAAATGCTTGGGCGGCATGCTTTGTTTTGATGATGCGCCATGACTCGACCATTAAGAATAGACACCATATTCAAGGCGACCAATAAGATTTTCGACCTCCCCTGCGCCAACTTCGGTTCGGGCAAACTCGAGAGGTGTTTTCCCTCCGAGCGCCTTCTTGGACGAAGCCACCCATATTCTGGCAGCGGCAGTATCCCCTTCGAACAAGTCCACGGCCATCTGAAAGAGTCGTGAAGCACGTAACAGCCGGTCGGATTCGTCCCGCTGAAAACGCCCCTCAGCTTGCCGCCGCGTCAGGGTCCGCGGCTTCACTTGGATCAACAAGGCGAGTTCGCCGAGAGGAAGTGCAACCGTACGCTGAAACTTTTCAAAATTTCTGAATGAGACCCCAGCTTCAATTCGCTTAAGGATATCAAGCGTGGAGTCCGCTTTGATTCCCAGCAAGCCAACATACCGGAAGCTTATTGGCCGGGCAGGTTGACTCTTGAAGTTTATATGATTTGGATTGGTCATATGGCATTATTCTAATAGCCATATGACTATATGCGAGGAGGACGGAAAGAACATATGAGACGATCTCGCTCCGCACTGTTGACAAACGCCGGGCGGAAGTGTCACATATTTTGCTATCGTTAATAAAATTATTCGTGAGACGTTTGCTTTGGATAAGGAGGGGGAATGCAGTACGATCTGATCATCAAAAACGGAACGGTCATTGACGGCTCTGGGTTGCCACGTTTTAAGTCCGATGTGGGTGTGGTGGATGGCAAGATTGCCTCGATCGGCAGAATTCGTTCTGGGGCAAAAGAAACGATCGATGCTGAGGGTCATGTCGTAACCCCGGGGTTTATTGATGGCCATACGCATATGGATGCGCAGGTCTCTTGGGATCCGTTGGGGACGTGTTCGTGCTGGCACGGCATCACCAGCGTGGTGATGGGAAACTGCGGCTTTTCGCTCGCACCGTGTAAAGAGAGCGAAAAGGACATGGTCATGCGCAATCTGGAGCGAGCCGAAGATATTGCGCCTGAGGCTATGAATGCCGGCATCAAGTGGACCTGGGAGACCTTCCCCGAATATCTGGATTCTGTTGAGCGACTGCCCAAAGGCATCAATTATTCTGCCTATATGGGTCACTCCGCGCTACGCACCTATGTGATGGGTGAGCGTGCGTTTACGGATACGGCGACCGAAGATGATATAGGTCGCATGCAGAATCTGGTGCGTGAAGCAATCCAGGCCGGCGCCATGGGCTTTACGACCTCACGGACGCGCAATCATCAGACGCCCCAGAGGCAACCCGTTGCCAGTCGCTTGGCGACTTGGGGCGAAGTGAGACAACTTGTTGGCACCATGGGTGAGATGAGCGCAGGCATCTTTGAGATTGCTGGAGAAGACACCGGCCGTGATCCCGAACGCGTCCGCGAATATATGGACCGTTTGAAAGCGCTTGCCGTTGACACCGGCGTGCCGGTGACCTACGGCATGTTCAGCATGCGTCGAGCGCCAGACTGCTGGCAGCCGTATTTGAACCTGGCTGATCAGACGGCTGCTGCGGGCGGCCGAATGTTCCTCCAGGTGCACAGTCGTTCTCTCAACCTGCTGCTCTCTTTTGAAACAGCGACCCCGTTCGACAGGCTGCCGGTGTGGTGCGATCTGAAAAAGCTGTCGCTGGCAGAAAAGGAAGCCGCACTACGCAACCCGGAAATGCGCCGCGCATTAGTCGAGGCGGCTCACAAACAAGCCGACGACGGAAACCGCGGAACCGGTCCTGAAGCCCGTTCCGCTGATTTTAAATGGTTGTTTGTGTTGGACCAGCCTAACCCGCCGCACCGCTCGATTGCGGACATTGCCGCCCAGCGCAACCAAGACCCGGTGGAGACCTTTATTGACCTGGCACTGGAGAAAAACCTCAAGCAGTTCTTCCTCCAACCGCTGGCCAATGAGAACCAGGACCATGTGTTGGAGATGATGAAGCATCCGCGTTCAGTGGTCACCTTCTCTGACTCAGGCGCTCACGTGTCTCAAATCATGGACTCGTCCTTACAGACCCATCTGCTGAGCTATTGGGTACGTGATAAGCAAGAAATCACACTCGAAGACGCTGTCCAGCAGCTGACCTTTGTGCCGGCCTCGCAGTGGGGCTTGAACGGGCGTGGGCTGCTCCGCACAGGTATGGCTGCTGACATCGTGGTCTTCGATCCGGAAACGGTTGGTCCGATGATGCCCGAACTCACGCATGACCTGCCTGCAGACGCTCGGCGGCTCAAACAAAAGGCGTCCGGCTTTTTGGCCTCTATTGTGAATGGGGAAGTTGTGCTGCGTGAAAACGAGCATACCGGCGCTCTACCTGGACAGTTGTTGCGTGGCCCGTTGGCCCAACGATAAGAACCTCGTCTATTGGGTCATACATGGGAACTTCCCGTGTATGACCCGTCTTTCCCTCGTCCAATCTTTTCCATCTTCTGCTCCACGAAACCGCCCGTAAAATACTGTGACAGGTAAGGGGGAGTATGGCCCAAACGACACTTTTTAAACATGCACGCCTCATCGATGGCCTCGCCGATCAGCCCCGGGAGGGAGTTTCCCTCCTAATCGATGGTGAACGGATTACACAGGTTGAAGACGGTGATCTGCCAACGCCGGTAGGTGCGCGAGTCGTCGATCTCGGAGGGAAGACGATACTACCGGGTTTGATCGACACCCATGTTCACTCTACTTTTATGGACGCCGAGTGTCTGCCGCTGTTTCTGGCCGCGGGCGTTACCAGCGCGCGCGATGTGGGCGGCAATTTGGAGAAGGTTAAACAGCTTAAAGCTGAGCTGAATAGTGGCCAAAAGCTGGGCCCTCGGCTGTGGATTCTTGGTCCGTTGCTTGATGGCTCAGATCGCAGCTTCGACTACAGTGGCCCTTTGGGCGAGATGCTCGATAGCGTGCCTTCCCCTGAAGCCGTACCTCATAAGATTAGTCATCTGCTCAAGGAAGGTGTAGACGGGATCAAGTTGTACTTCACTATGCCGCCAGAGACGGCCAAGGCCATTATCCGTTTTGTAGATAAACGTGTGCCAGTCACCGGCCACCTTGGTTATACCCATTCACTTGATGTGATCAACGCCGGAATCGACGGTCTGGAGCACATATGGATCTCTCCGTACAATGAATTTTGTGCGCTGGAGCGGCAATTCGGTCCCGGGGCTACTATGATGGATCCTCACTTTTGGACCCAGATCACCCAAGGCTGGGAAGAGGCGGACCTCGAAGGAGAAGGGGCCAAGACGTGGTTTGGCGCCATGGTCGAGAAACAAGTGAATATGGGCACCACCCTGGATCTGCTGTGGCTCGCAAAGTTTGGAGTCGAAGCCGCTCTGGAAGACCCCGACCGCCAATATATTCCGCCTATGGCGTTATCCCGGCAGAGGGCGATGATTGCGCATATGGGCGAACGACCCGACTGGGATATGTACCCTGGCCTTTTCGATCCTGCCCAAGGTGTACGCGCGCTCGAAAAACATCAAGAAGCGACCCGCATCTTACACGAAGCCGGTGGTTTGGTTGTAGGCGGGACGGACTGTGGTGGGCTGTCCTATCCGCCGCCTGGATTTGCTCTTCTACGTGAGATTGAGCTGCTAGCTGAAGCGATTGGTGCGATGGAGGCGTTCAAAGCGGTCACCTCTGTCGCCGCGCGCTACCTGCGGCAGCAGGACGATATCGGGAGCATTGTGCCCGGCCGGTATGCTGATTTTTTGGTTGTTGCTGGGGATCCCCTGCGTGACGTGCGTGAAATCCGCCAGCTCACGACTGTCTACCGGGGTGGGGTAGCGCACGAGCCCCACGCGCTCTTGGCTCAAGTCCCCAAGTCCGACGTCGTACAGTCCCACTAAATGCCTATCCGAATAACCATAGGCGTTCGGTTCTGTCATTCTGAGCGATGCGAAGAATCTCTCCCCTAGGTGTGGAGTTGAGATGTTGCGCGAAGTTTATCCTGAGTGTAGTCAAAGGGCTCAACATGGCAGCTTGAAGCGGTTATTCGGATAGCCTCTAGGAAATACATAACAGAGCTGCCGCCCCCCCCCAGAAACGGGGTTATTCTACAAGCTTCGGTTGCTTCTGAGCAGAATGAATTTGGGGGTCCAAGCCGACTTTCTCCCCGGCGATCTGTCCTGCCGCATAGCCGCTAGAGTCAACTTTGAGGGAGCGTGTCGTCCCCGTTCGTTTGCGGATAGGGGTCCCTTGATCAGCGAGGAAGGTGTACACCTCGTCACGATAGGTTTCCCGCACGGCGGGCAGAGTGGTCTCGGGTTGCGCTGGTTGCCTGGCGGTAATGAGTTCCTGAATCTTGTCGTTAATGGACTGGGCACAGCCATACGCAAAGGAATCTAAATATCGCCGCCCTTTGCCGTAGTGGGCCTTGCGCAAGCCCTGAACCGTCTGAATGAGATACGCTAGCATCTCTTTGGCCACAATCACATTGTGCGACCGGCCGATGATAAACGATCGGCCCACAGACAGCGTGGAACAACAAAAATATAGCTTACACGTGCCAAACCACAAAAGACGTTCCCACGGCAGCAGCCGGCCCGTTTTCCAGTCTTCGACGCGCATGGCCACGTCGGGCTCTCCCTGTTGTGCCTCTACCTCCGTTAACGCGAGATTGTAGTCAGCTAAGAGCTGATGCACCTTAGCCGCAGCCAGGGCGGCCTCGTGTTCGGTTGCCGCCTCATCGCGGCTAAGGGTCAATAATTTCTGGATCTTAGGGATAATGGGAATAATAGGAGTTCGGTTCATAGGCAGATTTCTTGGTCCCACTCTATGTGACTCTCTGCAGACTGACTAGCCCTCCCGTGTTTTCCTCTCTCCGCTGTGAGTTTAGACACTTAGCTCACCGATACCCCAGCGAATGCCGCGCCTCAGCAGATCGTAATAGACTGGCACATCCCACGCACAGCGTTCTAGGGCACACACGGGCATGAGCGGCTGCATGTCGTATTTGCCGCGACAGTGTCCGAGCGTCCGAGGCAGGACCACTCCCGCAGCATGGGGGTGATGACAGAGCTGCGGCCGGGGGTCGTCATTAACCAAGTCCCCGCGTACATAGCCCTCGGATTTGGTGGTGTAGCGCGACTCGAGCAGGGTACGGGTTTTGCCGTAGAACTCGCAGTAATAGGGCTCGTCAACTTTGTCCGCATCGATATCCTCCTGCTGACGTTGTTTCTTCTTCCGGCTCCTTATCCGGTGCCGGAGGAATGCAGGGAGGAAGATAAGGGACGAGAAGAACCAGAGCCGTGTCCAATAGTCCGAAATTTTTGTCCGTTCATCTTGAAGCTGGTCTGTTCCTCCGACTATCTGATCCAGATGAGCGATTGCCGGGTTGCATCACCAGGTAGGAGTGCTATGCCGTAGTCATAGAAAAACATTCTTAGTATTAAGGAGGGGAAACATGGAAAATGGACATACGATTTGTTTAGGAACCGTTGGTGCGGGGGTATGGTATAGCTCTGACAGTGGCGAACACTGGCGGCGGAGTCGGATGAATTTACCGTTCTATGCTGAGCCTGGGGAAGTCCAGATTCGTTCGCTGGTTGTCTCTCCGCATGATGCCAACGTCGTGTATGCGGGCTCTGAGGTGGGGCTATATCGGAGCAAAGACAAAGGCGCGATCTGGGATCTGATAAAATCTCCGGCAGATAGAAAACAAATTTGGTCACTTGCCGTTCATCCTGATGATCCTGAGACAATTCTGATCGGGACCAAACCGCCATGTGTATTCCGTAGTAAAGATGGTGGTAAGAACTGGGAAGAACTGCCTATCAATGCTGCTGAGCGTTGCCTTGCCGGAGCCCCCAAGGTCACCAACATCCTTTTTGATCCGCGCGATTCTGGCACGATCTGGGTGAGCGTTGAGATCGACGGTATCCATCGCAGTACCGATGGCGGTGATAGCTGGCAGCGTCTTCCCGCTCTGGGAGAAAGCGTGCTGAACCAGGATATCCACGGTCTGATGATCAGCCCTGATCCGCAAAGAAAAATCATAGCCACCACACCGGACGGCATTTGGACCAGCACCGATGAAGGGCAGAGCTGGTCGCTACACGGTTTCCCGCAGTTCTTCGAGCGGGGTATCTCGTATTGTCGTGGCGTTGCCCTGAAAGCCGATGATCCAGACGTCATGTTTGTGGGCAACGGCGATTTTATCCCGGGCAAGGTTGGTGCTATCCAGCGTTCGACCGATGGCGGGCAAACGTGGGGACCCGCTCCTTTACCCGTTGTCCCGAACTCAACTATTTACTGGTTTGCCACGAATTCGGCAGATCCCGATTTTATTGTGGCCAATAGCCTGCATGGTTATGTCTACACCAGTCATGACGCTGGTGCGTCGTGGAATAAATCAGAACGGGAGTTTGGTGAGGTGCGGGCCCTAGCCTGGACGCCGAATTAAGCCCTCCTACCTCAGAAAGGCTATCCCCAATTCCCTCTCCCATCAGAGGCCCATCAAGGGAGAGGGCGGCGGTTGCGAAGCAGACGTGGGTGTAAGGAATGGTTTGTGTAGGGTGCAGCCCAGGCATCGCGCGCTCTCTCTGTCTTTTCTGTCTTGCCGACGGGCAGGCGTGTAAACAGAAGAAAGGAAAAGCCCATGGCCAGAATTCCGTACGTGGAAAAAGACACCGCAACCGCAGAGGCAAAAGAGTTGTACGATAGTTTTGCCCAGCAGTTTAGCCTAGATGATGTCCCCAACGTCGTGAAGGCATTGTCCAATAACCCAAAGCTTGCCAAGCGAGTTTTTCCCCTTGCCGATTACTTTATGCATCAATCCGCCCTGGACCCTCGGCTGCGCGAGTTAGCTGTGCTCATTCTCATGACGCGGCTCAACTGCAATTACGGTTTTGTGCGACATATCTCAATCGCTGAGAGCACGGGGATTTCCCGCGAGCAGATCGACAACATCGGCTCGTATCAAACGAGTTCGTTGTTTAATGATGACGACAAGTTAGTCCTGCGCTACGCTGACGACCTAACCCAGAAGGGCACGGTCGATGACGAGTTGTTTCAACAGGTCCAAGACAGTATAGGACCGCAGCATATTCTCGATCTCACCGCAGCCACTTCTTTCTGGAATATGATGGCCCGTAACCTCAACGCTCTCAAGGTCGACTTGGAAGACTGGTAGTGCCTGCTTAAAGGTTAGTAGAGGAAGGGCTGTGTACCATCATGGTCAGAAATTAAATCTGTAAGCGGTGCGATCTTTTTTCCCCGCCCCTCAGGGGAGAGAGCTAAGGTGATGGGAACCTAAATAAAATTCTTTCTAAGCGAGCCTCTTGCCGGCCCTCGCGGCGGAAATAGGCTGTCGTCTACCGTGGCCGGGGTGCTGGTGATCGCAAACGTTGGACGGCGGAGCTGACGGGCCGATGCCTGAGAAATGTACAGCAGTCGCAGCATCGACTTCTCAACAATGCAAACCCGATAGTCAGTTCGTTCAAGCCGGCAATACCACTCTGAGGAATCATGGCACCATGCCCACTCAGTAGGGTTGGTAGCACAAAACCGATGAGGGGGTAAAAATACTTGAAGTGCATGGTGTGCCCTCCTCTTAGACTTTCTTCACCAGACTGTTCATTAGGAAATGTTGTACGGTCTCTTTTGCGACTGCCTCACTCGTGTTTTGCGGGCTGGCATCCCAATGCCGATGCACGGCCCAAAACACGACGGTCTCTAGCATGAGATGTGCAGCCGTCGCAGAATCCTGCAGCACATAGAACAGCTGCCTCCGCATCCGATCTTCCAAATATTGAGTCAGGAGTTGAAGAAGTCCGCCCCTGGCTCCTTCAAACCATAAAGCTGCAAGCTCAGGCAGATCTCGGGCTGAGCGATCAAGGAGCTTGGTTCCATTCCGGTTGCGTGCCAGCGTCTCGTATAGTTCATCAACAATCGCGTTGATTTCCTGGTGTGGCTGCATCACGTGCTGATGGCCAAGCGCCAGAAGCCAGGGCTGGCATGCTTTGCTCCTGCATGAGCGGTTCACGCACATGGTGCAGGGTCGCGTCTAACTGTGGTGTATGCACCGGCGGCGGCGGTGGTGAAACAATGGGTCGTTCAGAGTCCGCATAGCGCACGGCGAGGTCGAACAATGCTTCTTTGTTCTTGACGTAGAGATACAAGGTGCCTTTGGCTACGCCGAGGGCTTCGGCAATATCTGCCATTGGCGTCCGACGGTAGCCTTGGTCAATGAAAACCTGGAGCGCGCAATCCACAAGCTTATCGAAGCGGTCAGCTGGAATTTTTCTAGCTATATTGGGGTTGGATAGTAACTGACTAGGTCAGCCATTATAGGTAAAGAGAATAGTCTCCTGGTATTCGCTGGACACAAAGGGGCGCTAAGAGGACAATGCCGCACCCGGGGGTGGAGAGAAGGGCGAATAGTCGCGTGGTCGGCTTGTTATTTGTTCCATCCCCAACCGCACCAACGAGATGAGACAACGGTCCTAATGCTGCGAATGAGGATCGTTAGAGTTGTTTCCTGTCACCACAGGAACCACGGATGAGTCCCTGCTGCTTTTCAAGAAGGCACTTCTCCGACATCGTCATGACTGTTCTTCCGTTCGCCTCGATCCGTCTGACGAGTGAGACTTGGGCGCGCTTCTCTATCTGGGAGACCACGACCTCGTCTTGCACAACAACCCGATATTTCTGCTCACACGCCAGCCTTTGAAATCCTGCTCGGGCGCGGTTGTTCACCGCTCCAAGTTCTACTAAAGTTGCTACGTTTTGACATGGATCTTGGTAGGCTAGGCGGACTTTTTTTACCCAATCTTTGGCCTCTTCCATCGTTACGATGCTGTTCGCCTGTTCGGCGGCTTGCAGCTGGGCTAACCGTTCTTGCTCTTGGCGGGCGTCTTTGGCGGCTTGCAGCTGGGCTAACCGTTCTTGCTCTTGGCGGGCGTCTTTGGCGGCT
>CAZBUD010000001.1:0-60779 GCA_964495015.1 uncultured Enterobacteriaceae bacterium | reverse complement strand
GCGTCTTTGGCGGCTTGCAGCTGGGCTAACCGTTCTTGCTCTTGGCGGGCGTCTTCGGCGACTTGCAGCTGGGCTAACTGTTCTTGCTCTTGGCGGGCGTCTTCGGCGGCTTGCAGCTGGGCTAACTGCTCTTGCTCTTGACGGGCTTGTTCGACGGCTTGCTGCTGGGCCGCTGCCTCCTCGGTTCGCTTTAGCGCTTCTTCTGCTTCGCGCGGGGCTTCCGCCGTTTTGTGAGGCGGTTTCACAATCTCTGGTTGGTCTGGAATGGAGCCGATTTCTGTATCGGGTGCCTCAAGAACTCGAACCAGAATTATTGCGGCAATAAGAATACTAGCCACAGCCGCCAGACGCGGGACATACTGCTTGAACATAGCGCCTAGTCGGGCCTGCTTGGCAATGGCCAGGGCGTCTGTATACGCCTGGATGGCCGCTGAATACTGGACGGTTGCTTGGGCATAGTCTTCGTCAGCCAGGAGCGGCGTGGCTTGCTGGGAGGCTTGCTCACCGTCGGTGTAGCGCGCTTGGGCGCTCGGCCACTGCGCTATGCCAAATGCGCCCACCTTTGCCCTGGCTTTTTCTGCCGCGGCCTGAGCCTGTTCGGCAGCCCTACGGGTGGCCTCGCGTCCGGCCTGTGTTGCCGCGTTGGCATACAGCTCCGCTGCCTGTGTGAATTGCTCCCTCGCCTCAGCGTATGCGTGGGTGTCAAACTCTGCCTGTGCCCCGCTCAGCGCTCTCGCCGCCTCGCGCCACGTTGTCTCTGCTAGCTCCTCAGCTTGGGCCTGGTGTGCTGTCTGTTGGCCGGCTAGCGCTGAGGCCAGCGCCTGGACGGCCAACAGACGGGCGGCTTCGCGTTCGGCCTGCGTAACCGCTTCGGCATACAGCTCCGCTGCCTGTGTAAATAGATGCGCCGCCGTGGTGTAGGCTGCGAGAGCAGGGGTCGCCAGCGCTGCCTGGAAAGTCTCTGATGCTTGGGTCAGATTATCCTCGGCTGCCGTCCAGGCCGTCGGAACAAGTGCCTCAGCGTCACACATTTGAGCCTTTGCCCTGGCTTTCTCTGCCGCCGTCTGGGCTTGTTCCGCCGCCTGGACAGCCGCCTCACGCTCAGCCTGTGTAGCCGCTTCGGCATACAGCTCCGCCGTCTGCGTAAATAGATGCGCGACCTTGGTGTAGGCTGCGAGAGCAGGGGTCGCCAGCGCTGCCTGGAAAGTATCCGCTGCTTGGGTCAGACTATCCTCTGCGGCTTTCCAGGCCGACGGAACAAACACCTCAGCGTCACACGCTTGCGCCTCTGCCCTGGCTTTCCCTACCGCCGTGTGGGCTTGTTCCGCTGCCTGGCAGGCTGCTTCCTGTTCCGCCGCCGTCTGGGCAGTCTCGTAGTGAGTGGTCGCTGCCGCAAACTGGGCGGTAGCGGTGGTATACCCTGCCGCGTCGTCTTTCTCCCCCGCGCGCCTAAACGTCGTTGTCGCTGCTTGGAACGCGGCCTCTGCTGCCGTCCAGTGCTCTTTTGTGAGAGTCTCCGCTTGGGCCGTCTGGGCCTGGGCTCGGGCGTGTACGACCGCTTCTTGCGCCACTGCCGCTAGGTCCTGGGCCGCATGTACGTGGGCTAGGGTCCCCGCAGCCGTAAAGCGTTCTGCGGCCGCCTGAAAGTGTGCTGCGGCCTCGGTATAATCGTGGGCTTGCCATGCCGCCTGCGCCTGGCCAAGCATGTCTTCCGCTTGATCCCACTCCGCCGCTGCCAGGCTCGCTGCCTGCGCGCCCTCCGCCTGGCCCTTTGCCCTGTCAGCCTCGCCCTGGGCCTCCTCTGCTACCGCCGCCTGCGCCCCGTGTGTGGCGATGGTTAGCGCCTCCTCATACGCCTGGGTCGCCGCTGCATACAACGGGCTGGCCTGACGATACTCCTCCCTATCCCAGTGGCCGGCCGCCTGCCCGTAGACCTCGTCCCCAGCCGCCATGCGGGCTTTGGCTTGTGGCCAAGCATCGATATCAGCGGTCTCGGTTTGTCCTTTGGCGCTCTGGGCCGCTTGCTTGGCATTCTCTGCCTCTCGGCGGGCGCTTTCCCGGTCGGCGGTCGCCCGCGCCGCCTCGTACTGAGTGGCCGCGGTCTCAAACTGTGCTTGGGCCGTCCTATACCCCGCAGCGTCGTGTTCCTCCTCCGCGCGCCTAAACGTGGTGCCGGCTTCTCTCCACGTGGCTTCCGCACCGTCCCAGTCGCTCGGGGCTAAGGTGGCTGCGTGCGCCGCTTCGGCCGCCTCACTGGCAGCCAGCGTCGTACGTTGGGAGGTCTCGGCCCCATGCCGCGCTGTCTCCCGTTCCGCGCTTGCCTGCGCCTCTCCATAAAATGCGGTCGCCGCCTGAAACTGGGCCTCGGCTGCCGTATAGTCGTGGGCCTCCCGCGCCGCCTGCCCCCGCTCAAACGCTTCTTCTGCAGCCACCCACTCCAGCTGTGCCAAGGCGGCCGCCTGCGCCGCTGCCGCCTGCCCCTGTGCGCTCTCGGTCTCGGTCTGGGCGGCTTCGGCTGCCACCGTCTGCGCCCCGCGTGTGGCAATGGTCAGTGCCTGCTCATACGCCCGGGTCGCCGCCTTGTACAACGGGCAGGCTTGACGATACTCTGCCCTGTCCCAGTGGCCGGTGGCCTGCCCGTAGACCTCGTCGCCAGCTGTCACCCGGGCTTGGGCTTGCGGCCAGGAGGAAGCTTCCGCTGCCGTCGCCTGTGTCTTTGCTTCCTGTGCCGCTGCCTGAGCTTGTTCCGCTGCCTGGCAGGCTGCTTCCTGTTCCGCCGCCGTCTGGGCAGTCTCGTAGTGAGTGGTCGCTGCCGCAAACTGGGCGGTAGCGGTGGTATACCCTGCCGCGTCGTCTTTCTCCCCCGCGCGCCTAAACGTCGTTGTCGCTGCTTGGAACGCGGCCTCTGCTGCCGTCCAGTGCTCTTTTGTGAGAGTCTCCGCTTGGGCCGTCTGGGCCTGGGCTCGGGCGTGTACGACCGCTTCTTGCGCCACTGCCGCTAGGTCCTGGGCCGCATGTACGTGGGCTAGGGTCCCCGCAGCCGTAAAGCGTTCTGCGGCCGCCTGAAAGTGTGCTGCGGCCTCGGTATAATCGTGGGCTTGCCATGCCGCCTGCGCCTGGCCAAGCATGTCTTCCGCTTGATCCCACTCCGCCGCTGCCAGGCTCGCTGCCTGCGCGCCCTCCGCCTGGCCCTTTGCCCTGTCAGCCTCGCCCTGGGCCTCCTCTGCTACCGCCGCCTGCGCCCCGTGTGTGGCGATGGTTAGCGCCTCCTCATACGCCTGGGTCGCCGCTGCATACAACGGGCTGGCCTGACGATACTCCTCCCTATCCCAGTGGCCGGCCGCCTGCCCGTAGACCTCGTCCCCAGCCGCCATGCGGGCTTTGGCTTGTGGCCAAGCATCGATATCAGCGGTCTCGGTTTGTCCTTTGGCGCTCTGGGCCGCTTGCTTGGCATTCTCTGCCTCTCGGCGGGCGCTTTCCCGGTCGGCGGTCGCCCGCGCCGCCTCGTACTGAGTGGCCGCGGTCTCAAACTGTGCTTGGGCCGTCCTATACCCCGCAGCGTCGTGTTCCTCCTCCGCGCGCCTAAACGTGGTGCCGGCTTCTCTCCACGTGGCTTCCGCACCGTCCCAGTCGCTCGGGGCTAAGGTGGCTGCGTGCGCCGCTTCGGCCCGGGTTTGCGCGTGTTCGGCTGCGCCCTGTGCCGCCGCGGCCGCTTTATGAGCCGTCTGCAGTCGTGCGGCCACCGCTGCCGTCGCGAAGAATTCTGCTGTCGCCTGAAACTGCACCTCGGCTGCGCTATACGCGACGGCATGCGGGGTCTCCTCTGCTTCTTGAAAGACGGCCTCCGCTGACTCCGCCTGCGTGACGGCCTGCTGCCACTCTGGAGCAACAAGCCTCTCCGCGCTCGCCTCCTCTGCCTGCGCGCGGGCGGTTGCCGCTGCATTACGAGCGGCGGCCGCCATACCGGCCGCTGCTCGTACGGCCCGTTTTGCTTTCCGTCGTTTATCTTCTTCTACTGCCTGTCCTCGAAGAGCACTAAACTTCCGGGCTGCTTGCGTATAACAGGGGAGCGCGACAGTCCAATCTTCGCCTTCTGCGTGCCTAAGGCCTGCACGGAGCTGATGCGTCACCTCGGCGAACTCCTGAGCAAAGAATATTTTTGCGCCAGCGAACTCCGCCCCTTCTTGAGCGCGCTGTGCGTCTTGATACGCAAGGTGGGCTTTTTCCTTATTGGCGAGAGAGAGTAGCTGCTCAAAGGCTGAAATAACGGCGGTGTACGCACTCAGCGCTCCTGCATAGTCCTCCTGGTCGAAAGCCTCTTCCGCACGCTGCCACTGTTCTTCCGTAGCGGCCGATGCGGCTGGGACGAGGTCCTGGGCCCCCGTCTCTACGACTCGGTCCCGTAGCTGCTGGGCCTCTTCTTGACTTTCAAGCGTGGCCAGGCGCGCTTCCTGGGGCACGAGGTCCAGGGCTTCCCTGAAAGAGGCCGCTGCTTTCTCAAACCGTAATCCGTCCTGCGCTTGGGTCTGGTGGGCTAGTCCGTCGCGGTAGGCCTTTGCCGCACGTGGCCAGTCTTGCGCACCCCGTTTATTGGCTTCTTGTCGCAGCCGCTCGGCCTGCCCGGGGGCGGCTGCAGCCCAGGCGGCCTGGGCGGCTTCTGTAAAAAGTTGCCGGGCTTCTTCGTATATCGTTACGGCCTGCGCATAGGAGCGCGTCGCAAGGAGCTCTTGACCTCCGGTTTCCCGGTCTCCTGCCCGCTTCCAGAGGTCGGCCACCCAGTGCCCCGCCTCTCTTTCTTCCGCTTGTTGCTTGGCGTTTTCAAGCTCCGCTCGGGCAGCCAGGGCCTGCTCGTATGCTGGCAACACTTCCTGGCACTGGTGGACCGCTTGCAGCAGCGCCTGCATGTCTGGATAGCGATCATCGGGATGCCAGGTGATCGCTTGTTTCAGCAGATCGTCAAATTCGGGTAAGCCTCCGATGTCGAGAGTCCGAATGGCCTCGCGGTTTGGGTACGGGTGCACTCGCTCGCCCGTATAGAGCTCGGCTATCACCAAGCCCAGGGAATAAATATCGCTCCGGTGGTCAAGGTTTTTCAGACCATTGAATTGCTCAGGAGAGGCATACGCTCCTGTAAACACCATAGTCCCGGTATGACCGGTGTCTCCTTCTTCGACCTTCTTGGCAATGCCCAGATCCATGACCACCACCCGGTCGGTATCGTCCTCGATCATAATATTGGGCGGTTTGATATCCCGATGGACCAACTGCTGGCCGTGCATATACCACAGCGCGTCCGCTACCTGACCCGCAATATCGAGCACACGGCGAAGCGGGAGGCCGGCAGAGGAAGCCAGCGTCTGCTTTGCCTCAGTGAGGTTGAGCGTTTCGTCGAGTTGAGTGAGTACTTCCCGCAGCGTTTGGCCTCGGATGTACTCCATCAGGATGTAATTGCAATCATTCTCTTCGTCGTACTCCGCATCGAAAACTTGGACGATGTGATCGTGCTTTCCGAGCTGCGCCATCCTTTGCGCTTCATTCTGAAAGCGCTCAACCATGGTGCCATCTGCCGCAAATTGAGGCGAGAGAATCTTTAAAGCGCGATGTACATTCAGTCGCCGCTGGAGCACTTCATACACCTCTCCCATACCGCCGACGCCGACCAGCTTGAGGACGGTGTAGCGACCATCGATGATATCGTCCTTGGAAAGGGTTTGCTTCGCCTCAGACATGGTACGTCAGACGTGAGAAGCGACAGGATGCCTGTGCTTCTCGTGCACGCTTACTGCGCGGCTGTCTCCTCATAGGCAAGGACAATCACCGTGCTATTATCTGGACCGCCGCGTTCGTTGGCTAAGTCCACCAGACCATCACACCCATTTTGTAAATCCTGCCCTTCCGCTGTCACTCTCTCCAGGAGTTCCTGATCGTTGATTACCCCGTGGACACCATCACTGCAGAGAACAAACATATCTCCAGCTTGTGGTGTTTCTATGCGGATATCGGGGCGCACCATGGCACTCGTCCCTAAGGCTTGAGTGAGCATGTGTCTGGAGGGGTGTTTTCGCATCTCCTCCTGATCTATTTCGCCGTGACGAAAGAGCTGTTGGACTACGGAATGATCTTCGGTGAGCTGATCAATTTGGCCATCTCGAACTCGGTAGACGCGCGAGTCTCCAACGTGGCCGATACACACGACCTTTTCCTGGAGGTCAAACAATATTGCCGCTACTGTTGTACCCATGCCCTCCAGAGCTGCGTCTTGCTTGCTCCGTTCGAACACGTCGTTGTTGGCCTGGTGGACGGCCATTTCGAGCCGGCGTCCGCCACTAGAATAATGTCCACTGGAATCTGCTATGGGGGTCAGATCTTCGGCTTGGGTACTCTGGAGAGAGCGTCGCATGGACTCTACGGCCAAAGCGCTGGCAACAGCGCCACCCTGGTGCCCGCCCATGCCGTCAGCGACTATATAAAAGGTCAGCTCCGAACAACAGCCTAAGGAATCCTCGTTCTTTTTACGGACCTTTCCTATATCGGTTCGGACGGCAGATCGAATGATCATGAGACACTCCCCTATCTGGACTAGAGCAGCGTTGCGGGTAACCACAACACTGATTTTCTTTATCTATGTCGCCTACTTAGTAACTGTCAAGCTTCGTATGAGACAGCAGTCAATCCTCGACCCGGAAGTGGATCACTTCGCCCGCTGCGGTGTCGAGAGATTGGCCCAGACTGATTACCCCCGTCCCGTGCAGCACGTATTGTTCCGTACGTTCCAGAATAACCTCCGTCCCTTCATCCGTACGGATAAACGTACTGTTGCTACTCTGATCAATGAGGACGAAGTTATCTTGGTGCCATTCGATACGCGCGTGCTGGCGAGAGGCAAACTGTCCTGGAACCTCGAAATCACTCTGTTTACTGCGACCGAGAATCACGGGAGACTGGTCCGCGGGGAAGATATCCTCACGATCATGAAAGCGCAGTAACAAACGGGGTGAGGAGAACTGTTGGGTAGACAGGGGCGTATTGAAGACGGTTTCGTCTTCTGCCGGCTGCACAATGTCAGGCACCCCAACTTCTTGTTGTTTCCTTTGTATTCGCGCACGTCCTGTATGGCGCGTGCTCTTGCGCACCTCCAGCTGGGCCTCTTCGCTCTTCGTCAGCTTGACCTCTAAGGCCGCTACGATCTGTTGTGTCACTTCATCTTGGAGGGCGAAGATATCGTCAAGGTCCCGGTCATAGCGCTGCGCCCAAACATGGCCGCCCGTAACAGCCTCCACCAACTGCGCCGTTATGCGCACCCGATTATCGGCCTTGCGAACGCTCCCTTCTAAAACATAGCGGACGCCAAGTGCTCGGTGGACTTCCTGTACCTTCACCGCCTGGCCTTTATAGGTAAAGACCGAGTTTCGGGCGATCACGAACAGGCCCGAAATCTGGGACAGGTCAGTGATAAGGTCCTCGGTGATACCGTCACTGAAATATTCCTGCTCGGGGTCATTGCTCATGTTGGTGAAGGGTAGGACGGCGATGGACGGCTTGTCGGAGAGAGGGCGTGCCGCAGTTTTGGCTGTGCGTACCGTAGGCGGAGCAGGCTCGGTCTCCAGCCCGACTTTGTAGACACGTACTGGGTCAACGATATTCTTAACGCTCTGTTCGCCCTGATAGGCAAATGCGATGGCCAGCTTATTCTTGACCTGCATGTGAACGGCTTCCGAGATGCAAATCCCACCGCCGTCGGCTAGACTTTCTAACCGGGCCGCGATATTGACCCCGTCGCCATACAGCTGCTTGCCTTCAACCACGACATCGCCGACATTGATGCCAATGCGATAGTGCATCTGACGCTCGGCAGGCAAGTCAGCGTTTTTTGCCTTGAGTTCGTTTTGAACCGCCACTGCCCCCTGCACCGCATCCACCGCGCTCCCAAACTCCGCCAACAGATTATCTCCTGGAGAGTCGACTACACGGCCATGATGCTGCTGGATCAGCTTTGTCATGATCTGCCGGTAGGCCGTTAGGGTGCGAATAGTGGCGACTTCATCGTCGCCCATCAAGCGACTATAGCCCTGGACATCGGCAATGAGAATGGCGGCGAGTTTGCGTTGAACGGAATCAGCGGCCATGATTGTTTCCTCAACCACGCGTGCAAGATACACGAGAGTGTAAGGTGATTCAGCGTGTATGACAACTCAAAGTATAACGATCAAGTGGCGACAGACCTATCTGTATACTATGAGTAACTTATTCCCCACCCTACACATACAAGCCGGACTATTCCGACCCTTGACAACTGGAGTGAATTAGTCACAGGTGTGGGTGTATGCCTCTTCCCGGTCACAATATTCTTGTGCCTCGCCGGTCAAGCCGTGTATGTGATCAAGTTCTGCGCCTTTCCTATTGGGTGGTTGTGTGCTGTGTCTTGAGTCTGGGCTGTAGACCTGAGGAGCGGGCAGGCCCGGATGACAGATCGCTCATGGTGTATGTTGATTTGCCAAGCTCTGGGCCAACACAAACCGACCTTGAATGGCCAGCAGCTAGCGAACTAGGCGAGCAAGAAGATGCGGGAACAGCTGAGCGGGCCATACCAGACACACACTTGCTGGAGACCGCAGCATCACCAAGCGAGCCGATTGTACACGAGCAGCGCGTGGCCTCTAAGGCACAGCCGCCCCCAGTTCCGACCGGACTGCCCGAACAACCAGTGCAGCTGGGTCGAGTCACGGTTGCGGTTCTCAATGTGCGTATTGAGCCGGGCCTGCAAGCAGAACGGATCGGTCTCCTTCATCGTACAACCCTGATAGAGATCCTTGAGGAACAGGGCGGTTGGTATCACATCCTTGCCTATGCTGGCCGTCTCCAAGGCTGGGTGACCAAACGCTATGTGACTGCTCTCTCAGCCGATGCTTCGTCCGCGGCCCGCAGTTCTCCGTGAAAGTGGATTGTCCCGTATCCGGGGGAGGGGATATCCGTGGTCGGCCTCAGAATTTTTTCTACACCTGGGTCTCGTCCGCTACCAGAACGATTATTGCCCCTTTTTCAGGGACAGGTTTTTCTCCGATCAATGAGGCCGGGTGATAAAACGGGTCGAAAGTAATAGGCAAGACAAGAAGGTTGTGCGTGAGGCCATGGCACAACCTCGAGGCCACGAAAAAAGATCTCATTTGAGGCCCTTTCGAGACAGTGCGTCTGTCCGGGATCATGGCTCTCGGCTAGAAGGTATATTCGACTCCCCCTGCTGGAATAAAGTCGGACCGAAACCCGTCGTCGGTAATCGGAATGAGGCCGCCAAAGAAGATGGTCCCCTGTTCGCCCAAGGCATACCGAAGCCCAAACGCAAGGTCGATAGTATCATTACGCTTGGGATTTTCGAGAAATAGCGGATTCAGCACAGTCTCTGCTACTCGACACGGGTTGGTTTCGGTACACGTGTCGGGGTTGCGGTCCAGTCTGACCTGCGACACTAACGCCTCACTTGGAAGGCGCTCCGGACTCGACAACTCCGTCCGGCCAATGATGTCTACCATCAGGCCCAAGCCTTGCCAGATCTGCACCACCACCCCGACCGAATACAGGAGGCTACTCCGGTCTATATCATCTGCATTAATCTCAAAGCCGATGTTGAGGTGCGGCTCAAAGCGCTCGCCAATCACATTGGACATAAACAGAAATGGGCTCAGCCGGACATCGCCTGTGCCGTGAAAATCGTCCTCATCACCACTGGGCAACAGCAGGTTCAGGCCGAAGGCCGCGCCGCCCTTGTCCGTCTGCAAAAAGGGAAGCCGATACTTCGTCCGTAGGGTAATATCCCCGATTCCCGTGGCACTGCCCGAACTCTTGCGACTATTCGCCAGCGCGCGCCGGGCTCTGATAAAGCGCAGATCCGCGGTTGCAACTGGCTCGTCCGTATCCGTGTCAAAAAACCCAAAGCCTCCGATACTACCCTGGGCGTCTCGTTCAAAGCGGAATTCCGATCCAAAAGGTTCGACGCTCGTCGAGAGTGAACTGCGCACCCGCAGCGAGGTGTTCACAATCGGCACGGTGAGCCCGACATCCCAGTTATCGGTTAGCCCATAGCGCAAAGACGGGACAATCACATGCGCCTGCAGGTCAATTTCCGAGCGAGTCTGGCTCAAGAAGCTAGGGGCTGCAAAATCAGTGTTCCCATTCGAACTTCCAATAGCAATACTCTCACCGGTGAGAGCGGTGAGGGCGAAGGCTGAGCTGCCACTCCGGTCAAGCGACGTGCCGTTGAACTCATCAAAGTCGATATAGGCATAGCCGACGTTAAAATTCAGCCGTCCTTTACCTATGGTCAGCGCCCGTTCGGCAAACAGCGGGCCCGGAATGCTCGACACCGGCTCTGGGAGACCAAGATCGGTGTTGAGCCGATAGGTAAAGGCGGGAGAAATGGAAGCCAAGGGAAACTGTTGCGTCACCGCTTGCGAGACCGCAGCGGATATAGACGGTGAAATTGCTCGGGCCCCTGTTTGAATATTAATCCCGCCTTCGGCTGGAAACGAGAATCCGCGTTCCAGCACATCGCTCAGATCTCCGGCCTCAGTGTGAGCGATAAATCCACCCGACAGGATGACGGTAAACGCGAACGCAATCCGCATCCGTTTCCTTTTCAACCAGAACATTCCTTCCCCCCTCTTTCGTAACGGTGCAGATACCTCCAGCGCACCACTGTCTATACTCTTGCGCGTATAAAACTACCCGTCTGTCTTTAACAGATAGTTTCGCTTGTGACAAAGACCGCTTCCTGCCTGCCTGTCCGCGGCTACCACAAGCCGCTTTTCTTTTCTGCGAACTTTTCTACTGTGAGTCCAATTTTCTCCAGCCACGCCTTGGGTGGCGCAGCGCCAAGCAGGGTAAAGACCGCATCGTTGTCAATCTCCTGCCGAACCCCCTCAACGTCAAGCACTACCCGATCGTCTCGCACTTCGACCACAGTCGACATAAACACAAGGTCGACCCGGCCTGTGGCTTGCAGCGCCTCAATCGCCTCGACATTGGGCTGCTTGGCTCGCGTGAAGCCGCCCTTCCGGTATGACAGGCTGACCGTCGTTCCCTCTTCCTTTGCCAGCGCCACAGCTGCCTCAACCGCGCTATCCCCCCCACCGACAACGAGTACGCTTTTCCCTCTATAATCCGCTGCATCACTCAGCTTATACACAACCTTTGGCAAATCCTCTCCTGGAACGCCAAGCTTACGCGGATTACTGCGGGCGCCGATAGCCAAGATAACGCAGGCGGCGGCATAGTCTTCGCCTTGAGCGGTCGTTACCGTATACAGTCCGTTGGTCTTGGTCACGTCGGTCACCTCTTGTCGCTCGTGTACCGCGAGCTGGGCGCCTTGAATCACGTCTTCCCAGGCCTTGATCAGACTGTCTTTATCTTGGGTTTTGACCGGTAGGTCTCCATACATTGGTAGGCCAACTGGCTCAGCCAAGACCGGTTTTTCTCGCGGATAGTCGCGGATAGAGCTGGCAATCGTCGTACGCTCAAGGATGAGGTAGCGGAGTCCGGACTCCTTGGCGCGGAGTCCGGCGCCGAGACCGGCCGGTCCAGCGCCAACGATAATGACATCATACGGAGCAGCGGCAATGCGTGGCTTATTGGTAACAATATACCGAACGGCAAAGTCACCCTGATTGACCGAGGTCTTGATCAACGGCGCGCCAATTACCTCTCCGACAAGAAAGATACCGGGGCGATCTTCACTCTCATTCTGGATAGTCACTTTCGCGCGTTCGTACTCACGCACTAAGGGGCCGGTCGTGACCCGAATCGCCTCAACCGGACAGGAGACTTCACAGATTCTGCATCCTTTTCCTTGCGCGATACATGCCGACGGTTTAACGACTGTAGACTTTCCCCCTGCATCACCGATGAGGACTTTTTCCGGACACGAGTCATAACATCCATGACAGGCAATACAGCCCGCCGTATCAACCACAGGAAAGGGCATCACATTATCTTTGACAGCGGGCGGTTCGTCCAAGGAGTCGGCCAAAGCTGGCGCTGTCTCACGCTCCGGCTCGCTTGCTCGTTCCGTGACAAGGCGTGCTTGCTCAAAGCCTGCAGCTGCGGCCCTAAATTTGGCTCGTGCATCGGCATATTTCTCCGCCGCAAATGCCTGCCGCGCCTCGTTGAGTATGTTGACTCCGCTATCTACACTCGTCTGCCACTGCGCCGCCGTAGCTTTCATTTCATCTGAGTCGGTCTCGGTAGCTTGTACCTGGCCGGCTGCCTGCTGCGCGGTTTCAGCTGTGGCCCGGGCGGTGAGTGCCTCCAGATGATTTTTTGCATGTTTATCTCCCCAATAGGTATAGGCGCCAATTCCTGACACAAATGTCAGCCCGATGAGTAGGAGCATATTCAAGGACACATACTGGCCCCAGCCAGGTTGAGCCACAGTCGATGGGAATTGATGGTGAGTTGGATGGCAGTCCAAACAGGCCAGGGTCGCCCTCTCAAATCCCTGCTCCCGCCGTGTCTCATGGCAGGACATGCACGCATCCATTGGGACGGGATAAAATTCTGCCGAACGGATAACCGGCCGAAACGTGGTTTGCGCTCGCAACAAGAAATGACACGTCCGGCATCGGCCGCTATGTCCATCCGTGGCGTGGGAGAAGAACACATAGTCTGTGCTGCGCGCCACCTTTTGGATCCCGCCGTCGGGCTGCGTATGGCAGGGGAGACAGTCCTGGGACGGTTCTGCCTGGTCGAGGGCTTCGTTGCGGACTTGCTCTTGGGCTTGCTGAGGATCGTCATCGCCTACGTCATGGCATTCACTACACTGGGCATGGCTGGGAAAAGCGAACTGGGCGGCTACGCCGTGCTGGGCGTCCTCGTACCGGGCGGGGTGACAGTCCGTACAGGCGAGGGGATCCTCCTCAAATTCTTGGAGGATTTGTTCGTGTCCCGCATGGGCAAAGATTAGACCGCTCGGCTGCGGGGAATGGCGGTTGAGCCAGGCCTGGCGTCGTTTTTCCATGCCTGGCTGCTGCAAGGTGTAGACCGGCTGTCCGTTTCGCTCTTCCCCAGGGCTAAACAGGTCGTCCAGAAAGGTGCGCAGTGGACGCGCCGCAAACGCTCGTACCCCAAGGCCGCCGTTGTGACAACTCCAGCACCGGGCTGTCTGTTCGCCTCTTGCCTCAGTAAGAGCTGTCAGCGAAAACTCCGCTCCGCGATGTTCTTGGTGGCAGCCGACACAGTCGTCTTGTACCCCGCTTGCCAATTGTACGATATGTGGGGCGTCTGCTTGCCCTGCGGCCTGGGTCAGGGGCTGTGCGGCATGGCAGGTGGCGCAGGTTGCATTCATGGCTTGATGCCCGCCACCTGGGGGGTGGCAGGTTGCGCACTCGCCTTCCCACTGCGTATGGGCCGTTGAGAGCGGGCCGGCCGAGAAGCTGGCCGATTTGCCGATATGAAAGAGTCCGTAGGAGCCGAGTGCCGCCAGGATCGTAAAGAGGAGAGTTGTCCATTGCAAGCGAGAAATGCGTCCATTTTCAGCCAGAGCTTGCAGCATTCTCAGGATCAGCGGGAGACGTGGCTTGAATGCGGCTGAGAGTGATTCAACGGACTCAGCTGGCGTGGACTGCCGTCCGGCCCTCGCACCGCCGTCCTGTGGCGTGGCCGGAGCGAGGGAGACCGCGTCCGGCCTTGGAGAGTCGGTCTCAGGACCACGGGAAGGGGCAATGGTCGTTTTATCGTCATCCAGTACAAATTCGTTTACAGACTCGCTTCGCGCGCGGCGTGGAGAGAGATCGAATTTGATGATCGTTCCAGCGAGCCGAAGTTCCGCGTCGTGATCGAGTTCAAGGCGGTCGACTTTCCCGCCTTGGAAAAAGGTCCCGTTGGTGCTGTTCATGTCCTTTAGGACAACGCCGGTCGCCGTTTTCTCAACGGTCAGATGAACCCGTGAGATCTGGTGATCTTCAATACCCAGATCGGCACGGCTGCGAAGTCCCCCACGGCCGATAGTGAAGGAGTCTACGTGAGTGGAGGGTTCCCATACCGTTTCAGTTCCGTCCGTGTGTACGACATGGAGGATGATCCAGCGTTCGGGCGCGGGCGCCTGTGGAGCTATTTTCGTCGTCTCTTCGTCATCGCTCTCGGCCTCGGGGATTGAGCCGACAGAAGAGTCGAATGAGGTCGTGTCTGGCAGCCCTCTGGTCTCGATATCGAATTGTGGCAAGCGCATCTCAAAACGCTTGCCGGCTAGAGTTGCCGAGAGGATGGAGGTCTCGTCGTCTGCATCACTCGCTGCCATGACAGGACCGGCTGCGGCGCTTGCTGCCTGAATGGTAATGCGCAACTGTGTTCCGCCCACATATACCACATCGCCATCTGCTAGGGCCGCGTTCGTGATTTGTTTGTCCGGTGCGTGTAAAAAAGTTCCGTTGGTGCTGTTTTCATCAAACAGGCGATACGAGCCCGCTTGGCGTTTAATGGTCGCGTGGTGACGCGAAAGCCGCTTATCGCTCAGCGTAATAGTACACGTCTGAGACCGCCCGATCTCACAGACCTCCCCAGCCGGCTGGTAGACCTGGCCGCGATCTGGTCCACTCACCACCTCGATCATTATGGGGGCATCCGCTTGTCGAAGCGCATTCAGTCGGTCCGGACGAGCCGCCCGGTCGGGATCAGCGCCAGCGGCTTCCTCCGCGTGGTGTGTAGATTCCTGTGGGCTGGTTGACTGTACGACTGTCTTTTCTTCGCCCGTCGGCTGCAGAAACTCGAGCTGCAGCTGGGTATTGCCGACGATGACCTCATCGCCAGGAGCCAGGCGGTAGTCAGCAGAGATGCGAGACTCTCGGTCATTGACAAACGTGCCATTGGCGGACCCACCGTCAATCACAAGCCAACTGTCGCCGTCGCGCTCAATACGACAGTGTTCACGACTCACCGCGCGATCTGTCAGCACGACTTCACACGTGCGTGCGCGCCCGACGGAAAAAGCGTTCCCAGAGACTTGAGTCACGCGCCCTTTATCTGGACCCGAACGTATCGTCACTTCAATCATGCGACTCTTTTCGCCTAATAATAGAGGACGCCTAATAATAGAAGACAGACACAATATGGACGAGTGAGAACACCATCATACCGGCCGTGAGCGGGATATGGGCACTCAGCCAGACCTTGAGGTGATGCTCATACCGATACAGCGGATAGAGCAAGACTTCGAGTTTCTCTTTACGAAAGATGAGCCGTACCATCTGGCGAAAGTCCTCTAGCTCTTCACCGAGGATCTCATCGGCGATAAGACGAAAGCGGTCCGGTCGCTGTGGGTCCCGCTGGATTTCGGCGGGCCCGCGCAGCCAGCGCCAGGAGAGTGGAAAAGTCATACCGGGCCGTGCCAGCTCCCTGCTATAGATTGTTTGGAACAGTTCGGATTTGTCTTGCGCCAGCGCCTCGATCTCCTGCGTCACTTCTGTGAGTTCAGCCAAAAGCTCTTCGGAGGTTCGTTCCGCTTTGGCCTCGACCCGGGTCAGTTTGGGCGGTACGATCCGGTACACAAAATAGCCCCATATCCCCGTGACGACCACGCCCACAAGACAGACGAACGCTAAGGTTGCGATGAGGTTGTCAAAACGAAAACCCGCGTGGGTCAGGATTAGCACGACGGACAGGCAGCCCAACATGAGGTGCCAGTAATACCAAATTTCCAGCCTGCCTAACCATTCCCGGCGACGGACCTTAAGCCGCGTGCCGTCCCGTTTACTGTCGTGTGCACGCGCAGAAATATACCGCCCAAGACCGACTTCTCGAATGATCCGATTTGCTACAGCCTGGAGTTGTTTACGGGGTCGTTCAGCCTGGTGGAGTGTTTCTTTCTGGAGTTGACTGAGTTTTTCAAATGTCTCACGCTCGTTTGCTTTGCGCGTTCGGCGCGTATCGGCGTCTACCCGAATCAAGCGCATCGCACTGCCGAGGCGGCGCCGGCGAGCACTATATGCCAGCGCACCGAGCATGGCCGCAAACCCGAGCCAGCCGAGCAGCAAGCCGTGAAAGGTCCGCCCTGAGGGTCCGGGTAATGGGGCGAGTGCGTAGAAGCAGTAATACAGACTCACCAGGAGTGCAACAAGAATGGAAGCCAGAAAATACCAGCGTGGGGTTGAAATGGACATGTCACACAGAAGTCTTCGCTCGCAAAATAATATCGTCGAGCTCATCAGCCCGAAATCGTTTGATTGCCTGCGTGGGGCAACTACTCACACACGCGGGAAAGGCATGCCCTTTATCCAAATCACATTTCACCGGCAGGCGAGTCAGCTGCGGTCGTAGGCGTAGCTGACGCTGAAATTCAGACTCTGGCTCTTCAGACTGTTTGCTCCAGACTTTTTGGAGCAGTTGCTGGGCGAGCGACAGACGCGGCTGTTGAAGCAGATCTTCACGTTCAACCATAATGATATTGCCATACGGGCAGCGCTGTGCGCAGCCACTACACCCAATGCAGCTTTCCGTAAAATAAATATCTCCATCCTTATCGCGCTTGATGCCACCCGACTTGCACAATAAACAGACCGGATCCTGACAAAATCGACACGCCGTTGGGATGAGCACCTCTTCAAACAGGGTGCCCTTACGAATCAGGCGCGAGATCCCGTCGTCATGGGCGGCGGCGCATGCCTTCACGCAGTTATCACAGCGTATGCACAGCGTCTCATCAATGGCCAACACGTCAAGGTTAGGGCTGACCTCACCTTCCATCTGACGTTGCACTCGGAACGTGGTCACATCCGCCATATCACCGTCTAGGAGCTGCTGATTCTTGAGCCCGGCTATTTTATTCATTGTTTCCGGCTTGGGCCAAACCGCGGATTGAAAAGCTTTTGCGGGAATAACCAAGACCTCGGTCTGGTACATGGCGACGGCAGTAGCCAGGCGTGATTGCTCGAGCAGCACGCCGAGTTCTCCGAAGCAGTCCCCTTCAGCAATATAGCTCAGAATCCGCTGTGTCCCGTTGTCATTGCGGACAATCTTGACCCAACCTTGATGGACAATATAGACGTTATCTGCGGGTTCTCCTTCTTCATAAAAGATTTCACCAGCCCCAAACGTTTGCATATTAATCGCGGGGATCAAGGCTTCGATTTCCGTCGCCGTATGGTCTTGTAAGACGCGTACGCGCCGTAAGAGCGTCGTGACTGTACGCGCGATATACGTTTCAGACATTTGCTCGCGGAACGGTCTAAAGCGTTGACGTGCATCACTATTGGTAGGCGGAGCCATGAATTCTTGGACAATAAACTGCGGAATGAGCAGCAAAGACGTTGGCTCAAGCGTGGTTGCGGTGCACAGGTGGGCGTTCATCGACAAGACTGACATTTCGCCAAACATGTCCCCCTGCCTGAGATCCTCAAGCTTGACCGTCTTCTCTTGGCCGATATCGAGAATGATATTCGTACACAGTTCAACCTGGCCCGAAAGGAGCAGGAATAAATGCTCACCGAAACTGCCCTCCTGAAAAATAACTGTCCCCTGCGGAACGTCGTAAACTTCGGTATGTTCTAAGAGGACATCCGCCACGGACACGTCCCGCAGGGTCTTCTTCAGCCCTTGCGTTGCTTCTTCCGCATCAGGCCTTTTGGGTTCAAAGGCTACACTCAGAATGTCGACAAAGGCGGCTCTCCAGCGCGGGGTAAATTCCGACAGGCCAAACAGAAAGTTCAGCTTATCCTTGACCGTCGGGAATGATCGAGGCTGGAGTTCCCCTTCCGTAGAAGTAGAAAACCTCGGCTTATGAGTCTCTTCGAGAATCGCCATACTGCCTCTCTTTCACCGGTACTACGTGGTCTCTTACGGTTGTCCCAGCGTTTTCGGTCGTTCGGGGCTCTTTTGTAAGCGCTGTAATAAGTCTTGCGTTGTAAGGGGGCCATTCCAGTCTCGCGTGTTCGGCTCCGCGTGATACCCATGGCATGAGACGCAGCGTGTTGTGGCACTCCCAATGCGGATCCCATCATCGCCCAGATTTTTTGCATTATCACCATTACGACCGGTATGACTCTTGTGGCATTGTTGACACACCTGAATCCCCGGTAGGAGAACGTCAGCGCTGGTCTGACTTTTCCGTACTGTCTGGTGGCAGTTAAGACAGGTCAGCAAGCGGTGGGCTTTGTGCGAAAACTGTGCATGCGGAAACCAGACTGCCGGCACGCCTGACGGCTGGACCGTCGGCGGACGCATTGAGTGGTCAATGGCATGACATTTTTCACATTTCCCGCCTTTGGCATACAGGAGCTTTTCTGACTCCGCTTGGCGAACGGTGCGTGCCCGCGAGGCTGGTGCTTGGGCTGGAAGCCGCGCCGCGCTTTGTGGGGCTTGCAGCCAAGAGATTCGCCCTTCGTGAAAGGTTGTCACCAAGAAGGCGTGGATGACTGTAGGGGTTTCGTGTGGAACAACTTTGCCTGGAAAACGTGGGCTGAATTCGAGTGTATGACAAGACGCGCAATGGTCTTCATACGAGACCGGCTGCATGTAACCGCCGTCTGCAGTTGGGACATGACAGCTCCGACAGGTCAGCGGCTGGGGCTTTTGGCCGGGAGTTGCTTGCTCACCGGATCTTTTCGGGTCTGGCTCGAGGTGTTTCGCGTGATTAAACTTCAGCGTTGTCCCATCGGCTCGACGAGCACCCGGACTGTCAAGCCGCATACGCTTGGCTGCCGCGCTGCTCGTGGCTGAGATAGCAAATTCCGGATGATCTGTAGCAAAATCCGTCACCGTGGTCGCAAATCGCACCGGGGTCCCCGTCGGGACCTGTCGCTTCAGCCCGTTGTGACAGTGCAGACAGACCCCATTTGCCACTGGAATGAGTTTGGCATGTCCATGCTGAGCTTGGTGCTCATTATGACAAGATTCACAGCGCGGCGTTGTCGCCTCGATGCGAGTATGCGCCGGCTCCGCATGACACTTGAGGCACCATTCCTCCACTGGCCCTTGATGCTTTGGATGGCAATACGTCCAGCATAACGCTCTGCCCCCAATGAGGGCATGAGAGGCAGACATATGGGGAGAACTGGGAGACTGCACTTGTGCCCACCCGACTGGTTGCCACAGGGCGAGCGCGTTAGTGCAGACAAAAACCATTACAAGTCTCGGGAGCATCACCGTCCAGAGTCCATCCGCCGTACGCAGGCTATCTACTTATCCACTTACCCACAGTGCCATTTTAAATGGATCCATACAAACCTTCGATGGCCTTATCCGCTCTGCCGCAAAAAATCAAGTTTATTAACAGGTTGCGCTTTTTTCTAATCAATGCAAATGTATCACGCGTCCTGAGCCAGAGACCAGATAGGCCCCCTAATTCCCCCTCCAAAGAGGCTCTAGTGGAGGGATGCCGCGGTAGCGCCAGGGTGGGTTCCCGGTCTCGATGTCGTTTACCGCTGAACATTTACTCAGGGCGAGGTCGACGTCACCCAAGAGGGACGCTAAGGAGAAGAACGGGTGCTTGCCCGGCCCGAACTTGGCGCGTACTTTACGGGAACGGCCTTAATCAGCCGCAACTGGCGCACGAGAATCGAGTTGATATCTGCATACCGAAAGAATAATCGTGTAATTCGTAGGAGGAGGAGTCTCATGAAGAGAATGCTTAGTGCTATTACCTGTGGAGCGTGGCTGGTTGGCTGTGTAGCGATAGGAGAGGGGGTCGCAGCAGAGGGGGAGACGGGTGCGACATTATACAAGAAACACAAATGCGCGCGCTGCCACGGTGACGAGGGCAAGGGGGATGGTCCCGTTTTTGCCAAAAAAGGAAAAAGCATCGGCGACTGGACGCAACCGGCTACTTTGGCCGAATTCGATGATGCCTATCTGGCTGAAATTATCATAAAAGGGGGCAAAGCGCTCGGGAAGTCGGCCAAAATGTTGAAGTACGGCAGGAAATTGAACGAGGAGCAGGTTGCAACGCTTGTCGAATATGTTCACACACTTGCATCAGCTGGTGAAGAAGAAGAAAGTGTCATTCCAGATGCGCCGGCTGCTGAGGGAGACAAGAGTGCTAAGCCTGATCCGATGCCGGCTGCTGAGGGAGACAAGAGTGCTAAGCCTGATCCGATGCCGGCTGCCGAGGGAGACAGAACACCAGCGGCTGATTGATGAAGAGAGCGCTATTCCTGACTTGACGCGACCTGCGATTGAGACAGCGCCTCAATAAAATCTGTTCCCGCAGGATTGCAGCCCACCCGTGCCGTAATCTGACTGACCGGCACGGCCAGAACCTGATCGGCTTTCCCCTTGAGCAACGCGGGACAGAGTGAGTCTGATGCTTCGAGGGGCCCGCCATACTGCTCCAGCTCCTGTCGTGCTTTTAAGATTTTTAATGGAAAAGGGTCGCAGTGCAGCAGGGTCTGCTGGAGATATTCAGTTAGATGGATCCTGGCGTTGTCTATCTCGCTGACCTGTAAATATACCTCCCCCAGCGCTAAATGGGTGGCTTGGTGACACGGCTGGATTTCGAGTTCTTGCCGGAACAGTGTGATCGCTTTGTCAAGATCTCCCAGCTCTCGATAGATTTCACCTAGCTCGAAATGGAGGCCAAGGAAGAGGGGGCTCTCTTCTAGTATAAAGTCGAGTTCGTCAATGGCTCGCCGTAGGAATACTGCGCCCTCTTGTGTTGCGCCTGCGTGAGACATCTCCATTCCGCGTTCGTAATATATGGTTGCGAGACGTCCGTGTAGAATTTTGAGACAGGATCGGCCGGCTACATGGACTTCTCCAGGCCCGCATGACCGTTCTCGTTCCAATGCATCGGCCTGAAGATAATCTTCCAGCGCTCGGTCTATATCCTCATTATCCTGGAAATGCATGCCACGTTGAGTGTATTCCCAGGCCGTACGTGGTTCCGGAATTTCCAACAACGGCCAATCGACGCGTTCCTCAAAAAAATGAGCAGGGTCGGGGTCTTGTTCCGTTACCAGTGTGCCCGGGCTATCGATCCCAACATACAGGAGCGGGATAGTGGCCTCGGAGCCCGCTCTGCCAGACCACCACACGAGGGTCACGATAGCAGTAAGCAAGATACTTCCGAAACCGGCAAACAATATCTGGGGTAGCGGTCGTCTCATACACTTTACTCTGAGGCCAGTGGCACACTCCGCTCTGCTGAGTCGATGTTCAGTACATTACGCAGGGTAGAGTCTATATGGTTTTCGTCAACTAGGTGCAGGTCTCTGCCATACGGACCACGCAGTCCGACAAATTGCTCCATTGCAGGGACGGCAAACAAGTTCTGTTCTTCAACTGCTCCTGCTACGCGCGCCAGAAAACGCATGAAGAGCGGCGGAAAATGGTTAAAATGGATAGCGGCTTTCACCTGCAGGGGCCCTTCTAAGACAATGCCGAGTTCTGCCAGCTCAGCAGCTGAGGGAAGGTCGATAGCATAGACGGAGGTGCGTGGACGGAGTGCTGGCAGTGAACGCCAGTTATCCACCGCGTTGGCAAAGCCAGCACTAAATGTCTCTTCTTCGAAGGCGCCTTCCAAGGGCTCACCCGTGCGTGGATGCGGCTCGCCCGCTTCGGAAATCCGGAGTAGTTCGTTGCGAAACAGCACCAGACCGAGCTGTTTGCCCTCAAAAATGCGTGCCTCTGGTCCATTGTCCGGGCCTTGGTAGAAGACCTCGTTGTGGTGGGTGAACGGGTTCACGATAGCTACCACATGCTCGACATCTTCATCGTCGAGTTGGCCGTCTGCTTCGGGCTCAGCCGTTTCATAGTGTGGCTTGTCCGTCACATAACCGGATTGATACAGAATGAAATCTTCCTGGCTGCCTTGACGTTTGGCCGTGACGGTGAGCTGGACATACGTGGTCCGTTCTTGTGAAAAGCCCGAGGGAAACCGATGCCCCGTCAGGGCGGTGGTGGTCACCCGGACGTGGAATGTTTCACCTAAGGCAGCCTCCTCATCCGTCAGATCGAGATTCATGCGGACGGCGGCCCTCAGCAAGTCTGCGCGTCGTTGACGAATAGCGAGCGGCGTTCCGTATTCGTCAACCCCTGGAGCGTCAATCGACGGATAATCAGGGCCTAAGCGAGCCTTGAGCTCGGAATCTGACAGCAGCGGGATATCAACGCCCGTAAAATAATGCGTCGCAACAGGTCGCATTGGAAGTGTATAGCCAGGCACTGTCCCGCTTTGTAAAGACACTAGATTCATGGGAAATACGGCCGGTGTGGGCGAAGTCAGCTCAAGGTCTCGGTTCCGATCGGCGTCATGCACGGTATAGGTTGTCTCACCCCCATATGGAAAGAGGGACATATGACAATCTTGGCAGCGGATAGCTTCGCCAAAAGGATTGTCCGGAGTGTTGTACGGGCCGATAACGTGCTCAGTCCCCAGGTTCTCTAAGCGATAGTGGGGAACTCCCTGGGGATTGTCTGATCTAATCGTAGTGATGTTGAGCTCATCAATAACCGCATTGAGGTTGGGAACCCGCACATCGTGGCAAGAGATGCAGAAGGCATTGCTTCTTAGGTAGTCGATTTTCCCGCGATCAAATGACGAAGCATGAAAATCATCCTTCACAGGGAATGCCCCCAGAAAGGGGCCGACTTTCGTTGCGGTGAAAGCAGACCGAGAACTGGTGTTCCCGAATCCGTCGCCTTGCAGGCTGCGCGCGTGGTCCGGGCCATACGCGTTATGACAAGTTTCGCACGAAATGCCGGTTGCCCCCAAGGAAGGCAGTACTCCGGCTGGCGCTGGTCCGCCCGGTTCGAGTGGGAGGACCTGTTCACACCCACCAACTCCTTTGAGGCCGAACATGTCACAGTCTGGCCCATCGACGAGATGGTAGTCTCGAAGCGGTCGAATCGTATCAGCACTGTCGGGGTTCTCTGGGTTGCCTACGACGGCTTCTGCTTGCCCATTTTGCATTGCCAACGCACCGTCCCACTCCGGTATCTCTCGAAAAGTTGGATCCAGCGCAATATCTCCCACTATGGCGCCGTTGTGGCAGCCTATGCAGAAGGCCGCCCGCTGCTGATCGGCGCTCTGTATGGGCTCATTTTGAGGGGACACCATCTGGCGGTTGTTAACGCCCGGCGGCCGGGGAGTTGTTGCGTAGATCGGTCTGAGATTGTTCTGTATCGCCCCGCTTTCCAAGGAGCGCTGGGCAAGGGCGTTACCTGCCAGCTCAAGGGCATTAAACAAAGGACTGGCGTTGGCGTAGCCCGCGTGGACCGCCTGGCGGAGTTCAGCGTATTGGCGAGGATGGCACGACCCGCAGACCTGAGGCGCGTTATAATCCTGGGAGTGGCCTGAGGGCGGCGTATCAATAGGAATCCTGGTTTGGGCAAGACTCTCGCCGATTGAACACAAAAAGAAGACAAAGAGCGCAGCCACGACAAGGTGCGGTAGAGGCCTCTCTCCACTCCTCCTTTGAGAACGGCCGTATACACGATGTGTGACGAGTGTTTCCCAGATTCTCAAGGTTCTCACCCCGCGATTTCTTTTCTCTTCTTGACCAAAGTAAATGATCTTTCCGACTTACCCCGGAAAGAAGCAACCGGTCCGGCAGGGTGGCATATCATCTTACTGTCTCAGGTTTCGCTCGTGGCAGTTCATACAAGTACGCTCAAACGTATGACAGGTAAAACAACTACGCATATTAATGGCGGCCAGATTACGGTGTCCGCCGCTTCGGAAAAACGCCAACGGAAAATGACTGCGCGGAGCAATGTTGTGGCAGCGGTTACAGGAATCACTGGTGTGGCAGCTGAGACACTGTTTACGGTCCATAGCCGCCAGTCGGCCATGGGACTGTTCCCAAAAGCGACCTGCCACGTGGTTACGAGGGCGCATCGTGCTATGACAGTCGGCGCAGCCGTCCTGCTCCGCGTTGGCTGTATAAACGTGACAGGAGCGACATTTATTGTTCGGCGCGCGAGCCGCCTCTGCGTGATGGCGGCGAAAAGATTCATTGTGAACAAGAGACGGCGAAATGCTGGTTCGGGCGAGCGGGCGCTGCCCGGGGGCCAGTGTTTGATGACAAACCTGGCAATTTTTGGCGAGGTACGCCGGCCGGACCAAAGTTGCGTTCTCGTGACAGGCCGTACATTGATTCATGGCCGGCAGTTGGAGGGCTTCCCCGGTCTGCGTGCTGTCGACTATCGGCTGATGGCAGGTCGCACAGTCAATCGCCGCGCCATCCCGGGTCTGTATATGGCGACCGTGATCAAAGGGAACGATGTCCCAATAGGCAGGGTCTTGGGCCGAGCGGGTGCGTGGCGGGGCAGGAGTATGGGGCGAAATTAGGGCGGCAATACGCTGAGGCTGAATATGGGATGAAACGAGTTGAACTGCTGGCTGCTGCTGAAGGTGAACGGCAGAATCCTCGCTTTCACCTCTTTCGCTTCTTGCGCGCTTTTCCGCCATATAGCGATCAATCTTGCTGAGTGTGTGACAGCCGAGACAAGCGCCGCTTTCATCTGCACTCAGCACTGGTTGCGTGGGCGTTGCCGCTGCATGGCACGACCCGCAGACATTGTGACCGCCGAGTGCCGGGGTTGTCTGGTCTGCCTGAGATTGGTGACAGAAAACACAGTCCTGTCGAATACCAGTTGCACTACTCACCCGGCCCTGGGGATCGACATGTTTCACATGAGAAAAACTCACCAGGCCGGACGACCCACTTGGAAAAGGCGCAACCTCAAAGTCCGTATTAATATGGCAGGTGAAACAGATTGGACCAGAGATCTCTATACTTTCGAACGCCTCCTCGTGACAATCTTCACAAGCGGAATGATAGGGTTGTTCGGAAAAAGTCAGCTCGTATCCCGGGGCAGGGTCGTCAGCGGTTGTGTGACAGTCGACGCATTCCACGCCAAGGTCATCGACGTGGAAAGCATGAAACGCCTCGATGCCAGACTGGGCGTGCACTTCAAGAACAAGAACGGCAAGCATCATACCGAGCCAAAGCGGCCAGCCGAGCAACAACAGGAGCCGGGAAATAGTGCTAGTATCGCGCATGCTCTTAGTGTTCTTCCGTATGCTCTCTCAAGCCGATTCAAAGCATTAATTGTAATGAAAGTCCACAGACATTCGAAACGTATGGACCAAATCAATGGCGGGATTATACTCACGATAGTCAGAGTCCATCCCGTACTCAAATCGAAGGTCAACATAATCGGTCACGCGCAACCAGAGGCTGGTATACATACCTCCGTTGTCCACGCTATTTAAACGGACGAGGCGGCTTTGCGCGTCGAAAAGGCGGAAATATCCTCCGACTGTTATGCGGGCCCAATCGTGCCAACGGTAACGAGCCTCTGCGTTGAATTCTTGATACGATGTCAACCCGCTGCGGCTGATGTCATCAAAGAGAGTCGCGGTCCGCGCCGGCCCACGCTCATTGTGCCGAAATCGGTACTGGACAGAATAGTCCCACTGTGGGAAGGGGGTGAAGAGGAGCCGGGCGTTGATTTCTTGGAATGCGGTATCAAATGCTCTTTGGTCGCTGCCGTCATTCAGGAAGCGCATCCATCCGCCAACTCCGGCGCTCAGCCACCAGAAGATCTGCCGGTCAACCTCGAGGCGAAATTGGCTGGATGGGTTGATGCGGCCAAAATTCAGCCGTCGAGAACGATCTTTATCTTTGCTCGTAAACCAGATGTCATAGATAAAATCGTTCGCGCTGAGTTGCTGGAGAAAGGACGCATACACACTCCAGGGACTGTCGGGAGCGCTATAGCTGGCGCGTGAGCTAAACTCGATTGGATCAGTCTGAATAAACGAAATATGAGAGTCTACAGAGACGTGCTTAAACTGGTGTTGCAGGCCAAACGCGTAACGTTGTGAGCTTTGGTACTGGATGAAATCGACGTGTGCTTTGGTCTTGGAACGCAATCTATACGTCCAACTTCCGCCCAGAGTAAACTCAGAGGCCGGGTCAGCAAAGAAGGATTCACGCCAGCCAAAGAAAGCTGTCAGCTCACTGCGTTCGGTGCGAGTGCGGAAGCTCGCCCCGTCGATAACCGCACTCCCGAGCAGCAAGGAATCGAAGTCAAACGCAAACTGTCGTCCAACACGGAGCTGGACGCGCGAAAGGGGACCGTCTTTCGCCAGACCGTTAATGTCGGCATAGGCGCTAATCACGTCGGTGCGATTGCCGCCGTTGAGGCCGTCGAGGGTGTCAATATAGGGCGAGCCGTTTCGCGTGTCATTGAGGTCGTGGTAGCTCACAAGAGAAACATATGTACTCAATCGGCTTGAGCCGTATCCCCGGGTTCCTACGGAAAGATAGGAAGTGAGCCGGTTGGCCGTCTCCCGAAAAGCGCCAGGAAAGCAGATACCGTCCGGTGCGGCGCTTAGAAGGGGGCCGCAATCCCGGCTAAAGGTGCGGGTCGCACGATCATTGAAGGTCGTCAGGTTCCGCGTATAGGAGAGCCCGGCGCGTATCGTCACATAGTCCAGTGGGTTTGCAAACTCAGGCTCAGGGGAAGTTGGCTGGGGCGGGGCTTTGGGCACGGATATGTGGACAGCGGGCGCGGTTTCAGCGCTATAGATCTGGTCCCAATAGCCACCTATTGTTTCGGCGCTGGCATAGGTCTGTGGAAACACGAACAGCCAGGCAATGCTGACGTAACAAATCCAGAGCGGTCGGAGAGCGAACGTGCTTTGAATGACGGTCACAAGGGCCCAATAGTACAGAATTCGGCTCGGGTTGCATAGTGCTGCAAGAAAAGTGTAGGGCTTGGTAATCACGTTCTCTGCCAGGAGGGAGTCGACCATATTCTCTGCACCAAACCAGCACCCGATCTGGAGGATTCCATCGAACGCGCGGTCTTGGATGATATTCCCCTGCGCTTCTCACAGGACAGTATTCTGTCGGGAATCTACCCAGCCTGCGATGTCAATACACCTGAGCCCGGTCTTGGCCACCATCGCACTGACCACATTCGTGTCGGCCAACGCAAAACCGCCGGTGAGGAAGATGACGCCTATCTGCGTCAGCATCTGCAGCGTATTGCCGACGATCGTGAGTTGCGACAGCCCGTGATGCTGCGTGATGCTGCCGCCACTCGCGATGATCCCGTGAAGCGTCCTCAGCACCCGATTCGTAGCGAGGAGGACTTGACTCACTTCGCTGTCGGTCCGCCCCTCGATGAAGATTCCGCTATTGATCGGCTCCTCGATGTCGAGCCTGACGACGGCCATATTCGTGATCTCGGTCCTTGTCCCTGCGCGGACGAGGATCCCATTCTCAAAGAACGTGCGGAGCCCTAAAGCGCGGATCGTCACCCCGCTGGCCTCTTCCCGCTGCGCACGCATTCCCGCCAGGGTCGCCGTACTCGTAGTCCCAGCCACAGTCACATCGGGTGTGCCATCCCCCTCGATGGTCAGGTTGCCCCCCCCGTGATGGCCGGGCACGATGCCGTCAACTCCATCGTGCCCGGAAACGGAAAGGTCACCCTCAGCGGCTCAGCTGAGGGTGCGTTGCTAGTCGCCCTTATGGCTTGGGGCAAGGGAATGCCGTCTGGTGCAGGATCGTTGACCAAGGCCGTCAGGCTCGTCGTGTCGCCATTCATGGCATGTCTTGGCGTTCACTACAGCACGGAATGACCGTGTTGAGTACGCTGTCGATAAACAGATTCACGGGCGTAATGGTTGCGCTGGCTACATCCGAGAATGTCCAGCCGCGTACGATTTGCACGCCAGCCACGTTGTCCCCATCCCCCGGCCCCTCGAACGTTGCCCGGACAGCTCCCTGCGACGCAGACACGAACCCCAGACTCAGAACACAATTCTGTACAGCACCGAGCTGGCACCGAAATCGCAAGCCTCCCCAGTGTCAGACAAGGAAGAACTCCGGTTGTGACAAGAACGATTTGGTTGGTCAAGACGTTGCGCCTACAGAGCTCCTAGCTTTCCAGAGTGGGTCGCAGCAAAGGAGATCTCGTCGAATTCAAAATCTGCAGTGCAGAAATCGAAAACGTTGAGGAGGAGACTGCTTCCGCAACGCCGCTTAACCCACTATAAAGAGCAGGCGGGGTATGACAGATCGGACCACAAGAGGGCAGCTATGCGCAGTGCCGGGAAGGTCGGAGACATTGTTACGATCGTATGTCATTCTGCTGGGTGTGTCGCTGTTCCGCGCCGGCCCAGCCCTTTGCGTATATTACAAACGGTAGTGACGCCACGGAGTCGGTGCTTGCCACGGCCACCAAGTCGACTTGACCGGACTACTAGAGGACAGTCCAATGAACACAAGGCAGAGCGTCATGCCCAACTTAACCAGACTGAAAAGCGCTCGGCCGGGAGTCCGGCTTCTTCGAGCGGTCACCCTCATACAGGGTCTGCTGGTGCAGAGAGGAGTGGGGGCGCAGGGGGTATTAGAGAATCCACAGCCGGCCTCAGCCCATTGTGGGATTGGTGTCATCTCGGGCTTTGTGTGTGAGGCCACGCAGGTAGACATGGAGCTGAATGGCACGGTCGCGCTGGAGGCGGCGTACGGCACGAGTCGGGCCGACACCCAGACGGCGTTTGGCGATACGGACAATGGCTTTGGCCTTCTCTTTAACTGGAACCTGTTGGGATCTGCCAGCGTCATCCCAGATGGCAGCCCTGTCTATGTGCCGAACTTCGGTTCCGACACTGTGTCGGTAATCAATACAGTCGCGGCGACCGTATTGATCGGAAATGGTCCGCGTGCTTTTGGCAAGTTCATCAGTCCGGCTCCCCTGGGCGGTTCTTCGCCTTTATCGATCCTCTTCTCCGCAAGCAGGTCACACTAGGAGGGATACAAGACGATGCCGAGAAACATTCCCTGATGCGTGTTCGCATGCTTAGCCTAAACGGGTGGATCCTCATGCTGTTCGTCGGCTCGATGGGACAGGCGGCTGTCTTGGAACATCCACAACCGGGCTCGGTGCAGAGCGGTATAGGTATGCTGTCTGGCTGGAAATGTGAAGCCGGCACGATCACCGTGCGCTTTGACGGTGGCCCTCCGATGCCAATTCCGCATGGCAGCCCGCGTGAGGATACGAGAGAGACGTGCCTTACGGTCAACACTGGCTACGCGCTACTGTGGAACTGGAATCTCCTGGGCGATGGCGAGCACTGCGTAGAACTTTTTGACGATGGGGTGGTGTTTGCCCAGGCGTCCTTTCAGGTGGTGTCGCTCCACGGGGAATTTCTGACTGGACGTCGCGCAGCCACGACGGTACCAAATTTTCCTACGCCTGGAGAGACCACCGTTCTCGCCTGGCAGGAAAGTAGTCAGCGCTTTACCGTCCAACAGGTCACGCCCTTTCATGTCACCCTTTATCCACAGGCCGGGGCGCCTATTCAAGTCAGCATCGAGCTGGCTGAGACGCCGGCAGAACGCCGGCGCGGATTAATGGAACGTGAGGAACTCCCCGAACGGCATGGCATGTTGTTTCTTTTTCCCCAGGCAGCACTGCTGTCCTTTTGGATGAGAAACACCCCGTTGCCGCTCGACATTCTGTTTATCAATAGCGAGCAGACAATCGTTTACATTGCTGAGCGGACTACGCCGTATTCTCTAGAACTGCTCCCATCAGTAGAGCCTGCCCAGTTCGTGCTTGAAGTCAACGCCGGGTTTAGTCAGCGCCACGGCGTTGCCAGTGGAGATCAGATAGAGTTACCCGCAGACCTACCGCGACTAACGCGCTAGAGCGGAATAGTCCGAGCGAATCCGCGACTTGCCTAGTCGATACTGAGGTGTTCCTCCGACGGCGATTGTCCTGCTCATCGAGCGAGGAGTTTATCGCGCGGGGCTTGTAGTTTGTCACAAAAACCCAGGAGGCGCTGCCGCCGGCGTTGTCGGGATTTCAGAGATGAGTGGTATCTGCTTAATGGAACTGGCAACCGGATTGGCGGCGTTGGTCAGACTAAGAACTTTTTCGGCCCCCCCCCCCCGACTTGTTCAATGTCTTGGGTGAGGCGCTTGATTTTGTGCAGCACCTCTTGTGTATAGATATTGTCAGCAATCAAGCCGACGATGCCGAGCTCATCGCTGCCGAAGACCTGCCGGACACCGGCATAGTAGTGCCTTTCTGGGGACTAAAATGGATCTGCCACGCAGTAGTTTTCGCGTGTGATGGCCTCGTATCAGGTGCATAGAAAGGGTGTAAAAATGAATTGCCACTTCAAACTATCATGATAATTTGAAGTGGATGTTCTATATATCAGTCTTATCAGTTTCAAATTGCTCGTATGGGCGCGTTGGCGCAATATGCACGATGTGATAGGTCCATGGCAAGCGAACAAGGTCTTCTCTTTCCCGAAGAGGCGGGATCTCAAACGGGCCTCCCGTCACCGTTTGACTCCCGACCGGCATTTGAGACGCCTGCGTATACGCTGATTACTGAACCTGCTCAGCTTGAACAGATTTTGCCTGTCCTTCAGGCTGCCCCTGTTCTGTCGTGCGATACGGAAACAACAGGTTTGGACTTCAGGCAGGATGCCCTGCGCCTCATTCAAATTGCGACGACTGAGCATGTCTATCTCTTTGATCCCAGCAGGGTTCCGGCCCGGTCTGTGTTCTCACTCTTTACTGCGGACAGACTATGGCTTTTCCACAATGCCAAGTTTGACCTGAAATTTCTCGTCTCAGCGGGTTGTCCGTGGCCCGCTCGGGTCTTTGATACCATGCTGGCCAGCCAGGTGCTGAGAGCTGGGCTCCGAGTCCGACATAGCCTCGAAGAACTGGCCGATCAGGCGTTGAGTCTTGCCCTGCCGAAAGATCTACAGACCGGCGAATGGTCGGCGGAACTCACTGAGGCGTACTTGGCTTATGCTGCGCGTGATGCCGGAGTCTTGTGGCCACTGTATGACTGTTTACGGACTGCGCTTCTGGAGGCGGGCTTAGCGCGGGCGGCAGAGATTGAATTTCGGTGCGTGAAAGCCTTGGCCTGGATGGAGATTGCCGGCATAGCCTTGGATGCCGAACGCTGGCTAGCCCGGACGCTAGAGGACGAGGCGCAGCTCGACACGCTGACGCAACAGCTCAATAGACAAGCGCAGGATTTGGGGCAGGCCATGAACTGGGCCTCTCCACAGCAAATCAAGGGACTCTTCCAAACGTTGGGTTTTCCGCTCCCCAACGCCCAGGCGGCGACGTTAAAACAAATCGATCATCCGATAGCCAAGCTGTTGGTCAGCTATAAAGAAGTTGCAAAACGAGTTAGCACCTACGGCCGCAGTGTTATCGACGCGTACTTCGACCCGGACACTGAACGGGTGTATCCGGTGTATTTTCAAAACGGTGCAGCAACCGGCCGCATGAGTTGCGGTGGGCCGAATATTCAGCAGATTCCAAAAGCGCGCGCATTCCGGTCCTGCTTCCGGGCTGCGTCGGGTATGGCGCTTATTAAGGCTGACTATTCACAGATTGAACTGCGTATCGCGGCCGTCTTAGCCAACGATGAGACCATGCTCCAGGCATTTCAAGATAAGAGCGATTTGCACGCGCTGACCGCCTCGCGCATCCTGCAAATCCCGCTTGGCCAGGTCGAGCAGCGCGACCGTCAACTCGCCAAAAGTGTGAACTTCGGACTGCTGTACGGCATGGGCGTCAATGGGCTGAAACATGACGCCCAAGGAAAATATGGGGTTCCTATGACGGATCAGGAAGCGGCTCAGTATCATCGGGCATTTTTTCAGACGTATCGGGGCATCGCGCAGTGGCACCAGCAGGCCAAACGGCAAGCCGAGCAGGCAAAGCAACAAGACCAGGGATTAGAAACCCGTACCCTCACCGGGCGGCGATTTTTTGGGGTACGTCATTTCAATGTCCTGCTTAATATTCCCGTACAAGGCACAGGCGGTGATGGCCTCAAGCTCGCGCTGGCCCGATTGTTTGAACAGCGTAACAGGCTGCCGAGTGCTACTCCTGTTGCCTGCGTACACGATGAAATTCTTGTTGAGGTGCCGCTTGCCGAGGCAGAACAGGCGCGGGTGTGGCTTACCGAACAGATGATTGAGGCCATGCGAGACATCGTCGGAGATAAGGTCCCAATCGAAGTAGAAACGATGCTAGGCAAAGATTGGGCAGGCACGCCCTTGCAGGGTGGGTAAGCAGAAGGTGAAACGGGTGTTGCGCTTCCAATGTGAATCCACATTCCCGTTTCCACCGGAATGACCGTCCTTTTTGTGTCATACCTGCGCCAGCAGGTATCCCGGCCTACGGGACAAGACGAAGTTTCGTTAGGAGTGCTAAGCGGCTAATGCCGGTCGAATCTTTTCTTCTAACATTTCCACATTGCGTCGGTATTCTGCTGCGCTTTCATACCCTTGTGTATGCACCAGGTGGGTCGCTCCAGCCGCGGCAAATTGGTGTGCATAGTCGATGGCTTTGGGCGGATCATCGATGGGTAAGGTCTTCATCGCAATGATCTCAAGCGGCGGGCGGCCGGCCTCCTGAGCCATAGCGTTGAGCCGTTCAACGTTCGGTTTCATGACATCAGGCTCGACACCAGCCGGAATCCAACCATCGCCGTATTCAATGGCTCGCTGCAAACTATGCGGCGGTGCTCCGCCAACGTAGATCGGTGGGCATGTGGGCCGTGGTCGAAACAGAAACGGTTGACCATTGGCCTCAGCCGTATCGTCGCCATCAAAACAGTGCCGCAAAAAGGCAAGGATCTCATTCGTGATGGCCCCGCGCTTGCTGTAATCTACGCCAAGGGCGCGAAACTCCTCTTTCATCCAGCCTACCCCGATGCCCAGGCGTAGCCGTCCGCCCGATAGCTCCTGGACGGTTGCTGCCAGTTTGGCCGTCGGCAGCGGTGGGCGATAAGGCAGAAGAATGACGGCTGTCCCCAAACCTATCCGCTTTGTAGCCGAGGCCAAAAAAGCGAGCGTCGCGAACGGATCCAGGTTGCGGCCTTCGGCGAAATCCGGGACGCCGTCCGGCATGTTGACCTTGGGCGGGATCGCAATATGTTCGTTAATCCACAGCGTGTCGAGTCCGGATTCATCCGCTGCTTGCGCGCACTCACGCATGATATCCGCTGTGGAATGCGGACCCCAGTTGCGCAGATTAATGCTTAACTTCATGCTATCCTCCGTTCGTTTTTTCCTTCGCCGAAACAATCGTAGCGGTGAAAAGACTTGTGTCTACTCCTGTTTGTACGGGGCGCAAGCTGACGCTGGAATTCGTAGCGAATTTGGCATACCAACGAAGTGCGGTGTAGAAAAAGAACAGTATCTATGGAGGGGAAACAATGGCAGGCATGAGTATCGATAAACTCAAAAAGATCTTACTCGGAAGGCAGACGCCACCGGATGTCGTGCCACCGGTGGTGGCCATGCGTAAGAGCATGGAAAAAATGGCCTTCAAGGCTGCCGAGGATATCGAGACGGAAGCGGTGACTGTTGCTGGCAGGGACGCCGAATGGGTGCGTGCACCGGGCAGCCAGGCCGAGCGAGCGATCTTGTATCTGCACGGCGGAGGTTATGTGATGGGCTCGATCAATACCCACCGGTCACTTGCCGGTGAGATCTCACGGGCATCCCAGGCGGCCGTGTTGCTCGTCGATTACCGCATGGCACCCGAAGATCCATTCCCTGCTGCAGTTGATGACGGTGTAGCCTCGCTTCAGTGGCTGATCGATCAGGGCTACGCTGCAAAGAATGTTGCCGTCGGCGGGGATTCCGCTGGGGGCGGTTTAACCCTCGCAACCCTGGTTGCTGCACGAGACAAAGGGGTGCCTATGCCTGCGGCTGCAGTAGCCATCAGTCCATGGTCAGATATGACCTGTTCGAACGAGTCGTATCAAACGAGAGCAGGGGCAGATCCTTTGGTGACGCCATATGGCCTCAAGCGTATGGCTGGACTCTATGTCAACGATGGTGATCCCAAGCATCCGTATGCATCGCCTAATTTAGCTGATTTGAATGGATTGTCGCCGATGTTGATCCACGTCGGTCGAGATGAAGTTCTTCTTGACGACTCGGTCAAGTTCGCTGAAAAAGCCCAAGCTGCTGGCGTAGACTGCACGCTCGAAATCTGGGACGGCATGATTCACGTCTGGCATGCTTTTCATCCCATGCTGGATGAAGGCAAAAAAGGTATTGAGCGGGTCGGGGAGTTTTTGCGAGAGAAGTGGGCGGCGGCTGAGTAAGTCTCTTTATTGAAATTGTAGGGGCAGACCTCGCAGAGTGGCTGAGGTACTAAACCGACGCCGGGGACTGTCTATTAATATGATCCGCCGGTTGCACGAGTAATGCAGAATCTCAGCAGAGGTGTTAATACGTCCGACAAGATTAAGAAGGGTAGCCTGATATCGATCGTTCCCACTCCCCCCAATACTCCGCATCCAAAACGTGCTCTAGGGTAAACGGACACTGTGCTGGAAACGTTTCTTCTAGGAGTTCGGTCTCATCGACGGCGTCAGCACGAGCTGCAGGATACTTATTGGTCAACATCTGTACATTCTGTCCCGTAAAGCTCGGGCTGTCCTTCAAAAGTTCTTGAATCTCAATCCGTCAGTTCCGGATGGACTTGTGCAAGGAAGCCACGCGCTTATCGGGTTGATATCCCCACTTGAGTAAGTCCAAGACGACGTTTCGAATATGGTTTTTTACGGCCCGAGGTCCGCGTTTCCCCATATCTTCCAACTCCTCAACAGCATGTGCAAGGTCAACTTCTGTGTATCGTCCCTGCCGAAGCAAGGCCGTGGTCTCAAACAACCAGGCGGAGAAGTCTTTGTCATACAACCTGGGATCGGGCAGAAGGGTGGACACTGCTGTACTCATGAGAGTCAACCTCCTATCGAAATTTAGTGCTACGAACTATACGCGTATGTTTTTATTGTTGACCTATTGTTTTCTTCGGGAAATTGGCGCCTTAAGGCGAACTTGGGGGAGATCCTCCTTTGCCCATCCCAAACTTCTTCCCCGTTAACAGTGACCATGGTAGGGTCACTGTCATGAATCCAGCGCGTAAGCGAGTCACATATGAAGACTTGTTTCAAGTCCCAAACCGCTTTGTTGCGGAGATCATTGATGGCGAATTGACGACCGCTCCGAGGCCATCGTTTCCCCACGCCCCTGCAGTTTCTATCATCTCCCGAAACCTTGGCCCCTTTGATCGGAGTCCCAATGGTACGGCTGGCGTCGGAGGATGGTGGATTCTATTTGAACCGGAATTGCACCTCGGGGCAGACATTCTTGTTCCTGATCTTGCTGGTTGGCGGCGGGAGCACATGCCTGTCTTGGAAAACATTCCCTATACTGAACTCGCACCGGACTGGGTGTGTGAAGTCGTTTCGGCGAGCGCTGGTCGCAACGGCAGAGTGCTCAAGATGCCGATCTACGCCCGCGAAGGGGTGGGCCATCTCTGGTTAGTGTCTCTTCACCTTCGTACTCTAGAAGGTTTCCTCCTAGAGCGACAACGATGGGTTGTTGCTAGTACGCACAGTGACGCAGAATCTTTGCGCGCGGAGCCTTTTGACTCGGTTGAGATGGACATGAATCGCTGGTGGTTAGAGCAAGAAGGATAATCGTGAGACATGGACGACGAACAGCGCGCTCAATTGAACGATAAACAACGCCAGGCATTTGATAACGTCTACGATCGTTTTCTTGTGGACCTGCCGCAAGATGTATGCGAACGCATGGCGCGCATTGTTGCCGCTCCTGCCATTACCGAAGGCGAAGCAGTACTCGATGTAGGAACAGGGACGGGGGCTCTTATTCCTGACATTCGACGATACCAGCCCGGCCACATCTACGCCTGCGATCTGTCTCGCAAGATGTTAGACCAGGTGGCTCAGCGTTATCCCGAGGCGGAACGCCATCAGTGTGACATTCGCGATCTGGATCTACCTGGCACCTCAGTTGACGTGGTCTTTATGAACGGCATGTATGGCAATATCGTCGACAAACCCGGCGCAATGAAAAATATTGTGCGCATGCTTCGACCCGGCGGTCGGGTTGTGATTAGTCACCCGGAAGGCCGAGCATATGTTGGACGCCTAGTACGATCTGAGCCGTTTCCTATTACGTCTCTGCCGTCCGAGGACGAAGCCCATTCTTTCCTGCGGGCATTTGGTTTGATGGTTAACCAGTATACCGATGAGGAAAAGCTGCTGATTTTGGTGGCGGTGAAGGCTGAAGAGTAGGGTGCACCCCTGCACCATCAGGGTGATGCACCGCCTGGAACCCACCCCGCCACTATACGGCAGCCCACCCAAGAGGGAAATTGATGGAGGGAAATTGGATGCAGGCCTACGAATGCTTGTCTAAAAAATAATCAATCAACCGTCGTGATATGCTGATCCGACCAGGAATGGATGGCATAGCCTCTGGGGAGAACCATTGCGCTTCTGCAATCTCAACGCCGTCTACCTCAATCTCGCCGCTGGCATACTCTGCGGTAAAGCCGAGCATGAGTGAGTTCGGAAACGGCCAGGGTTGGCTGGAAAAATACCGAATATTATCGACCGAGATTCCGACTTCCTCTTTGATTTCCCTGGCGACGCACTCTTCTATGGTCTCGCCCGGTTCAACAAAGCCGGCCAAGACACTATACATCTTGGCCGGAAAATGGGGCGAGCGAGCGAGCAGAATATTACCGTCGCGCTCAACCATAACAATGATCGCAGGAGATAAACGCGGAAAACTCAACAGCTTGCACTTGGGACACTGCTTGGCTCGTTCCTTTGTCTTTGTCTCATTCTTGCTGCCGCATCGCCCACAATACTGCTGGGTGCGGTCCCACTCAACAATTTGCACAGCCCGGCCGCCAAGGACAAATAGGTCTTCGTCTAGCCCGCCATGAGCCTGACGCAAGTCTTTGAAGTCTAGGTGATAGGGGACGGATTTTTCCGTCACATCAACTGCATAGCAGGCACGTCCGTCATACCGACCGAGGTAGTGTTGATTCCCAGCAGACACTCCGATCTCTTCAAAGCGTTCCAGACATGGGACTTGAAAAGAGTCGCCCACTTTTTCGACTAAAAGCAGATTCCGATGAAAACCAAACCACCAAGCCGGCCCTGACAATTCTTGCGGCGGGGCCATCTCGGAAATAAACGTCTTCTGCATGCCAAAGATTGGCGTGCCATGTGAATGTGGCGAATGTGGTGTATTGCGGGAAGGCATACTCAAATCCTCCAGAGTCTTTCGTGTCAGACAGAAAGCATAACAAACCTTACCCTGACTGTATCCCCCAGGATGTGACGGACCCGGCACAACAAAACGGGCTAGGAATTCCGCTATGGCCTGATACATAATATTGCAGAGCCTGAGGGAGGGTATGGATTTCAACTATTCAGCAGAAGACCGTGCTTTTTGTGATGAAGTCGGGACGCGGATTTGTAACAATTTGCCGGACGATCTGCGCGACAAGGTGGTGAACTATCACCATCTCGGCGGAGATGATTATCTCGGTTGGCACAAGAATGGGGGGGTAGCCGTGGACAGTCGTGCAGCGTTACATCTTTGAGGAAGAATGTGCTGCAGCGGGGTGTCCCATGCTCCTGCCAGCAGGGACGGCCATGTGCGGGCCTGTCTTGCTTCGTTTCAGAACTGAGGAGCAGAAAAAGCGCTTTCTGCCCGGCATCTATGATGGAGACGTAAGCTGGAGTCAGGGGTAGTCGAAACCTGGGGCAGGCTCCGACTTGGATTCGCTCCAGACCCTGACTGTCCGCGATGGCGATCATTATATTGTGAATGGTCAGAAGATGTGGACAACCTGGGCGCATTTTGCCGATTGGGTCTTTTGCCTGGTCCGGACCAATCCAGACTTGCCCAAAAAGCAACAGGGCATTTCGTTCCTGCTCATCGACATGAAAACATCAGGTATTACCGTGTGCCCGCTGCTGCTCATGCGTGAGACGCACGAGGTGAACGAAGTCTTTTCTGATGATGTGAAGGTCCCGGTCGAGAACTTGGTGCATGAGGAAGGCGACGGCTGGACAGTCACAAAATATCTGCTGGGCTATGAACGGCTGAATACGGGGGAGGCCGGAGCCCAAAAACGGGATCTTGCTCGGCTCAAAGAGTTGGCGGCAACCCAGCGGAGACAGGGGCGATCGCTGCTCGACGATCCGCAGTTTCGGGACAGACGGTCGCGGGTGGAAGTTGAACTCATGGCCCTAGAAATCACCAATCTCCGCTTTCTTGACCAAATGCAAAGAGGCCGAGATCCTGGGGTAGAGGTCTCACTGCTAAAAGTTCGCGGAACGGAAATTCAACAAGCACTGACCGAGTTGCTGCTGGAAGCTGGCGGGTCCATGGCAGCCCCATTGCCCCCGCTGGAAGCGGTGGGTTTGGACTACAGTACGGCGGACCTGACAGTGCGGTATTGCAACCACCGCAAGGCGTCGATTTATTCTGGCTCAAACGAGATCCAGCGGAATATACTTGCCAAGATGTAGCTCGGGTTGTAGACCGGCAGAGGAAACGTCAGAGTCTATAACAAATTGAATTTTGCTTGTTTAACTTTTTTCTTGAGGAGTACACCATGGATCTCAACTATTCATCTGAAGAAATGGCCTTTCGTGACGAAATCCAAAGCTGGCTGAAGGAAAAGCTACCGGGCAACTTGCGCGAGAAAGTGATCAACTACCAGGAACTGACAAAAGACGACCTGCTGCGTTGGCAAAAGATCACCGCTGAGAAAGGCTGGGGAGCACCGGATTGGCCCGAAGAATGGGGCGGCACAAACTGGACCATTGTCCAGCGCCATATCTTTGAAGAAGAGTGCGGCTATGCCGGCTGTCCGCCGCGTATCCCTTTTGGCGTCTCCATGTGTGCTCCGGTGTTACATAAGTTCGCCACGCAAGCGCAGAAAAAACGCTTTTTGCCGGGAATGTATAATGGCGATGTTTTTTGGTGTCAGGGATACTCGGAACCCGGGTCGGGTTCGGACCTGGCCTCCCTCAAGACCGGCGCGGTGCGCGACGGCGACACCTATGTTGTGAATGGCCAGAAGACGTGGACCACCTGGGCGCAGCACGGGGACTGGATCTTTTGTCTGGTCCGCAGCAACCCAGACTTGCCCAAAAAGCAGCAGGGTATTTCGTTTTTGCTGATCGACATGGAGACTCCCGGTATTACTGTCCGGCCTCTGATTCTCATGGACGGTGGGCACGAGGTAAACGAAGTCTTTTTCGATGATGTTCGCGTGCCTGCCGAGAATCTGATCCATAAGCAGGACGACGGCTGGACTGTTGCCAAATACCTGCTCGGCTATGAGCGGCTGGGTACCGGGAACACGGGCGCTTCAAAGCGCGAGGTTCTGCGGCTCAAAGAGTTAGCCACAAGACAGCTCAAAAACGGCAAGCCGCTGATCGAGGATGCACGCTTTCGTGACAGGCTGTCCCGGGTGGAAGTCGAACTCATGGCGCTGGAGATCACGAATTTGCGTTTTCTCGATCAGATGCGGGGAGGGCGAGCACCAGGGGCGGAAGTATCCTTGCTCAAGATACGCGGCACGGAGATTCAACAGGCGCTCACCGAGCTGATGGTTGAGGCCGTCGGACCGTTTGCCCAACCGTTCAGGTCGCTTGAATCTACACAGTTCGACCAGGTCACGGCGAATATTGCGCCTCGCTACTGCAACTATCGCAAGACTTCAATCTACGCCGGCTCAAACGAGATCCAGCGTAATATCATGGCCAAAGCCTCGCTCGGCCTCTAAACAGCAGGGCAACAGGAGAACAGACTGTGAATTTCGATTATACCGAAGAGCAGCGACTGCTGGCCAATAGCGTGCAGCAATTTCTGAGCAAAGACTACACCTTTGAGGCGCGCAAACAGATCGTCGAGTCACAAGATGGCTATAGCGATCAGGTCTGGGCGACGTTTGCTGATATGGGTTTGCTGGGTCAGCCGTTTCCCAGCGATGTCGGCGGCTTTGATGGCGGCGCGGTCGACCTCATGCCCGTCATGGAGGCGATTGGCGGCGGCTTGATTGTCGAGCCGTATATTGCCAGTGTCGGCCTGGGCGGGCAGTTCATTGCCCGAGGCGGAAGTGAGGCGCAAAAAAAGACCATCCTGCCTGCCCTCATCGCAGGCAAATGCAAACTCGCCTTTGCCCAGACCGAACGCGAATCACGCTACGATCTCGCCCACGTAGCCTGTCGAGCACAGAAGTCCGACAATGGTTATACGCTTGACGGCAAAAAGTATGTGGTTCTGCACGCTCCGTGTGCAGATAAGCTCATCGTCTCGGCCCGGACTGCAGGGAATACGACCGACACGCAGGGCATCAGTCTGTTCGTGGTTGATCGTAATGCTCCAGGTGTCACGCTCAAAGCCTATCGCACGCTTGACAACTTGCGAGCTGCAGACGTGAGCTTTTCGGGCACGGTTTTGCCTTCTGACGCCCTGATCGGATCGCAAGGTGAGGCCCTAGCGCTGATCGAAGAAGTAGTGGATTACTCGACAGCCTTGCTATGCGCTGAGGCCGTTGGCGCCATCAAATTTGCCAACGATACCACGTTGGAGTACCTCAAAACGCGCAAACAGTTCGGTGTCCCGATTGGTTCGTTCCAGGCGTTGCAGCATCGCATGGTGGACATGACCATCATCCATGAACAGGTCAAATCCATCGCCTGTCTGGCCTGTGTCAAAGTGGACAGTGCCGATGCTGACGAGCGGCGGCGTGTGATCTCCGCGGCGAAGATTCATATCGCCGACTCCTGCCGCAAGGTCAGCCAAGAGGCTGTCCAGTTGCATGGTGGCATGGGCATGACTGAAGAGCTAAAAGTCAGTCACACCTTCCGACGACTGACCATGATTGCTCAGACTTTTGGTGATGCGGACCATCATTTAGAACGGTTTGCAGCGTGTGGCTGACAGCACGGGTTGATTTAGTGGCTCCTTCCTCAAAATTATTTAGCGTTTGGTAACTTTTTCCTCACCGGTGTGATTTCAAACCGCTTCTTACTGAGCTGAAAAAGGACATTGTAGTTTTGGAAAAACCCTTCTTGCCCGAAGATACAAGCCGCCGGAAGATCTGCCAGGAAGGAGTACGGGGCAGAGTAGACATTCCGCTGATCGGCTTTGAGGCGAAGATTCAGCTTATGCTCATAGGCTATGACTGGGCTGGAAGCGATTCCGCGATACGTTCTTCTTTTCCTTGAGTGAGCGTCGAGCCCAGGATATCGGTAAGCAGGGCGTTGAGAATAATGGTATCCGCGCCGAAATCAATCAGCGCCAAGATCTCTACACTTGCCTCGGTCTTAGGATGGGAAAAACCGCCTCAAGTTGGGACCGGTGCCTGGGCGGTCGCCCTACGGGTGCCTATTCAAAATCGGGCGGGTATATGCAAGCGTAAACTGCTAGCCGCCAGGCTTCATGACCGACAAAGACGGCCGGGTGTTGAGCGTCTCTGGATCGAATCCTGCTGTACGCTTATACGCAGACGAGATCTCTTCGAGTTCCTGCGGCTTGATGACATCGTCCAGGTTGGTGTATCCATCCGGCGCACGCTCTTCGACAATCTCCATGCACTGTTCCGGTCCGACTTTGCGGTTGGCCAGGACCACGGCTGTCGTGGCTGGACGCCGTTCGGCGTCATAGGCGGCCACAGCTTTCTCAATTGACGGCTGTTGGTCTAGCTCCCGAGCCAATATACGGGCATCGATAATGGCCTGCGACGCGCCGTTTGATCCGACCGGATACATGGGATGTGCGGCATCGCCTAAGAGTGTGACCCGTCCGAAGTCCCACGTCGGCAGTGGATCGCGGTCGACCATGGGGTATTGATAGATCACCTCAGCCCCACGGATCATGGCCGGAACGTCGAGAAAGTCAAAAGTATACGAGGCGAACGGCGCCAGCACCTCTTCGAGTCGCGCGGTATGCCCCCAATCCTGCCTGGGCATGGGTTGGTCTTCCGCCACCTTGAACTCGGCCACCCAGTTGATGAGCGCCTGGCCTTGTTCCTCGTGCTGTTTCGAAATAGGGTAGACGACCACGCGTCGACGAAAATGCCCCGCCATCATCATTGTCCTGCCAGACAGAAACGGCGGGCCGATGGTGACCCCCCGCCACATGGTAATGCCGTTCCACTTCGGAGGGCCTTCGTCCGGATACAGCGTCTTGCGTACAACGGAGTGCACGCCGTCACAAGCCACCAGAAGGTCGGCCTCGAACCGGCCGACCGATATGGCCGTAGATCGATCGATACATTCGCCCCATACCGGTCCGTCTGCTTCGTGTCCGAAACGAACCATATGGTGTCTGGCATGAATGCGCGTGGGTCCGAGTCGATCTAAGACGGCCCGGTGCAAAACGCTGAGCAACTCGCCTCGATGGATGGAGAACTGCGGCCAGCGGTAACCTGCGGCAATGCCTCGGGCTTCGGCCCAGATACGGTGGCCATGTTTGGAGTAAAAGACCAGCTCGCCGGTGGGAATGCCAACGCTGGAGAGTCCGTCCAGCAAGCCCAGTTCGGTCAACTCTCGCACAGCATGGGGAAGCACATTGATGCCAACACCGAGTTCTTGAACGGTAGCCGTGGACTCGTATACATCCACGTCGGTCACACCAGCGTCGTGCAGCGACAGGGCCAAGGTCATGCCCCCAATGCCGCCGCCCACAATAGCGATTTTCATTGTGTTTTCCTCGATAATCAGCCAGCTGAAGACAACGACGTCGCAATCTCTTCCGCTATCTCTTGATGGATGCGCAGCAACTCAGGCAGCGTCTGCGGCTCACGCCGCCCAAGACCGCACTCCGTGGCGACACCAAAATCTTGCCGATACTTCTGGGCAGCTGCCAGGCTTTGGCGCGTGCCTGCAAATCCATCCGTATGGTGAATCAGCCCGATATATACGCGCGTATCGCCAACCGCGAGCTCTTGCAACGGGCTGAATGAAATATCATCGCTCCGATCGCGTGGAACTGACATATGCACCCAGTCAACGGGTCTGCCGCAGGTCCGTTACAACTCAATTATATTTTGATGGGGTAGGGCGAGAGTTCGCCGCTGTCATATCGCTCGGGCAGGCCGGGTGTCGCGTTTTCCCAGACCAGCAACATGGAGCGCTTGGGCGAAAAGCCTTGGTGCCGGATATCGGCCGGCATGGCGGCCACATCGCCTGGGTTCATAATGACTCTGGCCCGCGGTCGACCCGTTTCCTTGTCGCCGATCTGCCAGGTGATCTGGTCGCTGAGTTGGATAAACCACTCAACCCGGTCGTTGCCGTGAATAATGGGAAGCATATGTTCCTCCGTTGTCGGGCAGAACAGACTGTTGCGACACACCGAGACAACCGACGGATTCCACGTCACGTCAGAGCGAGACAAATATTTAAATAGGTTCATGGCGTGGACTTCGTTCTCAAAGCCGGGCTCGGTCTGGACCTCAGGCTCGTCTTGATCGACATCGGCAAACGCCCGATTGATAGCATAGCCGTTGTCGTCCGAGCGCAGCGAGGCATCATTGGGTAGCCCCGGCATGCGCCGACACGTTTCCCGGTCGCGTTCAATCGCTGCGATATTGTTCCCATTCTTTTTGCCAAAGACGGCAGTGCCCGTTTCCGCAGGTGCCGCAAACGGATCAAAACCCGCGTTGGTCCAATCCCTCAGCACGGCTTTGAATGTGTCCATGATATGCGGCGTTTGGAATGTTTCCACATAGTCGAGACCGGAGTCGTGATAACTGTCGTTATAACGCCCGGCATACAGCTCTACGCTGCCGTATCGATTCCGTGTCCCGAGTACGGCGTCAAAATTGACCCAGCCGTAAAAGAAACCCCACGACACGTCCCGCATAAGTGCTTTGAGAAAGTGATCCACCGGTATGGTATGTGAGAGTTTCGCCTCTCTGGCCGGCCAACTAATGGTGACAAAATATTCATCCCGCGAAAAAGAGAATCTGCCAAGTTCAAAACTTTTATAGCCCGTCTGCGGGTGAGGTGCCGATGCTTGTACGTTACTCATGCGATTTCTCCTTATCGGTGGTCAACGAGTTATACGAGATAATACAATTCCTTCCGATGGCTGGTAGCTAATGCCTCTCTCCCGCTCTTTTTCCCGTAGGGTGCAGCCTCTACACCCTACGGCTTGGTGCGCAGGGCGCACCCTACCGAAGGACACGATATCCTACGACTCACAGATGTCTGCCCACTTTTCGACAGTGAGCGGGCCTTTGAGCGTTTGCAAGAGCATGACGCCTGGTTGTTGCGCAATGAATTGATACGCCGCGCCGGCGGGCAGCAGGGCTTGATGGCCGCGGCGCAGCTTCATGCGTCCCATCTTCCGCCCCGCAGGGGTGCCTGGGATTCGGACTGAGCCGTGAGCATCCTCAGACACAATCGAAGTGGGGTCATCGAGCTTGATAAGATGTATTGCCACCTGGCCATCCATGACAACGGCAAACTCATCGTGGGCGGCAGTAAACCAGTCTGAGCAACCTTCGGAGCGCAGGACCTCAATAACGTATTCAAGATTTTTCGCGACCGCAATTTTTTCATACGGCCGTGCACCGCCGGCCACCTCAAAGATATTGGAGAAGGCATAGTGCTGCGCCTGGTCATTAATAATCTCCAACCTGCCTTTCTCGTAGTGTTCAAGCGAACCAAACATGGTGGTGTATTCAGACATGATGATCTCTCCCTTGGCGAAAAAACGATCACACGTCCCACTCTGCATACAGCGAACGCGGGCCGCGAAAAGAAACGTTGGGCAGATAGTGTAACGTCTGTCCGGGCACCAAGCGCAGATTAGTTAGCCGGGCACTCAATTCCTCAAGGACAAGGCGGACTTCGAGCCGAGCCAGTGGTGCGCCTAAACACAAGTGCGCGCCATGTCCAAACGCCAGGTGGTCTTTGGCGTTTGCACGCTGAATATCAAAACGGTCAGGCTCAGGAAAGATTTCCGGATCACGGTTGGCCGAGCCTAACAGCAAGAGTAACTTCCCCTGGGCCGGAACCGGGACGCCGCCAATATCGACTGCCTGGGTAGTTTGTCTTCGCCAGGCAATGACGGACGAATCAAGCCGCAGCACTTCTTCGATCGCATTCGGAATACGTGCCGCGTCGTCACAAATCTCTTCCCACGCGTGGCGATGTGAGAGGAGTTGATAAAACGCATTTCCCAGCAGATTGGTCGTAGTTTCATGTCCGGCTAAGAGCAGGGCAAAGATGACAGTGGCAACCTCTTGTGTATTGAGGGCCGGCATGTTTCCATCCCGTGCCTGGATCAGATCACTCGTAAAATCATCGCGCGGTTCTTGGCGGCGTTGTCTGACCAATTCTTCGGTGTAACGCCAGAAGGTTGCCATGCCTTGGGCTAAGCTGGACTGCTCTTCATCCGTGGGACGCCCAAACATAAACAGGAGTCGATTCTCTGAGCCGGCTTTGACCTGGGCAACATCTTCATCCGGTACCCCAAGGACGCGAAAGATCACGCGCGCGGGCAGCTCCCAGGCAAAGTCGCGCACCAGGTCGGCCCGCCCGCTGGACAGTCGCTGGGTGATAAATTGCACAGTCAGGCCACGCACAAACGGTTCCATCGCGGTCACCCGGCGCGGCGTGAATGCGATATTGGCTAACCGCCGAGCGCGTGTATGCGCCGGCGGGTCGGTATTGGTCAGGGTGGGAACCGGCCGGAAGCCGCCTTCGGATAGTCGCTGCGCGGCGGCAGGACAGACAGGTCTAATCGGGTCCAGGGCATTAACGGCAGAGAACAGCTTGGGGCTTTGGAAGATGCGCCGGATATCGCTATAGCGTGTAACCACCCAATAGCCCAGGTCAGCGCTATAAAAGACGGCTGCGGCCGTCCGCGCTTCGGTAAAGAAAGGATATGGGTCGGCAAGATAGGTATCACTAAATGGGTCAAAGGCTCGAAGCTGCTGTTGGAGGTTGGAGGGACGGTCTCTTTCCTGGCGTGCACGCGCGTGCTGAGTAGATCGCGTCATGCGACCTCCTCATTGCTCTCCTCTCTGCACTCAGTCAGCATGTCATATAGGGATGTACGTACGGCTCTCGAAACAATCGTCACAAGCTGCCGTTCGCTCAGATCTCCCGGTTCGACTTGTCTGGAAACAAACACCCCATCCAGCAGCATCATCACCAGATTGGCCAGCTGGCGTGCGTCGGCTCGGCGGCGAGCACGATCTTTGATAGGAATAAACTGTTCAAGTCGGCGGACCAAGGTGTGTCGTGCCTGCTTGCGAACTCGCTGAGCCGCGACAAGGATCTCTGGGTTCCCATCCCGACGCTCCAAGGAGAGCACGAGCAGCAAGCGTAAAAACCCCGGCCGCCCGCTGATACTGGCGGTCCAGTGCTGCAGTGCCCTTTTTATGTCCACTGGGCTGTCTGTTGGAGCTGATTTTAATTCAGTCGCAAACCAACGCTCGGCCGCGCGCTCCATGACTGCCGCCAGCAAACCTTCCTTGCTGCCAAAGGCCCAATAGATAGAAGCGGGCCGAACGCCTGCGGCTTTGCTGATCTTGGCAATACTTGTGGCTGAATAGCCGTTGCTGGCAATGAGATCTAAGGCTGTGTCGAGTATGCGCTGGCGTGTCTCCGCGCCCTCGCGATACCGTCCCACCTTTTTTGTTGCACACTGCACGTTGGCCACCTTTACGGCTTGTGGATTGAAAGGAGGCTTTCAATGGGCCAATACTAGAACGATCATTCTAGTTTGTCAAAGGAAAACTTATTAACAAATAGCCAGCAATATCCCGTAGGTCGGGTTAGCGTAGAGTAACCCGATACCACAAGGTTGCTCAGCCCAACGGTGGGCATCTGGTGTGTATTTATGTTATACCCATTAGAAATAGGGAGAGGTGTTTTATGCTTGTCCCGCTTTCCCGTAGCTGCGCCGGCTCCGGGGCTCCCGTTCCAAGCGAAACACCAACATCTAAGTAGAAAAATTTTTATATAAGGAAGGACAAGACACCTATGCTGAACGAGCAAATAGGACCGATTGTCGATGCCGATGGGCATGTCTTAGAACCCTTGGATACGTGGCAGAAATATATTGACCCACAATATCGAGACCGGGCAGTACGCTTGGAACACGACGATAATGGCTGGGAGGTGTTGCTGATTGACAATAAGCCGTGTGAAGTCGTCCACGGTACGCTGGGTGCTATCGGCGGCGTGGGCGCTGATGCTGAAGAGCTTACCGCGTTCTTTACGCCGGGTAAGCGGACGTATGCCGACGGTGCTCCCCTGGGTAGTTACGATCCCACGGCGCGCATTAAAGTGATGGACGAGGAGCAGATCGATATTACACTGCTCTACCCGACTATAGGGATTTTCTGGGAAGGCTGGGTGCAGGAGGCTAAGCTGGCTTCGGCCTACACCCGCGCGTATAACCGCTGGATTATCGATTTCTGCCGCGACCATCCCACGCGTCTGTTTCCGGTCGCTCATATTTCTCTACTCGATCCGGAAGGGGCGGTCGCAGAGGTCCAGTGGGCCAAAGGGCAAGGCTGCGTGGGCGTGTATCTCTCTCCGGATATGCCGGCGCGGGGCGGCAAGCATTTTGACGATCCGGCTTTTGTGCGTTTTTGGGAGACGGTGCAAAGCTTACAAATGCCGGTCGGCTTTCACGTCGTCGTACGCGACCAACCCTCATTTCAAGAGTGGATCGGACCCGGTGCCGAATTCGGGTTGTTCAGTTTCGCCTTCCTGGCCATTGATGTCATGGCCGCGTTTACGCAGATGATGTCGCTGGGCATGTTTGAGAAGTATCCGCGTCTGAAATGTACCATTCTGGAAACCGGGGCGAACTGGATCTCCGCCTGGCTCGACCGACTCGATCACAAATATCGACCCATGGCGAGCCGGACCAGCCTGAAGATGTTACCGAGTGAGTATTTTTACCGGCAGTGCCTGGTGTCAGCAGACCCTGACGAGACTTTGACCGCCCAGGTCATCGAACATATTGGAGCCGACTATTTTTTGTGGGCGTCGGACTATCCGCATATTGACGCGGATTTTGGCGTGGTCAAAGAACTCAAGGAGCGCATAGCGCCCTTGTCCAAGACAGACCAATATAAAGTGCTGGGTGAGAACGCCATTCGCTTCTATGGTCTGGACGTCTGAGATCGGGCGCTTACGACCAGGCACGATTAGGCAATCACAACCATAACGAGGGGTGTTGGATGCTTGTCCCGTTTTCTGGTGGCTGCGCCGGTGGAGCGATTCGTTATACCTACTCGGCTGAACCCAGCTATATGGGCAACAGCTACTGTCGCGTCTGTCAACGCGCAGCCCGCAGTGCCTATTTTGCGGCGGTATTGGTGAAGGGGACTGACTTTTCGCTTACGAATGGCGAGCCCCGGCCTGGTATGAAAACCGGCTGGTAGAGACCATCCCATGCGTCGCGCGACCTGTCCCAGCTGTGGCTCACCCGTACTGTTAATGAACGGTGCGCGCACGGAATTTATCGTATTGTAAACGGGTAGTTTAGACGATCTGAGCTGGTATCAGCCCGCCCGTGATATTTATGTTGCCAGTGCGCAGCCGTGGGATATCAAGCACCCAGACGTACCCAAAGTGGACGAAATGGCATCCATATAAGCGTTTGAAAGTCTATCCGAACCCGCATTGAAGCTCTATGGGCTCTCTTAATCGAATTCACCCACCACGTGGCCAGCAAAGGGGATTCGCAGAATCTGGCCCAGCCCGCTAGCTGCCGACTGGCGCAGCGGTGGCTGTTGCAACGTACCGCTCTGCGTCTTCGGCCAGTAACAAACGTTCTTCTTGCAGCTCAGCCACGGCACGGGTCACGGCTTCAACGTAGTGCTGGCGGCTAGGATAGCGTTCCTCAAGTGAGAGCCTGGGGTCGTCATTTGCCAATCGTTCTTCGGCGGTGGCGGCGAACGGAAAGTATGAACCGACCAGCATTAACACGCCATGGGAAAATCCCTTGCCGCGTATATTCCAACCGGTGCGCGTTCCGAGAGGAACACTGATGCCGGGCAAACGTATGCCGGCTATCTCATTTCCGTCTGCATCGACTTTGGGGACCAAGACACGGTACTCGTGACCGGGAATCGGCCTAGGCGGCTGCTGGCTGTAATCCATTTCGGACAGTTCGTTCACCAGTCCCGGAGAATTGACCCCAGGGATATCGGGAAAGCCAAATGCAGTTTGCGGCAGTGGTGGTACGAGGGTGCCATCGTCAGAACAAGGAAATCGGCTTGCCGGCGGTGCTATCCCCTGGGTGGCCCATTCGTCCAGCGCCACCAGCAACGATCGATTCAGCGGATTATAGTTGAGGAGATTCATTGGGTAGGTCGGTTTCTGGGAAAAAACCGCATTGTGATTTAGCATGATCGGTCCCGCATGGCCGGTACCGGAGAACAGATAGACCCGTACCTCATCGGGCACGGGAATGTCCTCGCCGTTTTCGTCGGTTACAATGAGAGAACTTCGCCCCAGCCAGAACTCGGTGCTTGAATCAATGTGGATGATCTTCGGACAGGTGTTGGAAGCCAAGCTGCGGGCGAGAATACCATCGGTCTTGCCGCTGATCGAATCAGTGCGTGTCGCGTAGGTGAACGGAAACTGGTCTCCAGGAAACAGATGGTCTTCTTGTTGGCGGTGAAATCGTCCAGGTTGAGCAAACGGATGATTGAGGAAAATACGTCGTGAGCCTGCGATACTGACGTATATGCCGTCGAAGACATTCCGGCCGTCTGGCTCTTCATTGAATCCTAGCCGTAAAAACTCACGCAGGAAGCGCCCGGGCTGCGAGCGCCCGTACGCAAGGACATGATCGATGGCAGGCCCATCTGCGTTGAGAGAGAGTGGGTTCGGCTGGCCAGCGTCGTCATGCTGTGCGTAGCGCATGAACGCGACGATGTCACGTACGGCAGCGAAGCCGAGGCCCGTGACGATCGGATCACGGGCGGGGTAGATGAACTCGTATATGGCACCGGCATCAAAGCCATCAACCAGATCGATTTCGATTTGCTTGGGTGAAAGATAGCGCCAGTGCTGCGCAGAAACTGGCACGCGCGCATCCTTCTCGTGCTGTCTGACGGTCAGTGCCGCACAACTCTGATCTAAGGTGTTGGCTGGATAGGTAAGCGGTGCGACTGCTGGGCTATCAGTATGGCCAAATATCAGTTCCTCGCGTGAGGCCGCCACAATTGGATCGCCCGGATCATCGTTATTAGTCGCAACCGGATAGTGGGCGAGCATATGACCTTCTCCCGGCTGGACATCTCCCTGCCATGCGCTGAACACAATCACGTATCCTTGCCGCATGAGGAAGCCGTTGCCAGCATCGGCGACAGTGGTTGGATCGTTTGAGGTCGAGCCTTTCTGCGCATCGTTGATATCGATCAGGGCGAGCTTGTCACCGCGATTGGACGTGTCATAGAGAATGCGTCGATTGCTCTTGCTGATATCGGTCGGTTTCAGCACACAGAAATCCACCGCGTATTCCACTCGGCCTGCGGCATTCTTGGGCGCTTTGTCGAGATTGACGATTTCTTGGTTGCGCCACTGGACGGGATCTACTTCGCCAAACGCACGGCCTACGATTTTTTCGTACGTGCCAGCACTACCAAATGACATACCCTCAAAGACACTTTCGACACGACTTATTTCTATTTTCACAGGCTCACCTCGTACACGCTGCTATTGGATGCAGCCGGAGTATGCTAACACAAACTCGGCAAAGGAGAAGACAATGGCTACTCCCAAAGTGATCGTCCAAATCTATCCTGTGCTGCCTGCCGAAGACCGCGCAGATCGTGAACGTAAGCGTCCGCTTGGACGCAATCGTGAGGTCTATCATCAGGTGCTGCATGAAACCTTCGACCTGGTCAAGGAGCTTGACGAGATGGGTGTGTGGGGGATTAGTACAATCGAGCACCACCTCCACTCCGAGGGCTATGAAGTTGGCCCTAACCCTGGTGTGCTGAATGCCTGGTGGGCCACCCAAGTAAAGAATGCCTACGTGGGTGCGTTGGGCTACGTGATGGCGACCCGCGATCCGATCCGGGTTGCCGAGGAGACGGCCATCCTCGATCATATGACCAATGGCCGCTTCTTCGTCGGCTTGACGCGCGGCTACCAGTCACGCTGGATGGATATCCTGGGCCAGCATTTCGGTGCGGTTGCCACCGTTTCTGATGGCAGTGAGGCTGACAAAAGAAACCGTGAGATATTCGAAGAGCGTACGCGTATACTGCTGCAGTGCTGGCGGCAGGAGTCAGTTGAGACCAAAGAACCCCATTACGAGATCCCTTACCCACACAAAACTGGTGTCCAGGGTTACCCCGCGCGTAAGAGTATCGAGACGGCGGGCGCGCCCGGAGAACTCGGACCCGACGGCGCCATCAGACGAGTGAGCGTGGTCCCGAGTCCGTATAGCGATCCGTATCCCCCGGTCTTCGTCCCGATGAGCGGGAGTGCAGCCTCCGTCCCGTTTCTGGCACAGCATGGCTTCCGGCCAACCTACTTTACCGGTCTCAATACCTTAGTTGAATTCGCCACGCTGTATGTTGAAGAGGCCCGCGCCGCTGGATCGGACTACGCCCTCGGGGCACGACAGAATATCGCGCGCTGGATTCATCTGGGCCGAAACGAACAGGAATTCACCGACAAGTTGCTGCGCTACGATTACGAGATGTGGGTCCAGCACTACTCCACATTCTACGACGCCATACCGAAATTCGACAATACAGACGCTACCGTGCAGAGCATGAAGGACAGTGGCATTTTTCTGGGCGGAACCGTGGAGCAGCTCAAGACGCAATGGCGTCATATTTACGACCGGCTTCCCTGCGAATACATCACACTCATCTGGCATTACGCGCATTGTCCCAAGGAGCTCATGCTCGAAGAGCTGGGCACGTTCATGACCCGGGTGCTACCCGAACTAGACGCCGCCGCTTCTGACGAGCATTAGGGACTGGGAATCCTGCGAAAGTGAGGAGGCTTCTTTCTGCTGTTCAGTCAGCGCGCTGCTCATCATCGGGGTTCCGAGAGCAGCTGATACTGTTGGCGAAGACCCATCTGCAACACATCTTAACGGCAGCAGCAATGAACGTAGCCCGGCTGACAGCCTGGTTGAGCTGATTGAACGTGGGTAACGCTGCCTCATAAGGAAAAATATCTGAGGCTAGAGAAGTCGTGCTCACAAAGAAACGAGACACACCGCCCCGTTCGGGGAAACAAGTCGCCGCGTAGGAGTCCGGCTCGACAAAAGCTGGCGAAGTGTTGCCATGCAGGCCGTTCACGCGCTACAGGTATGGACAAAAGGGAGGTCAGTATGAGAGCGACACGCGCAGAAATCGATTACGGTGCGCTGATTCAAGAAGACCGGGCGCATGGCGGTGTATACACCGACCCCGCTATTTTTTTGACGAGATGAGCAAGATCTTCCACCGCGGCTGGGTGTATGTCGGCCACGCCAGCGAGGTCCCGCAGCCGGGAGACTTTCGTGTGACGACCATTGGCCACCAGTCGATCCATCGATACGTCCGTACCCAGCAAAATGACTGGCTAAAAGGCTAGAGAGTTCGTGACAACCTTGTGATCAAACAATTGACCTTTAGCTTTGGGAGGATAAGATGGTTCAAGTTACAGAGCTCGCTTATATGGGTATAGGAGTAAAAGACCTCGACAACTGGAAGCATTTCGCGGCCAACATCATTGGCTGGGAAATTGTGGATGAGGGCGAGGAGGACCGATGCTACGCGCGTATGGATTATTGGCATCATCGCCTGGTCCTGCACAACGACCCCAGTGATGATTTGCTCTATCTTGGGTTTCGCGTTGCCGGTCCTGAAGAATTCGGGCAGATGCAACAGCAATTGTCGGAGGCGGACATACCTTACCGCGTCGGCTCGCAGGACGAGGCTACCGAGCGGCGCGTCTTGGACGTGCTGAAACTCGAAGATCCTGATGGCAATCCCGTTGAAATTTTCCACGGCCCTCAGGTGCAGTTCAGTAAACCTTTTCACCCTGGACGGCGCATGCACGGCCGCTTTAATACCGGCGCTGGCGGGTTAGGCCACTGTATTGTCCGGGAGCGAGATGTCGATGCCGCGTACCGCTTTTATCGGGCCTTGGGCATGCGGGGGAGTGTCGAGTACAAGATTCAGGCGGGAAAGCGCATTGTGGCGCCACGCTTTATGCATTGCAATGAGCGTGATCATTCCGTGGCATTTGGCATTGGTCCATCCGAGAAACGCCTGAACCATATCATGGTCGAGGCGGACAATATGGACGACGTGGGCCTGACTTACGAGTTGGTCCGCGAACATAAGGTGCCGGTTGCCATTACACCGGGGAAACACTCCAACGACCACATGTACTCGTTTTACTTCCGCAATCCCTCGGGCTGGCTGATTGAGTATGGCTGGGGAGGACGGCCAGCGACGCATCAGTCGGAATACTATGTGCGTGATATCTATGGCCATGCACCTGAAGACGGTGGTTTTGACGCCAAGAGCGAATCGCAGTAGGCGAGTTGCAGTCTATGCCAAGCGTTGTGAAAAGATTTCTTTGCCTGATCTGGGCCCTAGTCTGTCTTGCGGTACTGAACTATCCTCTCGCATTCGCTGCGCACCATACCCCGGATCAGCTCACAGCTATCGTTGGTGGAACGCTCATTGATGGACTGGGCGGTGAGCCGCTGGCCGACTCTTTCATTGTCATTGAAGGAGAAAACTTTCTGGACTCGTCAACGGTGGAAGTAAATGGAACTCCAGTGGCCGCGCGACCGGTGGCGGGTTCTTTGGTGTATAGGACCATGTATTTGCCGCATTACTCCCAAATGAAGGTGACCATCCCTGCTACGTTGCTCACCCAGGCTGGCACTTTTCCGCTGACTGTCACTAATCCGCAGCCGGAAGGTGGGACGTCACCGCCTGTCCACGTCATCGTACAGTTCCTCTAGGTATAGGTAGGAGTCATGAAGAGTACGATCCAGTCAGGTCAGTTGAAGCTGCACAGCGTGCAACTTGAAATCCATGCGCACGGACAGGGGCGTCCGATACTCGTCTTACACGGTGAGGACGGGCCTCATCGTCAGGATCCGTTTTTTTCCTTATTGGCGAACGAAGGCCGGGCGATCCTGCCGACCCATCCGGGCTTTGGACAATCGCCCGATATGGCTAATATCGACACGGTCGATGATCTTGCTTACCTCTATCTCGATGTGCTCGACGCGTATGATCTGCACAATGTGGTTGTGGTTGGCTGCTCCCTCGGTGGCTGGATAGCCGCTGAGATGGCGGTGAAGAGCACGACTCGTCTCAGCCAGCTTATTTTAGTTGCGCCGGTCGGTATCAAGGTCGGTGATCGAGAGACGCGTGACATTCCAGATATCTTCGCCCTTCCCGCAGAAGAGGTCACGCGGTTGCAATACTATGATCCTTCCGTGGCCGGCGTTGATTACGCAACGCTGTCTGATGACGAACTCACTGTGATTGCTCGCAACCGGGAAGCAACCGCATTGTATGCGTGGGAGCCGTATTTCCATAATCCGAAGTTGCGTCAGCGATTGCACCGGATCTCCGTCCCCACTCTTCTCCTCTGGGGAGCAAGCGACCGTTTTGTGACACCGGGCTATTACGGCACGGCCTACCGTGACTCCATTCCTGGAGCGCAGCTTGATGTCATCGACCAGGCTGGACATTGGCCGCACGTGGAACAGCCCGAGATGTTCGTCGAGCGCGTGCGTTCGTTTCTCGTCTCAGTATAAAAAGGAGTCATGTAGATGCGAGCCTGGCATTTTAGCGAAAACGCCTATCATCTCCTGCCTGACGCAAAAGAGTACGACTCGATTCGAGTCACACTCCCCAATCGCTACTATGATCCAAAAATTGGAGCCGATCTATATCATCGCTTTATCGACGAATGGCTCATTGCCGAAGACTTGGGGCTCGACATCATGGTGAACGAGCACCACCAAACTGCAACCAATCTCAATCCGGCGGGTCCCGTCATCATGGGCATCCTCGCCCGTGAAACCAAGACTGCTCGTTTGCTTATTCTTGGGAACCCGATTGCCAACCGGCGCGAGCCCGTACGTGTGGCAGAAGAGATGGCTATGGTCGATGTATACTCCCGGGGACGCCTCGAAGTGGGCTTTGTCCGCGGCGTCCCGTATGAGATGTCGGCCGGCAACCATCGACCCACGCGCATGATGGAGCGATTTTGGGAAGCGTATGACTTGATCCTCAAAGCGTGGACGAGTCACGACGGCCCATTTAACTGGGAAGGCAAATACTTTCATCATCGGCAGGTCAATATCTGGCCCCGCCCCTATCAAGAACCACATCCCCCCGTATGGATCACCGCGCTCAGTCCGGGCTCTGCTCAGGCTGTTGGCGAGCGCGGGCAGGTGGTGGCCTGCTTTCTGACTGGATTCGACGGGTCGAAGAAAGTGTTTGATGCCTATCGTGCGCGCCGGGCCGAACTCGGACTGCCTGCAGCCAGCCTGGATCGTTTTGCTTATGCAGCGCTGGTGTATACGGGCGAGACGGATGAAGCAGGCTATGCCGGTGCCCGCAAGCTCATGTGGTATGTCGAGGCCAATAAAGTCCCATTCCAGTTCACTAGTCCGCCCGGCTATCAGCCGCCCGCGGCACTGGCTGGGGCAATAAAAGGGCCAGCCTCGGGCGTGTTTAAGATGTTCCAAAACCCAGATCTTGGGAGCTTCATGGAAAATGGGCTGGTGTTTGCCGGCAACCCGGCCTCTGTCTATCGTCAGATCGTTAAGTTCTACGAACACGTGGGTGGCTTTGGCCAGCTCCTCCTGATGGGACAGGCTGGGTTTCTTGACCACGACGAGACAGTCAAAGGCATGCAACTTTTCGCCCGGGAGGTCTATCCTCGCTTGAAAGAATTGAATCCGGCCGTTGCGGCCTAGAATGTCACCAAGGAGGTTGAATATGAAGATTCCGTTTTCTGGCGGTTGCGCCTGTGGTGCCATCCGTTATATCTGCTCTGCTGAACCACTCTATATGGGCAATTGTCATTGCCGGGACTGCCAACGCGCAACCGGTAGCGCCTATTTTGCTGCCGTAATAGCCAAAGCTTCCACGTTTTCTCTCACGAGTGGAGAACCGGTCTGGTACGAAAAAAAGGCTGATAGCGGAACTGCCATGCGCCGCGGGTTTTGCTCTTCCTGTGGTTCACCCCTCTTATTAACGAACGGCGGCATCCCCGACTTTGTGGTCCTGCATGCAAGCGGTCTTGACGATCCGAGCTGGTACAAACCCCAGCGGGATATCTATGTAGCTAGTGCACAGCCGTGGGATGTGATGCATCCGGATTTGCCGAAAGTGGATGGGATGCCGGAGTCGTTTTAATTAGTATGGGGTGGGAACCTCCTGTACTATCTCAGTTCTCGCCGACGAATTTGTCGAAGATGTCGCGCTTCAGGTGAGGAGCATCGATGCCGTAGAAGGCCCACATCCAGCTGTCGCCCAAGCAGTCGCTCCCGTTTAAAGTAGTCTTGGACTCGCACAATCCGTTGCCACGCTTGTACAGAACAGTCAACACCGCCGGCTTGTCTGCCTGCTGGAGGATTTCGGCTTCGTTGACGTTCGGGTAATTCACCTTGAGAATGATGGAGTATTCCGGCATGTCGGCCGCTGGGATTTTCCCCCATCCCGCTCCCCGCTCGGACTGCGGCGAGATGCGAGTCGATCGCCGATTTGGCCGTCGGATTAACACGGACCGTCACCCAGCGGCCATGGGTGGCCAGCCCTAGCCGTTTGTTGAGGAACTCCGTTGGATCGCGGGCAGGTCCTGGAAACAGAGACCACGTGGTATAGAACGGATCGGCCGGCAATGTCCCCGTCGGCGGTTTTTGATCAGAGTTGCCGGTGGTGATGTAATTGATAAGCTGAGTATGGTCGAGGTCCAGAGGTGGGGCGTTTTGAGCGAGAGGTGAAGAGGAAGGGGCCTCCTCAGAAGCCCCGCAGGCCAGTAGTCCGACAGTGAGAGCTATAATCGTGAAGCTTTCGAATAGCGTGGTCGGAGGCGCACGTTTAGCCGTCTTGGCCCCTTTGCATAATATTTAGGCATTCCAACGTTAGCCCGACTATGACAAAAAAGCATCCAGATTGACAACACTTACCCCCTTAATCCTCTACCTAGCCTCGGAGTGATATCTTGCAAAGTTAGCCGTAGCCCTTCTTTGTCCATCTACCTCAGTTTGTGCTCACTTCCGTGATCATAGACTGAGCTGGGAAACCGGAAAGAATGGGAGTAGAATAGCAACCAGCATGTTGCACCAGCGACTTCTGACTATTTTGTTAGCCCTTACACTCCTTGCTTCCGGCGCCTCGGCGCAGTCCGTCTACTACTGTCACATGGACCAACAGACGCACTGGACGTGCTGCTGCGAGGGAATGCACGAGGGGAACCCGTATAGGGCACACCAAGAAGACGATTGCTGTTGTGACATTCAGCTTGTTGAAAGCGATCCGCTTCGCCTTAACCCACTCTCCGCGGAGAGTCTGACCTCTGCCACGTTTCTTATCGCCCTGCCTGAATATAGAGGACAGACAGACTTCCTCTGCGCTTCTGCGGGCAGATTCAGACTACGGCGGCTTCGCCCTTTCCAGACCGCGCCTCCTATTTTCCAGCAAAACTGTTCCTACCTGATTTGACCTTCTGATCTCCACGACGCCGGACCGAGTGACGTCTCGCTCGCGTTCGTCATCGGTCTGTGACGGGACTGGGTTTTCCTATGCCTATTCCGGCATAGGCCCTCCTCTGCTCAACTTAAACCTGTGGGCTCTTTTGAATCCATGGGCGCAACCAGGGAGATATCAGATGTTCAGCAGCGCGATCCACGCAGCGCGTTTCGTATTCTTGCTTCTTGTCAGCGCGATAGGTGCGGGCTGTCTCAGTGCAGAGCTACCTTACGCACGCAGACCCCTTCGTCTCCCGTCAATAGACACTCCGCCGTCTTCGGCGCATAGGGCTCGTTCCCTCGAAGAGCAGGTCTCTCCGTTCGACCGGCAGGTCGAGCTCAACCTCGTAGCGCTGCGCCAGGCTGTGCTGCAGCGTAACCCGAGCTTGACAGCAATGCAGCGCGCGTGGCAAGCGGCGCTGGAGCGTCCGCTCCAAGTCCGCGTGCTCGATGACCCCACGTTTTCATATGGTCTCGCCCCGGCAACAATTGGGGCAAGCGACCTAGACTTTGGACAACGGTTTGGACTCTCACAGCGCTTCCCGTGGCCGGGAACACTGCGTCTCAGAGGAGAGGCCGCTGGAAGTCTAGCCCAAGCCGCCGGCGAAGACGTGAACGTGATCCGCCTGCAGCTCATCGAAGCGACTGACCGCGCCTTTTACGATTACTATTTTGTTCAGCGCGCGCTCGACATCAACCGGGTCAATCAAGACTTGCTCCTGGAGTTTCAGCGTACGACGGAAACGCGCTATGGGGCAGGACTAGTCTCCAAACAGGACGCGCTGCAAGCCGATGTCGAACATCAGCATATAGTCCATCGTGGGATCGTTTTAGAGCACGCTCACGTTGTGAACATCGCTCGGCTCAATACCTTGTTACACCTGCGACCGGAAACCGCTCTCCCGGCGCCCCCACAAACGCTTCCCAGCGTGCGCGCCCTGCCTCCTATCGAAACGCTTCAAGCGGCTGCCATTCGGGACCAGCCCGCTTTGCGTGCCCTCGCGCTTCAGGTCGAGGCACGTCGTGCTCACGCACACCTCGCCCAGCTCGCTTATTTCCCGCAGGTGACAATCTCTGGCGGGTATAATAGCCTCTGGCAGGCCGACGACCTCCGACCCGTTGTCGGTGTGAGTCTCAACTTCCCGCTCCACTTAGAACGCAGAAACGCTGCGCTGCGTGAAGCCCAGGCGCAAGAGCAGCAGGCCCAAGCCCGCCTCGAAGAACACCGCGCCCAAGTGGCGTTCGCAGTCAGTCAGGCCACACACAATGTGCAGGAGAACGCGCACGTCGTAGAACTCTACGCCGCTACACTTGTCCCGGCTGCAGAAGAGAATATTGCCGCTGCACGTTCGGATTATGAGACGGGTATGACGGATTTTCTGACCCTTATCACCGCAGAGAAATCTCTCACGCACGCGACACTAAACTACCACCAGGCGCTCGCCAATTATCACAAAGGACGCGCCGCGCTTGAAAGAGTCGTAGGGCTCCGGCTGGAAGATCTGGAGGTACTGCCATGAAAAAGGAACAGACGAAGCCTTTGAGCCTTGGTATTGTCACGCTGCTCCTCCTCCTCATTTTCGGTGGGGCGTGGTTCTGGTCTGCAAATTTGTCATCGTTATTTGGACGGCAGTCCGCAGTTCGGACTGAAGTCGCTGTGGGGAATATCGCCGACACAGTCGGTCCGTTTCAGATAGCGGCAAGCTTCCAACCCGACCCGCCGCGGGTAGGAAAGAATACGCTCTCTCTTTCCATCCGGGGTGCGGACGGCGCAGCAGTCGAAGGTTTAACAATTGACGCCACAGCCAACATGCCGGCTATGGGCGCCATGCCCGAGATGCGCAGCCAGGGCCAAGTAATCACTGAAGAAAAGGGGCGCTACCACGTAGAGTTTGACCTTCCTATGGCTGGGTCGTGGCCGCTTAGCCTGAGTATTCGTGCTCCGGACGGAGACCAGGCCACAATGCAGTTCAACTTTGTGACCGGCCTTCCCGTAAGGCGTACCGATGTGGCTGCAATCACGAGGCTTTCAATAGGGGGTAAAGACCCAGCCGGTACCGTCATCCTTGAGACTGCCCGACGGCAGCTCATTGGTGTCAAAACCGGCTCGGTGGTCCGAAAGCATGTGGTCATAGCAATCCGCGCTATGGGACGTGTGGCCTACGATGAAACCGGCCTGACCGACATCAGCCTCAAATATCGAGGCTGGCTGGGAAAGGTTTTTGCCAATTACACGGGGATCCGCGTCAAAAAAGGTAAGCCTCTCTTTACCATTTACAGCCCTGAATTATTCGCCGCACAAGAAGAGTTTCTGGATAGTCTGCGGCGCACAGGCGCAGGCAACGGGCGCAAGCGCACCTTACTGGAAACCACGCGCCGCCGTCTGCGTCTCTGGGATCTGACCGAGAGTCAAATTACACGCCTCGCAGAAAAAGGAAAATCTGGTGAGTATATTCCGATTCTGTCCCCAGTGACGGGAACGGTGATTGAAAAGCAGGTCGTGGCGGGCAGTGCGGTCAGGCCGGGCATGCGACTGTATCGGATCGCTGACCTCAGCCATGTTTGGGTCGAAGCCGACCTATACGAGACAGACGTGCCGCTGGTGGAGGTTGGACAACCTGTAGACCAAACGCTTTCCTACCTGCCAGGCAGAATATTTAGGGGACAAGTCTCTTATATCTATCCCTACTTGGACGCGACCACGCGTACCGGCCGCATGCGTATTAACGTGCCCAATCCGGACGGCGCGCTCAAGCCGGACATGTACGTCAATGTCGAATTCCAGATTCCCTTTGGTGAGCAACTCGTCGTACCGCAGGAAGCGGTGATTATGGCAGGCAAGACGAATCTGGTTTTTCTGGACCGCGGTGATGGTCGCTTGCAACCGCAGAAAATAACGCTCGGCAGAAAAGGAGCGGAGGAATACGTCGTCCTTGACGGGCTGCAAGAAGGCGACCGCGTAGTCACCTCGGGCAATTTCCTCGTTGCGGCTGAGAGCAAGCTCCAGGCGGGGGTGAATAAATGGTGAACGCTACCTCAGAACAGCCAAGTTTTATTCAACGGGTTATCGCTGCCTCAGCGCGCAATCCGTTTCTAACGATTTTCACGGTGGCCGCGCTTACGCTGTGGGGCTATTACTCCGTGCGTTACATCCCGCTAGATGCTGTGCCTGACCTGTCGGACACGCAAGTCATACTCTTCACGGAGTGGCCGG